>NZ_JBEXNC010000011.1:0-359312 GCF_040610935.1 Lentzea sp. NPDC003310
GTCGGCCTTAAAAGCCGGGCTGAAAAGCGCCCGGCCGATCCGCGAGGGGTAGCACCTCGCACCCAAAGTCAAGCCCCGATCGCCGAGGCCGGGGCTTATCGCCTCGCAGCGCGCCGAGGTTCAGACGGCTCGCTTCGCATCGCCACGCCAGGCTGCGTGCGTGGTTGCCTTGCGCGGGCGGGCGCCTGTTCGATCGTGGTTGTCTGCTTGCGTGGGCGCGTGATGCGGCTGGCGCCGGCTTCATGCCCGCCCGCTGCCCGCTGCCCGCTGCCCGCAGCCTGCCGCCCGCGCGTCTGCCCGCTTGCCCGCCGCCGTCCGCCCCGCCGCCCCGTCTGCCGCCCATCCGCTCGCCGCCCGCCCACCCGCTCGCCGCCCACCCGACTGCCTGCCGCTCGCCCCGCCATCCCGTCCCGATTGGTGTGCGACTGCGGGTTCGCTCTGCGGGGATTTTCCGGGGAACTTCGAGGGGCTCGCAAACGTTCGCGGTTGGCGAAAAGTGCTGCTCGTAGCACGGATTCCCGGTGGTGGATACCCCGGATGGACCAGCGATCCGGTCAGAGATCAACGAGTTGGAACCTGTGATTGGCCACTGGGTACGGCGTGGTACTGGAGGGCTGTTAGAGTCGCGGGCTGAACCCGGATGTCCTCCGGGTTGCTTGGTCGTGGCTACCTGACTCGGCCTGCCAACTACCGCATGTGCCGGTCCCTGGGGGTCGGCAACGCTCAGGAGGTTCGCGTGCTCGGCGCATTCCGCTCGGCTCTCGCGACGCCGGATCTACGCAAGAAGATCCTGTTTACGCTCGGGATCATCATTGTGTACCGGCTTGGTGCGACCATGCCCGCGCCGGGCGTGTCCTTCAAGAACGTGCGGGCGTGTGCTGAACAGCTCGAGAGTCAGAGCATCTACTCGCTGATCAACCTGTTCAGCGGTGGCGCACTGCTCAACCTGTCGGTCTTCGCGCTGGGCATCATGCCCTACATCACCGCGAGCATCATCATCCAGCTGCTCACCGTGGTCATCCCGCGGTTCGAGCAGTTGAAGAAGGAAGGCCAGGCCGGCCAGGGCAAGCTGACGCAGTACACGCGCTACCTGACGATCGGTCTCGCGATCCTGCAGTCGACCGGTCTCGTGGCGCTGGCGGTGCGCGGGCAGCTGTTCGGTGAGTGCGACCAGGACGTCATCCCGAACAAGGACAGCATCTTCACCCTCATCGTGCTGGTCATCACCATGACCGCCGGTACCTCGGTCATCATGTGGCTGGGTGAGCTGATCACCGAGAAGGGCATCGGCAACGGCATGTCGTTGCTGATCTTCACCGGTATCGCCGCCCGCATCCCGGCCGAGGGCAAGAACATCCTCGACAAGAGCGCCCTGACCTTCTCGCTCGTCGTCGTGGCAGCCCTTCTCATCATCGCGAGCGTCATCTACGTCGAGCAGGCGCAGCGCCGCATTCCGGTGCAGTACGCCAAGCGCATGATCGGTCGCCGCATGTACGGCGGCACGTCGACGTACCTTCCCCTCAAGGTGAACCAGGCCGGCGTCATCCCGGTCATCTTCGCCTCTTCGCTGCTGTACCTGCCGGACCTGATCGTGCGCCTCACCCAGGGCTCCTCGACCGAGCAGAACTGGTTCTCGACCTTCGTGCAGACCTACCTGGTCAAGCAGTCGAGCTGGGTGCACATCGCCACGTACTTCCTGCTCATCGTCTTCTTCACGTACTTCTACGTCGGCATCACGTTCAACCCGGACGAGCGTGCTGACGAGATGAAGAAGTTCGGTGGCTTCATCCCCGGCATCCGCCCGGGTCGCCCCACCGCCGAGTACCTCAAGTTCGTCCTGGGCCGCATCACCCTGCCCGGTTCGCTCTACCTCGGCATCGTGGCGATCCTGCCGAACCTGTTCCTGGACCTGACCGGCGACGGCCAGAACCAGAACTTCCCGTTCGGCGGTACCGCGGTTCTGATCATGGTCGGTGTCGGCCTCGACACCGTGAAGCAGATCGAGAGCCAGCTCATGCAGCGCAATTACGAAGGGTTCCTCCGCTAGATGCGACTCGTTCTCGTTGGCCCGCCTGGCGCGGGCAAGGGCACCCAGGCCGAAGTTCTGAGCCGCAAGCTCGGCGTGCCGCACATCTCGACGGGCGACCTCTTCCGGTCACACATCAGCAACCAGACCGAGCTCGGGCTGGAGGTGCAGAGCATCCTCGACGAGGGCGCTCTCGTGCCGGACTCCATCACGAACGAGATGGTGCGCAAGCGGTTGGCCGAGGCGGACGCGGCGGACGGGTTCCTGCTCGACGGGTTCCCCCGCAACGTCGCCCAGGCCGACAAGCTGGGCGAGTTCCTGGCCGTCGGCGGCCACTCGCTCGACGCGGTGCTGGAGTTCCGGGTCGACGAGGACGTCGTGGTGGAGCGGCTGCTCGCCCGCGGGCGCACGGACGACAAGGAAGACGTCATCCGGCACCGCCAGCAGGTGTACCGCAACGAGACCGCGCCGCTGCTGAGCTACTACGCGGACAAGGTCATCTCCATCGACGCGGTCGGCGAGATCGACGAGATCAGCGAGCGTGCGCTCGCCGCGCTGAACGAGAAGTGACAGGCGGGCTGCTTCAGCGGTTCCGTGCTGTCGTCACAGGTGCAACAGATCGTGAAGGCATGAGCAAGATCGAGATCAAGACCCGCGGCCAGCTGGAGGCCATGCGCGCCTCCGGCCTGGTCGTGGCACGTGCGCTGCGCAACGTCGTGGACGCGGTCAAGCCCGGGGTCACCACCTGGGAGCTCGACGAGATCGCCGAGCAGACCATCCGCGACGCCGGCGCCGTCCCGTCCTTCAAGGGCTACCACGGCTTCCCGGCGAGCATCTGCGCGTCGGTGAACGACCAGATCGTCCACGGCATCCCCAGCAAGACGCAGGTGCTGGCCGAGGGAGACCTGATCTCCATCGACTGCGGCGCGATCCTCGACGGCTGGCACGGCGACTCGGCCGTCACGGTCGGCGTGGGCGAGCTGTCTCCCGCGGACCACAAGCTGTCCGAGGCGACCCGGCTGTCGATGCTCGCGGGCATCGAGGCGGCGCTGCCCGGCGGCCGGCTCACCGACATCTCGTTCGCCATCGAGTCCTCGGCCATCGAGTCGGGGGAGCGCGACGGCATCGAGTACGGCGTGGTCGCGGACTACGGCGGCCACGGCATCGGCACCAAGATGCACATGGAGCCGTTCCTGCCGAACTTCGGCAAGCCCGGCAAGGGGCCCCGGCTCAAGGTCGGCATGGCCATCGCGATCGAGCCGATGCTCACGCTCGGCACCGACGACTCCCAGGAGCTCGAGGACGGCTGGACCGTCGTCACGCTCGACGGCACGCGTGCCGCGCACTGGGAGCACAGCGTCGCGATCACCGAGGACGGCCCCTGGGTGCTCACCGCGCCCGAGGAGACCAAGTAGTCCCCAGGTTCTGGACATAGCCCCGTTCGCCTCGCGGTGAACGGGGCTATTTCGTTTGTCGGGCCCGATACGGTCGAGGTGACGAACGAGTCCAATGCTTGGGGGCATTGTGGGGGTCACCCGTTTCGTCCTGTCCACCCTTCTGATCGCACTAGCAGGCTGCGCTGCCTCTAAGCCGGCCACAGATCTGACCTACCAGGACGTGCCGGCTGAGCGAATAGCCGACCGGATCTTCCTGGCCGACGCCATCGCGGCTGCGGAGGGCTGTCAGCCACCGTTCTCCGACGTGCTCGTGCGGCGTCCGAACTTCGTCAGTCCGCCGCCGCCCGTCGACGGTGGCTGTGGAGGCCGTAGTCGCGCCTCCGCGCCGTGGGAGTACATCGACGCCGTGAGTCGCATCACCGTCCTGCACGACGTGGTCGTGCGTGAGTGGGAGGTGCTGCTGCAGTCCGGTCCGGAGGCCGCGGAGACGCGGGCCATCGGGACGACGTTGCTGAGCTGCCTCGATCGGGCGGGGTTCGTCCAGCGCGAACCCGGCGACCCGAGCCTTGCGAGCTACGGCATTGGATCGGGCGACGTCGCGCTCAACAACGCAGCTCAGAGGTGTTCCGACGACACCGGCTACGGGGATCGGACCGCCGCCCAGCGCCTGCGGACGCTCAAGTCGGTGCTCGGCAGGCACGAGTCCGAGATCAACGACATCGCGCGCCTGCGGCCCGTGCTCGAGCGGGGCGCACGGCCCGGCGAGGGCCGGGAGCGGACCCGATTTGGGTTGCCGCAGTGAACTGCGTACACTGGTCAGGTGGCGCACCAGTCGCGCCGGTTCTGTCATGCCCTTGCAGGTGAGATCGAACCGGGATGACGCGCGTCCAAAGGTTATTACCACCGTCACGAAACGCGGAGGACATGGGCAAGAAGGACGGGGCCATTGAGGTCGAGGGCCGCGTAGTCGAGCCGCTCCCCAACGCGATGTTCAGGGTCGAGTTGGAGAACGGTCACAAGGTACTCGCGCACATCAGCGGCAAGATGCGACAGCACTACATCCGCATCCTCCCTGAGGACCGGGTTGTCGTGGAGCTCTCGCCCTACGACCTGTCCCGCGGGCGCATCGTCTACCGCTACAAGTGACCTCCAGTAGCAGGAGATCTCAGGCGTGAAGGTTCAGCCGAGCGTCAAGAAGATCTGCGACAAGTGCAAGGTGATCCGCCGTCACGGCCGGGTCATGGTGATCTGCGAGAACCTGCGCCACAAGCAGCGCCAGGGCTGAGCAGTTCCACTTCGCGCTCGTCGGGTTCTTCGATGACGCAGTAACGAGAAGCCTCCTCGCACCTACCGCACGCCGGGCTTTCAGGCGTGCGGACACCCCCGGATTCCAGGCCGGGGCCGGGACACCGGCTGTGAGAACAGCCGGAACGACACACAGCGAGTCAGTCACCGGAATTGGGCGAGGAGCAGACCTGGAAGTAATCGACAGGAGTTAACCGCCACATGGCACGACTCGCTGGCGTCGACCTCCCCCGCGAAAAGCGGATGGAGATCGCGCTCACCTACATCTTCGGCATCGGTCGTACGCGCTCCAAGGAGCTGCTCGCCGCCACGGAGATCTCCCCGGACCTCCGGGTGAAGGATCTGACGGACGACGACCTCGCCAAGCTGCGGGACCACATCGAGACGAACTACAAGGTCGAGGGTGACCTTCGCCGTGAGGTCGCGGCCGACATCCGTCGCAAGATGGAGATCGGCTGCTACGAGGGTCTTCGGCACCGTCGCGGCCTGCCCGTTCGCGGACAGCGCACGAAGACGAACGCCCGTACCCGCAAGGGTCCGAAGAAGACCGTGGCCGGCAAGAAGAAGGCCGGCAAGAAGTAAGACCTCGCGTCTACTGCACTCGACTTAGGAGTTCGTTTTGCCACCCAAGTCCCGCACGGGAGCCGGGGTCAAGAAGATCCGGCGCAAGGAAAAGAAGAACGTCTCGCACGGCCAGGCGCACATCAAGAGCACGTTCAACAACACCATCGTGTCGATCACCGACCCGATGGGCAACGTGATCTCGTGGGCGTCCGCCGGCCACGTGGGCTTCAAGGGCTCGCGCAAGTCCACGCCGTTCGCGGCGCAGATGGCTGCCGAGAACGCCGCCCGCAAGGCCGCCGAGCACGGCATGCGCAAGGTGGACGTGTTCGTCAAGGGTCCCGGCTCCGGCCGTGAGACCGCGATCCGTTCGCTGCAGGCCGCCGGTCTCGAGGTCGGTACCATCCAGGACGTGACCCCGCAGCCCCACAACGGCTGCCGCCCGCCCAAGCGGCGCCGGGTCTGAGGCACGGGGAGGAGTAAGAACTAATGGCTCGTTATACGGGACCCGCGACGCGCATCTCGCGTCGCCTGAAGGTCGACCTCGTTGGTGGGGACCAGGCGTTCGAGCGCCGTCCGTACCCGCCCGGCCAGCACGGTCGTGGCCGGGTCAAGGAGTCCGAGTACCTGCTGCAGCTCCAGGAGAAGCAGAAGGCTCGCTACACCTACGGCGTGCTCGAGAAGCAGTTCGTCCGCTACTACAAGGAAGCGGTTCGTCGCCCGGGCAAGACCGGTGAGAACCTGCTCCAGATCCTCGAGGCCCGCCTCGACAACGTGGTGTACCGCGCGGGCCTCGCCCGCACGCGTCGCCAGGCTCGCCAGCTGGTCAGCCACGGTCACTTCCTGGTCAACGGCCACAAGGTGAACATCCCGAGCTACCAGGTGTCGAAGTTCGACATCATCGACGTGAAGCCGAAGTCGATGCCGACGCTGCCCTTCGAGGCCGCCCGCGCGTCGTTCGGTGACCGCCCGATTCCCGCTTGGCTGCAGGTCGTTCCGTCGAACCTGCGCATCCTCGTGCACCAGCTGCCCGAGCGCGCGCAGATCGACACGCCTGTCACCGAGCAGCTCATCGTCGAGCTCTACTCGAAGTGATCCTCTCCGAGCCATCGTCTCTTGTGGACGGTGGCTCGGGTCGGGTCCCGCATCGGCGCGAAGGGTGTGCCGAGTGCGTTTGCCGGTCCTCGTGTCCGGCTGTTGTTGACAGCGTCAAATAGTGGGCGCTGTTGTCGAAAGGTAGAACCCAGTGCTGATTTCCCAGCGCCCCTCGCTCGGCGAGGAAGCGGTCTCCGAGACCCGTTCCCGGTTCGTCATCGAACCGCTGGAGCCGGGCTTCGGTTACACGCTCGGCAACTCGATCCGCCGCACGCTGCTCTCGTCGATCCCCGGTGCTGCTGTCACGAGCATCCGCATCGACGGCGTGCTGCACGAGTTCACCACGGTTCCCGGGGTGAAGGAGGACGTCACCGACGTCATCCTGAACCTGAAGGAGCTCGTCGTCTCGTCCGAGGAGGACGAGCCGGTGACCATGTACCTGCGCAAGCAGGGCCCCGGTGTGGTGACCGCGGGCGACATCGTGCCTCCGGCCGGTGTCACCGTGCACAACCCCGACCTGCACATCGCGACCCTGAACGGCAAGGGGAAGCTGGAGATCGAGCTCGTCGTCGAGCGCGGTCGCGGCTACGTCCCGGCTGTCCAGAACAAGCAGGCGGGCGCCGAGATCGGCCGCATCCCCGTCGACTCGATCTACTCGCCGGTTCTCAAGGTGACGTACAAGGTCGAGGCGACTCGTGTCGAGCAGCGCACGGACTTCGACAAGCTGATCCTCGACGTGGAGACCAAGCCCTCGATCACCCCGAGGGACGCGGTTGCCTCCGCGGGTAAGACCCTGGTGGAGCTGTTCGGCCTCGCTCGCGAGCTGAACATCGACGCCGAGGGCATCGAGATCGGCCCGTCGCCGGCCGAGGCCGACACCATCGCCGCGTTCGCGATGCCGATTGAGGACCTGGACCTGACGGTCCGGTCTTACAACTGCTTGAAGCGGGAAGGCATCCACACCGTCGGCGAGCTCGTGTCGCGCAGCGAGGCGGACCTGCTGGACATCCGCAACTTCGGTGCGAAGTCGATCGACGAGGTCAAGATGAAGCTCGTCGGCCTCGGCCTCGCCCTGAAGGACTCGCCTCCTGGGTTCGACCCGTCCGCGGCTGCTGCCGACTACCACCCCGGTGACACGGGCTGGGGCGCCGGTGCCGGCCTGGACCCGCACGACGACGGCCAGGACTACGCGGAGACCGAGCAGCTCTGACGCTCTCAGAGCCAGAGGATCTCTTTCAGTTACAGGAGTAAGCGATGCCCACCCCTACCAAGGGCCCCCGGCTCGGTGGGTCTCCGGCGCACGAGCGGCTGCTGCTCGCCAACCTGGCGACGGCGCTGTTCCAGCACGGCCGGATCAAGACCACTGAGGCCAAGGCGAAGCGGCTGCGTCCGTACGCCGAGAAGATCATCTCGAAGGCCAAGGTCGGCGACCTGCACAACCGTCGCGAGATCATGAAGGTGATCCGCGACAAGGACGTCGTCCACAAGCTGATCGCCGAGATCGGTCCGTTCTTCAGCGACCGTTCCGGTGGTTACACCCGCATCACCAAGACGCTGGCGCGCAAGGGCGACAACGCCCCCATGGCCATCATCGAGCTGGTGCAGCAGAAGCTCGTCTCCACCGAGGCCGAGGCTGCGCGCAAGACCAAGTTCGCCAAGGACGAGAAGCCGGCCGAGACCGCCGTCGTCGACCAGGACGCTGACGCGCCCGAGTCCGCGACCAAGGACGCTGCCGACGAGCCCGCCGAGGGCGCTGTCGAGGTCGACGGCGAGCCGTCGGCCGAGGACGTCAAGGCGGAAGAGGCCAAGGACGAGTCCAAGGACAAGTCCTGACTCTGAACGCTGACGAGCCCGTCGTTCCCGGTTCCGGGGGCGGCGGGCTCGTTCGTGTGCGCCTCGACCTGGCGTACGACGGAACCGAGTTCTCCGGCTGGGCCCGTCAGCCTTCGCGGCGGACCGTCTGCGGTGTCCTCGAGGACACCATGTCGATGGTGCTGCGCGAGGACGTCGTGCTGACCGTGGCCGGTCGCACCGATGCCGGCGTGCACGCCAGTGGGCAGGTCGCCCACGTCGATCTCCCTGCCGCCGTGGATGTCGCCGGGCTGCCGAAGAGGCTGGCCCGGGCGTTGCCCTCGGACGTGCGGGTTTTCTCTGCTCGCGTGGTGCCTGAAGCCTTTGACGCCCGGTTCTCGGCGTTGCGTCGGCACTACGAGTACCGCGTGACCGATGCTGCGTTCGGCGCGCATCCGTTGCGGCGCTTGGACACCCTGGCCTGGCCTCGTCCGCTGGACGTTTCCGCGATGAACGTGGCCGCTGGGTTGTTGTTGGGGGAGCACGATTTCTGCGCTTTTTGCAAGCGGCGTGAGGGGGCTACCACGATCCGCGAGCTGCAGCGGCTCGAGTTGGTGCGTGGTGGTGATGGGGTGATCACGGCGTTCGTGTCCGCTGATGCGTTCTGCCACTCGATGGTTCGGTCGCTCATCGGGGCGTTGCTGGCTGTTGGGGAGGGGCGGAAGGCTGTCGAGTGGCCTGGGTCCCTTTTGTCGTTGAGCGGGCGTGCCAGCGGGGTGACTGTGGCTCCTGCGCACGGGCTTGCGTTGGTCCGGGTGGATTTCCCGGATGAGTCGGAGTTGGCGGCTCGGGCTGAGGCGACTCGGCGGGTTCGCACGCTGTCCTGACCCGTCGCGTGGGTTGTTCGTGCGTGGGGCGTTGAGTCCTGTGGCAGCGGTTGCTTCCTGGGGACTCCGCCCCCAGACCCCCACAAGCTGATCAAAGACCGGCCAGCGGCCCTTGCGCCTCGCGTCCTGCCCCTCCGTCCCGCCTCTGCCCCTCTTCGTGCAAAAGCAGAGCCCCCGGCTTCCCGGGGGCTCTGTCACGGCTGGTGCGGCTGGATCAGATGTCGAGCGTCCACGAGTCGATGTGGCCCGTGTCCTGGCGGTAGAGGTCGCGCACCCTCAGCTGCCACGTGCCGTTGGCGTCCTCCGCCGACACGTTCACCGCGTAGGTGGCGTTGAGGTCGTCGGCGCTGTCGGAGCCGTTGCTGACCTTCAGGGTCTTCACGGCGCCCGAGGGGGCGATGAGGGACAGTTCCAGGTCGCCTCGGTAGGTGTGCTTGATGGCCACCTTCACGGAGGCGGTGGCGCTGGCCTTGCCCAGGCAGTCGGCGATGGTGATGGGGGACTTGACCTCGCTGGCGTCCGGGATGGCGGTGTCGGTGTCGTTGGTCGCCGCCGGGCACTGGCCGGGCGGGTTGCCGGGGGCCGTGCCGGTGATGTGGAGCAGCTTGTTCGGGCTGCCGGTGCCGGGGGTGGTGACAACGTCCGAGGTGGCGTTGTCAACGAGGGCGTCCCGGACCTGCTGCGGGGTGGCGGTGGGGCTGGAGCCCAGGTAGACGGCGGCTGCGCCCACGACGTGCGGGGTGGCCATCGAGGTGCCGCTGATGGTGTTGGTGGCCTCGTCGTTGGTGTGCCACGAGCTGGTGATGTCGCGGCCCGGGGCGAAGATGTCCAGGCAGGTGCCGAGGTTCGAGAAGCTCGAACGGGCGTCGGTGCGGTCCGTGGAGCCGACCGTGATGGCTTCCGGGGTGCGGGCCGGGGAGGTGTTGCAGGCGTTGCCGCCGTTGTCGTTGCCGGCGGCGAGGCCGTAGGTGACGCCCGCTGCGATGGAGCGCTTCACGGCGTCGTCGACGGTCTGGTTGGCGCCGCCGCCGAGGGACATGTTGGCCACCGCGGGCTTGCGGGCCGGGTTGGCCTGGACGTCGGCGGTGACCCAGTCGATGCCTGCGATGACGCCTGCGAAGGTGCCGCTGCCGGAGCAGTTCAGGACTCGGACGGCGACCAGCTTCACGTCCTTGGCGACGCCGTTCTTCGTGCCGCCGACGGTGCCCGCGACGTGGGTGCCGTGGCCGTTGCAGTCCGAGGCGTCGGCATCGTTGTCAACGGTGTCCGTTCCGGACACCGCCCGGCCGCCGAAGTCCGCGTGGGAGATGCGGATGCCGGTGTCGATGATGTACGCGGTGACGCCCGCGCCCCTGTTCGGGTAGGTGTAGCTGTTGTCCAGCGGGAGGGCTCGCTGGTCGATGCGGTCGAGGCCCCAGGACGGGGTCGGGGTCTGCGTGTCGGAGACGCGGACCTCGCCGTCCTGTTCGACGTGGGCGACGGCCGGGTCCGCTGCCAGGCGCTTGGCCTGGGCTTCGGACATCTGCGCCGAGAAACCGCGCAAAGCGGACTTGTAAGTGTGCTTCACCTTCGCGCCGTACTTTGCGCTCAGGTCGTCTGCGCTCGCCGTGCTCACGTCCTTCAGCACGACGATGTAGTTGTCCTTGACCGCGTTGGCCGCCCCGAGGTTGCGAATCTCCCCCTCAGGCGCAGCGGTGGCCGAGACGGACGAAAGGACGAGCGCAGTGCCCGCCACCAGTCCGATTCCGGCCGCTCGTCTGGCCCACGATTCTCCCATAGCAGCAAGCTCCCTCGTCGCAGGGTTGTGCAGGTGAGAATTTTCTTAGTGGTGCGGACTGAATGGGCACAAGACGGTCCACGACATTGCCATCGAATGCCGAATCAACAGATTTGCTGCGGTTTGTGAATTAGTTGGTTCCGCTGATCTATGGACAAAACAATTGCGCCCCGAACGGTTGTCCGTTCGGGGCGCTTGTTCAGCTATTTCGTCTGTCTTCTCAATCGCCCCTGCGGACGGCTCCCAGGATCTGCTGTTCGGCGGGCGTGGTGTACAGGCGCAGGTGCGCCCACATGTCCTGGCCCATCGCGATGACCTGGTCGTCCTTGAGCTGCGTCAGCTGCTGGAACATCTGCGGGCGCAGGCGCCACATCTGGCCCGCGAGCTGCGCCTGGCCCATCGGGAGGCGCTGCAGCAGCACGAGGTCCGCGTTGTTCGCCGTGGACGACGCCTGCGGGTGCAGGTACGGCAGCACGTACATCGTGGTCTGCCACGGGGCGCGCGGCGGGAACAGCTCCTGCGGGACGTGGCCGCCGTCGTGGATCACGAGCAGCGGCATGTCCTCCGTCGGGCGCGGGAGGTCCGCCGGGGACAGTCGGCGCAGCTGCACCAACTGAGACGGACGGCCGTCCGGGCCCTGGCCCGCGGCGCGCACGACCGGCTGCCACGCCTGGGGGCGGCCGGTGGCGATGATGATCCACGCGCCGGTCGCCATGGCGCGCAACGCGATCTGGCGCGCCAGGTACAGGCCGCCCACGACCACCATGCGGGTCGGCGTCGGGCGCAGCACGGACACGGTGAGCGGCTCGCCCTTCGTGCCCTGGCCGAGCATCATGCCGCCGCGGTCACCGCTCGGGCTGACCAGGTCGAGCATGTTCGGCGACACCAGGAACTCCGGTGCCACGGCACCGCGGCCTCGTGTGTCGAGCAGACGGGACGACGAGCTCATGCGACACCTCCCAGCGGCAGCGTCGCGGCGAGGCCCGCGAGCTGCATGCCCCGCAACGGGGTCAGCGTGATGTCGAGCTTGTCACCCAGCTTCGCGAGCTGGTCCTCGGCCCTGCCGAGCTCGCTCGGCGTGCGGGCGCTCACCCGGACCAGACCGCGCAGCGACACCTGACCGTCCTCGCGGGACGGTGAGATGGACATCGCGAGCGTCGACGAGAGAGCGCGCACACCGGTCAGCGCGTTCAGGTTGCCCTTGAGGCCCTTGGACGGCCAGCCGGTGATCGCGTAACTGGCGTGCCCGACGCCACCCGCGGTGACGCCCGACCACTTCTCCCGCAGCGACACGGGGTTCGTGCCGCCGACGGCCGCGGTGAGCTCGGCCGACGAGATCGCCGCGCGCAGCAGCTCGTCCGAGTCGAGGGGACGGATCGTGACGCCGGCGGACTCCAGGGCGTTGCGGACGCGGGACAACGCGCCGATCAACGCGCGGTGGGCGCCGACGACGCCGCCGCCGCGCTCCCGGATCGCCTCGCCGCAGCGGCGCGGGTCCAGCCGGACCGTGATCCACGTGGTGCGCCGGGCCGCCGCGGGCAGCGGGCCGAGCACCTCCATGTACGAGCTGACGGCCGGCGAGTTCGGCGGAAGTGCCGCGCTGCCGGGGTAGCAGTGCCAGATCACCGTGATCGCGTCGAGCACGACACCGCGGTCCTCGAGGCACGGTGTGAGCGCTCCCAGCGGCAGCGACGGGGCCGAGCCGACCGCGGAGATCAGCGGCGGCGTCGGGTCGACCAGCAGCACCGCGGTCCACACGCCGTCGTGCCACGACAGCGCGAGCGGGCGGCGTTCGTGGTCGACGCCCTTCGCGATCACCAGGTCCGGGATCGCGAGGCGCAGCAACGCGACGCGGGGGTCCTCCGGGCCGAGCACCTGCAGCTCGTCGTCACCGGGCTTGGACTCCGCCGGGTCCTGCCGCTGCGCGGTCCGGCTGTGCGACCGGAAGTTGTAGCGCAGGCGGACGCCGATCCACTGGGTGAGCCAGCGGCCACGCGACCGGGTGAAGGCCAGGACCAGTGCGATGAGCAGCACGCCACCGGCGATCGAGACGGAGACGACGTTCAGCGCGTCGCCCTTCTTCACGCCCATGATCGCCAGCACGAGGAGGGCGATGGCGAGACCGACCTCGATCGTGACTACGTTCGACACGGGCAACGAGCCGAGGCTCACGCCCGCGGCTCTGCGACGGACACGCCCGACCGGACGCGGAGGCGCGGGTGCCTGCTGGCCAGGACCCCCAGGACCCCCTGGGCCCTGCGGCCGTGCCATCCCTGGGTTGGGCCGGGGCGGATGTGGAGTCTTCACGGACATCCGTTGTGGTCTCTTTCCCCTCGATGGTCGGTGGGCTTGGCGAACCGGCCCACGGAGCAACCTGCGTCCGGCTATCCTGCCGAACCGTACCGCGACTGGGAGAGCAGCGAGCCGAGAATGGCATCAACACCCACCACCAAGGCACAGGTCCAGGCCTACCGATTCGTCTTGAAGCGGATGCAGTCAGCTCTGGTCCGCAGAGACGCGGTGATGCTCAACGACCCGATGAGCACCCACTCGCGCGCGACAGCCGTGGGTGTGGTGCTGGGCGTTCTCGGTCTGATCGTGTTCCTCGTGATCGGGCTCTTCAGCCCGGCACCGAGGCTCGACGACCAGACCCAGATCGCCATCAGCAAGGAGACCGGCCAGGTCTACGTGGTCGACGCCTCACCCCGGCGGCTGATCCCGATGACGAACCTGGCGTCGGCCCGGCTGCTGTGGCTCTCGCGCCAGAGCCCGGACGCCCAGCAGGGCCAGGGCGGCGGTGACGCCCCGGCCGGACAGGCGGGCGTTCCGCAGGAGGCCGCGGGCGGCACCCCGAAGCTCGTGAGCGAGAAGGCGCTGGCGAACCTGCCGCGCGGCAGGCTCACCGGTCTGCCGGACGCGCCGGACGTGCTCCCCAAGCAGGACCTCCGCATCGACGCGCAGTGGTCGGTCTGCGACACCCTCCAGCTCGACAAGTTCCGCGAGGACCAGGCGGCGGAGAACCAGATCCGGACCTCCGTGATCGCGGGCGTCAGCGGCGGCAACCCGGAGTTGGGCGGCGAGGCCGTGCTGGTGCAGCAGCGCACCGGTGCCAAGAAGGCGTACCTGATCTACAAGACGCCGCAGAACCTGCGCGACATCTCGTCGTCGACGGTCCGCGCCGAGGTCGACCTGAAGAACGACCGGGTCGTCAACGCCCTCAAGCTCACCGGCAAGAAGCCCCGTGCCATCAGCACCGCCCTGCTGAACGCGATCCCCGAGGTCGCCCCGCTCATCGCGCCGGTCATGCCGAAGCAGGGCCAGCAGGCCACGTACGTCACCGAGACCAAGGTCAACGTCGGTGAGGTCGTCCAGGTCGAGCGCCAGAACGGCTTCGAGTCCATGGTCGCGCTGGAGGACGGCTTCCAGACCGTCGACGAGACGGTCGGCGACCTGCTGCGCTACGCGTACTCGAACAACCGGGCGGCGATCAGGCTCTCGCCGAGCGCGGTCGCGAACCACCGCAGCCCGGCGAAGCCGCTCGAGCTCACGTCGTACCCGGAGAAGATCCCGACGACGCTGGAGCCCAACCCCAACAACGTCGTGCTGTGCCTGGGCTGGAAGGCCGAGAACGTCACCGCCGACAACCGGGCCGAGCACACGACGGTCACCATCGGCTCCGCGCTGCCGGGCCCGAAGGACATGACCCCGGCCGAGCTCGGTGCGCCGGGTGCGGGCGGCGAGATCATCGACCAGTTCCTGATGCTGCCGGGCAAGGCCGCCGTCGTGCGGGCGAGCCAGGGCAAGAACGACTTCGGGACCGGGCCGGTGCAGATCGTCACGGGTCGCGGTGTCCGCTACGGCGTCCCGGACGCGGCCACGGCGGCGGCGCTGGGTCTCGACGGGACGTTCCCGCCGGCACCGAACCAGATCCTGAGCCTGCTGCCGATGGGGCCGCAGCTCAACAAGAACGAGGCGAACCGCAGCTACGACTCGATCCCGGTGCCCGGCAAGGGCGCGATCAAGGATCCGCAGGCGGTTCAGCAGAAGTAGCGGAACCACTCCGGGTGCATCACCGTCGAATGCGGACAAACGCACCCGGAGTTCGGTAGGGGGATTCGCTGTGGCCGGTCGGATCAGCGTCGATGCCGAGTGGTTGGAGAAGTACGCCGACCGCATCGACGGGACGACGGACGACCTGAGGCGGGTGCGGGACGCCATGAAGGTGTCCCCGCTGCGCCCGCAGTCGTTCGGCGAGATCGGCAGGACCCTCGGTACGGCGCAGGGGTACGCGCGGGCGGCCGAGTTGCTGAACTCGCAGCTCGGTCGTGCCTGCGACGTGCTCGACGCCGCGGCCAAGGGGTTGCACGCGGTCGCCGCGCAGCACGGGCGCGGCGACGAGGAGGCCCTGCAGGCCATCAAGAAGGTCGAACGGCGGTAGGGGCTGTGGTGACCAAGGACGGCAAGCAGATCGCGGCCGAGGTGGGTCCCGAGCTCGACTACCTCTCGCGGGTCAGCCGCAAGCTCGGCGTCGTGGACCTCGTGCACGACTTCTTCGACCCGCTCGTCGGCGACTGGAACGACCTGCGCGACGAGGCCGAGCGCTGGCGCAAGGCCGCGAAGGTGACCGAGGCGGTCAACAAGCACGTCACGGCACCGCTCGGCGGCGTCGACGCGCGCTGGGAGGGCAAGGACGCCGACGCGTTCCTCGACCACATGCGCAAGGTGGGCCTCGCGGGCGGCGACCTCTCCGACGCGATGAACGCCATGGCGGACGCGCTGGAGGAGACCGCGGACGGCGTGCGGGTCATCGTGCAGGACATGGCGCACGTGCTCGCGGACGCCGCCGACTCGGTGTCCGGCACGGCCGCGCTGCCGGTGGACGGCGACCAGCGCGCGATCCGGCACATCGAGGAGCTCAAGGACCCGGTGCGCGAGCTGCACGAGTCCGCGCGGCAGGTGCTGGAGGCGTTCCTCAAGCTGTGCGAAGGGGTCTCCGGGGACGCCGGCGGCTTCGGTGCCGTGCGGATGGAGCACAAGTACCCCGAGCAGAACTGGACCTACACGGCGCCCGCCAAGCCCGCGGCCACGCTCCCGCAACCGGCTGCGGCCTCGGTCACGGCGGCCGCGGGCAGCGGTGCCGGCTCCGGCGGTGGCGCGGTCGGTGGTGGCGGCGGCGGAGTCGGTGGAGGGGTCGGTGGCGGCGTCGGTTCGGTGGGTGCGCCCGCCGCTGCCGCGACACCCGAGCAGCCGATGCAGTTCGGAGGCGCCACAGGCGTCGCTGAGCAGGTTCCCCCGGCGGACAAGGGTGCCGGGGCCGGTGCGGCTCCCGCGGCGGCTGGTGGCCGTCCTGGGGCTGCTTCCGGGGGCATGGCGGGCGGTATGGGCATGGCGCCGATGATGGGTGCCATGGGTGGGCAGCAGGGCGGCGACAAGGAGCACAAGCCGCGGCAGCGCCTCACCGGGTCGATCGAGGACCTGCTCGGCAAACCCAAGAAGGCCGCGCCGAAGTCGATCGGCGACGACGACTGAGTTCCTTCCAGACCGACGAGAAGGGCCCCGCCGGACTGCTCCGGCGGGGCCCTTCTCGTCGGTCGGCTAGGCCGGACTGCCGCGCTTGCGGTTGAGCGAGTTGCGGATGAACAACGTCAGGGCCAGCAGCAGACCACCGACGCCGATGCCGCTCAGCGCCACGATGATCGGCGGCCAGTCGAGCCCCTGCGGAGGCGTGACGTCCGTGTTCATCTGCTTCAGCTCCGCGGCGGTGAACCCGGCCGCCTCACCCGGCAGCACGGCGGTCAGCGCGGCGACGGGGTTGACCATGCCGAAGCCGGTCTTGTTGTCCCTGCCGGTCACGTTGCCGGGGTGCAGCGCGGTGGCCTTGAGGCGCTCCATCACCTGGCGCGCCTTGAGGTTCGGGAACCGCTCGCGCACCAGCGCCGTGATCCCCGCCACGTACGGCGAGGCGAAACTGGTGCCCTTGATGTCCTGCACGCCCTGCGCGGTCACGTTGGCGTTGGTCAGGCCGGTGCCCTTGGGGTCGACGGAGATGATCTCCTCGCCCGGCGCGGCGATGCTGACCCAGGGGCCCCAGACGCTGAACGACGAGACCGCGCCCGAGCGCGAGATCGACGCCACGGACAGCACGTCGTCGGCGAACCACGCCGGCGACGAGACCGAGTTGACGTTGGCCGGGTCGAGGTTGCTGTTCTGCTGGGCGCAGCCCGTGCCCTGGTCGCTCAGGTTGCCGGCCGCCGTGACGATCACGGCGTCCTTGACGTCCACCGCGTACCGGATGGCGGCCTGCAGCTTCTGGTCGTCCGCGCTGAACCCCTTGGGGGAGCTGCAGTTCGTCAGCGAGATGTTGATGACCTTGGCGTTCTGGTTCGCCGCGCGGACGATCGCCTGCGCCAGCGTGCCGACCTTGCCGGCGGAGGCGCGCTTCTCGTTGTTCGCGTCGCCCTTGAACTCGAAGCGGTCGCTCGTCTGGCGGATCGCGAGGATCGTCGCCTCCGGTGCGGCGCCGACGAAGTCGCCCTCCGTCTTCGCCGCGGCGGCGACCCCGGCGACCTCCGTGCCGTGACCGTCGCAGTCGTCGAGGCCGTTCTGGTTGGCGACGTAGTCGCCGCCGCCCTGGACCCGGCCGCCGAAGCGCGGGTTGCGCGGGTCGACGCCGGTGTCGATGATCGCGATCTTGACGCCGGCGCCCGTCGCGAACCGGTGGGCCTGGTCCAGGTTCAGGTGGACCTGGCCCCACGGCATGTACTCGATCAGCTCGCTCTTGGTGTCGGACTCCACGCACCCCTTGGTGGTGCGCTCGTACTTCACGTCCGGCACGCCCTTGTCCTCGGGAGGCCCGACGTTCGCCGGGAGTTCCGGCGGCACCGAGTTCGACTTCGGTGCGACCGCCGAGGAGGACGGCTGAGCGGAGGCCTGCGGCAGCGTCCCCGTCAGCAGAAGCAGACCGGCGGTCGCGGCCGCCGTGGTGCGCCTGATGCCGGACCTCATAGCGTGATCAGACCTCGGAACACCTGGTACATGTCCATCACGGCGAGCGCGAGCGGCAGCACGGAGGCGATCAGGATCGCCTCGATGATGTCGACGGTGCGACGCAGCGGCGGCGAGAACTTCTGGCCGGGGAAGATCACACCGAGCACCAGCGCGAGCGCGCCCAGCACCAGCAGCGTGCCGAACACGAACGCGATGCGCTCGAACGACTGCGAGATGACCAGCCAGCCGAGCAGGATGCCCGCGCTCGCGACCATGCCGGTCGACAGCAGTGCGACGGCCTGCGCGCCGTTGGCGTACGCCCGGCCGCGCATCATCAGCACGATCGCGACGACGACGCCGTAGATCGGGCCCCAGATCGTCTCGGAGGACGCGGCGACGATGGCGGCCAGTGCCGCGACCACGCCGGTGCCGATGATCATGCCGGTCAGGTACTCGTGCGCGACGGCCGTGCGGCGCTCGATGACCGCGTACTCCGGGAAGCCGCTGTCCTCCTTGAGGTCCTCGGCGTTCGTCGGCACGACGGGCGGCGGGATCTTCGCGAGCTGCAGCGTGAGCCTCGGCAGCATCGACAGCGCGGCGAGCGCCACGGCACCGGTCGCCGCGGCCACGCCGGGCAGCGGGTGCTCGACGAACGTCGCGACGAGGAACGCGAGCGCCACCAGCGTGCCGCCGGTCGCGGCCGCGATGAACACCGTGATGCCCTGCCCGATCAGCAGGATGCCGCCCCACGCGAAGATCATCATCAGCGCGGACGCCAGCAGCATCTTCGGGTTGAAGCCGACGCCGGGCACCGCGTGGTAGCCGGCGACGAACGCCAGCGGCAGCGAACCGCACGCGGCGATCAGCACACCGGTCGAGACGGCGTTGTAGGCCCGCGCGATGGTCGAGCCCGCCGCCAGCAACGCGATCGCGCCGACGCCACCGGCGATGGCGGCCGCGAGACCGCTGCCGGAACCCGCCGTCGTGATCGGGCCGGACAGGAACAACGCCACCGCGGACGCGATCAGCGCGAGCGCGCCGGCGAGGTGACCGAACTTCTGCGCGGTCTCCTTGGTCCACGGCCGGAACGAGTCCGGATCGGACTCCGCGATCGCGTCGACGACGTCGTCGTACAACGGCGGAGGCGGATTCTCGTTGCGGCGCCGCAACTGCAGCAGCTCGCCGTCGACCACGCCGAGCGACGCCAGGGTGCGCGCGGGGTCGAGCGGGCTGTCGCCGAGCTTCGCGAGGCACCAGCCACCGTGCCGTACGCCACCGTCCGGAGTGGCCTCTCTCGCCATGTCCAGCAGCATCGGCAGGAGATCGGCCACCGCCACGTCGGCAGGCAGCGCGACGTCGATACGCGTTCGAGGTGCCACCACCGTGACACGGCTGAACACCGTCGTACCGGTCGCCACCAGGGCCCCCTAAGTCAGATCAGTGCTAACAAATCAACGGCCCGACCTTATTGGTCCACCTGGGCGGTTGCCGGGCGGCCCTAGTATGGCCTCACCGACGTCTCCTGCACGTGTCGTTTGCAGAACACGTTCGGTCAGGTTTTTTCCAGACCCACCTTCGCGACGCGCGCGGATGCGCAATAGTGTCCGTTGCTACTGGTGGCGTAACGAGTCGAAGAGGTGCCTGTCAGTTGAGCACGCTGCAGTTCAAGCGAACGGCACGCCTTGCTGCTCCCCGGCCTCCGGGCGGTGAGGTCCACCTCGAACCGCCACCCGAGGTCCCCCGCATCATCCCGGGCAACATCATGATGAAGGCGATGCCCGTCGTCATGATCGTGGCGTCCGTCGGCATGATGGGCATGATGCTCGTCTTCATGCCGCGGCAGCCCGCGGCGATGATCATGCCGGGCATGATGATGATCTCGACCATCGGCATGATGGCGAGCGGCATGGGCTCGGGCAAGGGCCAGAAGAAAGCCGAGATGAACGAGGACCGCAAGGACTACCTGCGGTACCTCGGCCAGATGCGCGACCGCGCCCGCGAGGCCGCCGACGAGCAGCGCGCCGAGCGCGAGTGGGTGCACCCGGACCCGCAGATGCTGTGGTCGCTCGCCACCACCCGGCGCATGTGGGAACGCCGTCAGAACGACCCCGACTTCTGCCACCTGCGCGCCGGACGGGGGTCGCAGCGACTCGCGACCCGCCTCGTGCCGCCGCAGACCGGTCCCGTCGAGGAGCTGGAGCCGATCGCGACGCTGGCGCTGCGCCGGTTCGTCCGCGCCCACTCGCTCGTGCCGGACCTCCCGATCTCCATCGCCCTGCGCGGGTTCGCCGCGGTCGGCCTGCTCGGCGAGATCGAGGACCGCCGCGACCTCGCGCGCGCCCTCATCGCCCAGCTCGTCACCTTCCACGCCCCGGACGACCTGCTGATCGCGGTCGTCAGCGCGGGCCGCACCAAGCAGCTGTGGGAGTGGGCGAAGTGGCTGCCGCACGCGCAGCACCCCACCGACATCGACGGCATCGGCCAGCGCCGCATGATGGCGAACTCGCTCGCCGAGATCGAGGCGATGCTGGACGAGAACCTGCGCGACCGGCAGCGGTTCACCCGCAACGCCCCGCCGCCGCCCGACCAGCCGCACATCGTGATCGTCATCGACGACGGCGACATCAGCCGCGAAGAGATGATCATCCTCGAGGAGGGCCTGGTCGGCGTCACGCTGCTCGACCTCTCCGAGTGCCTGGGCAACCTGACGGCGCGGCGCGGTCTGCGGCTCGTCGTCGAGAACAACCAGCTGGGCGCCCGCTCCGCGAGCGGTGTCGAGTGGTTCGGCGCGCCGGACCGGCTGACCATCGAGGAGTCCGAGGCCCTCGCCCGCCGCCTCTCGCCGTACCGCATGGGCGCGGCCGGCGACGCCGGTGGCGACAGCGGCGAAGACCCGTTGGCGATGAGCAACAACCCGCCGCTGCTCGAGTTCATGGGCATCCCCGGCGACCCGATCACGTTCGACGTGCAGCAGGCGTGGCGGCCGCGGCCCAAGCGCGACCGCTACCGCATCCCGTTCGGCATCGGCGAGCACGGCCAGCAGGTCGAGCTCGACATCAAGGAAGCGGCCGAGGACGGCATGGGCCCGCACGGCCTGTGCATCGGCGCGACCGGTTCCGGCAAGTCGGAGTTCCTCCGCACCCTGGTGCTGGGCCTGCTGGCCTCGCACTCGTCGACGGCGCTCAACATGATCCTCGTCGACTTCAAGGGTGGTGCGACGTTCCTCGGCCTGGACAAGGCCCCGCACGTCGCCGCGACGATCACCAACCTCGCCGGCGACCTCAGCCTCGTCGACCGCATGAAGGACGCCATCGAGGGCGAGGTGGCCCGCCGCCAGGAAGAGCTGGCGAAGGGCAACTACAAGAACGTCTGGGACTACGAGAAGGCCCGCGAGAACGGCGCCCAGCTCGACCCGCTGCCCGCGCTCTTCATCTGCATCGACGAGTTCTCCGAGATGCTGACGGCGAAGCCGGACTTCATCGACATCTTCCTCCAGATCGGTCGTGTCGGCCGGTCGCTGCAGATGCACATGCTCCTCGCGTCGCAGCGACTGGAGGAGGGCAAGCTGCGCGGTCTCGACACGTTCCTCTCGTACCGGATCGGTCTGAAGACCTTCAACGCGGCGGAGTCCCGTGCGGCGATCGGTGTGCCCGACGCCTACGAGCTGCCGCCGATCCCGGGCTCGGGTTACCTGAGCGTGCAGGGCATGCCGCTGACCAGATTCAAGGCGCTCTACGTCTCGGGCACCTACCGCCCGGCGGGCATGCAGTCCGTCGGCGAGTCGGTGGCCGTGCGCAGCGACAAGCGGCCTCGGTTCTTCGTGCCGGACTTCATCGAGATCCCGAAGGAGCCGGAGCGCCCGATCGAGCCCGTGAAGGTCGCGGAGCCGGTCAAGGAGGACGCGAACGAGCCGACCCAGCTCGAGCTCATCGTCAACCGGCTCGTCGGTCAGGGCCCGCCCGCGCACGAGGTGTGGCTGCCGCCGCTCAACGAGCCGCCGACGATGGACACGATGCTGCCGCCGCTCGACGTGACGTCGGACCGCGGTCTCACGTCGCCGGGCTACCCGGCCAACAGCACGCTGCAGGTCCCGGTCGGCATCGTCGACAAGCCGTTCGAGCAGCGCCGCGACCTGCTGTGGGCGGACTTCTCCGGTGCCGCGGGCCACGGCGCGATCGTCGGTGGTCCGCAGTCCGGCAAGTCGATGATGCTGCGCACGCTCATCGCGTCCATGGCGCTCACCCACACGCCGGAGGAGGTGCAGTTCTACTGCATCGACCTCGGTGGTGGTTCGCTCGCCGCGATGGAGGACCTGCCGCACGTCGGTGGTTTCGCCGGCCGTCTCGACGTCGACAAGGTCCGCCGCATGGTGGCCGAGCTCCAGACGCTGATCGCGGAGCGCGAGCTCCGCTGGCGCGACCAGCGCATCGAGCTCGCCGAGTTCCGCAACCGCAAGCGGCGCGGTGAGATCAAGGACGACGCCTTCGGCGACGCGTTCCTGGTCATCGACGGCTGGATGAACTTCCGCCAGGAGTTCGAGATGGTCGAGCCGCAGGTCCAGGCGCTCGCCGCCCAGGGCCTGTCGTACGGCGTGCACGTGATCGTCGGCGCGAGCCGGTGGGCGGAGATCCGGCCCGCGATGAAGGACCTCCTCGGCACCCGGTTCGAGCTGCGCCTCGGTGACCCGAGCGAGTCCGAGGTCGACCGCAAGGTCGCCATCAACGTGCCGCCCGGCCGTCCCGGCCGCGGCATCACCATCGACGGCGCCACGGGCCGCAAGCTGCACTACCTCGTCGGCCTGCCGCGCATCGACACCTCGCAGGACCCGACCACGGTCACGTCGGGTGTCGCGGACCTCGCGGCCAAGCTCACCCAGTCCTGGCAGGGCCCGCACGCCCCGCAGGTCCGGATGCTGCCCGACCTGCTCGACCACGCGCAGTTCATGCAGCACGTCCAGCAGACGTTCCCGAACCGCGGCCACCTGGTCCCGGTCGGCGTCAACGAGGACGAGCTCGCACCGGTCTACCTGGACTTCGACGCCGACCCGCACTTCATGGCGCTGGCCGACGGCGAGGCGGGCAAGACGAACATGCTGCGCACGATCGTCCGCGGCATCATGCAGAGCTACACCTCGTCCGAGGCGTTGATCCTGCTCGCGGACTACCGCCGCACGATGCTCGGCTTCATCGACACCGACCACCTGCTCAGCTACGCGGTGTCCGGTCCGCAGTTCACGCAGAACGTCCAGGAGGTCCGCGGTTCGCTCGCCGGCCGCATGCCCGGCCCGGACGTCACGCAGGAGCAGCTCAAGAACCGGTCCTGGTGGAAGGGTCCCGAGGTCTTCGTCATCGTCGACGACTACGACCTCGTCGCCCCGCAGGGCGGCCAGAACCCGCTGCAGCCGCTGTCGGAGTTCATCCCGCAGGCGAAGGACGTCGGTCTGCACATCGTCGTGGTCCGCCGCATGGGTGGTGCGTCCCGCGCGTTGTACGACCCGATCATGGGCAAGCTGAAGGAGATCTCGGCGCCGATCTTCGTGGGTTCCGGCTCGAAGGAGGAGGGCAACATCATCGGCAACCTCAAGCCGTCGCCCCAGCCTCCGGGCCGGGGCACGCTGGTGACCCGAAAGCACGGTCAGCAGCGCATGCAGTTCGCCTGGATCCCGCCGGAGTAAAGACTCACCGCACACGCCTTCGTGGGTGGTTCCGCCGATGTGGCGGGACCACCCACGAGTCGTTTCGGTGGTGTGCCGTGGGCGGGCCACTTGCGGTCGTTTCGGTGTTCCCACAAGGGCGTGCGCAGGTCCCGCGAACGCAAAAGGCCCGTGGCCGAAGCCACGGGCCCGCACGGGTGGCAGGGGACCACCCGCCCCCCATTGCTCGATCCGGGAGGCCCGCCGCGGCCAAGAGGGAGGCGGCCGCGCCGGGCGTTCCGGATCCGGTCCGGTGGAGGTCCCCCAGGCTGACTGCTCCGAACCGGCTGGTGAGAACTCTGCCGGACGCCGCTCACGTGCCGCTCACGTCTCGATCACACCGGCCGCGGAAAGTGAAAGGCCCGCAGCCGAAGCTGCGGGCCCTGACCGAACAGCAGGGGACTGTCCGGTTCCCCCATGACCGGTTCCACCCGGGCCGCACCACTGGGGAGGGGCGGCCAGAGCGGAGCACGGCGGTCGTGACACCCCCCAATGCTTCGTTGTCACGCTCGTCGTTCCGGCTGAGCACCACTCTGCCCCAGCGTGCTCACACTTCGGTCACACGGACTTCACGCCCCTAAACTCGGCGCTCGGTCACCGAGCGGGGGGAGGGGCGGGGTGCGAGTCGAGTACCGCGTGCTGGGTCCGCTCGAGGTCCTGCTCGACGGGGTTGCGGTGAACGTCCCGGCCGGTCGCTGCCGGGTCCTGCTCGCCACGCTCCTGTTGCACGCCAACGAGCCGGTGTCCACGCGGGAGATCGTCGAACGGCTGTGGGACGGGACTCCGCCCAGCGCGGACCGGGCGGGCAAGACGGTGTACATGGTCGTGACACGGCTGCGGCAGGCGCTCGGTCCGGCGAGCTGCGTGCGGACCTGCGCCGGTGGGTACACGGCCTCGGTCGAACCGGACCAGCTCGACCTGCTCCGGTTCCGCGCCCACCGCCGGGCCGGTGAGCACACCGCGGCGACGGCGCTGTGGCAGGGACCGGTGCTGGCGAACGTCGCGTCGGAGTCGTTGCACCGCGACCTCGTGCCGGCGCTCGCCGAGGAACGGCTGGGTGCGCTGGAGCAGCGGATCGAGGCCGACCTGGCGGCGGGGGCGGCGGCCGGCCTGGTGCCGGAGCTGCGGGCGCTCACCGCCCAGCACCCGGTGCGCGAGGAGTTCTGGGCCCAGCTGGTGCTCGCACTGCACCGCAGCGGTCAGCAGGCGGACGCGCTCGCCGCGTACCACGAGGTCGCGGCCGTGCTGGGCGAGCAGCTCGGCGTCACGCCGGGACCGCGGCTGCGGGAGGCGCAGCGGCAGGTGCTGGCGGGGGACCTGCCGCTGGTGCCCGTGCCGTCGCACCACCACGTCCCCCGGCAGCTGCCGAGCGCGTTGCCGCACTTCGTGGGCCGTGAGCCGGAGCTCGGCAGGCTCGACGCGGTGCTCGCGTCCGGCCACCTGGTGATCACCGGCAGCGGGGGCATCGGCAAGACCTCGCTCGCCGTCCAGTGGGCGCACCGGGTCGCCGCGCGCTTCCCGGACGGACAGCTCCACGCCGACCTGCGCGGGTTCGACCCGGCGGGCGCCCCGGTGAACCCGATCAGCGCGGCCCGCGACTTCCTGCTGGCGCTCGGCGTGCCGGCGGACGAGATCCCGGCGGGCTCCGAGGCGGTGCTGGAGAGCTACCGCGACCTGCTGGCGCGCCGGCGCGTGCTGGTGCTGCTCGACAACGTCCGCGACGTCGCGCAGGCGCGGCCGCTGCTGCCCGGCGGGTCGCTGAGCCTGGCCGTGATCACGTCCCGCAACCGCTTGCGCGGCCTGGCGGGGCAGGACCGGGCGTTCCGGCTCGACGTGCTGGGGCCGCAGGAGTCGATGGTGCTCTTCGGCGGCAGGGTCGGCGCGGACCGGGTCGCGGAGGAACCCGCGGCGGCGGCACGGCTGGTCGAGCTGTGCGCGGGCCTGCCGCTGGCGCTCGCGGTCGTGGCGGCACGGGCGACGCTCGACGAGTACCCGCTCGGCATGCTGGTGGAGGAGCTCGAGCACGCGGCCCTCGACGCGCTGGACACCGACGACCCGCTCACGAGCGTCCGGGCGGTGTTCTCGTGGACGTTCGGCTGCCTGAGCCCGGCGGCGGCCCGGCTGTTCGTGCTGCTCGGCCTGCACCCCGGCCCGGACGTGACCGAGGCGGCGGCGACCAGCCTGATGGCGGGTCCGGCGGCCGAGGCGTTGGACGAGCTGGTCCGCTACAGCCTCGTCAGCGGTCAGAACGGCCGCTACCGGCTGCACGACCTCATGCGGTCGTACGCGGCGGAGGAGGCGGCGCACCGGTTGTCGGCGACCGAGCGGGCGGCGGCCCAGCGGCGGTTCTTCGACCACGTCCTGCACTCCGCGCTGGCCGCCGCGGCGAAGTCGGACCCGTTGCGCCAGCCCATCACCACCCCGGACCCTGACCCCGGCGCCGTCGTGCTCGCGTTCGAGGCGAGCACGGACGCCGACCGCTGGTACGCGGAGGAACGCGCGGTCTTCGGTCCCGCGGTCGCCGCGGCGGACGAGGCGGGCTTCGACGGT
Organism: Lentzea sp. NPDC003310; assembly: GCF_040610935.1. Lineage (NCBI taxonomy): Bacteria > Bacillati > Actinomycetota > Actinomycetes > Pseudonocardiales > Pseudonocardiaceae > Lentzea > Lentzea sp. NPDC003310. Next base: position 26,069 of record NZ_JBEXNC010000011.1, read on the forward strand.
CACGTGTGGCGCACGGTCTGGGCGATCCGGCACTTCCTGCTGGCCACCGGCCGGGTGCGCGAGGCCGAACGCCTGCAGCGCCTCGCCGTCGCGGCCGCGGTGCGGGCGGGCGACCTGGAGGGCGAATGCCGGGCCCGGCGCGGCCTCGTGTCGTGCCTGATCCCGCGGCAGGAGTTCGCGGAGGCCGAGCACCAGCTCCGCGAGGCCGTGGCGCTCGACGACCGGCTGGGCGACCTGATCGGGTTGTCGAACGACCTGCGCGGCCTCGCGTACCTGCTCGCACGGCAGGGCAGTCACCTGCGGGCGCTCGACCCGTTGCGGCGCGCCCTGGACGTCGCGGTGCGCAGCGGTGACCCCATCGAACTGGCGAGCGTGTCCGCGTCGCTCGCGTTCGTGCACCACGAGCTGGGCGACCACGTCGAGGCGGCGGCCCGCGCCGAGCAGGCCCGCGACATGTACCTCGAGCTGGTGCCGGACGAGCGGGACACCGTGGTGGCCTCGAACCGGGACACTCTCGGCAGCATCTACCGCGCGCTCGGCCGGTACGAGGAGGCCGAGGCGAACTACCTCAGGTCGGTCGAGCTGCAGGCCACGCTGTCCTACCGCCACTACCAGGCGGACACGCTGGTGCGGCTGGCCGACATGAAGAGGGAGCTGGGCGAGCTGGAGACGGCCCGCGGCTACTACCGCGCGGCGCTCGACGTCTACGACGACCTCGGCCACGCGCAGGCGGACGACGTGCGGCAGTCGCTGGCCTCGCTGAGCTGAGCGGCCGGCCCCTCCGCAGCGAAGAGGGAGGTAGCTGCGGCGGGACCGGCCACGACCAGGGTCCCCCGGCGTGCTCACACTCCGGTCACGGGCCGGGGAACTGATGAGCGGTGCTGGTGGCCCCCCAGGTCTTTCGCCACCAGCACCGCTGAGAAGTACTCTGCCCGACCCCGCTCACACTTCGCTCACACCGTGATCACACACCGTCTAAGCTGGCCGCGGAACCTGGGGGGACCATTGCGAGCCGAGTACCTGGTGATGGGGCCGGTGGAAGCGCTGCTCGACGGCGAAGCGCTGCCGCTGCGGCCCTCGCCCGCGGCAGGACCGAGCTCGAGCCGGTGCTCGCGAACCCTGCGGCGTCGTCCAGGAGGAGCCTCCGGAGCCACCTCGCAGCGCGGTTCACCACGCGACTCGCGGAGGTGGAGCAGCCGTGGCGCCGCCGCGGTGGAAGAGGTGTACCGCGACGGCGCCGGACCACAGCGACCCCCCAGGCTGAACCCTGTCGCTGTCGTCCTCGGCTGGTGACCAGCTTGCCGGACACCGCTCACACTCCGGTCACACCGATCCTCTGTGGACGAACCCGGTGAAGGAGCCAATGAACGTCGAGTACCGCGTCCTCGGGCCGCTGGAGGTGCTGCGCGACGGCGTGCCCGTCGCGGTGCCGGCCGGGCGGTGTCGGGTGCTGCTCGCGACGTTGTTGTTGCGGCCCAACAGGTTCGTGTCCGTGGACGAGCTGGTCGAACGGCTGTGGGACGGCGCGCCGCCCACGATCGACCGCGCCCCCAAGACGTTGCAGATGGTCGTGCGCCGGCTGCGGCTCGCGCTCGGCGAGGCCAACTGCGTCCGCACGGCGACCGGCGGCTACCTCGCGGACGTCGACCCGGACCGGCTCGACCTCACCCGGTTCCGGCGGCTCGCGGCCGAGGGCGAGTTCGCCGCGGCGCTCGCGCACTGGCGCGGTGAGGTGGCGTCCGACGTGGCCTCCGCGCACCTGCACCGCGAGGACGCGCCGCCGCTCGTCGAGGAACGGCTCGTGGTGCACGGCCGGCGCGTCGAGGCCGACCTGGCGCGCGGGCGCGGTGCCGCGCTGGTGGACGAGCTGCGGGAGCTCACCGCCGAGCACCCGTTGCGCGAGGGGTTCTGGGCGCAGCTCGTGCAGGCGCTGCACCAGGCGGGCCGTCCGGGCGAGGCGCTCGTCGCGTACGAACGGATCCGCGCCCGCCTCGACGAGGAGCTCGGCGTCGAGCCCGGTCAGCCGTTGCGCGACCTGCACGCGAGGGTGCTCGGGCGGGAGACCGTGCCGCGGCAGCTGCCCGCCGTGCCCGCGCACTTCGCCGGCCGCGCCGCCGAGCTGGCCCGGCTGAACCGGGTCGCCACGGGCGGTGCGGCGGTGGTGATCACCGCGATCGGCGGCACGGCGGGGATCGGCAAGACCGCGCTGGCGGCCCGCTGGGCGCACGCGGTCGCGGACCGCTTCCCGGACGGCCTGCTCCACGCCGACCTGCGCGGCGTCGACCGGCCCGCCGACCCGGCCGAGGTGCTGGCGGGGTTCCTCGGCGCGTTCGGGGTGACCGGCGGGCGGGTGCCGGTGGACCTGCCCGAACGCGCCGCGCTCTACCGCAGCGTCGTCGCCGACCGGCGGGTGCTGGTGCTGCTCGACAACGCCCGTGACGTCGAACAGGTCCGGCCGCTGCTGCCGGCCGGGCGCGGCTGCCTGGTCGTGGTCACCAGCCGCAACCGGTTCACCGGGCTCGTCGTCCGCGAGGGCGCCGTGCCGGTGACGCTCGGCCCGTTGCCCGACGAGGACGCCGTCGCGGTGCTCACCGCGCACCTCGGTGCCGAGCGGGTGGCGGCCGAACCCGAGGCGGTCGCGGACCTGGTCGCGTTCTGCGGCGGCCTGCCGCTGGCCCTCGCCGTCGCCGCCTCGCGCGCGGCCGGCGACCCCGGCCTCGCGCTGCGTTCGCTCGTCAGGGAGCTCACCGCCGCGGAGGGCACGATGAGCCACGTCGAGGCGGTCTTCGCCACGTCCTTCAGCCGCCTGGACGACGACACGGCGCGGCTCTTCCGGTTGCTCGGCCCGACGACGGGTCCGGACGTCTCGCTGGACGCGGCCACCGCGCTCGACGGCCGCGACCGCGCCGAGGTGCGCCGGTCCCTGCGGACGCTCGTGCGGGCGCACCTCCTCGCCGAACGCACACCCGGCCGCTACTCGTTCCACGACCTGCTGCGCGCCTACGCCGTCGACCAGGCGAAGAGCGGTGACCCGGGGTCCGCGACGACGATGCGCGAACCCGCCGCCCTGTTGCGGGAGGAACCGGGCGACGAGAAGGTGGCGCGGAACCGGATCGCCGGCCTCTCCCAGCAGGGGATATCGGGCTGCGGAGCGTCGTGACCGGCTGTCACACTCGATCGGAGAGGGGAGTGCGTCCGGGGGTGATCGTGAACGTCGAGTTCCGGGTGCTCGGCCCGCTGGAGGTGCTGGCAGACGGCGAGCCGGTCGCTGTCCCGGCCGGGCGCGGCAGGGTGCTGCTGGCCACGTTGTTGTTGCGGCCCAACAGGTTCGTGTCCGTGGACGAGCTGGTCGACCGGCTCTGGGACGGTGCGCCGCCGACCGCCGACCGTGCCCACAAGACGTTGCAGACCACCGTGCTGCGGCTGCGGCAGGCCCTCGGCGCCGCGAACCGCGTGCGCACGACCGCCGGCGGCTACCTGGTCGAGGTGACGCCGGAGGAACTCGACCTGCTGCGCTTCCGGGAGTACGTGCGCGGCGGCGACTTCGCCTCCGCGTCGGAGCTGTGGCGCGGGCCTGCGCTCGCCGACGTGGCCTCGGACGCGCTGCACCGCGACGACGTGCCGCAGCTCGAGGACGAACGCCTCGGCGTCCTGGAGCGCCGCATCGACGCCGACCTGGCTCGCGGCCAGGCCGTGCAACTGGTCGCGGAGCTGGGCGAGCTGGTGCGGCAGCACCCGTTGCGGGAACGGTTCTGGGCGCAGCGGATGACGGCGCTCGCCCGGTCCGGCCGGCAGGCGGAGGCGCTCGAGAGCTACCGCGAGATCACCGCGCTGCTGGCCGACGAGCTCGGCGTCGACCCCTCACCCGAACTGGCCGAGCTGCACCTCGCGCTGCTCAACGGCGAGACGGAGGTCGCCCGCCGGCAGGTGATCTGCCAGCTGCCGCCGGACGCCGCGGGCTTCGTCGGCAGGGAGGACGTGCTCCGCCGGGTTGACGAGGCGCTCACCGCCCCCGGCGTCCCGGTGGTCGTGCTGAACGGCGCCCCCGGCGTGGGCAAGAGCGCGCTGACGATCAAGGCCGCGCACCGGTTGCGGCACCGGTTCCCCGACGGGCAGCTGTTCGCCCGGCTGAACGGTGCGGGCGGCGATCCCCGCGACCCGGCCGAGGTGCTCGCCGAGCTGCTCGTCGCCCTGGGCGTCCACACCTCGGCGATGCCGGACGGGCTGGAGGCGCGCAGTGCCGCGTTCCGCGCCCGGCTCGCCGACCGCTCGATGCTGGTGGTGCTCGACGACGCGGCGGGGGCCGAGCAGGTCCGGCACCTGCTGCCCGGCACCCCCGGCTGCGCGGCCCTGGTCAGCAGCAGGCAGCAGCTCGTCCAGGTCGAGGGCGCGCGGAGCCTGCGGTTGCCGCCGCTGAACGCCGACGACGGAGTGGCCCTGCTGTCGCACGTGCTGGGCGAGGAGCGGGCGGGCACCGACCGGGCCGCGGTGAGCGCGATCGCCGGCGCGTGCGGAGGCTTGCCGCTCGCGCTCAGGGTCGCGGGTGCCCGGCTGGCCGCCCGCGAGTCGCTGCCGTTGCGGTCGCTGGCCCGCCGGTTGTCCGACGAACGCCACCGCCTGGACGAGCTCACCATGGGAGACCTGGAGGTCCGCGCGACCTTCGGCCCGAGCTACGAGGCACTGCCCGGGTCCGCCGCGACCGCGTTCCGCCGGCTGGGCCTGCTCGGCGCGACGGAGGTGGCCTCGTGGACGGTCGGCGTGCTGGCGGGCGGGGACGGGGAGCGCCTCGTCGAACGGCTGGTGGAGGCGAACCTGCTGGACGAGGTCGGGGTGGACGTGACCGGCGAGCCCCGGTACCGCCTGCACGACCTGCTCGCGGTGTACGCCGCCGAACTGGTGCGCGCGGAGGACGAGCAGGTGGTCGCGGCGGCCATGCACGACTACGTCAGGCTCCTGCTCACCCTCATGGAGCTCGCCACCCAGAACTGGGTCGGCGGCGACGAGGTGCCGAAGCGGCCTTTCGTCGAGTCCACCCTGCTCGACCGCTCCGAGATGGAGCGGATCGCGTGCGACGAGCGGTTCATGCTGGCGGAGAAGATCAACATCGATCACGCGATCATGTACTGCCTGCGGCAGAACTGGGTCGAGGACGCCGCGAACCTGGTCGACCGCGCGTTCTTCTTCCTCGACATCTACTTCTCCCACGAACGGGTCGTGCAGTTGCGCGAGCTCGTCAGGGACGCCGCCTTCGCCGACGGGAACGAACTGGTCGCGTGGCGTTCACAGCTCGACCTGGTGTACCAGCGGACGACGCGCGGGGTCACCGCCGAGCTGCTCGACCAGTACGCGCGCTGCGCCGAGGCGTTCGAGGCGATGGGCGCCCACGGCGAGCTCGCGTCCGCGTTGGGCGCGCTCACCTACTACACGATGGTGCTGACCGGGGAGCCGCAGGTGGAGCTCGCGGAACGCGCCGTCGCCGCGGCCAGGGCGAGCGGGAACGCGAACCTGATCTCGGGCAACCTGCGGGAGCTCGGGACCACCCTCGCCTCCAGCGGGCGCCACGACGAGTCGGTGCGGGTGCTGGACGAGGCGCTGGCCGTCACCCGCGACGGGAACAGGGTCGGTGAGGCCGCGCTGGTGCTCAGCCGGATCGCGTCGAGCGCCCTGGCCGGCGGCGATCCCGGTCGGGCGCGCTCCGCGATCCTCGAGGCGCTGGAACTGCTGAAGGGCCCCGACGACTCCCGCGGCATCGCCTACTGCACGGTCCAGCTGTCCCAGGCAGAACTCGCGCTCGGGGACCCGGGACTGGCGTTGACCCATGCGGAGAAGGCTTTGTCGATCTTCGAGGGGCTCGGCGAACGCCGCGGTGCCGTGCGCGCGCTGGCCGCGGCCGCCGAGGCGGAGCTGGCGCTCGGCCTGGCGGGCAAGGTGGTCGAGCTCGCGACCGCCGCCCTGGCGGACTACGCCGACGCGGGCGACGCGGACGCGGAGGAACGGCTGAGGGCAGCGCTGGCACGGGCCGAGAGAGAGGCGTGACGGGTGGCCGTCGAGTTCCGGGTGCTGGGTCCGCTGGAAGTGCTGCTCGACTCCGAACCGGTGGCGGTGCCGACCGGTCGGGTGCAGACGCTGCTGGCGACGTTGTTGTTGCGCCCCAACCAGTTCGTCTCGGTGGACGAGCTGGTGGAGAGGCTCTGGGACGGCGAGCCGCCGACCGCCGGCCGCGCGCACAAGACGGTGCAGATGGTCGTGGCCAGGCTGCGCAGGTCGCTCGGTGGCGCGAACCGCGTGCGGACCGTACCGGGCGGCTACCGGTTCGACGTCGACCCGGACGAGCTGGACCTGCTGCGGTTCCGGGCGTTGGTGGCCGCGCAGGACTTCACCGCCGCCACGGCGCTGTGGCGCGGCCCCGCGCTCGGCGACGTGGCCTCGGACGCCCTGCACCGTGAGGACGTACCGGCACTGGCCGAGGAACGGCTCGACGCGGTGGAGTCCCGCATCGAGGCCGACCTGCACCGCGGACTCGGACGCGAGCTCGTCGCCGAGCTGAGGTCGCTCGTCGCCGACCACCCGTTGCGCGAGTCGTTCTGGCGGCAGCTGATGCTGGCCCTGTGCCGTGCGGGTCAGCAGGCGGAGGCGTTGGCCGCCTACCAGCGGGTGCGCGAGAAGCTCGCGGACGAGCTCGGCGTCGATCCCGGCCCCTCGCTGCAGGAACTGCACCAGCAGGTCCTGCGGGGCGAGGCGCCCTCCGGCGGGCGCCAGGTGCCGCGGCAGCTCCCGGGCGGTGTCCGCGCGTTCGTCGGCCGCCACGCCGAGCTCCGCCTGCTCGACGACCTGGGCGGGGTCACGGTCGTGCACGGCGTCGGCGGGGTCGGGAAGACCGCCCTCGCGCTGCGGTGGGCGCTGGCCGTGCGCGACGAGTTCCCGGACGGCGACCTCCACGTCGACCTGCGCGGGTTCGGCCCGGACGCGCAGCCGGTCGACCCGGCGGCCGCCGCGGAGACCCTCCTGGCCGGGCTGGGCGTCGAGAAGGTCCCGGCCGCACCGGACGCGCGCTTCGCGTTGCTGCGCACCACCTTCGTCGACCGGCGGATGCTGCTGGTGCTCGACAACGCCGCCTCGGTGCGGCAGGTGCTGCCGCTGCTGCCCGGCACGGCCGGCGTGCGGGTGGTGATCACCAGCCGCAACCAGCTGCGCGCGCTGGTCTCGCAGCACGACGCCTCGTCGATCGGCCTGCTGCAGCTGGACCTCGACGCCGCGCTGGACCTGCTCGGCGCCGTGCTGGGCGCGGACCGGGTCGGTGCCGAACCGGAGGCCGCCCGCGCGATCGTCGAGCGGTGCGCGGGACTGCCGCTCGCGTTGCGGGTGTTCGCCGAACGGGTCGCGCGGTTCCCCGACGTGTCGCTGGAGGAGTTCGCGGCAGAGCTGGAAGAGGCCCGGCTCGACGCCCTGACCGACTACGACGACGTCGACGTGCGCACGGTGTTCTCCTGGTCCTACCGGGCCTTGGAACCCGAGGCGGCACGGATGTTCCGGCTGCTCTCGGTGCACCCCGGCACCGACTTCGACGCCGGGGCGGCGGCCGCGCTGGCCGGCGTGACCGTCCCCCGTGCCCGTCGCCTGCTGGAGCGGCTGGTGGTGGACCACCTGGTGCAGTCGCGCAGGCCCGGCCGGTACGAGCTGCACGACCTGTTGCGCGCGTACTCGGCGGAGCTGTGCGGCGACGACGGGACCGCGGCGCTGCGGCTGACCGAGTGGTACCTGCACACGCTGGAGAACGCGACCGCACTGGACTCGTCCCGGATGGTCCTGCGCGCCGATCCCGTCAGCACGGGGGTGGTGCCTCGGGAGTTCACGTCGTGGTTCGACTCGCAGCGGTGGCGCAGGGAGGAGTGGCACAACCTCAGGGCGGTTGCGTTCGCGGCGCTCACCGCGGGCCGGCAGCGGCAGGCCCTGCTGTTCCCCGTACACCTGTTGAGCTTCCTCGTCATCGACCACACCCACCGGCTCGACGCGGTCGACCTCTTCGAGGCGGTGCACGGGCTCGGTTCGACGAAGGAGCGGGCGCTCGTCCACACCAGACTGGCGACGCTCTACAACCTCGTCGGCCGCCAGGAGGACGCACTGCGGACCTTCGAGACCGGGTTGCCGCTGCTGCGGGAGGTGGGCGACCCGGCGGCGGTCGCGTCGATGCTGGGCAACATGTCCGGGACGTACCGCGCGCTCGGCCGCAGGGAGGAGGCCGAGACGACCCTGCGCGAGAGCCTCGCCATCGCGGCCGAGATCGGCGAGGTCCACACCCAGATCATCGGGCACTGCAACCTCGCCAGCCGGTTCAACGTCGACGGGGAGCGGGAGAAGGCGCTGGCGGAGGCCGAGGTCGCGGCGCGGCTGGCCGCCCGGCACGGTGACGAGTTCCTCATCGTCCGCGTGCGGGGCTACCGCGCCGACGCGCTCGCGGGTCTGGGCCGCCACGCCGAGGCGGAACCCGAGCTGCGGGCGGTCGTGGAGTTCCTGAGGACCGTCAACGACACCGATGGGGTCACCGCGGGACTGGAGCTGATCGGTGAGGTCCTGGTCGGCCAGGGCAAGATCGGAGAGGGCATCGACGCCTGGCAGGAGGCCGTCGACCTCCACCGGTCGCGCGACAACCCGCGGGCGGACGTGGTGGCGGCGCGCATCGCGGCGCTGGGCTGAAATCGGACACGGCGACCTTCGTCATCCATGTCGTCCCGCTCAGTCGTATCGGGTAAGCATGTGCGCGGAAGAGGGGAAGTGCATGTGAGCCTGCACGTCGCGGTCGACTTCGGCACGTCGAGCACCTGCGTCGCGATCTCGGCGCACGGACGCGAGCCGCAGGTCGTCGTGTTCGACGGCCAGCCGCTGGTGCCGTCCGCCGTGTTCGCCGCCGCCGACGGCACGTTGTTCGTCGGTCAGGAGGCCGAACGTCAGGCGGCGGTCGATCCCGCGCGCTACGAACCGCACCCGAAGCGCCGCGTCGACGAGGGGGAGTTGCTGCTCGGCAGCACCGTTCTGCCCGTTGTGGACGTTGTGCGCGCGGTGCTGGCACGGGCGGTGGGAGAAGCACGGCGCGTAGGCGGCGGGGCGCCGGTCGACCTCCTCGTCCTCACCCACCCCGCGGACTGGGGCACGGTCCGCACCCGAGTCCTGCTGCACGCCGCCCGCGGTCTCGGCCGCGAGGTCGTCCTGGTCCCCGAGCCCGTGGCCGCCGCCGTCTTCCACTCCGCGAGCCACTCCGTCCCGGACGGGGCCGCGCTCGCCGTGCTCGACCTCGGCGGCGGCACGGTCGACGCCAGCGTGGTGGCGCGGACGGGCAAGAGCTTCCGCGTGCTGTCGGCCAAGGGCGACCCGAGCTTCGGCGGCGCGGACATCGACCAGGCGCTGCTCGAGCACGTCGGCGGCCTGGTCGCGGCCAAGGACCCGGAGGCGTGGCGGCAGCTCGTCGAGGGGCGCGAGATGGCCGACCGGCGCAAGCGGCGGGTGCTGCGGCAGGACGTGCGGGGCGCCAAGGAGACGCTGTCCCGGCACGCCTACACCGACGTGCCGATGCCGCCGCCGTTCCCCGACGCGCACGTGACGCGGTCGGACCTGGAGCAGCTCATCGGCGCGCCGATCAGCAGGGCCGTGGCGCTCGCCGGCGCGGCGGTGCGCGACGCCGGGCTCGCACCGCAGCAGCTCGCCGGGGTCTTCCTGGTCGGGGGGTCCAGCCGGATCCCCCTGGTCGCGCGGATGGTGCACGAGCAGATCCGGGTGGTGCCGACGAGCATCGACCAGCCCGAGACGGTGGTGGCCCGTGGCGCGCTGCGGGCGGTCAGCCTCGACCCGGAACGCACCGGGGGCGTCGCCCAGCAGTCACCGGGTCCGTCGGGTGAGGTCACCCACAACATCCGCGTCGGCGAGGAGACCACCCGCAAGATCACCCGCCGGATCACGCCCCCGCCGCCCGGACAGTTCCCCGCCTCGTTCCCCGCGACCTCGCCGGTGCCACCGCCCGCGAAGAAGAGCAAGGCGCCGCTGTTCATCGCCATCGGTGTCGTCGTCGTGCTCGCGGCGGCCGGGGTGGGCGGCTGGTTCTGGTGGAAGAAGACCGACGACCCTCAGCCCCCGGCTCCGTCCGGCAGCCAGATCGCCGTCTACGACTACAGCTTCGCGCTGCCCGACGGCTGGGAGCAGACGGGCGGGGCCGCAAAAGACCGGCAGGTGCTTTTGCAACCGATAGCGCGTGCGAATTCCAATAGCAAACAACCGGAAGCGCGCATTGCTGTGCAGGAGCAAACTCTCGAGTACAACAGCGATCGGGATCGCACCCGCGCGTTGAGCGAGTTGAAGAGCACCTATGCGCAACGCAAGGAGAAAGGCGACGAGGTCGCCGAGTTCTCCGAAGACACCGCATTCGCGGGGAAGTCTGTTGTTCACTATCGCGAAGTGGTCGAGACGACCGGTGTCGAGTGGTACATCCAGTTCGCCGGGGAGCACCAGGTGAGCGTGGGCTGCCAGTCCACGGACGCCACGAAGGCCCAGGTCCGCACCGCCTGCGAGCAGGTCGTCCGGTCGCTCGTCATCAAGTCCTAGCCGCAATGTCAGGAGTCGCCGATGTCCGCCACCGAGGTCCTCGCCCGGTTCCGCGCCGAGGTCGGAGCAGCGGTCACCCGCGCCCGCCGCGCGTCGGGTGAGATCGGTGAACGCAACGCCAAGCTGCGGGAACGCACGCGTGACCTGGCGGAGCGGGCGCGGGAGCACCGCGCGGAGCCCGGCGGTCAGGCCACTCCAACCGACGTCCGGGAGGCCGCCGCGGGGTTCCGCACCGACCGCGGGCTGGCCGTCGAGCAGGTCCCGGAGCCGGTCGCGGTGGTCGTGCCGGTTCCAGTTGAGACGGAACCGGTCGCTCTCGGTTCCACCGCCGTCGCCGGTCCGAGTGGTCAGCTTCCCCGTGTGAGTGACGATGACGAGGACTTTTCGCAGTCGCGAATCCTTTATTGAACCTCCGCGCGCCTGCGGCCCGTTTACTTGAGCAACTACTTGGAACCATCTCGGGACAGGACGGAACCGACGTGGCAGGGTGCTCGTCGGAAGAGGCGTACGGAACAAGCAGTGCGACCTACCCGCCAAACTAAGGGGATCTGCAATGTCGGGCTTTAACGCAACTCCTGCCGAGATCGCGACTCTCGCCAAGGACGTCAACAACGCGAAGGCGGAGTTCGAGGGCATCCTCCGCGGCGTCGGCTCGACGTGCGAGACGCTGCGCGGCCAGTGGGACGGCCCCGCCGCCCAGGCGTTCTCCCAGCTGATGGCGCGCTTCCAGGAGAGCCAGACCAAGCTGCTGCAGGCGCTCGAGGTCATCGGCGAGGGCCTCGCCGGCACCGCGCAGGACATGGACGTGCGCGAAGAGGAGCAGGGCTCGGGCCTCGGCAGCATCGCCAACCGCCTCGGCTGACCTTCCTGTTCTCGCTGGTTGAGCACCTCTCCATCCACAGACTTCATCAGTACCTAAGGGGAAAATCGAAATGACGATCAAGGTCGGATTCGCTGCGCTCGCGGACGCTTCGTCGCAGATCTCCAGCGCCCACAACAAGATCTCCGGTGAGCTGGAGGCCCTCGAGGGCCGCGTCAAGGCCATGATGGCCGGCTACGACGGTGAGAGCTCCGAGGCCTACCACGCCGCGCAGGTCCAGTGGGACACCGCCGCCAGCGACCTGGCGCAGGTCCTCTCCTCCATCGGTGTCGCCGTCCAGCAGGCCGGTGAGGCCTACCAGGAGGGCGAGCGCAAGAACGCCTCCCGCTGGGGCTGAGCCGCCGGCAGGTAGCAAGACCCTTCGCGAGCCCCGGAACCACGTGGTCCGGGGCTCGCGTATGTCCGAGGGCAGGCGCTTCGGAGGACCCGTTTTGGTCCCCGCGCCACCCATCCGGTATCTTCTGACGTTGTTGTGCGGTAGCTGGCGCCCGTGTGTGCCGCGCCTGTCTCGGAACCACCGCTTGGCCAGTCCAAGATCGGTCTGGGGCAACCGCCGCAGTGACCCCAGACGCAAGTGACGACGAGGTAGATCCGTGCGCACGTACAGCCCGAAGCCCGGTGAGGTGACCCGCACCTGGCACGTGATCGACGCCCAGGACGTGGTGCTCGGCCGGCTCGCCACCCAGGCCGCGACGCTGCTGCGCGGCAAGCACAAGCCGACCTACGCCCCTCACGTTGACACCGGTGACTTCGTGGTCATCATCAACGCTGACAAGGTCGCCCTGACCGGCTCGAAGCGCGACCAGGCGTTCCAGTACCGCCACTCCGGCTTCCCCGGTGGTCTGCGCAAGCAGTCCTTCGGCGAGGTCCTGGACACCCGTCCGGACCGCCTGGTGGAGAAGGCGATCAAGGGCATGCTGCCCAAGAACCGCCTGGGCCGTCAGATCGCGAACAAGCTCAAGGTCTACAGCGGCCCGAGCCACCCGCACGAGGCGCAGCAGCCCCAGGCCTTCGAGATCAAGAAGATCGCCCAGTGAGCGACGAGTACACCGAGGAAGTTCCTGTGACCACCCCTGAGAACGAGACCCCTGAGGTCGAGACCCCCGAGGTCGAGGCCGAGGTTGTCGAGGCCGAGGTCGTCGAGGCTCCTGAGGCCGAGGCCGCTGAGGCCGAGGTCGAGGAGACCTCCGCGCCGGTGGTCGCGCCCTCGCTGAACGGCGCCCCGCACCTCGCGCAGACCGTCGGTCGCCGCAAGGAGGCCGTCGTTCGCGTCCGCCTGGTGCCCGGCACCGGCAAGTTCACGCTGAACGGCAAGACCCTCGAGGCCTACTTCCCGAACAAGGTGCACCAGCAGCTCATCCGTGAGCCGCTCGTCACCACGGAGAAGCCCGAGACCTTCGACGTCATCGCGAACCTGCGTGGCGGCGGCATCACCGGCCAGGCCGGTGCGCTGCGTCTCGCCATCGCGCGTGCGCTGATCGCCGTCGACTCCGAGGACCGCCCGGTCCTCAAGAAGGCCGGCTTCCTCACCCGCGACCCGCGGGTCAAGGAGCGCAAGAAGTACGGTCTGAAGAAGGCCCGCAAGGCGCCTCAGTACTCCAAGCGTTGATGCTCCGTCACCGCCGGAGCCCGGTTCCTCGGAACCAGGCACCTGCGCGGTGACTGCGGGGAGACCCGCACCGAGCGTCATCCAGCTGTACCCGCGGGAGCAGCAGTTCATTTCGAACTGCTGCTCCCGCAGTGTTTTCCGGGGTTTGAAGGTCTGTCCCCGCCGCCTCGCAGTGTCCACATCGGAGGTTCCATGGCCCGCCTGTTCGGCACAGACGGAGTACGCGGTCTCGCCAACGCCGATCTCACCCCCGAGCTCGCGATGTCCGTCGCCGCCGCGGCGGCGCGGGTGCTCGCCGAGCACGACCGCTCCCACCGCCCCGTCGCCGTCGTCGGCCGCGACCCCAGGGCGAGCAGCGAGATGCTCGACGCCGCCGTCACCGCCGGTCTCACCTCGGCCGGTGCGGACGTGCTGCGCGTCGGCGCGCTGCCCACACCCGCCGTCGCGCACCTGGTCGCCGCACTCGGCGCCGACATCGGCGTGATGATCTCCGCGTCGCACAACGCGATGCCGGACAACGGGATCAAGCTCTTCGCCGCCGGCGGCCACAAGCTGCCCGACGAGGTCGAGGACGAGATCGAGCAGCACATGGGCGCCGGTTTCGACCGCCCCACCGGTGCCGCGATCGGCCGGGTGCGCGACGTGCCCGACGCCGAGACCCAGTACGTCGAGCACCTGCTCAAGGTCACACCGCACCGCCTCGACGGCCTCAAGGTCGTGGTGGACTGCGCGAACGGTGCCGCGTCGGTGGCCGCACCGGACGCGTACCGCCGCGCCGGCGCCGAGGTGATCGCGATCAACGCGACGCCGGACGGCCTGAACATCAACGACGGCTGTGGTTCCACTCACATCGACGTCGTCGCGGCCGCCGTCCGCGAGCACGGCGCCGACCTCGGCATCGCGCACGACGGCGACGCCGACCGCTGCCTCGCCGTGGACGCCGACGGCAACCCGGTCGACGGCGACCAGATCCTCGCGGTCCTCGCGCTCGCCATGCGCGACGCGGGCGAGCTGTTCGAGGACACGCTCGTCGCCACGGTGATGAGCAACCTGGGCCTGCACATCGCGATGCGCGAGTCGAAGATCACCCTGCGCACCACCGCCGTCGGCGACCGCTACGTGCTGCAGGACCTCAAGGCCGGCGGCTACTCGCTCGGGGGCGAGCAGTCCGGCCACGTCGTGCTGCCCGCGCACGCCACCACCGGCGACGGCCTGCTCACCGCGCTGCGCCTGATGGCCCGCATGGCCGAGACCGGCAAGTCCCTCGCGGACCTCGCCTCGGTGATGCGCCGCCTGCCGCAGGTCCTGATCAACGTGAAGGTCACCGACAAGGCGGCCGTGGCCAAGGCCGAATCGGTCAGCGAGGCCGTCGCGGCCGTCGAGGCCGAGCTCGGCGACACCGGCCGCGTGCTGCTGCGCCCGTCCGGCACCGAGCAGCTCGTGCGGGTGATGGTCGAGGCGACGAGCCACGAACAGGCGGAGTCGGCCGCGCAGCGCCTGGCCGGTGTGGTTTCCTCGGTGCACTGAGGACAAATGGGGGCTGGGAGATGACCGTGATGATGTTGCTCGTGCTCCTGGTGTTGCTGGGAGGCGCGGTGGCCGTCGTCATCGCCGTGGTCGCGACGTCGAAGCGGAAGCCCGCCCAGCCCCCGTTCCCGCCCGGCCACGGCTACCCGCAGCAGCCGTACCCGCCACAGGGATTCCCCCAGCAGGGGTTCCCGCAGCAGGGCCAGTACCCGGCCCAGGGGCACCACCCGCAGCCCGGGTTTCCGCAGCCCGGCCCCCAGCAGTCGCAGCCCGGCTTCCCGCCGCCCGGCCCCCAGCAGCCGTACCCGCCGCAGGGGTACCAGCAGTAGTCGCCGCCTCCCGGCGACCCGCCTGCCCGGCGCGACCGGTACCACCACCCGATCAGTGGTGATCATCAGCGTCTTGCGCCGAATGGCTGTTTACTAAGGCAACCGACATCGTCGAGCTCCGGTCAGCAGCAGATCCGAGCTGGCACTGTATGGCGGAACCCGATGAGACCGAATTGCGTCAGATCGGGGACAAGGGGAGGCGAGCGATGTCCGGGTTCGGCGTACAGTCCGGCGATTTGACCAAGACGGCGGGGACGTACGAGGCAGAGGGATCAGCCCTGATCCAGATGAAGGCCTCGGTGGTGCCGGGCGTGACAGCCGGGCAGGTCGGCCGCAAGTTCCAGGGCGTCGCCGCCCAGTACAAGACCTACTTCGACAAGTTCGGGACGAGCCTCGAGAAGTTCGGCAAAGAGGCGACCGGCATCGCCACGCGCCTGAAGGACGTCGCCAGGACGTACGAGTCGAACGAGGCCCAGACCTCGAGCCAGTTCAAGGGGTAACGAGTCGTGGCGGACCAGAACGAGATCAAGAAGCTCCTCGACGACCCGAACGTCACTCCGGAGACCAAGAAGCAACTCGTGCGCGCCCTCGCCGGCGCCGGCGCTCCCCAGGAAGAGGTCGAGCGCTACGGCAAGGCGAACGGGGTCGACGTCCCGGACGACCCGAGCTTCGGCGACCACGTGGTGGGCACGGTCCTCGCGCCGCTGACGCTGGGCTTCAGCGAGTCCAACAACATCCGCAAGGAGATCCAGCACGGCGCCTTCACAATGGAGGGCGAGGAGGCGGACGACCTCGTCAAGAAGGCGGGCGAGGAACGCGAGCTCGGTGCCACCCAGAAGGTGCTGAACGAGCAGGGCGACGTGCCGAACAGCAACACGCTGCTCGACGCCGGCGCCCCCGGTCTGCGCTTCTTCGAGAAGTTCATCCCGATCTACAGCAAGGCCGCGCCGGCCTGCGGTCACCAGGGTGCCGCGCCGAACCTCGAAGGCGACATCTACCGCAGGTACGACGAGGTCCGCGACATCGACTTCGCGAAGTTCCGCGAGGACGCGCACAAGATCACCGAGAACGTGAAGAAGGCGGAGGCGCACGACAACGCGCTCGGCTCCGCCTGGAACGGACTCGGCTCCTGGGAGGGCCCGGCGGCCCAGGCGGCGCGCGGGTACCACGACAAGTTCGCGACGACCTCGAAGTCGTTCGTGCAGCAGTCGGGCACGGCCCCCGGTGCGATCACCGGCGGCGTGGCCAACATGCAGAAGCACGTCAAGGAGTTCGCGCAGCAGATCCACGACCAGTACTCGGAGAAGTGCGGCGGTCTGACGGTCGAGGAGGCCGAGACCGCGATCCGCCACGCCAACGGCGACCTCTTCGAGAACGACGGCGGCATCCTCGACTGGCTCGGGGGCGTGCCGAACGCGCTCTTCGGCGGCGTGCTCGGCGCGGTCTGCGGTGGTCCGCTCGGCATGCTCGCCGGGCTGGGCTGGGGCAGCTGGATCTCGAGCACCCGCGAGAACATCATCAACAACGCCAAGCAGAAGCTGAAGGCGCTCTGCGAGGAGTTCGACAGCAAGAAGAAGGCCTTCGACGGCTACTGCCAGGCCGTGCAGACCGGTGTGCAGAGCGACTACGACGCGATGTTCAAGGGTCTCGAGGCCTCGTTCGGCAACGACCCGTTCGGCAAGGTCGGCGACCCGCCCCCGTTCACCGAGCAGGGCGGCAACCGCAAGCCCGTCGACAACGGCGGTGGCGGCGGCACCCCGAGCGGTGGCGGCAGCCCCAGTGGTGGCGGCTCCCCGAGCGGCGGCGGTGGTGGCGGTGGCACGCCGGAGATCCCGAAGCCGGAGAACCCGCTCGACAAGGACGGCGACGGCAAGCCGGACGTCCCCGGTGACACCGACGGTGACGGCAAGCCCGACGACCTCGACGGCGACGGCAAGCCCGACCAGCCGAAGCCCGAGGAGGAGCTCGAGACCGTCACGGTCACGGCCGGCGACAACACGATCAAGGTCACGGAGCCCGACTCGAACGGGCACGTGAAGATGACGATCGACACGCCGAAGGGCGAGCCGAAGACCTACGACCTCGACTTCAGCAAGAACCCCGAGGCCGCGAAGGCCCTGATGGGCCAGAACGGCACGCAGGCCATCACCGCGATGGCCAACCAGCTCACCGGGTCGACCCCGACGGCGGCCGGGCAGACGCCTGCCGCCGGTGGCGCTCCCGCACCCGGTGGTGGCGCGGCGCCGGGCGGGACCGGACCGCTCGGCTCGGAGTCGAACCCGATCCCCGTCGAGGTCGGCGAGGACGGCAAGATCCACATCGAGCAGGACGGCGTCAACTTCACGGCCGAGGTGAACACCGAGACCGGTGAGATCAACCTGACCGCGGACAACGGCGACGGCACGCCCGACAAGATCGGCATCGGCTTCGGTGAGGACGAGAACCCCGCCGCGCAGACGCCCGGCGGCGAGTCCGGCGGCCCCGGCGGTGGTGGAGGTGCCGACGGCGGCAGGCTCGAGGACGGCCTGCGCACGCCGGAGGCCGACTTCCCGCAGGCCGTGGCGGACGGCGTCACGACGATGCCCGCCGAGGCCGACGTCCGGCCGATGCCCGCCGAGGCCGGTTTCCAGCCGATGCCCGCCCCGTCCGGCGAGCAGGTCTGGAGCGCGCCGGGCGAGGCCGCGCCGAACGTGGGCGAGCGCTTCCAGGAGTCCATGGCCCGCAGCTACGTCGAGGACAACGGCATCATGCCGAGCCTCGGCGAGTCCCGGACCCCGGCCGAGTCCCCGCAGTTCGCGCAGGCCTCGGACAGCACCACGACGTCCGGTGTCTCCTTCACCGGCGGCGCGGGCGGCAGCGCCGAGTCCGTGCTCGGCGGTTCGAACGCCGACAGCGCGTGGAACAGCCCCAACTCCGGTGACAGCAGCGGTGGTTCGTTCGACACGAACGCGTCCGAGGCCGGTCAGCCGGGCTCCGCGAACCTCCCGTCCCTGCAGGACGGCAGTGGTCAGGGGCCGAGCGGTGCGGCCTCCGGCGGCATGATGGGTGGCGGCGGCATGATGGGCGGCGGCATGGCCGGTGCCGGAGCGGGCGGCCAGCAGGGCGGCGACTCCGAGCGCGGTGCCAGCCAGTGGCGCACGACGGGAACGTTGTTCGACGAGGACAACAGCAACCCGTTGAGCGCCATGCAGACCACGCTGGGTGAAGACCGAGGAGAGGCCGCCAACCCATGGCGATGATCGGGGAAGTGGACCCGCGCGTCCAGGCGCTCTACGACGACAACCTCGCCAAGACCCGCCGGGCCACCGCCGAGGTCTCGGCGGAGCTCAAGGCGGGCCAGGACCGGGTGGCCGCGGACATCGCGGCCCGCGAGGAGAAGCAGCAGCGCGACCAGACCGCCGCGCGCGAGGCCGCCGAGAACATCGTCAAGCAGGGCGAGAAGCAGCAGCCGCGCAAGCCGCAGTGGGACCGTCCCGACCGCGGCACGGGCGAGATGGCGTTCGGCCCGGAGGACGACGACGGTGGCTACGTGCCGCCGCCACAACAGCACCAGCAGGCACCGGCGGCCGTTCCGCCGCCTCCGCCACCGCCTCCGGTCGCGCCGCCCCCGCCGGTCCACCGGCGTCGTCCGGCACCGGTCGACGACGATGACGACCTGAGCGGCCAGACCTGGCTGTCCTGAACGGTTCTGAACGGCGAAGGCCCGCGTCCACACCGGACGCGGGCCTTCGTCGTGTCGCCGTCAGCGCTTGAGCAGGGCTTCGCGCTGGAACACCAGGTTCGCGTTCTTCAGGTCGCTGTCGAGCAGCTCGTCGTAGGTCCGGTCCCCGGTCAGCACCCGCAGCAGGAACGCCGTCACGAACGCGCGCCCGAGCTTCTGCGAGCCCCGCTCGGAGCTGCCGTCCAGCATGAGCTCGCTCCAGTGCCGCCCCTCGGTGAACCCGAGGTGCGACGCCTTGGGCAGCAGCCGCAGCTGCACCGGGCCGCCCCACGCCTGCGCGATCGCCTCCGCGTGCCCGACCGGCGGCGCGATGCGGTCCTCGCCCGCCGCGAGGTGCAGTCCGGGAACGCCGACCTCGCGGGCCGCGTCCAGGGCGGACGGGCGCGTCTCCGTTGCGGCCAAAGTCACAACGGCCCGGACCCGGTCCGAACCGGACGCCGCGAGCACCGCCGCGCCGCCGCCCATCGAGTGCCCGGCGAGGGCGAGCTTGCCAGGGTCGACGCTGATCTCACCGGTGCCGAGCCGGACGCCGGTGGAGATGTCCAAAGTGGTCAGCAGGTTCGCGGCGAGCACCCGGGACGACAGCAGCGGGCCGCGCTCCACGGCCGGTGCCGCGGCGACCACGCCCCAGGACGCCAGGTGGCGCAAAAGGCCGTGGTAGCGCCGCACGGGCTGCATCCAGCCGTGCCCGAGAGCGACGGCGGGCAGACCCAGGCCGGACTGCGGCGTGAAGATCACGCCCGGCAGGCCTACGAGCGCGAGGTCGCCGCGCAGCACGGGGTGCGGGCCGGGCCTGCTGAGCTGCTCGAGAGCCTGTTTCGCGGTCAGCGTGATCACGCGGCGAGCCATGGGGAGAACCGTAGTCGATCCTGTCGCGCACACCACACCCGAGATTGGTCTACACCACTCGTGTCCCTGACCTGCGGTGACGTAGCTCGCTCACTCATTAGGGTTAGTGGCGTGGTCTAGCTAGTCTGTTTCCCGTGTGCGGAATCGTGGGATACGTGGGTCACCAGTCGGCACTCGACGTGGTGCTGGACGGGCTGAGGCGCCTCGAGTACCGGGGTTACGACTCGGCGGGCGTCGCGGTCGTGACAGGCGACGACCTCGCCGTCGAACGCAAGGCCGGACGGCTGCAGAACCTGGAGACGCTGCTCGACGAGGTGGGTCGCGAGAACTTCGTGGGCACCGTCGGCATGGGGCACACGCGGTGGGCGACGCACGGCGCGCCGATCGACCGGAACTCGCACCCGCACCGCGACACGACGAACCGTGTCGCCGTGGTGCACAACGGCATCATCGAGAACTTCCTCGCCCTGCGCTCCGAGCTCGAGGGCCTCGGCGTCGAGATGACGTCCGACACCGACACCGAGACGGTCGCGCACCTCGTGTCCTTCGCCTACGCGGACGGCGACACGAAGGGCGACCTGGTCGCCAGCGTGCGCAAGGTCGTGAACCGCCTGGAGGGCGCGTTCACCCTCGTCTTCACGCACGCCGACGAGCCGGACACGGTCGTCGCCGCGCGCCGCAACTCGCCGCTGGTCGTCGGCGTCGGCGACAACGAGTACTTCGTCGCGAGCGACGTGGCCGCGTTCATCGCGCACACCAAGGAGGCCGTCGAGCTGGGCCAGGACCAGATGGTCGTGCTGACCCGCTCCGGCTACGAGGTCACCGACTTCGACGGCGTGCCCGCGCAGGCCAAGCCGTTCACGGTCAACTGGGACCTCAGCGCCGCCGAGAAGGGCGGCCACGAGTACTTCATGCTCAAGGAGATCGAGGAGCAGCCGGAGGCGCTCGCGAACACCTTGCGCGGCCACTTCGCGAACGGCCGGATCGTCCTCGACGAGCAGCGGTTGAGCGACCAGGACCTGCGCGACGTCGACAAGGTCTTCGTCATCGCCTGTGGTTCGGCCTACCACTCCGGTCTCGTCGCGAAGTACGCGATCGAGCACTGGACCCGCCTGCCCGTCGAGGTCGAGCTGGCCTCCGAGTTCCGCTACCGCGACCCGGTGCTCGACCGCGACACGCTCGTCGTCGCCGTGTCGCAGTCCGGCGAGACCGCGGACACGCTGGAGGCCGTGCGCCACGCCCGTGCGCAGAAGGCCCGCGTCCTGGCCGTCTGCAACACCAACGGCGCGCAGATCCCGCGCGAGTCCGACGCCGTGCTCTACACGCACGCCGGCCCGGAGATCGGTGTCGCGTCGACGAAGGCGTTCCTCGCCCAGATCGCCGCGAACTACCTGGTCGGCCTGGCCCTCGCGCAGGCCCGCGGCACCAAGTACCCGGACGAGGTCGCCCGCGAGTTCCACGAGCTGGAGGCCATGCCCGAGGCCGTGCGGCGCGTGCTCGGCACCATCGACCAGGTCAAGGCGCTCGGTCGCGAGCTCGCGGACTCGAAGGCGGTGCTGTTCCTCGGCCGCCACGTCGGCTACCCGGTGGCCCTCGAAGGTGCTCTGAAGCTCAAGGAGCTCGCGTACATGCACGCCGAGGGTTTCGCGGCGGGCGAGCTCAAGCACGGCCCGATCGCGCTGATCGAGGAGGGTCTCCCGGTCGTCGTCGTCATGCCGTCGCCGAAGGGCCGTGCCGTCCTGCACTCGAAGCTGGTGTCGAACATCAGCGAGATCCAGGCCCGCGGCGCCCGCACGATCGTGATCGCCGAGGAGGGCGACGAGACCGTGCGCCCGTTCGCCGACCACCTGATCGAGATCCCGGCGGTCCCGACGCTGCTGCAGCCGCTGATCTCGACGATCCCGCTGCAGGTGCTCGCGGCCGAGATCGCGACCGCCCGCGGCTACGACGTCGACAAGCCTCGCAACCTGGCGAAGTCCGTTACCGTCGAGTGAGTGAGAGGCGTCTGGCACACCGAACGCGTCAAGTCCGCTGAAGAGGAGCTCATGGCGGTAGTCCCGCCGGGCTCGTTGATGCGCAAGGCCGCGTTCGGTGTGGCCACCCACGCCCTGAGGCTCTTGGCCGGACGACGTCGCGTCACGTTGCTTGTCGGTGCGGGCAACAACGGCGGTGACGCCCTGTGGGCCGGCTACTTCCTGCGCCGTCGCGGTGTCGCGGTGTCCGCCGTGCTGCTGAACCCCGAGAAGGCGCACGCCGAGGGGCTTGCGGCCTTCCGCCGGGCCGGCGGCCGCATCGTCACGGACGTCGGCACGCCGGACCTGGTGATCGACGGCATCGTGGGCCTCTCCGCCCGAGGCCCGTTGCGTCCCGAGGCGGCCGAACTGGTGGCGTCGGTGAAGACGCCGATCCTGGCCGTCGACCTGCCGTCCGGCATCGACCCGGACACCGGCGAGATCTCCGGCCCGCACGTCCGCGCGCACACCACCGTCACGTTCGGCTGCCTGAAGCCGGTCCACGCCCTGGCGGACTGCGGCGAGGTCCACCTGGTCGACATCGGCCTGAGGCCGGCGGACCCGGACTTCGTCCTGCTCGACCGCGCGGACGTCAGGTGGCCGGTGCCGGGCCCGTCCGACGACAAGTACACCCAGGGCGTCACGGGCGTGGCCGCCGGCAGCTCCACCTACCCCGGCGCCGCCGTGCTCTCCACGGGCGCCGCCGTCCTCGCGACCTCGGGCATGGTCCGCTACGCCGGTCCCGCCGCGGACGCCATCCGCGCCCGCTGGCCCGAGACGATCTGCACGGGTTCGATCACCGACGCGGGCCGCGTCCAGGCCTGGGTCGTCGGCCCCGGCATGGGCACCGGCCCGTCGTCCGCCGAGGTCCTGCGGGCCGTGCTGGACGCGGGAGTCCCGACGATCGCCGACGCGGACGCCATCACGTTGCTCGCGTCGAACCCGTCGCTGTGGGACGCCCGCGACCCCGACGCGCCCCTGGTCCTCACCCCGCACGACCGCGAGTTCGAACGCCTGGCCGGCCCGGTGGGCGCGGATCGCGTCGCCGCGGCCAGGAAGGCGGCCCAGCGGTTCGACGCCGTGGTGCTGCTGAAGGGGCACCGGACCGTGGTGGCCGCTCCGGACGGACGGGCGCTGGTGAACTCGGCGACGTCGTCGTGGCCCGCGACGGCCGGGTCCGGCGACGTGCTGTCGGGGATGATCGGCGCACTGCTGGCGAGCGGGCTGGACCCGTTCCTGGCGGCGGGCTACGCGGCGTACGCGCACGTGCTGGCGGCGGAGTTGGGGGCGGACGGCGCGCCGGTGCCCGCGTCGGGGCTGATGGCGGCGATCCCGGACGCGATCCGCGCGATCAGGGGGCGCTAGACCGCGGCCTGGCGGGCCGCCGTACCGGCGGTCGTCGCCAGGTCCCCGCTTCGCGCTCGGCGAAACGCGGGCGGGTGTGCGAGCTGTGCCATAGTCCCTGTTCCTGCCCGCCATGGCACGATTGACGGGTTATGGCCCGATCAGAAGTTGTCGTCGACCTGGGCGCGCTGCGGCACAACGTCGCCCTGCTCGCCGGTCTCGCGCCGTCCTCCGAGACCATGGCCGTCGTCAAGGCGGACGGGTACGGCCACGGCGCCGTCCAGGTGGCCCGAGCCGCCCTCGAAGCCGGTGCGACCTGGCTCGGTTCCTGCAGCACGCAGGAAGCCCTCGCGTTGCGCGCGGCTGGCATCCAGTCCCCGATCCTCGCCTGGCTCGACGCCCCGGACGAGGACCTCGCCGCGGGCCTCGCCGCCGACGTGGACATGGCCGTGTCCTCGCTGAGCGACCTGCGCCGGATCGAGGCCGCGGCCGAGGAGGCCGACGCCCGTCCCCGGCTCCACCTGAAGATCGACACGGGCCTGAGCCGCAACGGGTGCCAGCCCAGGGACTGGCCGGAGCTGGTCGAGCAGGCGAGCAGGCACGAGGTCGTGGCCATCTGGTCGCACCTCGCGTCCGCCGACGAGATCGGCGACCCGTCGATCGACCTGCAGGCCAAGCGGTTCGACGACGCCTACGAGGTCGCGAAGGCGCACGGCCTCGACCCCAAGCGGCACATCGCGAACTCCGCGGCCCTGCTGACCAGGCCCGACCTGCACTTCGACATCGTCAGGCCCGGCATCGCGATCTACGGCCTGAATCCCGTGCCGACCGACCACGACCTCCGGCCCGTCATGAGCTACCGGTCGCACGTGGCGCTCACGAAACGTATCCCCGCAGGGGAGTCCGTCTCCTACGGGATGACATGGACCGCGCCGAAGGACACGACGCTGGCACTGGTGCCGGCCGGGTATGCGGACGGTGTCCCGCGGGCGCTCTCCGGCCGGATGGAGGTGCTCCTGGACGGGAGGCGCCGCCCGGTGGTGGGGCGTGTCTGCATGGACCAGATCGTCGTGGACTGCGGGGACGACGAGATCGCGGAGGGTGCCGAGGTCGTCCTGTTCGGCGACGGGAGCCGGGGGGAGCCGACGGCGACGGAGTGGGCGGAGCTGACCGGGACGATCGACTACGAGATCGTCTGCGGGATGTACCGGCCGCGGGTGCGGAGGATCTACACGTGAAGCCGGTGTGGAAGGTCGTCGGGTGGGTCGGTGGCGCGGTCGGTGCCGTCGTCGCCGGTGCCGCCGTCGCGCAGACCGCGAAGGTCTCGCACGAGCGCAAGACCGCGTCCGACAGCCTCGCCGACGAACCGCTCGGACAGCTGCGGCCCGACCGCGAGTCGACGGTGGCGGCCGAGGACGGCGTGCCGATCTCCGTCGAGGAGGTCGACCCCGCCGACGGCGGCGAGCCGGACATCACGGTCGTGCTGGTGCACGGGTTCGCGCTGGACCGCCGCTGCTGGCACTTCCAGCGCCGCGACCTCGCCGAGCTGATCGACCCGCGCGTCCACCAGGTCCTCTACGACCAGCGCAGCCACGGCCGTTCGGGACGGTCGTCGGCCGAGAACAGCACGATCGACCAGCTCGCGCTCGACCTCGACTCGGTGATCAGGGCCATCGCGCCGGAGGGGCCGCTGGTGCTCGTCGGCCACTCCATGGGCGGCATGACGATCATGGCGCTGGCCGAGAAGCACCCGGAGCTCTTCGAGGAACGGGTGCGCGGCGTCGCGCTGGTCGGCACGGCCGCCGGAGCCGTGGGCGGCGCGGGTCTGCCGAAGTCCGTGCTGTCGCGCTACAACCCCGTGACGCTCGGCGTCGGCCGGCTCGCCGGGGTGCAGCCGGGGCTCGTCGAGTGGGTGCGCAAGAGCGCGAAGAGCCTCACCTGGAGCGGTATCCGCATGGGGGCGTTCGGCGACCGCAAGGTGGCACCGTCCCTCGTGGACCTGATGGAGCAGATGATCAACGGGACCACGGTGAAGGTGCTCACCGAGTTCCTGGAGACCCTCGGCACGCACGACCGCTACAAGGCGCTCGCGGGTCTGCGGCACTGCGAGGTGCTGATCCTGAGCGGCGACGCGGACAAGCTCACGCCGTTCTCGCACGCCGAGCGGATGGCCGAGGAGATGCCCCACGCCACCCTCGTCCGGGCCCCCGGTGCCGGGCACATGGTGATGATGGAGCAGGCTGATCTCGTCAACGACCACCTGGTCGCGCTGATCGAACGGTGCGCGACCGATCGCGGAGGAAATCGGAAGAAGTGGTGGCGCCGAGCGTGAAGACCGTCGAACTGCCCCTGGTGACCGACACCGAGGAGTTCGGCCGCAAGCTGGGTGAACTCGTCCGCGCGGGCGACCTCCTGTTGCTCGCGGGGCCCCTGGGTGCCGGGAAGACGGCGTTCGTGCGCGGGCTGGCGCGCGGCATGGGCGTGCAGGGCCGGGTGTCCTCGCCGACGTTCGTCGTCGCGCGCGTGCACGAGCCGGAGCAGGCGGGCGGCGTGCGGCTGGTGCACGTCGACGCGTACCGGCTCGGGGGTCACCTGGACGAGTTGGACGACCTCGACCTGGACACCGACCTGGTCGACGCCGTGGTCGCCGTCGAGTGGGGAGAGGGCGTCGCGGAACGCCTGAACGAAGATCATCTCCTGATCCGCCTCGAACGCGGAATCGACGACGTTCGCACAGCTCAGCTCGTTCCGCACGGCGAATGGGTCGACCGTCCCCTGCCTGTGTGACGATTTCTGGCGCATCGGGTGATGTCCATTAAGGACAGAGCGTGACCGGCCGATGAACCCCGCATGATCAAGAAGACGCTCTTCGCAACCGCAGTCATCGGCGGTGCGCTGCTCGCGGCCGCTGCTCCCGCTTCCGCCGGCGAGCACGACCGCCACGACGGTGGCATCAGCGTTGCCGACAACCTCTGCGCCGCGCCGTGGCAGTGGAACGGCCCGGCCTCGCTGCTGCACGAGGGTCACGCCCCCGGCTACGCCGCGTGCAACGACAACCACGCCGCCGGTGGTCACGGCATCAGCGTGCTGAACAACGCGTGCGTCGCGCCGTGGCAGTGGAACGGCCCGCTCGAGATCTTCACGGTCGACCACTCGCCGTCGTACGTCGCCTGCAACGGCAACACGTCCGGCCGCTAGGTCACTGACGTCGACGGCCGGCCGAACGAGCCCGTCGGTCGGCCGTCGGCAGTCCTCTCAGGACAGCTCTCGTTTGAGGACCTTGCCCATCTCGTTGCGCGGCAAGGCTTGCAGGTACCGCACCACCCGCGGCCGCTTGTGCGGCGACAGCAACCTCGCGACGTGGTCGCTCAGGGCCGATGGTTCCGGCGCTTCGCCCGCTGGAACCACCCAGGCCACGATCCGCTCGCCCAGGTCGTCATCAGGCTCGCCCGTCACCGCCACCTCGGCCACCGCCGGGTGCTCCAGCAGGGCGTTCTCGATCTCGCCCGCGCCGATCTTGTAGCCGCCGCTCTTGATCAGGTCCGTGGCCCGCCGCCCGACGATGCGCACGTACCCGTCGGGGTCGCGCACCGCCATGTCGCCGGTCCGGAACCACCCGTCCCGGAACGCCGCCTCGGTCGCGTCGGGACGGTTGAGGTACTCCAGGAACAGGTTCGGTCCGCGCACCTCGATCTCGCCGATCGCACCGTCCCCGACGACGTGGCCCCGCTCGTCCACCACCTGGACCTCGACACCGTCTACCGGCAGCCCGACCGCACCCGGCCGGCGATCGCCGTCGAACCGCACGCTGACGTTCATCAGCGTCTCGCTCATCCCGTACCGCTCGACGATGCCCTGCCCGGTCGCCCGCGCGATCCGCTCGTGGTCGCTCGCGGGCAGCGCCGCACTCCCGGACACCAGCAGGCGGGCACTCCGGAACCGGTTGGCAAGCTCGCGGCTGTTCTCCACGGCCTCGGCGATGCGGTGGTACATCGTCGGGACGCCGAACATCATCGTGGCGCCGGTCGCGAGCTCGTCGCCGATCGCCTCGGGTGAGAACTTCACGTGCCGCACCGACCCGCCGAGGCGCAGCGGGCCGAGGATCCCGATGCCCAGGCCGTGCACGTGGAACAGCGGCAGCCCGTGCACCAGCACGTCGTCGGCGGTCCACTGCCACGCCTTCGCCAGCGCGTCGACGTTCGAGGTCAGCGCCCGCCGCGGCAGCACCACGCCCTTCGGCGGGCCGGTCGTGCCGGAGGTGTAGATGACCAGCGCCGGCGTCTCGGGGCCGGGCTCGTCGAACGTCCCGGCGTCGCCGAACACCAGTGGTTCGTCGCGGAGCACCAGGTTAGGCCGGCTGTCGGAGAGGATGTGCTCCAGTTCGCGCTCGCCGAGCTTGGGGTTGAGCGGCACGATCGCGACGCCCGCGAGCAGTCCGGCTACGACGGACACACAGGTCTCCGGCGTCGAGGTCGCCCAAACCGCTACCCGAGTCTTGCCCTTCAGTCGCGATGCCAGAGTGCCTGCGGCCTGGTGCAACTCGGCGTACGTCAGAGACTTCTCACCGAAGCGCAACGCCTCGCGGTCACTCGGTTCAGCGAACATCCCCCTAGCGTCCAACGTGGGGCTAGAGGACGCATCGGAAGTGTGCGTTCAGACACGTACTACTCTGGACAATCGTGCTAGTGCTCGCCGTCGACACGGCCACCCCCGCAGTCACCGCCGGTGTGGTCGAACTCGTGCCCGACTCCCCGCCGCGCCTGCTCGCGAAGCGGGTGACGCTCAACGCCAAGGCGCACGGCGAGCTGCTCACCCCGCACATCAGCGATGCCCTGCAGGAAGCCGGCAAGACCTACGCCGACCTCGACGCGATCGTCGTCGGCGCCGGCCCCGGCCCGTTCACCGGCCTGCGGGTCGGCCTCGCCACCGCCGCCGCGCTCGGCCAGGCGCTGAACCGCCCGGTCTACCCGGTCGCCACCACCGACGCCATCGCGAAGGACGCCGCCAGCGGTCACC
This sequence comes from Lentzea sp. NPDC003310, assembly GCF_040610935.1. Taxonomy (NCBI): domain Bacteria; kingdom Bacillati; phylum Actinomycetota; class Actinomycetes; order Pseudonocardiales; family Pseudonocardiaceae; genus Lentzea; species Lentzea sp. NPDC003310. Next base: position 53,946 of record NZ_JBEXNC010000011.1, read on the forward strand.
CGCTGCTCGTCGCGACCGACGCGCGGCGCAAGGAGGTCTACTGGGCCGCCTACGACGCCGCCGGCCGCCGCACGGACGGCCCGCACGTCGAGCGCCCGCAGGACCTCGCCGAGAAGCTGCCCGCGATGGGCGTGCACCAGGCGACGGGCGAGGGCGCCGAGATCTACGCCGAGGTCCTCGGTCTGGAGACGCTGGCAGCCAGGCACCCGAGCCCGGAGGGCCTGGTCGCCGCCGCGGCCGCCGAGGTGCTCGCGAAGGCCCGCCCGGCCGCCCTCACCCCGCTCTACCTGCGCCGGCCCGACGCCGTCGAGCCCACCGGGCGCAAGCGGGTGACCAGGGCATGACCACCGGCACCGTCACGCTCGCGCCTCTGCAGCACGCCGACGTGCCCAAGTGCCACGAGATCGAACTGGCGTTGTTCCCCGGTGACGACCCGTGGAGCGAGCACGCGTTCCACACCGAGCTCGACAACGGCAACTACTACGTGGGCGCGTACGCGGACGGTGAGCTGATCGGCTACGCCGGGCTCGCCGCCGGTCCGCACGAGGCCAGCGTGCACACCATCGCCGTCATCGGGCACTGGCAGGGCAGGGGCGTCGGCAAGACGCTGCTGAAGGACCTGCTGGCCCGCGTCGACGAGATCGGCGTGCCGGTCTACCTCGAGGTCCGCACGGACAACGAGCCCGCGATCGCGATGTACAAGGCGCACGGCTTCGAGCAACTCGGCCTGCGCCGCCGCTACTACCAGCCGTCGGGTGCCGACGCGTACACGATGGGAAGGCCAGCTCAGCATGTCTGACCGCTTGATCCTGGGCATCGAGAGCTCGTGCGACGAGACGGGCTTCGGCATCGTCCGCCTCGGTCCGGACGGCTCGCTCGAACTGCTCGCCGACGAGGTCGCCTCGAGCGTCGAGGAGCACGCGCGCTTCGGCGGCGTCGTGCCCGAGGTCGCCTCGCGCGCCCACCTCGAGGCCCTCGTGCCGACCATGCGCCGGGCGCTCGACGCCGCGCAGGTCGAGCTCTCGCAGATCCACTCCATCGCCGTCACCGCGGGTCCCGGCCTCGCCGGCGCGCTGCTGGTCGGCGTGTCCGCCGCGAAGGCGTACGCGGCCGCGCTCGACAAGCCGCTCTACGGCGTGAACCACCTCGCGGGCCACGTCGCCGCGGACACGCTGCAGCACGGCCCGTTGCCCCAGCGCTGCCTCGCGCTGCTGGTCTCCGGCGGCCACTCGCAGCTGCTGCTGATCGAGGGCGGCCTCGCGAACTCGATCACCGAGATCGGCTCCACGGTGGACGACGCCGCGGGTGAGGCGTACGACAAGGTCGCGCGGCTGCTCGACCTGCCCTACCCCGGTGGCCCGCCCATCGACAAGCTCGCCAAGCAGGGCAACGGGTGCGCGATCGCGTTCCCGCGCGGTCTCACCGGCCCGCGCGACGCGAAGTACGACTTCTCGTTCTCCGGCCTGAAGACCTCGGTCGCCCGCTGGGTCGAACGCGCCGAGCGCGCCGGCGAGGAGATCCCGCTGGCCGACGTCGCCGCGTCGTTCCAGGAGGCCGTCGCGGACGTGCTGACCGCCAAGGCGATCCGGGCCGCGAAGGACCTGGACGTCGGCACGCTCGTCATCTCCGGTGGAGTCGCGGCGAACTCGCGCCTGAGCGGACTCGCGGCCGAGCGCTGCGCCGAGGCCGGCATCGAGCTGCGCGTGCCCCGGCCGCGGCTGTGCACCGACAACGGCGCGATGATCGCCGCGCTCGGTGCCCACCTGGTCGCGGCGGGCGCCAAGCCGTCCCCGATGGACCTCTCGACGACGCCCGGTCTGCCCGTGAACACGGTGCAGATACTCTGACGCCATTCCTGGGCGGACCTGAATCTTGGAGTAAGCGGTGAGCGCTGAACCCATGCGCACGATCACGTACCTGTTCCCGATCTACAACGAGGGCGGGAACATCGATCTGCTGCACAAGACGGTCTCCGAGGTCGTCAAGCCGCTCGAGGACCGGTACCGGGTCAACTTCATCTACGTCAACGACGGCAGCCGCGACAACTCGCTGGACCTGCTCAACGCCGTCGCGGACGCCGACGACCGGGTCACCGTCATCGACCTGGCGCGCAACTTCGGTCACCAGCTCGCCGTGACCGCGGGGCTCGACCTCGCGGACGCCGACGCCGTGATCATCATGGACAGCGACATGCAGGACCCGCCCGCGGTCAGCCTCGAGCTGATCGAGAAGTGGGAGCAGGGCTACGAGGTCGTCTACGCCCAGCGCCGCTCGCGCCAGGACACGGCGTTCAAGAAGGCCACCGCGCGGGCGTTCTACTGGTTCCTGCGCAAGGTCGCGGACATCGACATCCCGGAGAACACCGGCGACTTCCGCCTGATCGACCGCAAGGTCGTCGAGGAGCTGCGCAAGTTCCGCGAGCACAACCGGTTCCTGCGCGGCCTCGTCAGCTTCATCGGCTTCAAGCAGACCGCCGTCCAGTTCGACCGCGACAAGCGGCACGCGGGCGTCACCGGCTACCCGCTGCGCAAGATGCTGCGGTTCGCCGCGGACGGCATCGTCGGCTTCTCCGCCGCACCGCTGAAGCTGATCTCGAAGGTCGGCTACTTCATCTCGATGCTCGCGTTCCTCGGCATCTGCTACGTCGTCGGCGTGAAGCTGTTCCTGCCGGACACCGCCGTCCCCGGTTGGGCGTTCATCACCAGCGCCGTGTTCTTCCTCGGCGGCATCCAGCTGATCATGCTGGGCGTGCTCGGCAGCTACATCGGCCGCATCTACACGGAGGTGCAGGCGCGGCCGCTCTACAGCGTGGCCTCGGTGCGCACCGCGACGGCCGTGCCGGTGCCGAACGACGCCAGGGCCCTCGCGCCGTGAAGCGGCTGCTGAGCGCCCAGCAACTGCGCTTCGCCCTGGTCGGCATCGGCAACACCCTCGTCGACCTGGTCGGCTACACGGTGCTGTTCGCGCTCGGCACGCCGCTGGTGATCGCGAACCTGATCTCGACGACGATGGGCATGGCGCTCAGCTTCACGCTCAACCGCAGCTTCACGTTCCGCGCGTCGGGCGGCGGCGCCGTCCGGCAGATCGTGCTGTTCGTGCTGGTCACGGGCATCGGCCTGTGGGTCATCCAGCCGCTGATGATCATGGCGACGCGCGGTCTTTTCTCCGGTCTGCCCGAGACCCTCGCCATCGCGGCGCCCAAGTTCGCGGGCATCTGCGTCGCACTCGTCTGGAACTACGTGCTCTACAGCAAGCTCGTGTTCCGCCCGGCAGAGCCGGTTGAAGAGCCTGCAAAGGAACCCGTTCATGACTGACACCGCGATCCGCGAGCCGGAGGTCGTCGCCGACGAGACGACCCGACCCGCTCCCCGGTGGAAGACCGCGCTGACGGGCGACTTCGCGAAGGTCTTCCTCCTGGTGTTCGCCTGGCAGGTCTTCATGACCGTGCTCGGCCGCGTCCTCGAACCACTGCTGCCGATCTTCGAGGGCACGCCGATCTCGTCGCGGTCGGTCGACACGCTGCTGTCGCACACGCACCGCTGGGACGCCGAGAACTTCACCGGCATCGCCGAGGGCACGGCGTACCAGAACGTGCCGACGTCGCAGGCGTTCTACCCGGTCTTCCCGCTGTTCGTGTGGCTCGTGAAGATGGCGTTCTTCGCCAAGATCGGGACGCTCGCCGCGGGCATCATCGTGAACACGGTCGCCACCTGGCTCGGCGCGGTGGCGCTGCTCAAGATCGCCAGGACGTTCCTGACCGGCGAGCGCGCTCCGTGGCTCGTCGTGATGCTGATGCTGACCTGGCCGTCGGCGTACTTCCTGCACGCGTTCTACAGCGAGGCCGTGTTCATCGCCCTCGGCTTCTGGGCGTACCTCTTCGCGCTGCGCCGGCAGTGGGTCTTCATGGGCCTGTGCCTGATGCCGCTGACCGGCGTGCGGATCACCGCCGTGCTGTTCGTCGGCCTGTGCTTCCTGGAGTTCTGGCGCAGCAAGGAGTGGAAGTTCCGCGGCCTGCTGTCGTGGCACCTGCTGTGGTTCCCGGCGAGCGCGGTGGGCTTCCTGGGCTTCGCGCTGTACCTGAAGATCCTGGTCGGCGACCCGCTGGGCATGACGTCGGCGTACGAGAAGGCCCCTGCCTGGTCGTACCACAAGTTCAACCCGAACATCTTCGGCACGCTCTGGAACGAGTTCCAGATCTCGATCAACAACCTGACCATCCCCGCCGAGCTCACCGCGTGGAACCTGACGAACCACGTCATCCCGTTCGCCGGCATGGTCCTGCTGATCGCAGGCTCGATCTACCTGCTGGCGGTGCGGCGCAACGAACTGGTGCCGGTCGCGCTGTTCGGGTTCGCCTCGACGGTCATGCTCACGCTGAACGGCAACCTGGTGTCCGTGCACCGGTACCTGCTGCCGTGCTTCGGCATCTACCTCGCGCTGGTGCTGCTCGGGCAGCGCGTGGCCGCGTTGAAGCCGGCGACGTACGTGGTCATGTACTCAGGCCTGGTCGTGCAGACCCTGATGTACCTGATGTTCGTGTCGGGCAACTGGTCCGGCTGATCTTCACAGCTTGTTGAGGCCCGGCCTCCGGTCTTCCACCGCGAAAGACGCCTTCGTGGAGATCGGGGAGCCGGGCCTCGTCACGTACTCAAGACCGCGGAAGTCCGTGCGCAGTTCATCGGGCGTGAACCTCGTCAGCGTGTACCCGCGGCGGTTGTTGAAGTACTTCACGTGCGGGTTCTCGCGCAGCCACAGCGGCGTCTCGGCGTACTCCTCCGAACCGTCGCCGCCGGCCGTGATCGAGGTCGTGACCAGCTCGGTCGCGAGGGTCCTCGACGACGGGTCGCTCCACCGCTCCTTCACCTCCGCGCCCCACGCCGCGTGCACGTCGCCGGTCAGCACGACCGGGTTCCGCACGTCGGCGAACCGCGCGACGACCCGGTCCCGGTCGGCCACGTAGCCGTCCCACGCGTCCAGCAGGAACTTGTCGACCTCGCCGGGGATGTAGTCGTACTGCGAGAAGAACACCTGCTGGCCGAGCACGTCCCAGCGCGCCTGGGAACCGCGCAGGCCGTCGAACAGCCACTCCTCCTGCGCCGCGCCGAGCATCGTGCGCTCGGGTTCGAGGCGCTCGGGGCAGAGCTGCAGGCCGTCCCCGCAGGCCTGGTCGGTTCGGTACTGACGGGTGTCGAGCATGTGGAACGTGGCCAGCGCGCCCCAGCCGATCCGCCGGTACAGCCTTGATGACCTGCGCAAAGGCATGTTCTCGTAGTACGCCTGGATGGCCGCGGCCCGGCGCGCGGGGAAGTCCGGCTGCGGCTTGTCCGGCAGCAGGCCCGCCCAGTTGTTGTCGATCTCGTGGTCGTCCCAGATCACCGACCAGGGCGCCACGGCGTGCGCGGCCTGCAAGTCGGGATCGGTCTTGTACTGCGCCTGCCGCCGCCGGTAGCCCGCGAGGGTGACGGTGGTCGGGCCCTCGACGTGCCGGACGTTGCCGCTCGGGGCGACGTGGATGCCGGCCTCGTACTCGTACGTGTAGTCGCCGAGGTGCAGGACCAGGTCCGGCTCGTCCTCCGCCATGCGCTGGTACGCCGTGAAGTAGCCGTGCTCGTACTGCGCGCACGACGCGAAGGCCATCGTCAGCGGTACGCGCAGCGCGTCCCTAGGGGGCGCCGTGCGCGTACGGCCCGTCCGCGAGAGGTGGTTGAGGGCCTTGAAGCGGTAGAAGTACTCGCGGCCGGGCTCCAGTCCGACGAGCTCCACGTGGACGCTGTGCGCCTCCTCCGGTCGAGCCGTGGTGGAGCCGTGCTGCACGATTCGGGTGAACCTCTCGTCCTCGGAGACCTGCCACAGGACCTCGATCGGACGGCTCGGCATACCTCCCAGACCGTCCTCGGCGAGCGGTTCGACGGCGAGCCGGGTCCACAGGACCACCTCGTCGGGTGCCGGGTCGCCCGAGGCCACACCGAGTGTGAAAGGGTCGCCGGGCCGGGCCGAGGCGGTGGCCGAGAACGCTGTGACTCCTGCCACGCCTGCGAGCAGCAGCGTTCGGCGCGTCAACGGGGACATGCCCTGAATACGGCTCCCGGATGGTGATCGGTTCGGGGGTCTCGTTGAAGGCTTGGCACTCTCGTGGGTAGAGTGCCAACTGCACGGCACCAGCACCGCCCCGACCCCCGCGACGGCGGGGTGGCAGGAGCCGTTAATTCGAACCTGCCAACGACCCGTGGAGGTCATCCCGGTGAGCGTGAACATCAAGCCGCTCGAGGACAAGATCGTCGTTCAGGCCTCCGAGGCCGAGACGACCACTGCCTCCGGCCTCGTGATCCCGGACACCGCGAAGGAGAAGCCCCAGGAGGGCAAGGTCCTCGCGGTGGGTCCCGGCCGCATCGACGACAAGGGCAACCGCGTTCCGCTGGACGTGGCTGTCGGCGACGTCGTCATCTACTCGAAGTACGGCGGCACCGAGGTCAAGTACAACGGCGAGGAGTACCTGATCCTCTCCGCCCGCGACGTGCTGGCCGTCGTCAACTAAGACGCTGGCTGTCATGCCTGACGCCCCGGCGCCCCATCCCGGGGTCGCCGGGGCGTTTCGCTACCCAGAGAGGCTTTGAGGTAAATGCCCAAGCAGATCAGCTTCGACGAGGACGCTCGTCGGGCCCTCGAGCGCGGCGTCAACAAGCTCGCGGACACGGTCAAGGTCACCCTTGGCCCGCGCGGCCGCCACGTCGTGCTCGACAAGAAGTTCGGTGGCCCGACGGTCACCAACGATGGTGTGACGATCGCCCGCGAGATCGAGCTGGACGACGCGTTCGAGAACCTCGGCGCGCAGCTCGCCAAGTCGGTCGCCACCAAGACCAACGACGTCGCGGGTGACGGCACCACCACCGCCACCGTGCTGGCGCAGGCGCTGGTCAAGGAAGGCCTGCGCAACATCGCCGCGGGCGCCAACCCGACCGCGCTCGGCCGGGGCATCCAGGCCGCCGCCGACGCCGTCGTGGACGCGCTCAAGGGCAAGGCCACCCCGGTCAAGGGCCGCGAGAACATCGCGCAGGTCGGCACGGTCTCGTCGCGCGACGAGTCCATCGGCGCCCTGCTCGGCGAGGCCATCGAGCGCGTCGGCGAGGACGGTGTCATCACCGTCGAGGAGTCGTCCACGCTCGCGACCGAGCTCGCGATCACCGAGGGCGTGCAGTTCGACAAGGGCTACGTGTCGACGCACTTCTCGACCGACCTCGAGGCGCAGGAGGCCGTCTACGAAGACGTCCGCATCCTGCTGCACCGCGAGAAGATCTCGGCCCTGGCCGACGTCCTCCCGATCCTCGAGAAGGTCGCGGAGTCCGGCAAGCCGCTGCTGATCGTCGCCGAGGACGTCGAGGGCGAGGCCCTGTCCACGCTGGTGGTCAACGCCGTCCGCAAGACCCTGAAGGTCGTCGCCGTGAAGGCGCCGTTCTTCGGCGACCGCCGCAAGGCGTTCCTGGACGACCTCGCGGTCGTCACCGGTGGCGAGGTCATCTCCTCGGAGATCGGCCTGAAGCTGTCCGAGACCACGCTCGAGCAGCTGGGCTCCGCCCGCCGCGTCGTCGTGACCAAGGACGACACCACGATCGTCGACGGCGGCGGCACCAAGGCCGACATCGCCGGCCGCGCGGAGCAGCTGCGCCGCGAGATCGAGGCCACGGACTCCGACTGGGACCGCGAGAAGCTCCAGGAGCGCCTCGCGAAGCTCTCCGGCGGCATCGCCGTGATCAAGGTCGGCGCCGCCACCGAGACCGAGCTCAAGGAGCGCAAGCACCGCATCGAGGACGCGGTCGCCGCTACGAAGGCCGCGGTCGAGGAGGGCATCGTCCCCGGCGGTGGCTCCGCTCTCGTGCACGGCTCCAAGGTGCTCGACGGCGGCCTCGACCTGACCGGTGACGAGGCCACGGGTGTCGCGCTCGTCGCGAAGGCCCTGTCCGCGCCGCTGTTCTGGATCGCTGCGAACGCGGGCCTCGAAGGCGCCGTCGTGGTGAACAAGGTCCGCGAGGGCGAGTGGGGCTTCGGCATCAACGCCGCCACGCTCGAGTACGGCGACCTGCTGGAGCAGGGCATCATCGACCCGGTCAAGGTCACGCGTTCGGCTGTCGCCAACGCCGCCTCGATCGCGCGCATGGTGCTGACGACCGAGAGCGCCGTCGTGGAGAAGAAGGCGGAGGAGCCGACCTCGGCCGCCGCCGGCCACGGCCACGGTCACGGGCACGGCCACTGAGTTTTCTGTCCCGCCTCCGGCGGGACGGCGAGCTCGAACAGGCTCGCCATTTTTTGAGAACGAACGAAACGGGCGGCGCTTCCCAGCGTCGCCCGTTTCGTTTTAAACGATTGCCAATTGTCGCTTTCGTGCCTTGATGATGTGGTCGCGCTCGGATTCCGAGAGTCCACCCCAGATTCCGTACGGTTCCTGCACGGCGAGCGCGTGTTTGCGGCACATCTCCAGCACCGGGCAGGCGAGGCAGACCGCCTTGGCGCGGGCCTCCCGCCGGGCTCTCGCCGGACCCCGTTCGCCGTCGGGGTGGAAGAAGAACGCACTGTCCATGCCCCGGCACGAACCGCGCATCTGCCAGTCCCACAGATCTGCGTTGGGACCGGGGAGCCTTCGGGTGTCCGCCATCGAGACCGCCTCCGTGACGACTGCTCCATTCGGCTTAACGATGATCCACCGTAGAACCGCGTCAAAACTTGTTCAAGAGGCAGAAGACCCTTATCAACTGATGGGTGACGGCACGCGTGTTCGATCACTCACCGCCCGGAGTTGCCGCCCGGATGAGGTGAACGGAACATGGCTCTCGTGATGACACCGCCGGAGCGCTCCTCTGCCGGGAGTCACACGACTGAGCCCCTTCTCTCAGTGGCCGCGGTGGCCAGGCGACTCGGCGTGGCTCCCGCCACCCTCCGCACCTGGGACCGGCGCTACGGCCTCGGTCCGACCGGCCACACCGTGGGGCGGCACCGGAAATACGGGCCTCCGGACGTGGCGCGCCTGGAATTGATGCAACGCGCACTTCTGCGCGGCGCGTCCTCCGCCGAGGCGGCCCGTTTCGCGCTGGAATCGAAATCGTCGATCACACACGGAGTGGTCCCCGTCGCACCATCGGGTGGTCGCGGGCTGAAAATGCCCGGAGCGTCTCGTTTGGCGCGCGGACTGGGGCGTGCGGCGGTCGCGATGGACTCGATCGCCGTCCAGGAGATGCTCGCCGACTCGCTCGCCTCCGACGGCGTGGTCGCCACGTGGAACGAGGTCGTCCGCCCGGTGCTGACCGCCGTCGCCGCGAAGTGGCAGCTGTCCGGCGCCGGCGTCGAGGTCGAGCACCTGCTGAACGAGTGCGTGCTCGCGGCGTTCGTGCGCGCCACACCGCTCGTGACCGCGGGGCGCAACCATCGGCCCGTGTTGCTCGCCTGCATGCCGGAGGAGAGGCACAACCTTCCTCTCTACCCATTGGCTGCCGAGCTGGCCCGTCGAGGCGTGGTGGTGCGGCAGCTCGGCGCCGCGCTGCCGATGGAGGCGCTCGCCGCAGCCGTGCGCCGCACCGCGCCCGCCGCGGTGGTGCTGTGGGCGCAGCTGCCGCGGTACGCCGATCCGGGGGTGATCTCGGCGCTGCCCCGGACCCGGCAGCAGGTGCGGCTGTTCGTGGGCGGGCCGGGGTGGCGGCGCGGGGTCGTGACGTCGCCCGCCGAACGCGTGGAGGACCTGGCGGCCGCCGTGGACGCGGTCGAAGCCGCGGTCACGTGATTTTTTGTCGGTGCCGGACGGCAGACTCGTCCCCGTGACCGAAGCAGAGCTGCGTCGCGCCGCCTTCGGCGACGCGCCCGACCTCGACGTGTGGTCCGCCCTCGCCGCCTCCAGCGCGCGCGTCCGGTGGCTCGCCGCCGTCGTCCTGGGCGGCCAGGGCCACTACGCCGCCGCGGCCACCGCGTTGGACGCGCTCCGGCACGACCCCGACCCGGTGATCGCGTCCCTGTCCCTCTCGACTCGCGCGTCGCACCACCGCCAGCTGGGCGCGCACCACCTCGCCCGTGCTCTCGACGGCGCCGCCCTCGCGCGCGTTCCGGACGGCGGTGCGGCCGACCCCGACGGCGTCGACCCCGCGGGCGCCCGGACCGACGCCCTGCTCGGCCTCGCCGCCGATTCGCTCGGTGCTCAACGCCTGGAGGAGGCCGGGAGGTTGCTCGCACGAGTTGAGACGCACTCGTGGCGGGGTGAGGTCCGGCGGGGCTGGGTGGCAGCCGAGATCGAGCTGGCGTCCGGCCGGGCCGAGGCCGCCGTGGCACCCGCCGAGGCGGCGTACGGCGTCGCGACGAGCCGGAAGGCGCTGCGGCACGAGCTCAAGTCGGCACTCGTCCTGGGCACCTCGTTGGTCGTGTGGGGGACCCCCGACGGCCTGAAAAGAGGAGTCGAACTAGTGGAGTGTGACCTAAATCACAGCGCCGAAAAAGGCCTTCAACCGTTGATCTGGCCGAGCGCTCTCGTCCTGGTGGGCCATGCCCCCACGGTGGGCGCAACCGCCATCGACCGGGCGACTGAGGCTCTGAGCTGCGTGTTACGGAGAGCTGATCCCGTCAGCCGACAGGTCGCCCTTGATTCCCCGTGGGTGCCGACCGGGCTGCTCCGTTCCGGGGAACCCCCGAACGCAGACCCTCAGATGAACTTCTTGACGGATTAAGCACCGGATCGTGTCAAGGTCGGGCCTCCAGCGTCCGATAGGGGAGATGGAACGTCACTCGGCTGCAGGAAAGGAGTCCCCGTGACCACGGTCCTTATTTGCGACGACCGGCGCAGTGTGCGGGAGGGTCTCACCCGCGTGATGTCGGCTGTCCCCGGGGTTAGCCGCATCGACTGCGTAGCGCACGGTGACGAGTTGTTGGCTCGCTTTTCAAGGCAGCCGGTCGACGTCGTCCTGGTGGGAACCCAGCGCGCCGTCCCGACCGGGGTTGAAGCAACCCGTCGGCTCGTCTCTGCGAACCCGCAGGCAAACGTCATCGTCTTCGGCGCACCCGACGACGCCGGGAGCATCGCCGCGGCGATCGCCGGCGGTGCCCGCGGCTACCTGAGGTGGGACGCGTCGCGTCCCGAGCTTGTGGCAGCCCTCGCGCACACGCTCGCCAGCACCTCGGTGCCGGCGCCTCGTCAGCCCTCCGACCCCGGCGTGCAGCTCACGGAGCGCGAGCTCCAGGTGCTGCGGGGCATGAGCCAGGGCAAGAGCAACGGCCAGATCGGTCGCGAGCTCTACCTGTCGGAGGACACGGTGAAGACGCACGCCCGTCGTCTCTTCCGCAAGCTCGGTGTCCGTGACCGCGCTCAGGCGGTCGCGCACGGCTTCCGGCGAGGCCTCGTCCAGTAGGTCGCTCTTGCCGCACCGGCTCCGCATCCTCATATGCCGCATGTGGGGAAGCGGAGCCGGTGGCGTGAGTGGGCTCACCCCGTGCGCGCGGTGACCCCCTCAGGATGCGCATTTAGCCCAGCCCGGTGACAATGTCGCCGGGCTGTAAGCCGTTCGGGCGTGTCTGCTGTTCACTCGGGGTGTCCATACCCCACCTATGAACAGAAGGCCTGAAGACCGGTACGGTGAAGCTGCGGCAACGGGTCGCTGTGAGTGACTCGTGCTGTTTCATGTCGGTACGCCAACAAGTAACACCAGGGCTGTTGTCTGCGATGACCAACTTGGGGGACGGACTGGACGCCGAAGTGGGCGCGGCCGTCGACGGCGACCGCCAGGCGATCGAACGCCTGCTGGCCTCCATTCGTCCTCTGGTGGTGCGGTACTGCCGCGCCCGAGTTGGCAGGCAGGAGCGGAGCTTCGCTTCGGCGGACGATGTGGCCCAGGAGGTGTGTCTCGCGGTGCTCACGGCATTGCCCAGCTACCGCGACCAGGGTCGGCCCTTCCTCGCGTTCGTCTACGGGATCGCGGCGCACAAGGTCGCCGATGCACATCGGTCCGCCGCCAGGAACCGCTCCGAGCCCGTTCCTGAAGTCCCCGACGCGCCGGAGACCGAAGCTGGTCCGGAGCAGCGGGCCATGCAGGGCGAACTCTCCGACCGGATGGCGGTGCTGTTGCGCGTCCTGCCGGAGAAACAGCGGGAGATCCTGCTGTTGAGGGTCGTGGTCGGACTCTCCGCCGAGGAAACTGCCGAGGCGGTCGGTTCGACTCCGGGTGCGGTTCGGGTGGCGCAACACCGCGCACTGGCCCGGCTGCGCAAGTCGCTGGCAGCGGAGGAGGTGGTCTGAGTGGCCGACGAACACGGGAAGGACGACGAGGAAGTGCGCGGACAGGACGATAGAGCCCCGCACGAAGGCGTCGCAGACGATCTTTCGGCTGTGCAGGCTGATGACAGGTTGCTGGACGCTCTGGGGTCGGCGACTCCGGGCGCGGCCGGCGCCTTGGGCGACGACGATCTGAACGCGTTGCTGCTCGCGTGGCGCAACGAGGTGGAGACCGAGCCGTTCGGCGAGCTCGTCGACACCGACACCGCCATCGCGACCATCCAGGCTGCCCGTCCGCAGCCGGTCAGCAGGCACCGCTTCCTGATCCCGCTGGCGAGCGCCGCCGCGGTCCTGGCCATCGCCTTCACCGGCGTGAGCCTCGTGGCCCGCGACGCCCAGCCCGGCGACGCGCTCTGGGGCCTCACGCGAGTGCTCTACTCCGAGCACGCGAAGTCGATCGAGGCCGCGGCCATCATCAACACCGACCTCGACGCGGCCCGCCTCGCCCTGCGCGAGGGCAAGGTCAACGAGGCCCGCGAGAAGCTGAACAAGGTCGAGGCCAGCCTCGGTTCCGTCTCGACGGCCGACGGCAAGGCGCAGCTCGAGGAGAAGCACAAGGAGCTCGCCAAGGAGCTCGACACGAACACCTCGACGGCGCCCCCGACCTCGACGACCCCGCCGGTGACGCAGCCGAGCCAGTCGACGCAGCCGACGACCACGACGACCACGCCGTCGACGCAGCCGTCGACCACGACGCCGTCCGTGCCGCCGTCGTCGGAGACGCCTCCGCCGCCCACCTCGGCCGGTGGCGAGGAGAACCCGCCGCCGCCCCCGCCGCCGGACCCGAACCAGGACCCCGGCACCGGGACCAACGGTGAGGCGACCGGGCAGTCGGTGGAGAACACCGGCACCAACTGAGACGTGCTGTGAACGGCCCCTGATCCTTCGAGGTCAGGGGCCGTTCACATGCCCGGGCGTTCACACGTCAGGTGGAATGTGACCGGAGTGGGGAGCGTGGCTCGTGGGGCCGGGCTCGTGAGGCCTGGCTCGGGCCGGACGCTTGGCCGGCGCATCCCCGGCCGGACGCTCTGCGGGAGCAGCTCCTGACCGGACGGTCCACCGGAGCACCTCCGGCTGGACGTTCCGCTGGGTGCATCCCGACCGGACGTTCCGCCAGCGCATCCCGACCGGACGTTCCGCGGGGCGCATCTCCCGACCGGACGTTCCGCCAGCGCATCCCGACCGGACGTTCCGCGGGGCGCATCTCCCGACCGGACGCTCCGCCGGCGCATCCACCGGCCAGGCATTCCGCCGCCGCATCCCCCGGCCGGGTGCGTCCGAACCTCACAACCCCAGGCGCGGTCTAGCGCGCGGACTCCGTCGCCGTCACGCCGTCGGCGTACCCGCGGCAGTATTCCCAGCTCACGTACGCCCCGGGGTTCGGGTCGAACGCCGGCTCGTGCGGCCGCATCCGCCCGTCGGCGAGCAGCTGCTCCAGTGAGGCTCGTAACAACGCCCAGTCGTGGTAGTGCGGTTCCTGGCACTCACCGCAGTCCACGACGATGCCGCGCACGCCTCTGTGTTCCAGCAGCGCCTGGTAGACGGCGAGGTCGCTCAGGTCGCTGACCAGCTCCGTCCGTTCGTCGTCGTCCATCGGCGGATGGTCGTGGTCGGGTTCGCCCAGGGACAGCGCGGGGTCGTCCGGGTCACCTGCGAAGGGGTCTGGTGGCAACGCGTCGTGCGGCACGACCCCGCACGGTACCCGCCGTACCCCCCGAGCCGTCCAGATACCATGGGTCGCACCGCCTCCGCCTGCGGAAACCACGCTCGCAGGAGGGGGAGCAGACCGCACGACGGAAGGCATGTCACCCGCTATGACCAGCGAGCTCAACGCTGACGGAGTCCCGGCCAAGTTCGCGATGCTGGGACTGACCTTCGACGACGTGCTCCTGCTGCCTGCCGAGTCCGACGTCGTCCCGAGCGGCGTCGACACGAGCACCAGGATCTCGCGCAACATCACCCTCAAGATTCCGCTGGCCAGCGCCGCGATGGACACGGTCACCGAGGGCCGGATGGCGATCTCGATGGCGCGCCAGGGCGGCATCGGCGTGCTGCACCGCAACCTCTCCGTCGAGGACCAGGCCCGCCAGGCCGAGACCGTCAAGCGGTCCGAGGCCGGCATGGTCACCGACCCCGTCACCTGCTCGCCCGACGCGACGCTGGCCGACGTCGACGCGCTGTGCGCCCGCTACCGCATCTCCGGTGTGCCGGTGACCGACGAGAACAACAAGCTCGTCGGCATCATCACCAACCGCGACATGCGCTTCGAGCTCGACCACTCCAAGCGCGTGGTCGAGGTCATGACCAAGGGCCCGCTCGTCACCGCCCAGGTCGGCGTGTCCGCGGAGGCCGCGCTCGGCCTGCTGCGCCGCCACAAGGTCGAGAAGCTCCCGATCGTCGACGGCGACGGCAAGCTCAAGGGCCTCATCACGGTCAAGGACTTCGTCAAGACCGAGCAGTACCCCAACGCCACCAAGGACCCGGACGGCCGCCTGCTGTGCGCCGCCGCCGTCGGCGTGGGCGAGGACTCGTTCCTGCGCGCGATGACGCTCGCCGAGGCCGGCGTCGACGTGCTGATGGTCGACACCGCGCACGGCCACTCGCGCGGCGTGCTCGAGATGGTCGCCCGCATCAAGAAGGAGCTCGGCGACTCGGTGGACGTCGTCGGCGGCAACATCGCCACGCGCGCCGGTGCCCAGGCCCTGATCGACGCGGGCGCGGACGGCGTCAAGGTCGGCGTCGGCCCCGGCTCGATCTGCACCACGCGCGTCGTCGCCGGTGTCGGCGTGCCGCAGATCTCCGCGATCTACGAGGCCTCGCTCGCCTGCCGCCCGGCCGGCGTGCCGGTGATCGGCGACGGCGGCATCCAGTACTCCGGCGACATCGCCAAGGCCATCGCGGCCGGCGCGTCCGCCGTGATGCTCGGCTCGCTGCTCGCGGGCACCCAGGAGGCGCCCGGCGACCTGATCCTGGTCAACGGCAAGCAGTTCAAGACCTACCGCGGCATGGGCTCGCTCGCGGCCATGCAGTCGCGTGGTGAGAACAAGTCGTTCTCGAAGGACCGCTACTTCCAGGACGACGTGCTCAACGAGGACAAGCTCGTGCCCGAGGGCATCGAGGGCCGCACGCCGTTCCGCGGTCCGCTGTCGCAGGTCGTGCACCAGCTCAACGGCGGTCTGCGCGCGGCGATGGGCTACACGGGCTCCCGCACGATCACCGAGCTGCAGGACGCGCAGCTCGTGCGGATCACGGCGGCGGGTCTGAAGGAGAGCCACCCGCACGACATCACGATGACCGTCGAGGCCCCGAACTACACCACCCGTTAGGGTCTGTCGGCTGTCCTAGTAGCTCTGGAGAGGAACAACAGGTGCGCGATCTGGTCGAGATCGGCATGGGCCGGACCGCGAGGCGGGCCTACGAGCTGGACGACATCGAGATCATCCCGTCGCGTCGGACGAGGTCGTCGAAGGACGTCTCCACGACGTGGCAGATCGATGCCTACCGCTTCGACATCCCGCTGATCACCCACCCGACCGACGCCATCGTGTCGCCGGGCACGGCGGTCGCGGTCGGCGAGCTCGGCGGCCTCGGCGTGCTGAACGCCGAGGGCCTCTGGGCGCGGCACGGCGACGTGGACGAGGCGCTGTTCCGCCTGGTCCAGGCGACCGAGGACAACGAGGACCCGGCCGCCGCGGTGAAGGTGCTGCAGGAGCTGCACGCCGCCCCGCTGCGGATGGACCTGATCGCCGAGGCGGTCAAGCAGGTCCGCGAGTCGGGCGTCACCGTCGCGGTCCGCGTCAGCCCGCAGCGCGCCGCCGAGCTCACCCCGGACCTGCTGGCCGCGGGCGTCGAGATCCTGGTCGTGCAGGGCACGATCATCTCGGCCGAGCACGTCACCCGCGGTGGCGAGCCGCTGAACCTGAAGTCGTTCATCGCGGACCTCGACATCCCGGTGATCGCCGGCGGCGTCGGCGACTACCGCACCGCCATGCACCTCATGCGCACCGGCGCGGCGGGCGTGATCGTCGGCTACGGCTACACGCCCGGCGTCACCACGACCGACCAGGTCCTCGGCATCGGCGTGCCGATGGCCACCGCGATCGCCGACGCCGCGGCCGCGCGCCGCGACTACCTCGACGAGACCGGCGGCCGGTACGTGCACGTCATCGCCGACGGCGGCGTCACGACCTCCGGCGACGTGGCGAAGTCCATCGCCTGCGGTGCCGACGCCGTGATGCTGGGCGAGCCGCTGGCCGCCGCCACCGAGGCGCCGGGCCAGGGCCTGTACTGGACGGCGTCGTCCGCGCACCCGTCCGTGCCGCGCAGCCTCGTCGCCGAGGCGGTGGACCAGGAGCTCGACCTGCGCAAGCTGCTGTTCGGCCCGTCCTCGGACCCGCGCGGCGTGACGAACCTGTTCGGCGCCCTGAAGCGGGCCATGGCCAAGACCGGCTACTCCGACCTCAAGGAGTTCCAGAAGGTCGGCCTGACGATCCGCGGCTGAACTTTTCGTCAGAAGGGCGCGCTCCCGCGGGAGCGCGCCCTTCTGCTTTGCTGGAGGACGTGCCGCTCGTCGAGATCAACTACGCACCCCACGTCCCCCACGCAGTGCTGAAGGACCTGGCGGCCATGCTCCCGCACGCCGTCTCGCTGGCGGTGGAGTGCCCGGAGGAGCCCTACGACGGCGACCTGCAGCCGGGCGACGTGGACCTGCGCTTCCGGCCACGCGGCCCGTTCGACTCGACCGGCATGGACCTCGTCATCGAGGTCCGCTCGAAGTACTTCGAGAGCCGCGCCCAGGACCGCGAGGACCGCGTGGATCGGCTCTGCGCGGCCGTCGAGAAGGCCACGGGCCTCGCTGACGTGGGCGTTTACCTCAGCCTGCCGATTGCCGCATGGGCCCAAACCTGATCTTGCAACCAGACGGCTGGTCCGTGCGTCCTTCTCTCCGTGGAATTGAATGCCCTGTTCGGTGACAGCGATGTGGACACCCTCGACGACGTGGACGTCGAGGAGGGAGCGCCGGAGGAGGTCGACGAGAAGGTCGGCGGCATCGGCTGGAAGGCCCTGGCCCTGTTCGTCTGCGGCGGACTGGTGATCACGGCCCTGGCCGTGGCGTTCACGGTGTGGGTGATCGAGGGTCTGGTGCTCTGACCGCGCTTCTGAACCGATAGGGGACTAGGCGTTACCGGAAGTAACGCCTACTCTCCGGTTCATGGGTGAACTCGTCGGTAACTTCGATGTCGTCATCGTCGGCTCCGGGTTCGGTGGCAGCGTGGCCGCGCTCCGCCTGACCGAGAAGGGCTACCGCGTCGCCGTCCTGGAGGCGGGGCGCCGGTTCGCCGACGACGAGTTCGCCAAGACCAGCTGGGACCTGCGCCGCTACCTGTGGGCGCCGCAGCTGCGGTGCTTCGGCATCCAGCGCATCCACACCCTGCGCAACGTCATGGTGCTCGCCGGCGCGGGCGTCGGCGGTGGCAGCCTCGTGTACGCGAACACGCTGTACCGGCCGCTCAGGCCGTTCTACGAGGACCGGCAGTGGGCGCACATCACCGACTGGCAGGACGAGCTGGAGCCGTTCTACGACCAGGCGAGCCGGATGCTGGGCGTCGTCACGAACCCCACGACCACCCCGAGCGACGTCGTCATGCAGAAGGTCGCGAAGGACATGGGCGTCGAGGACAGCTACCACGCGACACCGGTCGGCGTGTTCTTCGGCGAGCCGGGCAAGAAGGCCGCCGATCCGTACTTCGGCGGGGCCGGGCCGGAGCGGACGGGCTGCACCGAGTGCGGCAGCTGCATGTCGGGGTGCCGGGTCGGCGCGAAGAACACGCTGGTCAAGAACTACCTCTACCTCGCGGAGAAGCTCGGCGCGCAGGTCTTCCCGCTCACCACCGTCACGCAGCTCCGGCAGGACGGCGGCACCTGGACCATCGACACGAAGACGACCGGCGGCAAGGCCAAGAAGACCTTCACCGCCGACCAGGTCGTGATCGCCGCCGGCACGTGGGGCACCCAGCAGCTGCTGCACAAGGCGCGCGTGACGACGTTGCCGAAGATCTCGGCCAAGCTCGGCGAGCTCACCCGCACCAACTCCGAGTCGATCATCGGCGCCGCGCGCTACACGGTCGACCCGGCCACCGACTTCACGCAGGGCGTGGCGATCACCAGCTCCATCCACCCCGACGAGATCACGCACATCGAGCCCGTCCGGTACGGCAAGGGCAGCAACGCCATGGGCATGCTGCAGACCCTCGCCACGGACGGCGCGCTGAGCACGCCGCGGTGGCTGCAGTTCGTCAAGCAGGCCTTCCGCCACCCGCTCCGGCTGCTGAGGCTCCTCAGCGTGCACCGCTGGAGCGAGCGGACCGTGATCCTGCTGGTCATGCAGAGCCTCGACAACTCCATCACCACGTTCCTCAAGCGCGGCAAGCTCACCAGCAAGCAGGGCCACGGCGAGCCGAACCCGGCGTTCATCCCGGCCGGGCACGAGGCGAACCTGCTGGCCGCCAAGCACATCGACGGCATGGCGGGCGGGACCTGGGGCGAGCTGTTCAACATCCCGCTGACCGCGCACTTCATCGGCGGCTGCGCCATCGCCGACAGCCAGGACCGCGGCGTGATCGACCCGTACCACCGGGTCTTCAACTACCCCGGACTGTCCGTTGTGGACGGTTCGGCGATCAGCGCGAACCTCGGGGTGAACCCGAGCCTCACCATCACCGCGCAGGCCGAGCGGGCGTTCTCGCTGTGGCCGAACAAGGGCGAGGAGGACCAGCGGCCCGCGCAGGACCGGCCGTACCAGAGGATCAACCCGACGAAGCCGAAGAACCCGGCGGTTCCCGATCAAGCTCCAGCCGCATTGCGGTTGCCGATCGTGAAGGCGTCCTGACACGGTGGAGGCATGGCCAAAAAGCCTTTCGCCTCCAGCGCCGACCTCGCTCCCAAGGACGAGGTCTTCGTCGAGCTCGCCGACGGCGTCTACACCCTGACCGCCGAGGGCGACCCCAACGTCGCGGCCATCGAGGCCGAGGACTTCCTGATCTGCTTCGAGGCGCGGGCGACCCCCGCGGCCGCCCGCAGGTGGCTCGCGCAGCTGCGCAAGCACACGCGCAAACCCGTCCGGTACCTCGTGCTGAGCCACTACCACGCCGTCCGCACGCTCGGCGCCAGCGCGTTCGAGGCGCAGGAGATCGTCGCGCACGAGATGACGCGCGTGCTGATCGCCGAACGGGGACAGCAGGACTGGGAGAGCGAGTACGGGCGCATGCCGCGGCTCTTCGAGTCCCCGGAGGAGATCCCCGGCCTGACGTGGCCGACGCTGACGTTCTCCGACCGCATGACGATCCCGCTCGGCGACGAACGCGGCGACCTGGTGCTGCAGTTCCTCGGACGCGGGCACACGGCGGGCGACATCGTGGCGTGGCTGCCACAGCAGCGCATCCTGTTCGCGGGTGACCTGGTCGAGTCGCAGGCCGCGCTCTACACCGGCGACGCGTTCCACGACGAGTGGGCGACGTCCACTTTGGACGAGATCGAGGACCTCGGCGCCGAGGTGCTGGTCGGCGGTCGCGGCAAGGTCGCGCGCGACCGCATGGAGGTCGAGGCCGCGATCAACCAGAGCCGGCACTTCCTCAACGAGCTGCGCCGCACGGTCGGCGGCGTCCACGCCGAGGGCGGCACGCTCAAGCAGGCCTTCGAACTCGCCCACCAGGCCCTGGTCGGCCGCTACGGCCGGTGGCCGATCTTCGAGCACTGCCTGCCGTTCGACGTGCAGCGCTACTGGGACGAGTGCGACGGCAGGGACTGGCCGGAGATCTGGACCGCCGAACGCGACCGCGCGGTCTGGGACGCCCTGCAATGACCGTCCTGGTCGTCGGTGCCGGACCGGTGGGGCTCGCGTCCGCGCTGTTCCTCGCGCGGGCGGGCGTGCCGAGCGTCGTGCTGGAGAAGGAACCGGTGCGCGCGCAGGCCGGCAGCCGGTCGATCTGCGTGCAGCGCGACGTCCTGGAGATCCTCGAACGGATCGGCGTCGGGCAGGCGGTCGCCGACGCGGGCGTCACCTGGTACACCGGCCGCACCTACCACCGCGACCGCGAGGTGCTGACCCTCACCTTCCCGCCGGCCTCGGGTTTCCCGCCGTTCGTGAACACCCCGCAGACCGTCGTCGAGCGGCTGCTGGAGGAACGGGTCCGCGCCGAGCCGCTGATCGAGCTCCGCCACGGCCACGCCCTCGAAGGCCTCGCCCAGGACGACGAGGGTGTGTCCACACCGGACGGAATCAGGGCGACCCACTGCATCGCGGCGGACGGCGTGCACTCGAAGGTCCGGCAGCTGCTGGGCATCCCGTTCGAGGGCTTCTCGTTCGACGACCGGTTCATCATCGCCGACGTGCGCGTCGACCTGGACTTCGAGACACCAGAACGCCGCTTCTACTTCGACCCGCCCTGGAACCCCGGCCGCCAGGTCCTCCTGCACCCGCAGCCGGACGGCGTCTGGCGCATCGACTGGCAGGTCGCCGAGGACGTCCGGCTCACCGACGACCGCATCCGCGCGATCGTCGGCGACCGGCCGTACGAGGTCGTCTGGCAGTCCACCTACCGCTTCCACCAGCGGCGGGCGAAGACCCTGCGCGACAACAGGGTCCTGCTCGCGGGCGACGCGGCGCACGTGATGAGCCCGTTCGGCGCGCGGGGCCTCAACTCCGGCCTCTGCGACGCGGACAACGCGGCCTGGAAGATCGCCGCCGACCGCACCGGCGAGGCGGGCCCGCACCTGCTCGCCTCCTACGACGCCGAACGGGGCGCGGCCGCGGACGAGAACCTCCGCGTCACCGGCGAGACCATGCGGTTCCTGGTGCCCGGCACCCCCGAGGAGCGGGCCCACCGGGAGGACGCGCTCGCGTCCGGCGAGGGCATCGACTCGGGCAGGCTCTTCACCCCGTTCTCCTACGCGAGCTCGCCCCTGACGACCGACGGCGGCGAACTCGTCGCGCGGTCCCGGGACGCCGGCCCCGGCTTCACCACCCGCGACGGGTGGCTGATCAGGCCGGACGGGCACGTCGCCGCACACCGTTGCGACGAACAGGTGAAAAGGCGCGCGCTCGGCTGGTGAGGGCAACCCGCGGCGGGGCCGGGACGTGGTCACGCCATGGGGGTAACCAGGAGAACTTTCTTGCAGGGAACCGCCGTCACCGTCGCAGGCTTGGGGATGGGCACCGCGACGGCCGGAGCGGCCGGGGTCGACTGGGCGAGGCTGCGCCGGAGGCTGGGCGAACGGCTGGTGCTGCCGGGCGATCCGGGCTACGACGCGCTCCGCGTGCCGTGGAACGCGCTCTACGTGAACCGCAGGCCGGCCGCGATCGCGAAGTGCGTGCGCGCGGAGGACGTCCAAGCGTGCCTGGAGTTCGCGTCGCGCGAACGGATCCCGGTCGCCGCCCGCAGCGGCAAGCACAGCTACGCGGCCTACTCGCTGCCCGAGAACGGGCTGGTCGTCGACCTCGCCGCGCTGTCGGCGGTCACCGTGTCCGGCTCCCGCGCGCGGATCGGCGCGGGCACGCGTCTCCTGCCCGCCTACGAGGCCGTCGGCGCGGCCGGCCAGGCCCTGCCCGCGGGCACGTGCCAGACGGTCGGCATCGGCGGGCTGACGCTCGGCGGCGGCATCGGCGTGATCAGCCGCAAGTACGGCCTGACCAGCGACCACCTGGTCAGCGCGCGGATCGTCACGCCGGACGGCTGCCTGCGCACGGCCTCCGCGCACTCCGAACCCGACCTGTACTGGGCGTTGCGCGGTGGTGGTGGCGGCAACTTCGGCATCGTCACGGAGTTCACCTTCCGCACGGACCCCGCGCCGGACCTGACCTACTTCAACCTCCGCTACCCGGCCGGGGCGGCGGCGGACGTGGTCGACGCCTGGCAGGAGTGGATGGACGGGGCACCGGACGAGCTCTGGTCGGGCTGCACGGTCGAGTCGGACCGCACGAAGGTCACGAACGTCGGCGGCGTGTACGTGGGGCCGAAGAAGGACCTGCTGCCGTTGCTGGACAAGATGCCGCGGGTCGCCGAACGCACCGTGCAGGAGCTGAGCTACCTCGAGACGATGCGCCTCTACGCGGGCGGCACGGGACCCGGTACGCGGTTCGCGGCGTCGTCGCGCATGCTCCGCCGCCACCTGCCCGGCGACCACGTCGCGGCCCTGGTGCAGGAGCAGACCGACGGCGCGGTCCTGTTCGACTCCTTCGGCGGCGCGCTGGGGCGGGTCGCGCCGGACGCCACGGCGTTCCCGCACCGCGACGCCAAGGCCAGTGCCCAGATCTTCTTCGGCGCCGAGAGCAGGTCGGAGGCGGCGGCCCGGCGGGCGGTCGCGGAGGTGCGCGACGGGCTCGGCGCGGGCACCACCGGGTACGTGAACTACATCGACCCGGAGATGCCCGACTGGCCGACGGCCTACTACGGCCGCAACCTCGCGCGACTCAGGAGGGTCGCGCGACGCTACGACCCGGACCGCGTGCTGGCGTTCCCGCAGGGCCTCTAGCCACGACCCGGACCGCGTGCCGGCGTTCCCGCAGGGGCTTCAGAGCTGGATCCCGGTCAGCACCGTGATGCGCTCCTCGGTGAAGTCCTCCATCGCAGACCGGACGCCCTCGCGCCCGGTGCCCGACCCCTTCACGCCGCCGTACGGCATCTGGTCGGCGCGGTAGGACGGCACGTCACCGATGATCACGCCCCCGACCTCCAACTCGGCCGCGGCCTCGAACGCCACCTGCACGTCGCGGGTGAACACCCCGGCCTGCAGCCCGTACTTCGAGTCGTTGGCCTGCGCGAACGCGTCCTCGACGCCGTCCGCGACCGACACCACGAGCACCGGCCCGAAGATCTCCTCGGTCCACACCTTGGCGGTCTTCGGCACGTCGGTGAGCACGGTCGGCTCCACCGTCGCCCCGGTCCGCTTGCCACCGAGGAGTACGCGAGCGCCGACGTCGGTGGCCATGTTGACCCACTCCTCGACGCGCCGGGCGTTGTCCTCGTCGATCAGCGGCCCGACCTCGACCTCGGGGTCGTGCGGGTCGCCGGTCTTCAGCGCGCCGACCGCCGCCACGAGCTTCGGCACGAACTCCTCGGCCTTCGACCGGTCCACGATCACGCGCTGCACCGCGATGCACGACTGCCCGGCCTGGTAGTTGCCGAAGGTCGCGATGCGCTGCGCCGCGTGGTCCAGGTCCGTCCAATCAGGACAGATGATGGCGGCGGCGTTCGACCCGAGCTCCATCACGACGTGCTTGCGCGGCGCGGCTTCCATCAGGGACCAGCCGACCTTCGTGGACCCGGTGAACGAGATGACCGGCAGCCGTTCGTCGGTCACCAGGACGTCCATGTCCTTGCCGCGCACGGGAAGGATCGAGAACGCGCCCTCGGGCAGGTCGGTCTCCGCGAGGACCTCGCCGAGCAGCAAAGCGCTCAGCGGCGTGGCGGACGCGGGCTTCACGATCACCGGCGCACCCACCGCGAGCGCCGGCGCGACCTTGTGCGCCACCAGGTTCAGCGGGAAGTTGAACGGCGCCACGGCCAGCACCGGTCCGCGCGGCACGTGCCGGACGATCGCCATCCTGCCGACGCCACCGGCCTCGGTGTCGAGCCGCTGCAGCCCGCCGGTGAACCGGCGCGCCTCCTCGGCCGCGAACCGGAACGTGTTCACCGCGCGGGCGACCTCGATCTCGGCCCACTTGAGCGGCTTGCCGTTCTCCGCGGTGATCGTCTCGGCGATCTCCTCGGCGCGTTCGGCGAGCGTCCGCGAGACCTGCAGCAACGCCTCGGCCCGCACGTGGGCGGGCGTGCGCCGGAACTCCTTGGCCACGGCCGCCGCCGCGGCGATCGCACGTTCCACCTGATCTCTGCCCGGCACCGCCACCGAGGCGACCTCGGTGCCGTCGAACGGGTGGAGAACCTCTAACGCCTGCTCGCCCTGCTCGGGGCGGCCGGCGACCCAGCACGGCCTGGGTTGTGGGGTGAACGCGTCCATGAGGCCCACGTTAGGCCCTATTGGCCTGCACATACCTGATGAGATCCAAGTAGTAGACGTCATGCTCCTCCGCGCGTTGGAGTACGAACGCCGGATGTGTCCGAATCGTGTGGATCATGTCCTCCAGGCGGACCAGCACGTGCTCGGCGTCGTACTCGATCCCGTACGTCTCGCAGAACAGCCGCGTGCGCCGCTCCCGGTCGTCGGGCAGCGCCAGCACGAACTGGATCAGCGCCCAGCTCACGTCCCACCAGCGCGGCCCCGGATGCGCGCCGTCCCAGTCGAAGACGCCCTTCGGGTGCCCGTGCTCGAACACGATGTTGTACGGCGCGAAATCACCGTGCAGCACCACCTCGACCGGCTCGCGGGCGGCGAACTGCCACCCGTCCAGCTCGTCCACCAACGGCGCCGTCGCGTCGTGCAGCCGCCGGAGCAGCAAGGCCGACTCGATCAACGTCGTGTCGCTCGAAGGGGGCACGTGGCCAACCTCACCCGGCAGGTAGCTCAGCAGTTCGTGATCTCCGGAGAGCCCGAGCGGGACCGGCGCGATCCTCAGCGGTGCCAAGCGGCGCAACAACTCGTGCACCCGCGGCGCCCACGGCCCCGCCGGCCGCCGCACCGCCTCACCCACCCTGAACACCTGGTTCAGCCCGCCACCGGTCAGCAGTTCCTCGTCCACGCATGAGATCCTTGGCGGCGTGTCCGACACCAGCAACCGCCCTGTTCTCGTCGTCGACTTCGGCGCCCAGTACGCGCAGCTGATCGCCCGCCGCGTCCGCGAGGCCCAGGTCTACTCCGAGGTCGTCCCGCACACCGCGACCGTGAGCGAGATCCTCGACAAGAACCCGCTCGCCATCGTCCTGTCCGGCGGCCCGTCGAGCGTGTACGAGGAGAACGCCCCGCAGGTCGACCCGAAGCTGTTCGAGACCGGCGTCCCGGTCTTCGGCATCTGCTACGGCTTCCAGGCGATGGCGCGTGCCCTCGGCGGTTCGGTCGAGCAGACCGGCACCCGCGAGTACGGCCGCACCGACCTCGGCGTGACCGGCGCGGGCGGGGCACTGCACGAGGAGCTGCCCGGTTCGCACCCGGTGTGGATGAGCCACGGCGACGCCGTCACCAAGGCGCCCGAGGGCTTCACCGTCACCGCGACCAGCGAGGGCGCGCCGGTCGCCGCGTTCGAGGACACCGAGCGCCGCTTCGCGGGCGTCCAGTACCACCCCGAGGTGCACCACTCGCCGCACGGCCAGGAGGTCCTGCGCCGGTTCCTGCACGACATCGCGGGCATCCGTCCGCAGTGGACCACGTCGTCCATCGTGGACGAGCAGGTCAGCCGCATCCGCGAGCAGATCGGTGACGGCAAGGCGATCTGCGGCCTGTCCGGAGGCGTCGACTCGGCCGTGGCCGCCGCGCTGGTCCAGCGCGCCATCGGCGACCGCCTCACCTGCGTCTTCGTCGACCACGGCCTGCTGCGCTCCGGCGAGCGCGCCCAGGTCGAGCGCGACTACGTCGCCGCCACGGGCATCAACCTGGTGACCGTTGACGCCCGCGAGCGCTTCCTCAACGCGCTGGCCGGCGTGACGGACCCGGAGGAGAAGCGCAAGATCATCGGCCGCGAGTTCATCCGCGTCTTCGAGCAGGCCGAGCGCGACCTCAAGGCCGAGGGCGACTACCGCTTCCTCGTGCAGGGCACGCTCTACCCGGACGTCGTCGAGTCCGGCGGCGGCGCGGGCACCGCGAACATCAAGTCGCACCACAACGTCGGCGGCCTGCCGGACGACCTGCAGTTCGAACTGGTCGAGCCGCTCCGCGCGCTGTTCAAGGACGAGGTCCGCCGCGTCGGCACCGAGCTCGGCCTGCCCGAGACGATCGTGCAGCGCCAGCCGTTCCCCGGTCCGGGCCTCGGCATCCGCATCATCGGCGAGGTCACCCAGGACCGCCTCGACACGCTGCGCCAGGCCGACGCCATCGCGCGCGAGGAGCTCACTCTGGCCGGTCTCGACCGCACGATCTGGCAGTGCCCGGTCGTGCTGCTCGCGGACGTGCGCAGCGTCGGCGTGCAGGGCGACGGCCGCACGTACGGGCACCCGATCGTGCTGCGGCCGGTGTCGTCCGAGGACGCGATGACCGCGGACTGGACGCGCCTGCCGTACGAGGTGCTGGAGCGGATCTCGACGCGGATCACCAACGAGGTGGCGGAGGTCAACCGGGTGGTGCTGGACGTGACGTCCAAGCCGCCGGGCACCATCGAGTGGGAATAGGCGAGACGTGCGAAGGCCCCCTGGCTCACGAGCCAGGGGGCCTTTCCCATCAGCGGTTCTTGCGTCTCAGCGAGTTCGTCAGCAGCACCAGACCGACCGCGATCGCCGTCCCCCCGAGCGCCCACCGGAAGTCGAACCAGAACGACCCGCCGCTCAGCACGTAGGCCGCCGTCAGCCCGCCCCCGATCCCGAAGACCAGCGTCACCGGGTCGATCCGCCGCCGCATCCCCTGCTCAGTCACGCAGCACCCTCACCTCTCCGACGCTCGCCTGCACGTCGAGCTCGATCTTCAGCCCACCCTCGCCGTTCTCGCCGAGGTCGCGTCCGTCCACCGCCACGTTGCTGCCCTCCGCCCGCTTGCCCAGGCAGTCGAGCTCGCCGATGGACGACGCGTCGCACCGGAACGTCACGTCCGCGTTCTTCGGCACGTGCACGACCGCCTCGCCCAGTTCGACGTCGACCGCGGTCTTCACCTCGCCGGAGTCCGGGAGCTCACGCAGGTCGAGCATCACGCTGCCGACGCTCGTCTCGTAGCGGTCCCGCACGTCCGTCACGGCCTTGGGCGTCACGGTGTAGCTGCTCACGCTGGTCGGGCCGTCGAAGTCGACCGCGGTCATCGCGAAGCCGATCACCGACGCCGGCACCAGCAGCCAGATCAGGCCGCGGCCGCCGCCCGTGAACGAGCCGACCAGCAGGCCCGCGGCGAGCACCGCGACGACCAGGCCGATCGTGTGCGGCACGGTGAACCACGGCACCCACACGCTGAGGATCGCGGACGCGGCCACGGTCAGCGTCGCCACGCCGAGCGTCGTCATGCCGACGCGGGACTTGGGCGGGCGCGGGGCCGGCGGCTGCGGCTTCGGGGCCGGTTCGGGCAGGTCCCACGCGAACGGGGCGGCGCCCAGCGGGTCCCAGGCCGGCGCTCCCGGTGCCGGTGGGACGGCCGGCGGGTCCGCAAGCGTGGCCGGTGCGACCGGCTGCAGGTGCCCGCGGTTCTTCTGCAGCAGGTAGAAGCCGCCGACCACCGCGCCCAGCGTCACGAAGACCTGGAAGCCGCTGCCGCTGCCGACGGTGAACGCGAGGACCGGGAACATCAGCAGGCCCAGCAGCACCGTCTGGCCCTGCGGCATCGAGCTGCGGCCCCGGTTGAGCAGGGCCTCGAGCGGCGACGCCTCGTCGCCCTCCTCCGGCAGCAGCAACCAGCCCGCGAGGTACACCGGCAGGCCGACGCCACCCGACAGCGCGAGTGCGACGAACGCGATCCGGACGATCACCGGGTCGATCTGGAAGCGCAGGGCGATGCCGGCGGCCACGCCACCGACCTTGCGACCTGCGCGGGGCCGCACCGGACGGTGGGCCCAGAACTCTCTGAGCGTGTCCGCCACGCCCTGCATCGCCTTCTCAGTCCCGCTCACGATGACAAGGTTGCGCGAACGGCGGCCGAACCACATCAGGGACCAGCCCTGATTCGCGGAACCGGGGTCATCCCTGATGAACAACGGGGCACGACGTGTGACGATCAGGTGGTGAGTGCACGGATTGAGCCGATGCGCCGTCGACGCACCGGCCGGGTGGTCGCGGGCGTCGCGAGCGGACTGGCGGACCACCTGGGCGCACCCGTCTTCTGGGTGCGCGCGGTCTTCGCCGTGCTCGCGGCCTTCAGCGGGATCGGGATCATCGCCTACGGGCTGCTGTGGATGTTCGTGCCGCAGTCCGCGGTGGCGGAACCGGAGACCGACAAGGACCGCAAGGAGTGGCAGCAGGCCGTCGGCCTGGCCGCTCTCGGCATCGGCGTCGCGGTGTTCAGCGGCCTGCTCGGGGGATCGTGGAGCGGGTGGATCACCGGCCCGGTCGCGGTGGCGCTCGTGGGCGCCGCGGTCGTGTGGCGCGAGGCGGACGAGGCACAGCGACGCCGCTGGAAGGACGGGGCGTTCGCGCAGGGCAAGGCGGGGATCGTGCGGACGGTGGCGGGTGGCGCGCTGGTGGTGGCGGGGGTCGCCGCGTTCCTCGTCGCCAACGACACCATCGCGAACCTCTCGACCGTCATCCTCTCCGTCGTCGCGACGCTGATCGGCGTCGCCGTGCTCACCGTGCCGCTGTGGATGCGCCTGGTGCGCGACCTCGACTCGGAACGCCGCGCGCGCATCCGCACCGAGGAACGCGCCGAGATCGCCGCCCACCTGCACGACTCGGTGCTGCAGACGCTCGCCCTGATCCAGAAGCAGTCCGAGTCCTCGCGCGAGGTCAAGCGCCTCGCCCGCAGCCAGGAACGCGAGCTGCGCAGCTGGCTCTACGGCCGCGAGGTGGGGGAGCAGCCGCACTCCATCAGCGTCGCGATCGCCCAGGTGTGCGCGGACGTCGAGGACGACTTCGCCATCGCCGTCTCGCAGGTCGTGGTCGGGGACTGCGAGCTGGAGGACGGCATGTTCGCGCTGGTCCAGGCGTCGAAGGAGGCGATGGTCAACGCGGCCAAGCACGCGGGGGTGGCCGAGGTCAGCGTCTACGCCGAGGTCGAGCCGGAGAAGGTCACCGTGTTCGTGCGCGACCGGGGCAAGGGATTCGACCCCGACGCCGTGCCGGAGGACCGCCATGGCCTCGCGGGCAGCATCCGGGGGAGAATGACGAGGCACGGCGGGGAGGTGCGACTGCGCACGGCTCCGGGAGAGGGGACCGAGGTGCAGCTCGAGATGCCGAGGAAGCAGGAGGCCAGGACGTGAGCGTGAGGGTGTTCCTGGTGGACGACCACGCGTTGTTCCGCGCGGGGGTGCGGGCCGAGCTCGACACGATCACCGAGGAGGTCGAGGTCGTCGGCGAGGCGGGCAGCGTGGGCGAGGCGGTCGCGGGCATCGCGCACCACAAGCCGGACGTCGTGCTGCTCGACGTGCACATGCCCGACGGCGGCGGTGCCGAGGTGCTGCGGCAGATCCGCACCAAGATCCCCGAGGTCACGTTCCTCGCCCTGTCGGTCTCCGACGCGGCCGAGGACGTCATCAACGTCATCCGGGCCGGCGCGCGCGGGTACGTGACGAAGACGATCTCCAGCCAGGAGCTGGTCAGGGCCGTCGTGCGGGTGTCCGAGGGCGACGCGGTGTTCTCCCCGCGCCTCGCCGGGTTCGTGCTGGACGCGTTCGCCGACCGGCCGGGTGCCGCGCCGATCAGCGACCCCGAGCTCGACCTGCTGACGCCGCGCGAACGGGACGTCCTGCGGCTGCTGGCCCGCGGCTACGCCTACAAGGAGATCGCGTCCGAGCTTTTCATCAGCGTGAAGACGGTGGAGACGCACGTGTCGAGCGTCCTGCGCAAGACGCAGCTCTCCAACCGGTACGAGCTCTCCCGCTGGGCCACCGATCGCAGACTGGTCTGAGGGCTTTGATCAAGAAGGTCGCCCGCGGCGCCACCGAGGTGCTCGCGCCGTGGGTCTGGGTGGTCCTGCTGCCGTTCGCCGTCGCGGCGGCCACGGAGACGTTCTGGAAGACGCTGCTGTGGGGGTTCGTCGTCGCACTGACGGCGTCCATCATCCCGATGGCGGTCATCGTGCGTGGCGCGCGCAAGGGACGTTGGGACGGTCACCACGTGACCAACCGCGAGGGCCGGGTCGTCCCGTTGGTCACCGCGGGCGCGTCGCTGGCAGCCGGCACGGTGATCATGTTCCTGGGCGGTGCGCCGCAGAACGTGCTCGCGCTCGCGGGCAGCATGTTCGCGTCGCTGATCGTCAGCATGGCGATCACGTTCGGCGTGAAGTGGAAGATCTCGCTGCACGCCGCAGTGGCGTGGGCCGCCGTGATCACGCTGGCGATCGTCTACGGCCCGGCGTGGCTGCTCCTGGCACTGCCCGCCGCCCTCGTGGCCTGGTCCCGCGTCGAGCTCGGCGACCACACGACCGGCCAGGTGCTGGCGGGGTCCGTGATGGGCGTGGTCGTGGGCGGCGGAACGTTCTGGCTGCTCAGCGCATCTGCGTGATGCTGGTGATCTTCATGGCGTTGTTGACGGCGGCGACCTCGACCTCGTAGACGCCGCTCTTCGCCTCGCCCTTCTCGGTCACGAGTGCGAGGTCCACCGTGACCACCCAGTTCGGCCCGTGCGAGCGCACCGGCACGCTCGACAGCGTGCACGCCACCGAGCTGTAGCCCCTCCAGCGCTGGACGTACTTCTCCTGCGGCTCGCTCGCCCGTTCCCAGAGGTTCCGCCACGCGACGTCGGGGTTGGCCGGGAGCTGGCCGTAGTGCCCGAGCACGAACGCGGCCGCCTCCTCCGCCGAGTAGTAGCGGGGCTGCTGGGTCTGGAAGTCGGCCTGGTTGACCGGGCTGCCGCGGTCGTTGTCCGTGCCGCCCCAGTACGCGGCGGCCGCGCCACCACCGATGCCGAGCAGCGCGATGACCGCCAGGATGACGAGGATCCGCCGGTTCGGCGGCTTGAGCCGTCGTTCCTGCTGCTGGGGGATCTGCAGGGGCTGCGACGGCTGCGGCTCGGCGGCCAGCAGGTCGGCCGCCTCCTGCGCGGTGGGCCGGTCCTTCGGGTCCTGCGAGAGCAACCGCATCAGCAACGGCGTGAGCTCGCCCGCGTTCTTCGGGTCGCGCAGCTGCCCGCTCGCCGCCCGGTAGATGAGGCCGAAGCTGTTGTCGCTCGGCCCGAAGACCGACTCGCCCTCGATGGCGGTGTAGATGGTGGCGCCGAGCGAGAACACGTCGGACGCCTCGTCGGGGTGCTCGCCGCGCGCCACCTCGGGAGCGAGGTAGGCGGGGGTGCCCGAGATCATGCCCGTGTCGGTCATCGTGCCGTCGCCGGACGCCTTGGAGATGCCGAAGTCGGTGATCTTGACCGTGCCGTCGTGGCCGATCAGGACGTTGCCGGGCTTGATGTCGCGGTGCACGAGCCCCGCGTTGTGCGCCGCCGCCAGCGCCGAGGCGACCTTGGCCCCGATGCTCGCCGCCTGGGCCGGCTTGAGCGGCCCGCGCTCGGCGATCAGCGCCGAGAGGCTGTGGGAGGCGAGGTACTCCATGACGATCCACGGCTCGTCGTGCTCGTCGTCCGACACGACGTCGAAGACCGCGATCGCGTGCTGGTGGTGCAACCGCGCCGCGTTGCGCGCCTCGCGCATCGCACGCTGGTGGTCACCGGTGATGAGCTGCTTGACCGCCACCTCGCGGGCCAGCACCTCGTCGCGCGCCCGCCAGACCACGCCCATCGCGCCGCTGCCGACGCGGTCGAGCAGCGTGTAGCGGCCGCCGATGGTTGTCACACCCTGAGACTAGTCAATCGCTCAGGCGAGCATTCGGCGTTCCCGCCCACGGGGTGGTGCAGATCGCGCCGAGCCGGTCCACCGGTGGGGACTCGTGCCTGGGACACGCTCGGCTGTCGTCGTGGTGATCCGCTGGTCGACGAGCTGGTCGGCCACGCTGCCCCGCGTGCCGTCACCTCGTCCCGCGCCCGTGCGGCCACCCCGGCCCGCACCACTAGTCGATCGTCGACACCAGCTTCTGCAGCTCGCGGTCGAAGTCGATCCACAGGTCCTCCTCGCCGGGCTGGACCACGTCGTAGGAGTTGTCCAGGAACTCCGCCACGTCCTCGGCGACGGCGCTGAGGATGGCGAACCCGGTCGGCGCGTTCAGCTCCACCAGGACGCGCTCGGGGTCGTCGGACGCCGGGCGGACCAGGATGTCGCCCTCACCGGACGGCGTCAGCAGGCCGTCGGCCAGCAGGTCGCGGGCGAACATCCACTCCACGCGGCCGGAGCCCGTGAAGAAGACGACGGCGACCGCGTAGGGGTCCTCCGGGTCGTAGACGAGTTCCGCCTCGACCGGCGCGGGGGCCGCGCCGGGCGCGAGGAGCTGAAAAGTCGTCCGGCTCGTGACCTTCAGGTTGTCGTTGTTCATGTCGATGTCCTTCCCAGGCTGGTCTCCACGTCCGCTCACAAAGAGGAGACGGCCAACCAGCTCGATAAGGACGCGATTCGTCTCGGATCCATCCTATTGGGGGAGACGTGCGTCTCACCCTTCAGCGTTTGACCAGGTCGCGCGTCTCGTTTGGTGAGACGGTCTGACCTGCCGAGACGGCCTTGCGACGGGTCAGCGCGACGCCCACGAGCACCACCAGCATGCCGATCACGACCCTCGCGTTGAGTTGCTCCCCGAGGAAGATCGCTCCAAGGAGTACCGAGACGACGGGCAAGAGGTAACCGACGGTAGTCGCCGTCGTGGCTCCCTCGTCGGCGATGACGCGGTAGTTGAGGATGAACGCGACGCCGGTGCCGAACACGCCCAGGACGATCACGGCGACGACGCCGATCCAGTGCAGGTGCAGCGGCTGCAGGCCGCCGAACGGCGTGGCGAGCATCAGCATCCCCATCGCGGTGGTCAGCTGCATCGCGGCGAGCTGCGTCGACGTGGCACCCGTGTTGACCAGGAAGCGGCCGGCGTAGGAGTAGCCGATGGCGTAGCTCGCGGCGCCGATGAGGCAGAGCACGGCGCCCCAGCTCGCGATGCTGTTGGCCGCCTGCCACGGCGCGAAGATCACCAGGACGCCCGCGAAGCCGAGCACGAGGCCGAGCATCCGGACCACGTTGCTGATCTTCTCCGAGCCCAGCACCAGGCCGATGGCCAGCGCGAACAGCGGGGTCGTGGAGTTGAGCACCCCGGAGACGCCCGAGTCGACGGTCTGGCCGCCGAACGCGAAGAGCGTGAACGGGATCGCGCTGCCGAACAGCGCCACGAAGAGCATGTGACCCCAGATCCGGCGGTCGCGCGGCAGCGTCATCTTCGCCAGCGCGAGCACGACGAACAGCACGGCCGCGCCGAAGAACGTGCGCACGAGCGAGATCTGCAGCGGCGCGAGGCTGCCGAGCGCGAGCTTCATCCACAGGAAGCTGGATCCCCACAGCAGGGCGAGCACGCCCATCCTGATCAACGTTCCGCGTTGGTTCACACGTCAACCATGCGCCCTCGAACACCTGAAAACAATTTAATTGTTCTGGGAAACCTTTAAGCACGTCTGTAAGGTCGAGGCATGCTGGACGTGCGACGCATGCAGGTGCTCAGGGCCGTCGTGAGCACGGGTTCCATCACCGCGGCCGCGACGAACCTCGGCTACACCCCGTCCGCCATCTCGCAGCAGGTGGCGGGCCTGGAGAAGCAGGCGGGACTGCCGCTGCTGGAACGTGTCGGCCGGGGCATCCGCCCGACCGCCGCGGGCCGCCTGCTGACCGAGCACGCCGCCCGCCTCGCCGAGCAGCTGGCCGAGGCCGAGAGCGCCCTCACGGCGTTGCGCAACGGCTGCGCCGGCACCCTGCGCGTCCGCTACTTCGCCACGGCTGGAGCGGCGCTCGTCCCGCCCGCGGTGGCGACGTTCCGCGCCGAGCGCTCGGGCGTCGAGCTCGACCTGAAGCTCACCGAGCCGACCGACCCGTTCGTCGAGCTGGCGGCGGGCCGCGCGGACGTGGCGATCACCGTCCTCGAACCCGACGCCCCCGCTCCGGAGGGCATGGTCGCGCGGCACCTGCTCGCCGACCCGTTCTACGCCGTGCTCCCGCGCGGCCACGCCCTGGCCCGCAAACGCGTGCTGGACCTCGGCGAGCTGGCCGACGAGCCGTGGATCGACGCGGACTGCGGCGCGTCCGGGCCGTGCGCGGACCTCGTGCGCAACGCGTGCGCGGGTGCGGGGTTCTCCCCGCAGGTGGCGGTGGAAAGCGACGACTACGCCACCGCACAGGGATTCGTGGCGGCCGGACTGGGCGTCACGATCATTCCGCGGCTCGGACTGGGATATGCGCACCCCGGCGTTGTGCTGCGGAAGGTGCGCAATCCCGAACCCGTTCGGCACATTCACGTCGTCTACCGCGAGGACGCTGCCTGGAATCCGGCCGTGGTGAGCCTGGCCGAAGCCCTGGAGAAGGCCGCTAGGGCCTCCTGACCAGGGCGTCTGTCAGTAACCGGGAGCCGCGCCGTACGACCTGTCGGTGTGCACGTAGAAGTTCGGGCTGGCCCACTGGAACGAGATGCCGTGCCGTTCGGTGGTCTTGCCGCCGTTCTTCTTCGTGATCTCGACGTCGACTTCCCAGTAGAAGCCTTCTTTTTCGACCGCGTTGACGACCTTGGCTTCCTTGATGCCCGACCAGTAGTTCTTGAAGCCGTCGTAACCGCCGGGGTAGCTGCCCTGGAAGTTCGCGTTGCCCATCTTCCACGCGTCCTCGGGGGACCCCGGGGCGTGGCTGAAGTAGTCGTTCAGGAACGCGCGCATGTCGTCCGGACCGGGCTGGCTCGTCCACTGGCCGGCCTTGCCCGACGACTTGGGCGGCGTCGACTGCTTCGTCGGGTCGTTGCCCTGCGTCTGCTGCGTCGACGTGTTGGCACCGGCGTTGTTCGTGCCGTTGTCGTCGTCGCCACCGCTGGAGATCATGCTCGCGAACATGATGCCAATGACCGCCGCCGCCACGATGGCGAGCGCGGTGTAGAACGTCGACTTCTTGTTCTTCGAGACCGACGCCAGCGGCGAGGGCCGCGACTGGCGGGGACGCTGCGAGTACTGCGGCGCGGCGGCCGGGCGGTGGTTCGACGGCGGCTGCTGCGACGGCATGGGCCGCGGCGGCGTGCCGACGCCGAGGTCGACGCGCGTCGCGTTGGGCGGCGGTGCCTGCTGCTGCGCCGCCGGCGGCGTGAGGGCGCGCGTGGCGGCGTGCTGCTGGGGCTGCTGCACCGGCGCACCGCGCCACGACGGCGGGTGGGTCGGCGCGACCACGGCGGGGGTGAAGGCAGGTGCGGCCTGGCCGTTCGCGACGGCGGCGAGCGCGTCGCGGGCCTCGGCCATGGTCGGGCGGTCTTCCGGCTCCGCGCGCAGCAGGCGCATCAGCAGCGCGGTCAGCGGACCCGCGTTGCGCGGCGGGTTGACCTTGCCGGACGCGACCTTGTGCAGCAGCGCGATGGTGTTCTCGCTCAACCCGAACGGCGGTTCGCCCTCGATCGCCGCGTAGAGCGTCGACCCCAGGGAGAACACGTCGGACGGCGAGCCCGGGTCGTAGCCCTTCGCCACCTCGGGAGCGAGGTAGGCGGGGGTGCCCGCGAGCATGCCCGTCGCGGTGACCGTGACGTCACCGGTCGCGCGGGAGATGCCGAAGTCGGTGATCTTCACCGTGCCGTCGTCGCCGAGCAGCACGTTGCCGGGCTTGATGTCGCGGTGCACGATGCCGGCGTTGTGCGCGGCGGCCAGCGCGGAGGCGACCTGCATGCCGATCGACGCCACGTCGCGCGGCGGGAGCGTGCCGCGCTCGGACAGCACCGCGGAAAGGCTCTTCGACGGCAGGTACTCCATGATCAGCCACGGCTGGCTGTCGTCCTCGGCCACGTCGTAGACGGCCACGGCGTGCGGGTGCTGCAGGCGCGCGGCGATGCGGCCCTCCCGCATGGCCCGTCTCTTCGCCTCGTCCGTGTCTGACTCGGCGAGACCGGGCTGCAGGAGCAGCTGCTTGACCGCGACGGTGCGGTGCAGGCGTTCGTCGTGTGCCGTCCAGACGACGCCCATGGCGCCGCTGCCGATCCGCTGGCTCAATCGGTAGCGACCAGCGACCAATCGGCCATCGTCGGTCACAGTTGCTCCCCGCTGTGCGGTCACTTGCTCTCTGTTCAACGGATGATCACACCTTCGGGTTCAGATCACCCGGAGGTGCGGGTACCCACCTTACGAGATTTCTACGGCGTAACGACGCTTAGCCCTACGGCCCGGCCTGACTCGGCGCGGTCGTCGTCGTGGTCGTCGTCGTAGTCGTCGTGGTGCTGGACGGCTTCGGCGTCGTCGTCGTTGTCGTAGTCGTCGTCGTGGTGGTCGTGGTTGTCGTCGTCGTAGTGCTAGACGTCGTTTGCTGCGTCGTCGTTGCCTCGGGGGTGGTTGTCGTCACCTCGGGCAACGAAGTCGTCGGTTCCACCGTCTGCGAACTGCTCGCGGGCGGCGCCGACGGGGTCTGCGGATCCTTGTTGAACACCCCGAGCGCGACCATCAAACCGCCGATGACCAGCAACAACGCCAGGACGACCGCGGCGATCACCAACGGCTTGTTGTTCTCCTGGCCGCGCGCGGGAGCCATCGGGGGCGCCGTCCGCGGCGGCGAGGTCCTGGGCACCGGGCGGACCACGCGGGTCCGGTCGGGTTCCACGATCGTCGTCGGGTCGGGCCCCTCCACGACCGCCAGGCCGCTGAACGACGGCGAACGCCCGTGCGCGACCGCGTTCAGCACCTCGCGGGCCTGGGACATGGTCGGCCGGTCGTCCGGCTCGAAGTTCAACAGGTACAGCAGCGTGTCGGCGAGCGGGTGGTCGACGGTCGGCGGGTTGATCCGCCCGGCCGCGACGGCGTGGAGAACACCGAGAGTGTTCTCGCTCACTCCGTAGGGCGGCTCGCCCTCCATCGCGGCGAACAGCGTCGAACCGAGCGAGTAGACGTCCGAGGCCGGCGTCGGGTCCTGGCCCCGCGCGATCTCCGGCGCGAGGTAGGCGGGCGTGCCGGCGATGAGGCCGGTCTTGGTCACCGTGATGTCGTCGGACGCGCGCGAGATGCCGAAGTCGGTGATCTTGACGACGCCGTTCTCGGCGATCAGCACGTTGCCCGGCTTCACGTCGCGGTGCACGATCCCGGCCGCGTGGGCCGCGGCCAGAGCGGCCGCGCACTGGGCACCGATGCTCGCGACCTCGATCGGGTCCATCGGCCCGCCCTCGGCCAGCGCGTCGGCGAGGCTGTAGGACGGCAGGTACTCCATGACCAGGCACGGGACGCCGTCCTCCTCGACGACGTCGTACACGGCGATGGCGTTCGGGTGGTGCAGCTTCGCGGCGATGCGGCCCTCGCGCATGGCGCGCTGGATGGCCTCGTCCTGCTCGGTCTCGTCGAGACCGGGCGCCAGCAGCAGTTGCTTGATCGCGACCTCACGGCCGAGGCGCTCGTCGTGGGCGCGCCAGACGATGCCCATCGCGCCGGAGCCGATGCGGTCGAGGAAGCGGTAGCGGTCGGCGATCAGGCGGCCGTCCGAGGTGTCGGACGTCGTCACAAGCCCACCTCGGGGGTGCTCGAAGGCGTGACTGCGGCAGTGGCTGCAGATCCCACGCTCGTGCTCCTCGTGCCGGTAGTCAGCGGGTCGTCCGGAATGCCCGCACAGGGTACCTGCCGAGGGCCGTCGCCGAGCTACCTGTCGTACATCAGTTCGCGGGGGCGAAGAAGTCGAATCCGCCGACGGTGTCGCCCACGGTGTTCAGCACCGGGTCGAGCAGACCCAGGTCGATGCTCACGTCGACGGGGTTCGACGTGGGCGGCAGCGCGGTCTCCGACTTCGGCGGCGCCGAGCTGTCGCTGGGCGGCGGCGGAGTGGTGGAGGAGGAGCTCGGCGGGGCCGGGGTCTCGGAGGACGACGGCGGCGTGCTCGGCGTGCTGGTCTCCGTGGACGTGGACGGCGTGGTCGTCGTCGGCGCCTGGGAGGTGGGATGCTGCTGCGTCTGCTGGGTCTGCTGCGTCGGACGCTGCTGCTGGGTCTGGACGTACGGCGCGACGCGGGTGGTCGGATCCGCCTTCGTTTCTTCCGCCTGCTGCGTCTCGGTGGTCTCGGACTGCTGCGTCTTGTTGGACGGCAGCTTCACGACGCCCTCGGTGCCGGCGCTCGCACCGCGGGCCTGGGCGCGCTCGTCGAACCGCACCTCGGCGAGCGGGCGCTCGTCCGGCGAGGACAGCCAGGAGGAGGCGGCGAACGCGACGGAACCGCAGATGATCACGCCACCGCTGGCCGCGGCGGCCAGCTTGCCGACGGTGAACCCGCCGCGCTGCGTGTCGTCGGCCCGGCCTTCGCGGCGCAGCAGCTCGGTGATGTGCAGCTCCTTCATGGGCTGCTTCTTCACCTTGCCGCCCGGCGCCTTCACCGGCTTGAACTTGACCGTCGGCTCGAACGCCTCGGGGGTGATGTCGTCGGTGATCACCGGGATCTCCGCGGTCTCCGCCTCACGACGGGCGATCAGCTCCGCGACGGACAGCTGCCCGGTCGACTCGGCCGATCCGCTCAACCGCCGACGATGGTCCTCAATCGACACCGCTCGTTCACCCTTCCAAGTTCGCT
This sequence comes from Lentzea sp. NPDC003310, assembly GCF_040610935.1. Taxonomy (NCBI): domain Bacteria; kingdom Bacillati; phylum Actinomycetota; class Actinomycetes; order Pseudonocardiales; family Pseudonocardiaceae; genus Lentzea; species Lentzea sp. NPDC003310. The sequence continues at coordinate 92,593 of NZ_JBEXNC010000011.1, forward strand.
CATGCGCACTGGCGGGAACATGGATACCGAATCGTGACCCGAGATGTAACCCCTTTGGGGGAATTTTCACGACCGAAACCGGCTTGAAGAGACGAACGGTCACCGTTCGACTGCGAACGGCGATCCCAGTTGGGCGCGGCCTAACTCCGCTGCGCCGAAAGGACCTCGGTTCCGACGATCCGCGGCTGAGTCGTTGACGTGAGCCAGAACAGCTGCTCGACGCGCAGCCAGCTGCCGTCCGCCTCCTGCATCGAGACGACCGCGAGCACCGACCCGTCGGGCCGCACCGACGTCTGGTCGACGTTCACGACCTTGATCCGGCCCCAGGACCTCACGAACTCCGAGGGGTTCGCGCCGACCAGTTCCGGCGACAGCAGCTTGGCCGCCGAACCGGGCCTGGTCGTGAGCAGCTCGTAGAATTTCTTCACCACGTCGACCTGCGGCACCGGGCCGACGGACACCTCGGGTGTGGACGGCTCAGCCGCCTGCGGCGCCGCGGTCTCCAGCAGCAGCGCGGACGGGTCCGGCATGGGCATGACCTGCGTGGTCTGCGGCGCCGGGTTCTCGTTGGGCAGCTGGGACGACAGGACGTCGGGGCGCAGCGCGCTCGACCCGGACAGCGCGACCGGTCTCTCGCTGACCGGGATGCCCGCGTTCTCCGGCCGCTTGCTCGCCATGACCGCGGCACCCGCGATGGACGAGACCAGCACGACCGCGCCGGCCAGCAGGCCGGCGGCCCTGGCGATGCGACCGGTCTTCGTGCGACGGCGCTTGCCGGGCACGGCCGGGATCACCGTCGTCGTGGCGGTCATCGCCTCGGTCGGGCCGAGCAGGGAGGTGACGAGAGCGTCGGTGGCGGCTTCCTCGTTCGACAGGATGCGCACCGGGGCGGGCTGCTGCTTGATCAGCTCGGCCACGCTGATCGAGCCGGCGTGGGTGTGCCGCCGTCCTGTCGTCGCCGCGGGACGCTGCACTGCTCTGGTCCTCCGTACTGTGCGTGGTCAGCTGAAGACGTACCGTGTCTCCGCGTGGCCACACCAGTGTCCTGAAGGACTTCACTCGTTCGTGGCGGCCAGCGGTGGCCAGGAATCGCTCGATGGTGCTACCTACTACGTTCGGTAGCTCCGGCCGTGACCTTTAGCCACTTCAGCCACCGATCTTCAACCGTTCACCGTTGATCAGCGGCAGGTCTCCGAGCGTGAAGCTCAGCTCGCGCTTCTCGGTGCTCACCGAGCCGTCCTTCTTCGTCACCTGCAGCAGGCTCACGGTGAGGCCCTTGCTCGGGTCGACCAGGATCTCCTTCACCTCGATCAGCGAGATGTCGGCCAACCGGCCCTCGAGCAACGCGTCGGCGTTCGAGCGCACGGTGTCCGTGGTCAGGGCGAGCGCGGTGTCCGCGTTCGTCGCCATCTCCCGGTAGAAGTGCTCGGTCTGCTCGGCGATCTTCCCGCCGTCGACGACGGGGGCCTGCGTGACCGGCACGGTCGTGATGACCGGCGGCACCGTCCCGGACGGCTTGCCCGGCGCGCTGGTGGCGGTCGCCTGCCCGCTGGTGCCCGGCACGCTGCCGGTCCCGGTACCCGGCGCGGGAACGCCCTTGCCGGTCTTCGCGGCGGACGGCGTGGCACCCGCGGTGGCCGACGCGCTGGTGCCGCCCGTGGGCAGCGTCGCGATCATCGGCACGTCCGAGGGATAACCGGGCAGCCCGACGGTCTCGACCTCGCCGCCCCCGCCGACCAGCTTGGCCGCGGCGACGCTCAGCCCGACCAGCACCAGCACCGACGAGACGACGGCGAACCAGGCGGCGCGCTTCCAGGTGCGCGGCGGCGTGACCGAGGCGGGCACCAGCCCGATGTTGAACTTGCGCAGGCCGTCGGTGTCCTGCAGCGGGTCGACCTGGCGGCGGCGGGGCAGCGGGATGCGATCGCCCCCGACGACGGGCCGAGCCTGTGCTGGTCCGTCGTCGAGACGATGTTTGCCCGGCAGTTCGTCCATCCCGACACCCCTCTGCGACGCAATCAGAGTAGGGCCGTCCGGACGCACCTGAACAACCAAATGGGGGTGTTCAGGACGAGTGACACTCGTTTGTGTGAAGTTCCTACCTGGGCGGGAGTTGTGCTTGACCGCTGTTCAGCTGCTTGCGCGTGCTCTGCACGCCGTTGAGCGCGGCCAGACCGGAGCCACCCGCGATGATCGCGCCGACGACGTCGGCTCCGAGCGAGTCACCCCCGGTGATCAGCAGACCGATCACCGCGCCGGCGGTGGTGATGATCGCGGTCTTCCAGCGGCTGCGGACGAACTGCGAGACGTTCGCCCCGGAGATGCCCTTCTTGTTCGCGGCCGAACCGAGCATGCCCAGGTAAGCGTCGTGCGCCAAGGCGGCGAGCAGGCCGGCGATGGCGATCAGTGCGGCGATGAGGCCCATGACTCCAGTGTGCCCCCAGATTTTTTCGGTGGACCATCCGTGATCGCCCTGATATCCGATTCGGGTGGACATGTTCTGGCACGACGACTGCCTCGAGCACGACGCCGGTGAGGGCCTGTGGGAGCTGCCGGGCTCCTGGCCGTGGCTGGACGTCGCCGAACCGCACCCGGAGACCGCGGCCCGGCTGCGCACGTTCCGGCACGCCCTCACGCACGGTCCGGTGGCGTCACACCTGAAGTGGCACGAGGGGCGCCATGCGTCCGTTGACGAGCTTCTGCGCGTGCACACGGCCGGGTACTTGGACTCGTTGCGCGTCTCGGAGCGTGTGGCGCTAGAGGTGAACACGGTCGTGGGGCCGGAGACGTGGCGTGCGGCCTCTGCGGCGGCGGGCACGGCCTTGGCGGCGTTGGAGTCCGGTGCACCCATCGCGTACGCGCTCGTGCGGCCGCCGGGGCACCACGCCCAGCCGGACATGGCGGACGGCTACTGCTTCGTGAACAACGCCGCGCTGGTGGCGGAGACCGCGCGGCGCCAAGGGTTGCGGGTCGCCGTCCTGGACTGGGACGTGCACCACGGCAACGGCACGCAGGAGGTGTTCTACGACCGTCCGGACGTGCTGACCATCTCGGTGCACATGCGGCACGGTTCGTGGGGCACGAACCACCCGCAGACGGGCGCACCATCAGAAGTGGGCGCCAACGGCAGGAACGTGAACATCGAACTGTCGCTCGGTGCGGGCGACACGACGTACATGCGCGCGCTCGACGAGATCGCGTTCCCTCTACTGCGCGACTTCGAGCCGGACCTGCTGGTGTGCGCGTCCGGGTTCGACGGGTCGGCGTTCGACCCCAACGGCCGGCACAACCTCACCGCGGACGGGTACCGCGAGATCGGGCGGCGGGTGGCGTCGTTCGGACCGCGCGTCGTGCTCACCCAGGAGGGCGGTTACCTGCGCGGGTACTCGGCGCTGTGCCTGCACGCGCTGGTCGAGGGGCTGCTGCGGCTGCCGGAGCCGTTGATCGAGGACCCGCTGGCCTACGTGCCGGACGACAGCCGGCTCGCCGACGTGGACCTCGACCGCGTCCGCAGGACCCTGGAGCCTTTTTGGCCCGGCGTGCTGTGACGCCGGGCCCGTCTTCCCGGACTACCTGCCGAGCGGGCCGCGACCCATCTTGAGCAGGATCATCGCGAGGTCCTTGCCCTCGGGGCCGAGCGGCTTGTAGCGGTTGAGGACGTCGATCTCGCGGTTGTGCACGATCTTCGTGCCGCCGGCCGCCATCCGGGCCGCGCCGATGATCTTGGATACCTCGACGCGCCGTTGCACGAGGCGGAGGATCTCGGCGTCGAGGTGGTCGATCTCCTCGCGCAGGGTGTTGATGTCGGGTTCGGTGGTGGTGTCCATCATCAGGTGACCTCTCGAGAACTTCGAGTCCTGGCCCGGAAGCGACGAAGCCCCGGGTCCGAGGACTCCGGGGCTTCGTGGTGGCTTTTCAGCGCTAGACGACCACGGGAGCCGGAGTCCGGATCCCGTAGAAAAACTCGAAGTACGTCGCGCGCATGGATTCAGTGTTGCACAGAACGGCCTGCCACCGCCAAGCCGCTCGGTGAGCGGGCTCACCAGGTGGGACGCCCCTGTCGCTGTAACCCTCCGGCCGCCCCGCCCGACAGAGGTCTCGAAGCGTTTTCCGAGACCTGGGGGTCACATGAAGTACGCACTCGGGATGGCGGCTGCCCTGACGCTGTCCCTCGCGGTGGTTTCGCCCGCGTCGGCCGAGCCCGATTTCGCCACCGTCACGCTCACCAAGGTTTCCGGCTGGTACGGCACCCCCACCTGGACCACCAGGGGCGGGTCCACGGTGCGGCAGGAGTTCGCCCTCGACATCACCAACGTCGCGGGCCACGACGAGCACGGGCTGTCCGTCTTCGTCTCGTTCCCGACCGACCGGCTGGAGGTCACCGGTTACGAGGGTGACGGCTGGACCTGCTGGGACGTGGCCGGAGGTCCGGGCGCCGAGGGCATCGAGTGCGAGCAGGACCACCTGATCGTGCACGAGGAGGCGTGGCCGACGCTCGTCGTCGAGACCAGGGCCGAGCAGATCTGGACGCAGGACAGCATCGACGTGTACGCCGAGGCGAACGGCCACGAGGCGGTCCACGCGGGCCAGAACTTCAGGATCGACACCAGCACCTGATCGAACACATGGTCGGGCGGTACCGAAATCGTCGGTGCCGCCCGGTACCGTGGGTGGACGATGAGCGCCTTGTTCGACTTGCCTTCAAGTCCCCCCGTTTCCCGCGCGGGTCACCTGCTCGACGATCTGAACCCCGCGCAGCGCCGTGCCGTCGAGCACGCCGGTTCGCCACTGCTCGTGGTGGCGGGCGCCGGCTCCGGCAAGACGCGCGTCCTCACCCGGCGGATCGCGTACCTGCTCGCGGAACGTGACGTGCACCCCGGCCAGATCATGGCCATCACGTTCACGAACAAGGCCGCCGCCGAGATGAAGGAGCGCGTCGCCGACATGGTGGGCGCGCGCGCCCGTTCGATGTGGGTGTCGACGTTCCACTCGATGTGCGTCCGCGTGATGCGCCGCGACGCCAAGGTCCTCGGCATGTCGTCGAACTTCTCGATCTACGACAGCGACGACTCGCGCCGCCTCATCACCCTCGTCGCGCGGGACCTCGACCTCGACCCGAAGAAGTACGCGGCCCGCACCCTGGCTGTGCACATCTCGAACCTCAAGAACGAGCTGATCGACCCGGAGACCGCCGCCGCCCAGGCCACGAACGACCTGGAGCGCCGCGTCGCCGAGGTCTACGCGGTCTACCAGCGCCGCCTGACCGAGTCGAACTCGCTCGACTTCGACGACCTGATCATGAGGACCGTCGAGCTCCTGCAACGCTTCCCGGACGTGGCCGAGCACTACCGCCGCCGCTTCCGCCACGTCCTGGTCGACGAGTACCAGGACACGAACCACGCGCAGTACACCCTCGTGCGCGAGCTGGTCGGCAAGGCGGGCGGCGAGCTGCCCCCGGCCGAGCTGTGCGTGGTGGGCGACGCGGACCAGTCGATCTACGCCTTCCGCGGCGCCACGATCCGCAACATCGTGGAGTTCGAGCGCGACTACCCGGACGCCACCACGATCCTGCTGGAGCAGAACTACCGCTCCACGCAGAACATCCTGACCGCGGCCAACGCGGTGATCTCCCGCAACGCCAACCGCCGCGACAAGACCCTGTGGTCCGACCTCGGCGAGGGCGAGAAGATCGTCGGCTACGTCGCCGACAACGAGCACGACGAGGCGGCGTTCGTCGCGAACGAGATCGACCACCTGGTCGACAGCGGCGAGGTCAACAACTCCGAGATCGCCGTCTTCTACCGCACGAACAACCAGTCGCGCGTCTTCGAGGAGATCTTCATCCGCCTGGGCCTCCCGTACCGGGTGGTGGGCGGCGTGCGCTTCTACGAGCGCCGAGAGGTCCGCGACGCCCTCGCGTACCTCCGCACCCTCGCGAACCCGGAGGACACGGTCTCCCTCCGCCGCATCCTCAACGTCCCGAAACGAGGCATCGGCGACCGGGCGGAGGCCTGCGTCTCGGCCTACGCGGAACGCGAGCGGATCAGCTTCGCCGCGGCGCTGCGCGAAGCGGTGGACGACCGGGTCCCGATGCTGAACCCGCGCTCCCGCAACGCCATCGCGGGCTTCGTGGAGATGATGGACCAGCTCGGCGAGATGGTCGCGCGCGAGGACGACGTGGCCGACATCCTCGAAGCCGTCCTGGACAAGACCGGCTACCGCACCGAGTTGGAAGCCAGCGAGGACCCGCAGGACCACACGAGGGTCGAGAACCTCAACGAACTGGTCACCGTCGCCCGGGAGTTCACCGAACTGGAGCTCCCGGAAGGCGCGGACCCGGTCCCGTCCCTCCCGGCGTTCCTGGAACGCGTCTCCCTGGTGGCCGACGCGGACTCGATCCCGGACGCGGACTCGGACGGAGTGGTCACCCTGATGACCATCCACACCGCGAAGGGCCTCGAGTACCCGGTCGTCTTCAGCACGGGCTGGGAAGACGGCGTCTTCCCGCACATGCGAGCGCTGGGCGACCCGGCAGAACTGGCGGAAGAACGCCGCCTCGCCTACGTGGGCATCACCAGGGCCCAACGCCGCCTCTACCTCTCCAGGGCCTTGGTGAGGTCGGCCTGGGGCCAGCCCTCGGCAAACCCGGCCTCCCGCTTCCTGGGCGAGATCCCCCAGGAACTCCTGGACTGGCGCCGAGTGGAACCGTCCCGCTCAGCCCCGGCAGCCGCCACCACGTGGGGCCGCTCGGCGTCGGGCGGCATCGCCTCCCGAGGCCTGAGCCGCCCGGCCCCGGGCAAGGCGGGCTGGAAGGACGCCCCGGCGATGAAGCTGGAGGTGGGCGACCGCGTCACCCACGACAAGTACGGCCTGGGCAGGGTCGTGGCGGTGGACGGAGCGGGCCTGCGGGCCACGGCGACGATCGACTTCGGCGGCTCGGGCACGGTCCGCCTGATGCTGATCGGCAGCGTCCCGATGACCAAGCTCTGACCAGCACCAGCACCAGCACCAGCACCAGCACCAGCCGAGGCGAAGCCGAAGGCGAGCACAAGGCAAGCGCCGCAAGCGAAGCCGAAGGCGAGCAGTCCTCCCGCAAAGGGTCCGGTGGGGTGGCTTCGTCACGAGTCGTGCCACCCCTCCAGGCATGTGGCCCGCTCTTGGCTCGACTCGTGACGAAGCCACCCCACCACCGCAAGAACCAACGCAACAGCAAGCCGCCCAACCCAACAGGCGTGCCATCTACCCGCGATCGGCGCCGGCCCGGCTTTTGATCAGATTGGCGGGGTCTGGGGCGGAGCCCCAGGACTCAACCGCCACAGCAGCAAGCACGGCGACCACGCACGGACAACAACCCGGCACCCGCCAACGCAACCGGGGGACGACCCACCAACCCACGCGCCCCGGGACAGACCCCAAACGGACGCAAGCTGATCAGCCAAAACACCCCCACGAAAAAATCCGGAAGAAATCCCCAAAACCAGCGCAACGGCACGCCACCACGTACGTCTATGTGGGTGTCGCAAGCAGCACAGCCAGGGAACGTTCGGGGCGGTCCAAGGCACAACGAGCAGCCTGCAGACACAAGGGGAGCGAAGGGACGGCGGGGGCCTAACTTCGCGGCGAGGTGCGGCCGGACCGAACGGGAGAGCGGTCCGGCCGCACTGTCTTCCAAGGCCTGCACCGTCTTCTCAGGACCATGCCTCAGGACCGTCACGTCAGGACGGCCACGAAGGACAAGCCGTCCACAACCCAAGGAACACCCCGGATCCACCGCGAGGTCGCCGCAGGACCCACCGCGAGGTCCGCGCAGAACCCGCAACCCGGTCAACGCAAAGACGGAAGATCGACGCAGGTCAACGACACCGCGTCGAAAATTGTCAGACCCCCGGAGCATCATCGACCGCATGAGGCCACAACCCCGGCGGGAGAGCTCGACTTGGATCACGTACTGGCAGGCGTCCTGCACGAACGCGTGTTCGCAATCCTCAACCAGCTGGAATCCCCGGACACCCGAAGACTGGTCGAGGCCTGGCGCACGATCCTGCACCTCCACGAACCCACGGAGAGCGGGGCCTGCAAGGCCTGCGGTCCACGCTGGCGCAAGCACATGTGCTCGGTCTGGCGAGTAGCCGCGACGCACTTCGCCCGCCCCGACGTCTGAACGCAGCCCCGACGTCTGAACGGCAGCACCCGACCGAGGGACATCGGGCCGGAGCCGCGTAACGCCGACAGCCCGCAGACCGAAGTCCTGGTGTCGGCCGCCACAAGCAGCCGATCACAGCGCGACTCGAGCGGTACTAGAGCCTCCTGGCCCGCCGCAGCCCCCTGGGGCCGCCAGAACACCGTCCCCCACCCCTCGGGGTGGGTCGGCGCGGGAACGCCCGGCAGAAAGCTACTGAGCCGTAGTTCAGCCGATCACGAACCAGCGGAGCTCAAACCAGAACCGAATCAGACGGTGACGCCGCGCGCGTTCAGCCAGGTCAGCGGGTTGATCTTCTGGCCGTCCGGGTTCCACACCTCGAAGTGCAGGTGGGGGCCGGTGGAGAAGCCGCGGTTGCCCATGCGGGCGATCTGCTGACCGGCCTTGACGACCTGGCCCTCGCGGACGCCGATGGTGTCCATGTGGCCGTAGACGGTGATGGTGCCGTCGGAGTGCTGCACGCGGACCCAGAGGCCGAAGCCGGAGGCGGGGCCCGCCTCGAGGATCACGCCGTCCGCGGCGGAGACGATCGGGGTGCCGATGGGGCCGGCGATGTCGATGCCGAGGTGCATGGTGCCCCAGCGGCCGCCGTAGCCGGAGGTGAACTCGCCGGCGGCGGGGCGGACGAACTTCGGGCGCTTCTTCTCGGCCTCGACGGCCTCGCGCTCGGTGGTGAGCTGCTGGCTGCGCAGGAGCTTGGCGGCTTCGGCGGAGCCCTCGGACGTGGTCTTGGAGACCGCGAGGATCTGGGGGGCGGGGGCGGTGTCGCCTCCGACGCCGTCGAAGGTCGCGGCGCCACCGGCGTGGTTCGCGAGCTGGACGTCGCTGCTGTCGTCGGCGGCTGCCTGGCCGATCTGGCCGGCGCCTGCCGCGGCGAACGCGCCTACTGCGACGGCTGCGACGACGATGCGTCCGCGCAGCGCAGACGGCGGTGGGGGGAGCCTGTGCGAGCTGACCGGACGCACGGATGCGCGGTCGACTGCCTCTTCAAGCGCAGCACTGCGTTCATGGCCGCCGGGGGAGCGGTGGTGACTCAAAGCTTGCCCTTCCGCCTTCGGGGAGCCTGATCGGGTGGACGGCCGGGCGGGGGATTCCCGGTGAGTCAGGATTCGGGGTTCTGACTCGGTGTCCTTCTGTGATCAGACCGTGACAACGGACCGGGGGACAGTAACGGCGGGGAGCCTCGGAGGGCAAACCCCAGTTCGTTATGTCGCCCCATCGGGCGGCAATCAGCGGGTTTCAACTGTCAACTGTGACTGTCGGTCAGACCGGAGGGTCGACACGCCGCTTCTCCAGCGGCGATGGGGTGAGTTGACGAGTCATCCGATCGGGTGATGGCCGTCACAACTACGTGAAGAGTCCTCGTGTCAACCGGCAAAGAAAGGTGACCTGAATCACGTATCTGGTGCTCTTCGACGAGCAACGAGGAGTGCTCCAGCCGGGCGTTGCGCTGAGGCACGATGATCTGATCCATCTCCGACCAGACCACGACGAAGCGCGTGCGGCACGGGCGGCAGGGCTCGGCGAGTTCCGCGAGCAGTTCGGAGCCGGGTCGCAGCTGCCGGGTCAGCGGCGTGGGCAGCAGGTAAGCGGCGAGAGTGCCGTTGTGCGGCGTTCCCAAGGTAACGAGTGAGCGAACCCGTGAGTCGCCGTGCAGCCGCTGCACGTAGTACCGGGCAATGAGCCCACCTAATGAATGGCCGACCACGTGCACCTGATCGGATCCGGTCTGCTCGCAGATCCGCTCGATGTGCGCGCCCAGCAGCGCGGCGGACCGGCGGACGTCGCCGGTCAACGCCGTCAGCACGCTGTAGTTGACGGCGTGCACCACCCCGAAGCCCCGCCTTCGCAGCGCCCCCGACAGCACCGCGAAGGCGGAACGGTTGTCCCCGATGCCGTGCACCAACACGATCGGGGTGCCCGCCGCGTCCATCGCCGAAACCATCAGGCCGCGCTGGCGCGGCGGCAGGCCGTCGGTGCGGTAGTGCCGGTGCAGGCCCTCCGGTCGCAGCTGCTCGGCGACCGCGCCCCACGGGTAGAGCACCGCGTGGGCCGTCAGCCAGGCCGCTTCCATCGCGACTCCGCGCACGCCGCCGGGCGTGGCCATCGCCCGCAGCGCCACCTTCACTTCCTCCGTGACGTCCCGCGCTGTGTGGACGCCCCAGACGGCGCGGTCGAGGACCGCGTCAGTCAGACGCGTGAACCACGACCCGCCGTTGTCGCTCATGTGAGCGACGGTAAGTGATGAAGTCACAGGCTTGGAGTACCCGGCGGCCGTTTTCCACACGCGAACGAATTTCGTCTTGATAGGTCATGCGCGACCACACACCGGAGTTGCTAGGTTCGCCCGCGATGACTCGCACCGAGCTCGAGAACCAGACCCCTGCCGCCGCCCGGCTCCGCACGTCGTGGGCCCTCGCCGCGGCGGGCTCCGTCCTTCTAGTGCTCGGGCCGCTGCTCGGCGTGGTCGACGGCGCGGAACCCGCCTTCACGTCGTGGCCGCTGCTCGCCCTGCTGGCGCTGTTGCCGCCGGTCGTCGCGGGCGTGCTGCTGACGCGCGGCCGCCCGTTCGTGGCCGCGGGGCTGATCGCCGCGACCGGCGTGTTCGCGGTCGGCCGGCTGCTGAGCGACCTGCTGATCGCCTTCGAGCCGATGGCCGTGGCACGCCCCGAGCTGTTCCGGCCGACGACCCTCGTCGCGGTCACGCCGACGCTCGGCGTGTGGCTGCTGGTCGGCGGACACCTGCTGGTGATCGCCGCGGGCGCTCTGTCCGCGGGCCGCGCCGGCATGCCGGCCGACGAGTCCGAGCCGCCGACCCTGGTCGCCGTCCCGGTGCTCATCGCCCTGGGCGCCGCGATCGGCCTGCTGGGCAAGCCGTTCACCTCCACTGACCCGTTCCAGCTCGACCGCGGAGCGTGGGACCTTCCGGTGCTCGGCCTGGTCGGCGGCCTGCTGATCGCGGTGGCCGCGCCGCTCGCGACGGCACTGGCGGCCAGTTCGCCCGACCCGGACACCCGCCAGGGCGGAACGATCGGCGTCTCGTTGTCCCTTCTCGCGATCGTGGTGCCCTCTCTGGCCGTGGGCACCCTCGCGCCTGGACTCACCATCAGTGCGGGACCGGTGTCCGTGTTCATCGCCGCACTCCTTCTTCCTGCCGTGCCCCTCGTCGGACGGACCGTGCGCCTGCTGCGCGGTCAGCGCGACGAGAAGTACGACCCCGCGCTGCCCTCCATCGGGCGGATGCACGCGATCGCGGGCGCGTTCGCCGTGCTGGCCGCCATCGCGATGCTGGTCGGCGCGCTCCTGCCGCAGCTCGTCCTCACCACCGGTGGCACGGCCCCCGACCTCGCGTCCGTGAACCTGCTCTGGGTCGCGGGGCTCGCGTTCGGCGTGCTCGGCGTCCTCTTGTTCGTGCCGTCGGCCGCGTCGGTCGTGCGCCCGGCGCTGCTGGGCGGCTACCTCGCCATGCAGCTCGCCGCGGCGGGCATCACCCAGGTCGTGGTGGCGGCGAGCCAGGTCGGCGTCGCCCAGCCCGGCGCGGGCTTCTGGCTGATGGTCGTCGAGGTCCCGCTCGGCCTGCTCGCCCTCGCCTGCGCCGGCCTCGCGGGCGCGACCGAACGCGAGTACGCGGGTGAGGTGAAGAAGGAGCAGCTGCCGGTCACCGAGCTCGGCGCGATCCTGCTGGCGGGTCTCTTCGCGATCGGCGCCTACGTCACCCCGACCATGCGCGGCGACAACTACACGTCGCCCACGGTGGTCCCGGACAGCGACCCCGCGGTCTCATGGGCTCTCCTCATCTCTCTAGTGGCACTGATCGTCTCCCTCGTGACCGTGTTCCGGTCGAGGCCCGCTCGTGGCGCCGCCACACTCGCCGGTCTGGCGCTACTGCTCGGCGTCCGCGCGCTCGAGCTGCCGCTCACCGGCGACCGGGTCGAGGGGGCCGCGGCGGCACCCGGCACCTGGCTCGCGCTGGCGTCGATCGCCGCTCTGGTGCTCGCGGCCGGCTTGATGGGAGCCCGCGCGAGCCGCTGAAACGTGGCGCGCGACTCGCTTTCCCCTATATCGCGCGCGTGCGCGTGATCGACCTCACCGCCGTTGAGACCGACCTCACCGGTGGTGGCGTGCGAGCGGTAGCCGCAGCTCGATAGTGTCTGGGCCCAGCCGCGTCAAGTGGGTTCGCTTGGCCCCTTGAGGACCACCCAGGCGCGGTGTTGTGTTCCGACACCGACGTCGCAGGAGACCCGAGTGGACCTGTACGAATACCAGGCGAAGGACCTCTTCGCCGCCCACGGCGTCCCGGTACTGCCGGGCGATGTGGCCACCAACCCCGCCGACGCCAAGGCCATCGCCGCGAAGTTCGGCCAGGCCGTCGTCGTCAAGGCCCAGGTCAAGACCGGCGGCCGCGGCAAGGCCGGTGGTGTGAAGCTCGCTTCCACCCCCGAGGAGACCGAGGAGAAGGCGACCGCCATCCTCGGCCTGGACATCAAGGGGCACATCGTTCACCGCGTGCTGGTGACGCCCGCCTCCGACATCGCGGAGGAGTACTACTTCTCCTTCCTCCTCGACCGTGCCAACCGCACCTTCCTCGCCATGGCGAGCGTCGAGGGCGGCATGGACATCGAAGAGGTCGCGGCCACCAAGCCCGAGGCCCTCGCGAAGATCCACATCGACGCCATCAAGGGCGTCGACGTCGCCAAGGCCACGGAGATCGCCGACGCGGCGAACTTCCCGGCCGAGGTCAAGGACCAGGTCGTCGACACCATCGTGAAGCTCTGGGAGACCTTCGTCTCCGAGGACGCCACGCTGGTCGAGGTCAACCCGCTCGTCCGCGACCCGCAGGGCAAGATCGTCGCCCTCGACGGCAAGGTCACGCTCGACGAGAACGCCGACTTCCGCCACCCGGCCCACGCCGAGCTGGTCGACAAGGCCGCGGAGAACCCCCTCGAGGCGAAGGCCAAGGAGAAGGGCCTCAACTACGTCAAGCTCGACGGCGAGGTGGGCATCATCGGCAACGGTGCCGGTCTCGTGATGTCGACGCTCGACGTCGTGGCGTACGCCGGTGAGCAGTACGGCGTGAAGCCCGCGAACTTCCTCGACATCGGTGGCGGCGCGTCCGCCGAGGTCATGGCCAACGGCCTGGACGTCATCCTCGGCGACGAGGCCGTCCGCTCGGTCTTCGTCAACGTCTTCGGCGGCATCACCGCGTGCGACGCCGTGGCCAACGGCATCGTGAAGGCGCTGGAGATCCTCGGCGACTCGGCCACCAAGCCGCTCGTCGTCCGCCTGGACGGCAACAACGTGGAGGAGGGCCGCGCGATCCTCGCCGAGGCCAACCACCCGCTGGTGACCGTTGTCGACACGATGGACAACGCGGCCGCCAAGGCCGCCGAGCTCGCGGCTGCGGGGGTCTGAGTCAGATGGCTATCTTCCTCAACGAGAACAGCAAGGTCATCGTCCAGGGCATGACCGGTGCCGAAGGCACCAAGCACACCAAGCGCATGCTCGCGTCCGGCACGAACATCGTCGGTGGCGTGAACCCGCGCAAGGCGGGCGAGAAGGTCGACTTCGACGGCACCGTCCTCCCGGTCTTCGGCACCGTCAAGGAGGCCATGGAGGCCACCGGCGCGAACGTGACCGTGATCTTCGTCCCGCCGGCCTTCTCCAAGGCCGCCGTGGTCGAGGCGATCGACGCCGAGATCGAGCTGGCCGTCGTCATCACCGAGGGCATCCCGGTGCACGACACCGCCTACTTCTGGGCGCACGCCGTCGCGACGGGCAACAAGACCCGCATCATCGGCCCGAACTGCCCCGGCATCATCAGCCCCGGCAAGTCGAACGCCGGCATCATCCCCGCGAACATCGCGGGCAGCGGCAAGATCGGCCTCGTGTCGAAGTCGGGCACGCTGACCTACCAGATGATGCACGAGCTGCGGGACTTCGGTTTCTCCACCGCGATCGGCATCGGTGGCGACCCGATCATCGGCACCACGCACATCGACGCCCTGGAGGCCTTCGAGGCCGACGAGGAGACCGTCGCGATCGTGATGATCGGTGAGATCGGTGGCGACGCCGAGGAGCGCGCGGCCGCGTACATCAAGGAGAACGTGAAGAAGCCGGTCGTCGGCTACGTCGCGGGCTTCACCGCTCCCGAGGGCAAGACCATGGGCCACGCCGGCGCCATCGTCTCCGGCTCGGCGGGCACCGCGCAGGCGAAGAAGGAGGCCCTCGAGGCCGCCGGCGTCAAGGTCGGCAAGACGCCGTCCGAGACCGCCGCGCTGATGCGGGAGATCATGCAGGCTCTGTGAGGTCGCCGGAGGCCTTCAGGTTGCTGAGGCTCTGATCTCACCACGTTCTGCCACGCGAGGGCTGGGCTCCGAGTACCTTCGGAGTCCAGCCCTCGCTCGTATGGCGGAACCGGCATGATCGGTCCATCGTCTTAGCGGGTACAGAGCACTGCTAGCGTCAGTCGACGCACCCTGGTTTGAGGAGGAGACCTCGACATGTCCGTGCCTTACGGCGCACCCCAGCAGCAGCCGCCGGGTCCGGCACAGCACCAGGCACCGCCGTCGGCCCACGGGGCCCCCGGCGCCAACAGCATCAACCTGACCCTGATCCTCCCGCTGGTCGCGGCGGGTCTCGGTCTGGTGGCGTACCTCGTCGCGTTCGCGGACGACGTCAGCAGCGGCAACGTGGTCTACCTGCTCGCCGCGGGCGCGCTCGCCGGCCTCTCGGTGCTCCCGAGCACCCCGAAGGGCTTCGTGCCGGTCGCCGCTGTCCTGGCCGCCGTGCAGACGCTGCTGCAGCTCCAGGTCATCATCAAGTCGCCGTCCGTCCAGGGCCTCGACATCGTGTTGCTGATCGTCGCGCTGCTCGAGACCGCCGCGATCGTGCTCGCCTTCCTGATGGCCGAGGGCATCGTGAAGTTCGAGCCGAAGCCGGCGAACCCGTACGCGGGCCAGCAGCAGCAACAGCAGGGCCAGCCGGGTGGCTGGAACCCGCAGTCCGGCGCGTTCCCGCAGCAGGGCGGCCAGCAGTTCGGCCAGCAGCAGCCGCAGCAGGGCCAGCAGGCCCCGCAGCAGCAGTCGTTCGGCCAGCAGCAGTCGTTCGGTCAGCAGCCGCAGCAGCCCGCGCAGCCGGGTCAGCCGCCGCAGCAGACGAGCTTCATGCCGCAGCCGGGCCAGTTCGGCTCGCCGGGCACGCCGCCCGGTGGCTTCGGCGGCCCGCAGCAGTAGGGTCCGCTCACCGTTCGACCTCAGGGGTGGTGCCGGTTCTCCGGTGCCACCCCTGTCGCTTGACCCGGCGTGCCTGACCTGATCAGCGCAGTCGGCCTGAGACAGTGGAGAAGTGCCCGTGCTGCAACGCGAGGTGACCCGCGAGGTCAACACCGTGCGCCCTCCCGAGTTCTCGCGGTCCGAACGCCTGCGCGTGCTGGTCGCCGCCGCGGTCGGATCCGTCGTCGTCGGGTACGCCGCGGTCGCCGCCGTCCTCGCGCTGGTCTCCGCGACGGCCACGTACGCGGAGTTCTCCACCTCCGGCGTGCTCAGCGCCGCCGCGCCCGCCTGGCTGGCGGCGCACCACGTGCCGTTGCGCTTCGAGTCGGGCCAGCTCGGGGTGCTGCCGCTGCTCGCCACCGCGTTGCTGATGCTGCTGGTCGGCCGCACCGCAGCGGGCACCGCCGACCGCCTCGGCCTCTACGAACCGCTGCAGGCCCGCGGGGTCGTGCTCAGCATCGCCGGAGCGCACGCCGTCGTCGGTGGCGCGATCGCGCTGGTGATGGGTGATGGTGTCGTGCGTGCGACACCGGCCGTGGCGTTCTTCGGCTGTGCGGCGGTGTCCGGCCTTGCGGCGACCATCGGTGTCGCACGCCGGTGCGGCCTCTACGAGGTGGTGTTCGACAAGCTCGACCCGGTGGCGTTGCACGGGCTGCGCGCGGGTTTCATGGCGTTGTTCGGGCTGGTCAGCCTGGGTGCGCTCGCGGTCGCGGCGGGGCTCGCGGCCTCGTGGCCCACGACCAGCGGGCTCTTCGCGGACGCCGGTCCGTCGTTCGGCGTCGGCCTCGGCGTCTTCCTACTCTGCCTCGCCTACCTGCCGAACGCGATCATCGCGGGCTTCTCCTACGTCGTCGGCGCCGGGTTCTCGCTGGGTGCCGTCGAGGTCACGCCGCTGAAGTTCACCGGTGGCCAGGTGCCGCCGGTGCCGTTGCTCGCGGCGATGCCGGAGAGCGCGTTCGTGTGGAGCCCCGCCGTGCTGGTGGGTGGTGCGGTGATCGGCGTGCTGGTCGGCTGGACCTGTCGCAAGGTGTCCGACCGGTCGACCTCGCGGGTGCGCGCGGTGCTGGTGGCCGCGATCACGGCGGGCGTGGGTGCCCTCGTGCTCGCCGCGACCGCTGGTGGCCGGCTCGCGGGCGGCGCGTTCGACCCCGTCACGGTGCCCGCGGGACTGCTCGCGCTGCTCGTGGCGCTGTGGGTGCTGGTGCCCGGCGCGCTGGTGGCCTGGCTCGCCGGCAACCGCAAGGCGGTCGCGGCGGCGGAAGGCACCCCCGAGTTCGTCGAGCCGGACTACGACGAGGAGACCGCCGACCCGGACGTCGTGTTCGAGGACGACGAGCTCACCGACCAGTTCGAACAGCTCGAAGTCGTGGACGAGGACGAGTTCGGGGTCGACGACGACCTCGAGGACGACGACTACTACGACGAAGAAGAAGACGAGTACGAGGACGAGGAAGACCTCGACGACGTCGACGAACTCGAAGAGCCGGAAGACGTCGAGGACGAGGAAGAAGACGCCGAGGAAGAGGTCCCCGAAGAGGAACAGGACCTCGACGCCGAGTTCGACGAGATGCTGGGCATGGAGCCCGAGGAGGACCTGGACGGCAAGCCGGAACGGTGACGGCCTAAACTGCCCCTGAGCTGCTGCAACACGACGCCCAGGAGTAGACGCTGAGCACCGAACTTCGGCTTCCGACACCGGCGCGCGTCGTCGTACTCGTCTCCGGTTCCGGAACCCTCATGCAGGCCCTGCTGGACTCCGACCTCCCGATCGAGGTGGTCGCCGTCGGCGCCGACCGCGAGAACATCGAAGGTCTGAAGCGCGCCGAACGCGCCGGGGTACCGCACTTCGCCGTGAAGCTGCGCGACCACCCCGACCGCGACGCCTGGGACGCGGCGCTGACCGAGGAGGTCGCGTCGTTCGAGCCGGACCTGGTCGTGTCCGCCGGCTTCATGAAGATCATCGGTGAGCGGTTCCTCGCCCGCTTCGGCGGCCGGATGATCAACACCCACCCCGCGCTGCTGCCATCCTTCGCCGGAGCGCACGCCGTGCGCGACGCGCTGGCCTACGGCGTGCACGTCACCGGTTCGACGGTGCACCTGGTCGACGCGGGCGTCGACACCGGCCCGATCCTCGCGCAGGAGGCCGTGGTCGTCGAACCCGGCGACACCGAGGACACCCTGCACGAACGCATCAAGGTCGTCGAACGCCGGCTGCTCGTCGAGACAGTCGGCCGACTCGCCCGCGAGGGCTGCACCGTGAACGGACGAAAGGTGAGCATCCCGTGACCACTCCTGCCGAGAGGCGACCGGTACGCCGGGCCCTGATCGGGGTCTCCGACAAGGCCGGCCTGCTGGAACTGGCCACCGGCCTGCACGCGGCCGGAGTCGAGGTCGTGTCCACCGGCGGCACCGCGAAGGTGCTGGCCGACGCGGGCGTCCCCGTGACGCCGGTCGAGCAGGTCACCGGGTTCCCCGAGTGCCTCGACGGCCGCGTGAAGACGCTGCACCCGCGCGTGCACGCCGGTCTGCTGGCCGACCTGCGCAAGGACTCGCACGTCCAGCAGCTGCGCGAGATGGACATCGCGCCGTTCGACCTGCTGGTCGTGAACCTGTACCCGTTCACGCAGACCGTCGCGTCGGGCGCGTCCCCGGACGACTGCGTCGAGCAGATCGACATCGGCGGCCCCGCGATGGTCCGCGCGTCGGCGAAGAACCACGCCAACGTCGCGGTCGTCGTCGATCCGGCCCGCTACGAGTGGGTGCTGGAGAACGTCCGCGAGGGCGGCTTCACGATGGCGGACCGGCAGCGCCTGGCCGCGGACGCGTTCCGCCACACCGCGTCCTACGACGTCGCGGTGGCGTCGTGGATGGGCAACGTGCTCGCGCCGGACGACGAGGGCAGCGGCTTCCCCGGCTGGGTCGGCGCGACCTGGAACCGGTCGAACGTGCTGCGCTACGGCGAGAACCCGCACCAGAACGCCGCGATCTACACGCAGGGCGACGGCCGCACCGGCCTCGCGTCGGCGAAGCAGTTGCACGGCAAGGAGATGTCGTACAACAACTACCTCGACGGCGACGCCGCCTGGCGTGCCGCGTGGGACCACGAGCTGCCGTGCGTCGCGATCATCAAGCACGCCAACCCGTGCGGCATCGCGGTGTCCGAGCTGAGCATCGCGGACGCGCACCGCAAGGCGCACGAGTGCGACCCGGTCAGCGCGTTCGGCGGCATCATCGCGGCGAACCGCGAGGTGACCGTGGAGATGGCCGAGTTCGTCTCGGAGATCTTCACCGAGGTCGTCATCGCTCCGTCCTATGCGGACGGTGCGGTGGAAGTGTTGCAGCGCAAGAAGAACGTGCGCATCCTCGTGGCCGAGGCGCCCGCGCGCGGCGGTGCGGAGATGCGCCCGGTGTCCGGCGGCCTGCTGCTGCAGCAGCGCGACGCCATCGACGCCGACGGCGACTCGCCGAAGAACTGGACGCTCGCGTGCGGCAAGCCCGCGGACGAGAAGACGCTGGCGGACCTCGAGTTCGCGTGGCGCGCCATCCGCGCCGTGAAGTCGAACGCGATCCTGCTCGCGAACGACGGCGCGACCGTCGGCGTCGGCATGGGCCAGGTCAACCGCGTCGACTCGTCGATCCTCGCGGTGAAGCGCGCCGGTGACCGGGCTCGCGGCGCGGTCGGCGCGTCCGACGCGTTCTTCCCGTTCCCGGACGGCCTCGAAGTGCTGCTGGAGGCCGGTGTCCGCGCGGTCGTGCAGCCCGGCGGTTCGGTGCGCGACCCCGAGGTCATCGCCGCCGCCGAGAAGGCCGGCATCACGCTCTACCTCACGGGCACGCGTCACTTCGCCCACTGAGGCTCGTTGCTCGAAGGGGCCGCTTCCGTCGGGGGAGCGGCCCCTTTCGCGTTCAGAGCTTCCCGGCCATGTCCTGCGCGATCCCCTTGGCGGCCGCTTCGAGCTCCGCCGGGTCGGGCTTGGTGTTGGAGAACAGCCCCGCGTCCCAGCCGGAGATGTCGACCTCGACGAGGTAGTCGCCCGCGCGCACGATGACCGCCAACTCGGTGAACGCGGAGTTCGTCTCCACCAGGATCACCACGGCCTCGTCGCCCAGGCCCTCGATCGGCTTCTGCAGCGGCGTGCCCTGCTTGTTGGCCATGTTCATCGAGACGGCCCGGTTGAACGCGGTCTCCACCGCCTCCCGCTCGGCGTGGACGGTGACGTCCGTGGAGCGCTGGCCCGACCCGTCGACACCCTTGGTCTGGTTCCACGAGCAGATCGTGTTCGTGCCCTTCGGCACCTTCGTCTCGCGGGACGCGCGCCCGTTCGGGTTGGTGGTGCGGGCCTGGGCGAGCGCGGCCTCGGAGACGTGGCCGCACACCTCGGGGAGCTTGTCGGCGCGCTTCTCGGTGCCGCTGTCGGCGTGCGCGTCGAGGTAGAGGACGAGGGCGGTGGCGGCGCCCGCGAGCACCAGGAGGCCGGCGAGGATGCCGATTACCAGCGGGGCCTTGCTCTTGCGGGGTGGCTGGGGTGGGTAGCCCGGCTGAGGTGGGTAGCCCGGTTGGTGCTGCCAGCCTTGCGGCCCAGGGTGCTGCGGACCGGGTTGTGGGGTGCCAGGTTGTTGCTGGCCGGGGTGTTGGTGGCCTAGTTGGTGTTGGCCGTGTTGCTGAGGTGGCCCCGGCTGTTGCGGTCCCGGTTGCTGCGGCCAGCCCTGCTGCTGGTGCCAGCCGTGCGGTGGTGGTTGGTTCACAACTTCCCCAGAACGTCGTCGAGGACGGCGCGGCCCCTCGCCCGGAGCCGCGACTCGTCCGGTTCCTCTGCTTCGCCGGTGGTGCGGTGATGGGCCATCCGATACCTGCCGCCGGCCGCCACCGCACCCGCCGTGAGCGCGACGGCCGCCACGACCGGGAACGTGCCCTCGTCCGGTCTCCGTGCCGCTGCCAGTGCACCCACCTGCGGTTCCCCCTCGACCTCATGTCGATCGAGCAACCGTAGAGGACCTTCCGGACCCGTGTGGCCGTGTCCACCAAAAGGGTGACGCTCTGGCGTTGACACAGGGGTGTGTCCACGCGCTACGATCATCCCGTTCGTTCGAACAAGAGTTCGAATAAGCAAGTCGCCGAACTTCCCACGGCGGCCGTGCACAGGGGTGCGCACGGTCCGAGATGGGAGGTGGGTGGAGTGTCCAGGTCGGCAACGGCGTCGCTGTCCGAGCTCGGGGTGAACCCGGCCAGCGAGCTGACCAGCACCACCACCGACCACGCCACGGGGCGGGTTCTGCCGGTTCACGGGGAGCTGGCGGGCCTGCTGCCGTGGGGCGGCTTGCGGCGTGGCAGCACGGTGTCGGTGGGCGGATCGACATCGTTGCTGCTCGCCCTGCTGGCGGGAGCGACCGCGGACGGCTGCTGGGCCGCCGTGGTCGGCCTGCCGCAGCTCGGGGTGCTGGCCGCGGCCGAACTGGGCGTCGCGGTGCAGCGCCTCGCCCTGGTCCCCAGTCCCGGCAGTGATCCGGGCCCGGTCATCGCGGCCCTGCTCGACGGCATCGACCTGGTCGCCGTCGCCTGCCCGGTGCCTCCCTCGCTCGCCCGCCGGTTGACGGCGCGGGCTCGTCAGCGCAAGGCCGTGCTCATCGCCTTCGGGGCGTGGCCCTCGGCCGACGTCGCGCTGACCGCCGAGTCGGTCAGCTGGAACGCGCTCGACGACGGCGCGGAGACGTTGCGGCGTCAGCAGATCAGCGTGCGCAGCGGTGGCCGCGGTTCGGCCGGGCAGGCGCGGCAGGTGCTGCTGACGTTCGGCGAAGAAGAGATCGAGCTCCCGCTGGTGGCCGGTTCCCCGGCCCGCTCCGACGAGCCGGCTGATGCCGGTCCGGGCCGGGCCGACGAACTGGCCGCCAGGCGGGCTGACCCTGCCGCCACCCGGCGGTCGGAGGCGATCGAGCGGCTGGTCCGGCTCGCGGAGAAGGGTTCCGCGCGGTGAGGGACACCCGTCTGCTCGCGGTCTGGTGTCCGGACTGGCCCGTTGTCGCCGCCTGCACCGCCACCGGCACCGCCCTGCACGTGCCGGTGGCGGTGGTCGACGGCAACGAGATCGTGGCCACCTCGGCGGTGGCGCGCACCGAGGGCATCCGGAGGTCGATGCGCAAGCGCGCGGCCGAGGCCATGTGCCCCGAGCTGATCACCTTCGAGCACGACCCGCAGCGCGACGCGCGGTTCTTCGAGCCGGTGGCGGAGGCCGTCGAGGAGCTCGCGCCCGGCATCGAGGTCGTGCAGCCGGGGCTGGTCGCGGTGCCGGCACGGGGACCGGTCGGCTACTTCGGGACGGCCGAGCAGGCCGCCGAACGGATCGTCGACCACGTCGCCGCCCGCACCGGCACGGAGGCCCAGGTCGGTGTCGCCGACAGCCTGTTCGCTGCCACGAAAGCCGCGCACCGCAACGTGATCGTGCCACCGGACCGGACGGCGGAGTTCCTGGAACCGCTGGGAGTGCACGAACTCGACGCCCCGGAGCTGGTCGACCTGCTCCGCCGGCTCGGGCTGAAGACGCTCGGCGCGTTCGCCGAGGTGCCCGAGAACGCGGTGGCGTCGCGGTTCGGCGGCCCGGCGACGAGGCAGCACCGGCTCGCCCGCGGGCTGCCCGAACGCCCGCTGGACAAGCGGAGGCCCGCGCCGGAGCTGGCGGTGACCGAGACCTTCGACGACCCGGTCGAGCGGATCGACGCGGCCGCGTTCGCCGCCAAGACCCTCTCGGAACGGCTGCACGAGAACCTCGCCGCCCGCGGTCTCGCGTGCACGCGGCTCGGCATCCACGCCCGCACCGAGACCGACGAGGAGCTGCACCGGGTCTGGCGGGCCGCGGAACCGTTGACACCGCGGGGGATCGCGGACCGCGTGCGCTGGCAGCTCGACGGCTGGCTCACCCGCGAACGCCTCGCCTCCGGCATCCGCACGCTCACCCTCGAACCGGTCGAGGTCGTCACCGGCACCGCGCTGCAGCTCGGGCTGTGGGGCCACGACGACGAACGGGCGGTGCGGGCGTTGCTGCACGTCCAGGGACTGCTCGGGCCGGACGGTGTGCTCACCGGCGTCCTCGACGGCGGCCGGGGACCGAAGGAGCAGGTCAGGCTCGTGCCGTGGGGCGACGAGCGAACGCCGCTGCGCGCTCCGGACCACCCGTGGCCCGGCCGGCTCACCAGGGCTCCCGCGACCCTCGCCGACGACCCGGCGGAGCTGCGGGACGCCGCCGGTGGCGAGGTCGGCGTGACCGGGCGACTCGAGCTCACCGCGCGACCGGCGGTGCTGGCGGTCAGGGGGAAGAGGCTGGAGATCACCGCGTGGGCTGGTCCGTGGCCGGTCGACGAGCGGTGGTGGGCGCCGGACCCGCACCGGGCCGCGCGCATCCAGGTGCAGACGGACGAACGGGCGTTCCTGCTGGTCCGCAGGGACCAGAGGTGGTTTCTGGAAGGGGTGTACGACTGATGAAGGACGAGTACTGGGATCTGCTGGAGACGCTGATCCCGTTGCCGCGCAAGGAAGCCGATGGGGTGGAATAACCCGCCGGTCCGCTGGAGGGAGCTCGAGCGGGCCCTGTCCGGCAAGCCCTACGAGCAGAAGCCCGACGGCGGTGACGGTCCGGGGTGGGGAAGACACCGCGACCGCTACACCGCCCCACCGGGTTTCACGCTGCACGCGGACGAGATGGCGGTCACCCGCAAGCGCGTCCCGTACGCGGAACTGCACTGCCACAGCAACTTCAGCTGGCTCGACGGCGCGAGCCACCCCGAGGAGCTGGTCGAGGAGGCGCAACGGCTCAAGCTCGACGCCATCGCGATCACTGACCACGACGGCATGTACGGCGTGGTGCGGTTCGCCGAGGCGGCCAAGGAGCTCGGCATGCACACGGTGTTCGGCGCCGAGCTGAGCATCGGGTTGTCGAGGCCCGCCAACGGTGAACCGGATCCCGAGGGCGACCACCTGCTTCTCCTTGCACGCCAACAGGACGGCTACCACGCGCTGTGCCGCACGCTGACCACCGGGCACCTGCACGACGACGCCGAGAAGGGCAAACCCGTCTACGACGTCGACCAGATCATCGCCGACACCAGGGGCGACGTCGTGGTGCTCACGGGCTGCCGCAAGGGAACCGTGCGCCGGGCGTTGACCAGGGAAGGCCCCGAGGCGGCGTTCGAGGAGATCGTCAAGCTCACCGACATGTTCGGCCGGAGCCGCGTCTACGTCGAGCTGACCGACCACGGCCTGCCGGAGGACAGCCGCCGCAACGACCTGCTCAACGCGATGGCGCAGAAGCTGCAACTCCCCGTCGTGGCAACGAATGCCGCGCACTACGCGACCCCGAGCCGGGGCAGGCTCGCCGCCGCGATGGCCGCCGTGCGCGCACGGAGCAGTCTCGACGACATGGCGGGCTGGCTGCCGCCGTCACCCGCGGCGTTCCTGCGCAGCGGTGAGGAGATGTTCCACCGGTTCCGCCGTTTCCCGGGAGCCGTGCACAACGCCGCGTTGCTCGGCATGCAGCTGGCGTTCGACCTGCGGCTGGTCGCGCCGAAGCTGCCGCCGTTCGACGTGCCGGCGGGCCACACCGAGATCACCTGGTTGCGCGAGCTCACCTACCTCGGCGCCCGGCGCAGGTACCCCGACGGCGCCGAGAAGGCGATGCGGCAGATCGAGCACGAGCTGCGGATCATCGAGCAGCTCGGCTTCCCCGGCTACTTCCTCGTCGTGCACGACATCGTGGACTTCTGCAAGCGCAACGACATCCTCTGCCAGGGCAGGGGCAGCGCGGCGAACTCCGCGGTGTGCTTCGCGCTCGGCATCACCAACGTCGACGCGGTCCGGTTCGACCTGCTCTTCGAACGGTTCCTCGCCCCCGCCCGCGACGGCCCGCCCGACATCGACGTCGACATCGAGTCCGACCGGCGCGAGGAGGTCATCCAGCACGTCTACGCCAAGTACGGCCGCAGGCACGCGGCGCAGGTCGCGAACGTCATCACCTACCGCGCCCGGTCCGCGGTGCGGGACATGGCGCGCGCTTTGGGGCACTCGCCGGGCCAGCAGGACGCGTGGAGCAAGCAGATCGACAGGTGGGGTCCACTCGGCACCACCACCGACGACTGCGACATCCCGCGCGACGTGCTGGAGCTCTCGGCGCAGCTGGAGAACTTCCCGCGCCACCTCGGCATCCACTCCGGCGGCATGGTGATCTGCGACCGCGCCGTCAGCGAGGTGTGCCCGGTGGAGAAGGCGCGCATGGACAAGCGCACGGTCCTGCAGTGGGACAAGGACGACTGCGCGTCCATCGGCCTGGTGAAGTTCGACCTGCTCGGCCTCGGCATGCTCTCCGCGCTGCACTACGCCATCGACCTGGTCCGCGACCACGAGGGCGTCGACGTGGACATGGGCCGGATCGACCTCGCCGACGCCGCCGTCTACGAGATGCTGCAGAAGGCCGACTCGGTCGGCGTCTTCCAGGTGGAGAGCCGCGCGCAGATGGCGACGTTGCCCCGCCTGAAACCGCGGGAGTTCTACGACCTGGTCGTCGAGGTGGCGCTGATCAGGCCGGGCCCGATCCAGGGCGGTTCCGTGCACCCGTACATCCGGCGCCGCAACGGGGTCGAGAAGTGGGACTACGACCACCCGTTGCTGGAGAACTCGCTGAAGAAGACCTACGGCGTCCCGTTGTTCCAGGAACAGCTCATGCAGATCGCGGTCGACGTGGCCGGCTTCACCGCCGCCGAGGCCGACGAACTGCGCCGGGCGATGGGCGCCAAGCGTTCCACCGCCCGCATGGAACGCCTGCGCGACCGCTTCTACGAGGGCTGCGCCGCGCAGGGCATCGACTCCGAGCTGGCCGGCCGCATCTACGCGAAGCTGCTGGCGTTCGCGAACTTCGGCTTCCCGGAGTCGCACGCCCTGTCGTTCGCGCACCTGGTGTTCGTGAGCGCGTGGTTCAAGCTCTACCACCCGGCGGCCTTCTGCGCGGCCCTGCTCCGAGCGCAGCCGATGGGCTTCTACTCGCCGCAGTCCCTTGTGATCGACGCCCGCCGCCACGGCGTGACGGTGCACGGCCCGTGCGTCAACCGCTCCCTGCCCTGGGCGGGCCTGGAACTCTTCGAGGGCGCCCAGGCCGTCCGCATCGGCCTGAGCGCAGTCCGCGGCATCGGTGACGCGGACGCCGAGAGGATCGTTGCGGCACAACCGTTCCGCGACATGGAGGACTTCGGCACCCGAGTCCAGCTCACCGCCGCCCAGGTCGAGGCACTGGCCACCGCAGGCGCTTTCGCCTGCTTCGGCCTGGCCCGCCGCGAGGCCCTCTGGGCAGCGGGCGCAGTGGCCGCGATCCGCTCCGACCGCCTGCCCGGCACCGTGGTCGGCGTGGACGCACCCGCACTACCGGGCATGGACGACGTGGAACTGGCCGTCGCGGACGTCTGGGCCACGGGCCTGTCCCCGGACAGCTTCCCGACCCAGTTCGTGAGGTCCACTTTGGACTCGATGGGCGCACTGCCGGTGACGTCGCTCGGGGACGTGAAACCCGGTACCCGAGTGCTGATCGGCGGCGCGGTGACGCACCGGCAGCGGCCGGCGACGGCGGGCGGCGTCACGTTCCTCAACATCGAGGACGAGACGGGGATGGTGAACGTCGTGTGCTCGCCGGGGCTGTGGGCGCGGTACCGGAAGGTGGCGCGGGGCAGCGGCGCGATGCTGGTGCGGGGCGTGGTCGAGTCGGCCGACGGCGTGGTCAGCCTGCTGGCGGACCGGTTGCAGCACCTGGATCTGCGGATCCCGTCGAAGTCGCGGGACTTCCGCTGACCTCGGCGATCAGCAGCCGCTCAGTTCGGTGACGACCTCGCGCCAGAGCGAGCCTGGGAAAACGGCTCGCAGCTGGTGGTCGATCTTCTCCACGTGCTGGAGGACGATCCACTCGTACGCTTCCAGGCGACGTACAGCCGCCTCCTGCACCTCCCGAGGCGCGTCGAAGGGAGGCTGCTCCATCGCCGCGACGACTCGCACCACAGCGCGCCACCGCCACGAGATCTCGACCAGGTGCGTCACCGAGGAGTTGATGAAGTCCACGGCGGGGTGGTGGAGGTGGCGATAGTGCCAACGCAGATCCCGGTGCACGTCCTGCGCCGTCATCGGTCTGTCGCGGATGGCGAGGACCCTGCCGTCGCCGGCGACCGCACCCATCCGCGGGGTGCCTTCCCACGACCCCCACCCGCCCAGCCGGTAGAGCCGGTCCTCGGGGGTGATCAGGCGGCTCTCGAACGGGCCGGCCACGTTCGGCACGAGCACCGGTTCGGACTCCGTCTGGAAGTCGGGCGTCTTGATCCCGTCGTGGGGCAGACCCCACCTCGACAAGGCGCGCAGATCGGACTCCGGCAACCGCCACCGGCGCAGCACCTCCTCGGGAGGGAGCGTCTGCGCGTCGACGTCGACGATCGAGTCCAGCGGTGCCGTCAGCACCTCTACCAGTCGCTCTTCCCCCAGCACCACGGGGCGAAGCGTAGTTCCCCTGCCAGGATTCGAACCTGGTCCTCCCGCGTAACAGTCGGGCGTGCTGCCATCAGCACTTCAGAGGACACGGTGGAGCGGAGGATGCAGGATTCGAACCTGCGCAGCGCTCACGCGCTGACCACTGTTTTCGAGACAGCTGCCTTACCGGGCTCGGCCAATCCTCCTCGGAACGGGACGCGGAGGGCGCGCGGATCGAACGCGCGCCAGACATCGCTGGACCTCGGATCAGCAATCCGGTGCCTTACCACTCGGCCAGCCCTCCTTCGTCCGTCGTGGCTCCCCAGGGAGTCGAACCCTGACCACCGGGTCTTCACCCCGGTGCTCTGCCAGTTGAGCTAAAGAGCCTTGCGCGCTCCGAAGAGCGCCAGTCGGATGCCCGCGAGTCGAACGCGGTGTGTCCTCATCCCAAATGAGGCGGGTTGCCGTCTCCCTCGCATCCGGAATTACCCCTGCCAGGAGTCGAACCTGAATCTCGGCGTTCGTAGCGCCGCACTCTCTCCATTGAGCTACAAGGGCAAGAAAATGAACACAACAAATAAAGAGAGCCGCCCTGATCGGTTTCCCGATGGGCGGCTCCCTGTGGTGGCCTCGATCAACTCATGCCACTACAAGGAGCTCACCTGCGAAAACGGTCGCGAGGAGCTTGGGCGTCGCGACGAGTGCACGCACGCGACGACGACGCTAAATCGTCCGTCCCGTCGCAGCTGGCTCATCATGACGTTCCCCTTGGTCTCGGTGTGTGGCACAAGTATTGCGGGCGCACGCGGCGCCCGTCAATCATTTTTCTAAACGCGTTCGTAAGTCATGAACGAAACTCCGCTCTCGAACAGCTGCGCGTCGGTGCGCTGGAACTTCCTGATGTCGGCTTTTCCGTCGAACAGCGGGATGCCGCGGCCGAAGACCACCGGGTGGAACTTGAGCAGCAGCGTGTCGATCTCCGGCAGCAGCTCGGCGGCCAGCTTGCCGCCGCCGCACAGCCAGATGTCCATGCCGTCCTCGGCCTTGAGTGCCCGCACGCGGCCGACGACGTCCGACGAGATCACCTCGACGTCCGGCGGGGTGTCGAGGTCCTGCGTCGTCACGACGAACTGGCGCAGGTGCGCGTACGGCGAGGCCAGGCCGCCGGGGACCTGGTAGGTGTTGCGGCCCATCAGCACCGTGTCGAAGTGCTGGTTCTTCGCGTCCTGCAGGCCGACCAGTTCGCGCGCCTGGGTGGGCACGGTCTCCGGGTAGTGCGCGTTGATGCCGGCCATGTGGTCGCCTTCGAAGATGAAACCGTCGAAGGTCCCGTCCTCGGCGGCGATGAACCCGTCGAGCGTCACGGCCACGTAGTAGACGAGCTTTCGCATAGCTGAACCCCCTGGGATGTATCTCAACCACGACAACTGTAGTACTATGTCTGTAGTGGTTGTCAAGGAGGCATCGTGGTCAAGAACGAGGCACGGCGAGCGGCCCTGCTGGACGCGGCGATCGACGTCCTGGCCGAGGAGGGTGCGCGGGGCCTGACCTACCGCGCGATCGACGCGAAGGCCGAGACGCCACCGGGCACCGCGTCGAACTACTTCGCGAACCGCGACGAGCTGATGGCGGCGGTGATGACGCGCGTGCACATCAGGCTGATGCCGTCCGACGAGTCGGTGGCGGAGTCGCTCGCCAGGCCGCGCGACCAGGCGCTGAGCGTGAAGTTCATGCACGACATCATCAAGCGGGCCGACGCCGACAAGGCGTGCTACCTCGCGATGATGGAGCTTCGGCTCGAGGCCACCAGGAGGCCCGACCTGCAGGCGGAGCTGACGAAGACGATCGCCGAGGGCATCGAGTTCAACGTCGCGTTCAACGAGGAGTCGGCGCTGCCCGGCGACCGGATGACCGTCATGCTCATGTACTTCGCCATGACGGGGTTCATCTACGAACGGCTGACGCTGCCCGACGCGGCCGCTGCGGCGGTGGACCTCGACGAGTTCGTCGAGGTCCTGGTCGACCGCGCTATCGGCTGAGCGGGCCGCCGGTGATCGTCAGGGCCACGGCGATCACCACGATGCCCAGCGTCGAGTAGAGGAACGCGTCCATGCCGCGGCCGCGGATCTTGATCAGACCCGCCTGCTCGTCGGTCACGAGGATGCGCAGGACGGCCGCGACCAGCAACGACACGCCGAGCAGCACGGCACCCTGCCGCCAGTGGTACTGGAAGATCCGCACCAGGCCGAGCACGCCGACCCCGAGCACCAGCGCGAACGGCAGGTGCTTGCCGGGGCCGGAACGCCAGCGCGTCTCTCCCATGAGCGCCTGCGCGTCAGACCGCTGCATGAGCGCGCTCGGCGGCCTCGACGGTGTTGGTCAGCAGCATCGCGACGGTCATCGGGCCGGCGCCACCGGGGATCGGGGCGAGCCAGCCGGCCACCTCGCGGACCTCGGGGGCCACGTCGCCGACGAGACCGGCCTCGGTGCGGGTGATGCCGACGTCGACCACGGCCGCGCCCGGCTTGACCATGTCCGCGGTGATCAGGCCGGGGCTACCCGCGCCGGCGATCACGATGTCCGCGCGGCGCACCTCGGCCGCCAGGTCCTTGGTGCCGGTGTGGCACAGCGTCACGGTGGCGTTCTCGCTGCGACGGGTCAGCAGCAGGCCGATCGGGCGGCCCACGGTGACGCCGCGGCCGACCACGGTGACCTGGGCACCCGAGATCGGCACCTCGTAGCGGCGCAGCAGCTCGACGATGCCGCGCGGCGTGGCGGGCAGCGCCGCCTCCTCGCCGAGCACGAGCTTGCCGAGGTTGACCGGGTGCAGGCCGTCGCCGTCCTTGGCCGGGTCGATGCGCTCGAGGATCGCGTTCGCGTTGAGGTGCTTGGGCAGCGGGAGCTGCACGATGTACGCGGTGACCTCGGGGTTCGCGTTCAGCTCGTCGATGACGGCTTCGAGCTCCTCCTGGGTCGTCTCCTCGGGCAGGTCGCGCCGGATCGACGCGATGCCGACCTTCTCGCACGCCCGGTGCTTGCCCTTGACGTACGAGTGCGAGCCGGGGTCGTCGCCGACCAGCACGGTGGCGAGACCGACGGGGCGGGGGAGCGCGGCCACCCGCGCCTTCAGGTCCTCGAACAGCGCGTTCCGGGTTTCGTTGCCGTTGAGCAGCGTCGCAGTCACGGCCTCATCTTCCCACTGGGCAGCGCGGCGACGCCCACCGACACCAGCGTCAGCGCCACGCCGATCACCGTCGGCAGCGCCAGGTGGCCGCTCGCCGCGTCGAGCAGCACGGCCCCGATGAGCTGCCCGCACACGCCGCACAACCCGACCATCAGCACGCCGATGTACCGCACGGATGTGATCGCGCCGCCCACGCCGACGATGCCCAGCAACCCGCCGAGGTAGAGCCACCAGCCGCTCGGGAACGAGTCGGGCACCCCCTGCCACGCCACGGCGTTGACCAGCGACAACGCGATCGTGCCGACGCTGAAGTTCACCAGGATCGTGGCCATCGAGTTGTCCGCGGCCTCGCGCACCAGCCCGTTCACCGCCTGCTGCCAGCCCATCAGCAGGCCCGCGGCCAGCGGCAGCACCGCGAGCCACAGCGCGCCCGGCGACGTGAGCTGGTGCGACACCGCGACCGTCACGGCGATAACGCCGACGGCCGCTCCGACGACACGTGTCTTCGTAACCGGCTTCGACTCGCCGGGACCGACCCCGAGGTTGTCCATGACCAGACTGCTCACGACCTGTCCGATCACCACCGCGACCGTGAACACCGCCACACCGATGGTCGCGACGGCGAGACCCTGCGAGCCGACGAGGAACGCGCCGCTGACGCCACCGACGCACTCCCACCACCGGATGCGCCGGTGCCGCAACGCGTCCCGCAGCCGGGTGAGGCCGTCCCGTCCGGACTGTCGCGTCAGGACGACCGCGAGCAGCACGAACCACCCTCCGGCGAAGGAGATCAACGCCGCCACGAGGCCGTTGCCGAGCCCCTGCGCGAGCGACCCGTTGACGCGCGCCTGCACGGCGATGGCCACGCCGCCGGCCGCGGCCAGCAGACCGCCGGTCACCTGCGCGGACCGCGCCACGTCGCCTCCAGACAGGTCAAAGGTGTTCTTGATCAGCTTTAACCTTGCACGTCCACCACGTTATGGTCGGGCCTCCACCGTTCGGCGCAGTGGCGGGGGACGTGTGCGATCCGGCGAGTTGCGGGGGAAGATGTTGGCGTGTCCGAGCCGAAGCCGTTGAACCCTACTGAGCAGGACGCTCTGGTCAAGCAGATCGGCCTGACGCTGATGCGGGCCGCACCAGAGGACTGGCGAGGCGTGATCGCGCAGTACCGCGCCACCGGCCGGTATTTCGAGCTGGAATCCGAACTCAAGCTGCAGGACGGCTCCAAGCGCGCGTGGCAGGTGCCGCAGGAGGTGGCCTCGCTGTTCGCGCGGCTGCGCGCCGGCATGCACCGCGAGGGCCGCGGCAGCTGGACCAACGCCCGGTACCAGCTCGATCACCCGTCCAGCTACAACCTCGACTTCGACCGCGCGGAGCCGAGCTGGCAGACCCCGCCTCCGCAGCAGGCCTACGTCGACGAGATGCGGTTCTTCCCGCGCGCCGAGGAGAACGTCCCCGACTGGCTGCGCCGCAGGCTGAACCCGCCGACGCCGGTGTTCCGCACGGTCCGCGTCTTCGACGGCGCCGGACCGAACGGTCGTCCGTCGGTCAACCGGCCGCCGGTGCCGGAGCCCGAGGTCGCGCCGCTGCTCGCGTACCTGTCGAACGCGCCGGTCGCCGTGGCCGGGCGCGGCTTCGACAACGACGTGCTGCACCCCGACACGCCGCCGGTCGTGCCGTCCGGGTTCCAGACCGACGGTGCGTGGATCTGGCCCGCCGGCGTCTCCTACTACCTGCGCAAGTACGGCGTCCCGCCCGAGCCCGAGCTGGTCGACCGCGCGCGTGCCGCCGGTTTCACCCTGCCCGAGGTGAGCGAGGAGGCCCGGCTCGGTGCCGCGGCGAACCTCGGCGCGCCCGCCGCGCCTCCCGGCACCGTCGTGCCGGCGCCGGTCGAGCCCGAACCGCAGCCCGAGCCCGCCGCCGACGCGACCCAGTTCGTCGAGGCGCCGAAGTTCGAGGACGCGAAGGCCGGCGAGGAGCAGGAGGAGGAGTACGACTTCGAGCCGATGTACCCCGAGCCGCCCGCGGCCGAGGTCAAGGCCGAGCAGCCGCTGCCCGTGCGGGAGTCCGCCCGTGACGACCTGGGCGAGACGCTCGCGGTCGGCGCGCCGCCGCTGGGCGTGGACGGTCCTCCCTACCGGGTCGTCTTCGACTCCGACGGCGTGCCGGACACGGTCGACGAGCGGACCCTGCGCGACACGTACGGCGCGGGCATGGACCTCTTCGCGCCGCACCCGGCCGACCTGGTGGAACCCGAGCCCGAGCCGGCCCCGGAGCCCGTCCGGCAGCAGCCGACGCCCGCACCGGTCCGCGAGTCCGCTCCGGAGATCGTCCGGCAGCCGGTGCGCGAGCCCGTCCGGGAGCCGGAGCCGGTCGAGGACTTCGCCGCCGACGACCCGAACGAAACGGCCGCTCGGGACGAACACGAGGACGTGGACGTTCCCGAGGAACCCCGGATCCCCACCGCGGGACCCGACGAGCCCGAGCTCCTCACGCACCACCGGGAGCCGGAGCTGCTGACGCACCACGGCGAGGCCGAGGTCACCGACCACCTCGACGCCGAGACCGAGGAACGACCGCGCGACGCCATGCAGGACACGATGGCGTGGAGCCCGGTCGTCGACGAGCCGGCGGAGAGCGCGGCCGAGGTCACCGAGGAGCACCCGGTCGTCGAGGTGGCCGCGGACGAGCCCGACCTCGCCCCCGAGGAGGAGATCGAGTCCACCACCTCCTTCGAGGCGCAGCTCGACTCGCACTTCGAACCGGAGCCCGAACCGGAACCGGAGCCCGAGCCCGTGGCCGTCGCACCGGTCGTGCCCGCGCCGACGCGCTCCGAGGAGACGACCCAGTTCGACGCGGCGCTGTTCAACGAGCCCGAACCGGAGCCAGAGCCGGAACCGGAGCCCGAACCCGAACCGGAGCCCGAGCCGGAGCCGGAGCCGGTCAGGCCGCCCCGCCAGGTCACGCAGGAGGAGGACCGCGAGCTCGCGGGCACCCGCCGCGCGCTCGACGACCTCAACGTGCCGCACGGGGTGTTCCGCATCGGCGGCGAACCCGCCGACCGCACCTGGACGCTGCGCCTCGACGGCGACAGCTGGGAGGTCAGCTGGTTCGACCACGGCCCGAAGAACCCGGTGCGGTTCGACAAGGTCGAGGACGCGTCGGCGTACCTGGTCGGCAAGCTGGTGCTGGGCAACTTCCGCACCATCCCGCCGCGGGCACCGCAGCCGCCGCAGCGGCCGATGACCAACGGCTTCCGCGAGGAGCCGCGCCGTCCCGTGCCGCCGCAGCGCCCGCCGATGCCGCCGCAGGCCCCGCCCGTGCAGCCGCCCGCGCCGATGCCGGCGGCCGCCGCGCCGACGCAGGTCCAGCAGGTCCCGCCGCCCGCACCGCAGCAGGCACCCTCACCGGTCGCCGCCGCCGTGGCGCAGGAGGAGCCGTCGAAGCGGAAGTTCCCGATCTCCCCGCTCGCGGGCGAGCCGCCGCTCACGTTGTTCCGCCACAAGCAGATGTTCGAGCTGCCGGCGGGCACCGAGGTCGACCGCTACGGCGACCAGAGCGGCAACCTCGTCTACGTGGCGGGCACGCCGTTCCCGGAACGCAGCCTCGTGCCGTCGTGGATCAACCGCCCGTACCGCGTGTACCGGTTGCGCCGCCCGCTCGAGGTGCTGACCGGCGTGGCCGTGCCGTGGTTCGAGCAGCCGGGCGGCGGCACCGCCTACCTGCTGCCGAAGGCGGTCGAGGAGATGATCGCGGACGGCGTGCTGGTGGAGATCTCCGCCGACAACTAGGTCCTGCACCACAACGGCCCCGCGTCCTCACGAGGACGCGGGGCCGTTGCCGTTGCAGGTCAGCTCACCACGAGCCCGTAGGCCGCGGCGAACGCGATCGCCGTGTCGACGTCGATCTGCGCCCCGGCGAGTTTCGCCTGCCGGAGCCCGTTCGCGTCGATCTTCGCGCCGCGCAGGTCCGCGCCGTCGAGCTTCGCGTCGAGCAGCCGCGCGCCCATCAGGTCCGCGCCGCTCAGGTCGGTGTTGCGCAGATCCGCCTCGCTGAGGTTCGTCTCGCGGAACCGCTGTCCCTGCAACTTCAAGTCGTACAACGGAGCCTTCACGAACGACGCCAGCGTGAAGTCGACCTCCGTGAACGTCACGGGCCGCAGCACGCAGTCGACGAAGTTCGACCCCATGAGGCTGCACGAGTCGAACGACGACCGCGTCAGCACCGTGCGGTCGAAGGTGCACTGCCGGAACGCCGTCGCGTGGTGCTTCGACTCGCCGAGGTCCGTCCGGGTGAAGTCGCACCGGGTGAACGTGCACCCGGTCGTGACGAGCGAGCGGAGATCGGCTTCGGTGAAGTCGCAGTCCGTGAAGGAGCGCTTCTCCCACTGCTGATCAGGCAGGTTGGCGTCGGAGTAGTCCTCCCCGACCTCTTCGACCAGGTTGTCCACTCTCACACTCTCGCAGAGTCCACGTGTTGGTAACGTGCGGGTCGCCGGGCGACCTGCCCGACGTCAACGAGGACCGTCATTCGGGAAGGCTCATGACCCGCACGCCCGTGAACGTCACTGTCACCGGTGCAGCCGGCCAGATCGGCTACGCACTGCTCTTCCGCATCGCTTCCGGCCACCTGCTGGGCCCGGACACCCCGGTCAACCTGCGGCTGCTGGAGATCACCCCCGCGCTGAAGGCCGCCGAGGGCACCGCGATGGAGCTCGACGACTGCGCCTTCCCGCTGCTCAAGGGAATCACGATCACCGACGACGCGAAGACCGCGTTCGACGGCGTCAACGTGGCCCTGCTCGTCGGCGCCCGCCCCCGCACCAAGGGCATGGAGCGCGGCGACCTGCTCGAGGCCAACGGCGGCATCTTCAAGCCGCAGGGCGAGGCGATCAACGCCGGCGCCGCGGACGACGTCAAGGTCCTCGTGGTCGGCAACCCGGCCAACACCAACGCCCTCATCGCCCAGCAGCACGCGCCAGACGTCCCGCGCGAGCGCTTCACCGCGATGACGCGTCTCGACCACAACCGCGCCCTGTCGCAGCTCGCCAAGAAGCTCGGCGTCGCGGTCACCGACATCGAGAACATGACGATCTGGGGCAACCACTCGGCCACCCAGTACCCGGACCTGTTCCACGCCAAGGTCGGTGGCAAGACCGCCGCCGAGGCCGTGAACGACCAGGCGTGGCTCGAGAACGACTTCATCCCGACCGTCGCGAAGCGCGGTGCGGCGATCATCGAGGCCCGTGGCGCTTCGTCGGCCGCGTCGGCCGCCAACGCCGCCATCGACCACATCTACGACTGGGTCAACGGCACCGAGTGGACCTCGATGGCCATCCCGTCGGACGGCTCGTACGGCGTGCCCGAGGGCATCATCTCGTCGTTCCCGGTCAAGTGCGCGGACGGCAAGTACGAGATCATCCAGGGCCTGGAGATCGACGAGTTCTCCCGCGCCCGCATCGACGCCTCGGTCGCCGAGCTCGTCGAGGAGCGCGACGCGGTCAAGGGCCTCGGCCTCATCTGAGTTTTCCGTGGCAGTGTTGGGGACGTGCTGATTCCTTGGGACGTCCCCACGCCACAGCTCTCTGACGACGTGCACCCCGCGCTCGCCGATGCCGCCCGCGCGGCGTCGGCGGCGTACGGGCGTGCCCGTTCATCGCACACGCGCCTCGAGCTCCGCGAGGAAGTAGCGGACGGCGCGGACGGAACACCGACGATGCGCGTCGACCGCATCGTCGAGGACGCGATCCTGGAGTCCATCCACCGCAGTCGCGTGAACCTGCTGTCCGAGGAAGCCGGGTTCGTCGACAACGGCTCCTCGATCACCCTCGTCATCGACCCGGTCGACGGGTCCGCGAACGCCGCGTTCGGCGTTCCTCTCTCTTGTTTCGCCGGTGCGCTCGTGGAAGACGGCACGGCGAAGGAAGCCCTCACGACGTGGTTCGACACGGGCCGTGCGTGGCATGCGCGCGCAGGAGAGCCCACGCCGTTCCGCACGACCGGACGCACCACGTTGAAGGGGGCGTCCGTGTGTCTCATGCGCCCGAAGACAGGCACTCAGGACGCGTGGCTGCGCATCGCGAACACGGCCGACCGCATCCGGGTGCTGTGCACGACGTGCCTGGAGACCATGCTCGTCGCGGAAGGCACCGTGGACGCCTTCATCGATCCGGGCAGCGACACGCACCGGATCATGGACCTCGCGACGGCGCTGGTCACCGTGCCCGCCGCAGGCGGGGTGCTGGTCGACCTGCACGGCCGGCCGTTCACGTTCGAACCCGACCTGACCCACCGGTGGTCGGGCGTGGCGGCAGCGACTCCCCAGCTGGCCGAGGAGCTGATCGCGACGGTGCTGGGTTAGACGGACCCTCGCGGTTCGACGACGCAGTCGGGGCCGGGGAACACCAGGCCCTCGTGGCCGTCGTTGAAGCGGACGAGGTACGGCGGATGTCCGTCGTTCCCGCGCACTTCGAGGATCTCGCCGAGGCGCTCCTCCAGGCCGACGGAACGGCTGTGGACGTGGAGCCTGTCACCCACTGTTGCTTGCATGGTGCTGCAACACCTCCGGTGTGCGGCGTGAGGCTTGGCACGATGAACGCGTCAAAGCCTAGGCCGCCACCGGAGGTGCGCAACAGGGCTCAAGTGCTCATCCGCCGCAGGCCGAGGAGACCTTCGCCGCGATCTCGGCCTTCTGCTGCACCCAGTCCGCCGCGGAACCGACGTTCTGCATGCCGTTGGCTGCCTCTTCGAGAGCCTTCTTCACCTGCTCGTCCGGCGCGGAGTTCGCGAGGTTCTCGAGCTCCTTCGCCTTGGCCTGGGTGTCCTCCAGAGCCTTCTGCGGGTCGCTCATGTCCGGCGAGAAGCCCAGGAGCGAGATCGCGTCGGCGCACAGCTTCACCTTGTCCGCGGCGTCGCTGACGCCCTGGATCGTGTCGCACGCCGTCAAGCTGCCCAACGCGATGACAGCCGCGGCAAGCGGTCCAACTAGGCGCATTCGCTCTCCTTGTGCCCGAAGTGTCCGGATTTGTTGCTGATGACTCTACCGATGAATGTTTTGATCGAGTTGGCGTTGGTAGAGCTTGCGGATGACGTCGTCGATCTCGGGCTCCACGACGGCGAGGTCGTGGACCTCCACCTGCCGCACCACCTGGGTGATCAACTGCGCCGCCGTCGTCTCCGCCCTCCTGAACGTGAGGTGGTGTCGCAACCCGCTCGCGTCGCTGCGCACCGCCGTTACTCCAGGGACGTCCGGTGGAGGGCCGGGTTCCCGCAGGTCGATGACGAGCTCGCGTTCGGGGGTGACCTCGGCGCGCAGCTCCGCCAGCGGCCCGTCGGCGAGCACCCGGCCGTGGTCGATCACCATCAGCCGCGGGCAGAGGCGTTCGATGTCGTCCAGGTCGTGCGTGGTGAGCAGGAGAGTGGTGCCGCGCCGGGTGTTGAGGTCCGCGAGGAACTCCCGCAGGCGTTCCTTCGACTCCAGGTCCAGGCCGATCGTCGGCTCGTCCAGCACCAGCAGCTCGGGGGCGTGCAGCAGCGCGGCGGTGATCTCACCCCGCATCCGCTGCCCCAGCGAGAGCTGCCGCACCGGTGTGACGAGGAGCTCCTGCAGGCCGAGGAGCTCGACGCACTCGTCGAGCCGGCGGCGGTAGTCCTCCGCCGACACCCGGTAGATCGACCGCAGCAGGTCGAAGCTGTCCTGCAGCGGCAGGTCCCACCAGAGCTGGCTGCGTTGCCCGAACACGACGCCGATGCGCTTCGCGAGGTCCCGCCGCTGCTTCGACGGGTCCACGCCGTCGACGCGGACGTGCCCGCTCGTCGGCACCAGGATCCCGGTCAGCATCTTGATCGTCGTGGACTTGCCGGCCCCGTTCGGCCCGACGTACCCGACGGCCTCCCCGGCCTGCACGCCGAACGTGACGCCGTCGACCGCCGTGACCGTCTTGTAGTTGCGCCGCAGGCCTTTCGACGTGGCGACCTTGAACTCCCTGCGGAGCTCCCGAACCTCGATCATGATCCCGTTCCCCGGTAGTGCCTGACCGCGAACCGCCACACGAACCCGGCGACGCCCGCCGCCAGTGCCGCGACGAGCGGTGATGTCCAGCCGACCCAGCCAGGAAGGCCGAGCGAGTCCTGCTTCCCGAGCAGCGCGAGGCTCGGGTAGTACGCGACGAACGCCCCCGGCACGACGAACGCCATCAGCCAGCGCAACGGCCGCGAGTAGACGTTGATCGGGTACGACGTGAAGGCGTTGCTGCCGTAGGTGACCGAGTTCGCGAACTCGCGGCCCTCGACGATCCAGAAGCAGATCGAGCAGGCCACCACCCACACAGCGCTGTAGATGACCGCGCCCGCGATCGGGGTGACGACCGTCAGCACGACCTTCGCGGGCGACCAGTCGACCGCGACGTTCGCCAGCGCGTAGAACATCACCGCGAGCGCACCGGTGATCCGGCCGACCCTCCGCAACCGGATGTCCGAGCACATGATCTGCGGCAACGTGCGCAGCGGCCGCATCAGCAGCACGTCGAAGCTGCCCGTGCGGATGTAGGTCGGCAGGTTGTCGAGCTGTCCCGCGAACAGGTCCGCGACACCGAACGCGGTCCCCGCGAACGCGTACATCAGCAGCACCTCGTTCTGCGAGAAGCCGCCCAGCGCGTCGATCCGGGTGAACAGGATCAGGATGACGACCATCTCGTAGCCCTGGGCCATCACCTGCGTCACGAAGTCCAGTGCGAACGACGCGCGGTAGGACATCTGGCTGCGCAGCCGCGCGCCGATCAGCCTCGGGTAGACGAACTCAGCCACCCTGCACCACCACCCTCCGCACGGCGCGTTGCAGCACGAAGTGGCCGATCGCGAGCATCACCACGGCCCAGAACGCCTGCAGTGCAATGACCTTCACCCAATCGCCGTGCCCGAGGAACACGTCGATCGGCGCCTGCAGCACCGCCGGGAACGGCGTCAGCCACAGCACGTCCCGAGCCCACTCGGGGAAGAACGCGATGGGCACCGTCAGGCCGCACAGCAGACCCGACGAGATGGTCCAGAACCCGTACAGCCCCCGGTTGTCGAGCAGCCAGAACGAGCTGACCTCGACGAGGAACCGGAAGCCGAAGCTGATCACGAGCGCGAGCAGCGCACTGACCCCGAACAGCGGCCACTGCACGGCGGTCTGCGGGAACTGGAACGGGAACAGCACCATGCCGAACACCACCGGCGGGGCGAGCCGCGTCAGGAACGCGAAGCCACCCCGCCCGACGTCCTCCGCGAGGAGGGCGCCCTGGAGGTTCCACGGCCGGTAGAGGTCTACCACCACGTCACCGGATCGCACGCGCTCGGCGAGCTCGTTGGTTCCCCACAACAGGACGAACCCGAGCAGCCCCTGCCCGATCCAGACGTAGGTGTTGGCGGCAGCGACGTCGTAGTCGGCGATCTCGCCGTTCGCCGCTTCGAGCGCGGCGACGAGGATCGCGACCCGCAACAGGCCGAAGACCACGTTCGTGGTCATCCCGGCCAGCATCGCTTGTCGGTAGGTCGAGTACCTTCGGAATCCAGCAATGATCAAATCGGCGTGAACACGCACGTCGGTCTACGTTAGCGACCGTCGCAAGTGGATTTCTAGTTGCTGCCGAACGCGCTGGTGAAGACCTCTCCCGCCCCAGGTTGCGAGGCCAGGCAGAGGAAGTAGTTGCGGGACCCGTCCTTGAAGCCGACGGCCGTCCTCTCCCAGCCGGTGGTGTCGACGGTCGGCCGGGTGGCGGCCTTCATCACCTCGGGCGTGCAGACGTCCTTCACCTCGACGGACTCCAGCAGCTCGTCGGAGTCGACGTCCGGAATCTCCCCGGAGAGCCAGCCGCCACCGAACGCCTCCCAGTAGTGCTCGCTCGAGCAGCTGCCGACCTTGCGCGCCGAGGCCGCCTGACCGCCGATGCTGACGATCCCGCGGAAGCAGGTCGACTGGTCGATGCAGTACCTCTCACCACACTTCTTGAGGTAGGGCGGGATGTCCTCGGCGCCACCCGGCTGCGTCGTCGCCGGACCCGGCCCCTGCGCGTTCGTCTGCTCCTTGCCGCCGAACGGGTTCCAGATCAGGAAACCCGCCACCAGCAGCACGACGAGCGCGGCGGCCCCGGCGACCAGCGGCCACGTCCTGCGCTTCGGCGGGGGAGGCACCGGCACCGTCGGCATCCGCATCGGGTCGATCAGCTCGTCCCGCAGCTGCGCCGCGCTGGGCGTGCGCAGGTTCGCGTCCGGGTGCAGCGCGCGGGCCAGCGCCTCGTGCATCGCCGGAGGCACCCCGGGCACCGCCACGATGGGCCGGCGCAGGATCTCGCCGAGCTGGTCGAACGAGGTGATGGGCCACGGCACCGGGCGCGGCGGTTTGCCGGCGAGCAACGTGTAGAGCGTGGCGGCGAGCGAGTAGACGTCGGCCTGCGGCGTCGGCTCGGCCATCGCGAACGCCTCGGGCGGCGCGTAGCTCGGGCTCAGGGCGTCCCGCGTGACCGTGCTGCCGCCCTGCGCGTCGAGCAGCGCCGCGAGCCCGAAGTCGGCGAGCTTCGGCGTGCCGTAGCGGTCGACGAGGATGTTGCCGGGCTTGATGTCGCGGTGCAGCACTCCGACCTGGTGCGCCGCCGCGAGCGCGTCCGCGAGCTTGATGCCGAGGTCGCGCACCTGCTCCGGGTGCAGCGGGCCGTGGTTGTCGAGCTGGTCGGCGAGCGAACCGCCCGTGCACAGCTCCATGACGATGTACGGCGTGCCGTTGACGGTGATGTCCGCGTCGTGGATGCCGATGATGTGCGGGTGGCCGGACAGCTTGGCCGCCGCCTGCGCCTCGCGCAGGAACCGCCGCCGGTCCCGTTCGTCGGCGAGCACCCGGTTGTCGATCTTGACAGCCACGTCGCGACCGAGTTGTGCCTGGTGGGCGGTGTAGACGGTGGCGAACCCGCCCGCGCCTAACGGTCTCAGCTCGGTCAGGCCGGGGATGTGGGGTGCGGTCACGCGCGGGAGCATAGTTCCGCACCCCGACAAAGCTCCGGTTAGGCCGTGCAGGTCAGCGCGCCACTCCTGAGCGCGTGGCTGCTCGTGTTGTCGTCGTCCGCCCAGAGGACGACCTTCTTGCCGTTGACGCAGCTCGGCGAGATCGCGAAGCCCTCGAGGTTCACGTTCGGCAACGTCGACGGCCGGTTGTACGTGGCCGTGGCCTTGAACTTCCCGCTGCTGATGGTCAGCGTCGTCGTGCGTCCGCTGCAGTGGTTGTCGCAGATGCTCCACAGCTTGGCGCCGTCGAACTCCAGGTCCATCACCTGGCTCTGCCCGCTCGCGAACCTGCTGAGCAGCTTCGCGCTCGTGCCCTGCAAGGCGTACACGTACACCTCGCCGGTGGCCTCCAGCCCCACGAAGAACAGCCCGGTGCCGTGACCGGGGTGGTCCGCCGGGTCGTAGGTCTTGCCGCTGTCGTCCTTGAAGCCGTTGCGCGTGAGGTACGTGTCGGGCACCCACGAGATCGCCTCGGGCCCGTCGTTGGGGTCGACCTCGGGCATGCCCCCGAGCTCCCACTCACCGACCGCGTTGCCGCCGGTGGTGCCGTACTTGAGGATCATCGGCGCGCTCACGTCCCCGTCGTCGTTGTCGCGCTCGACAGCGACGAAGAGCCCGTCCGGCGTGCTCACGACCCCTTCGGCATCGGGATCACCCTGCCCGTCCGCGAACCTCAGGGACCGCTTCTGGTCGACCTTCCAGGTGCTCCCGCTGGGCACGAGCCGGTACAGCGTCGAGGGCCCGTTCTTGACCGCCCACACGACCCCTGAGCTCTCGAACGACAGCCCGCTGAGGTTCGTGCCGAAGACGTTGGTCCCGTCCGCGTACTTCGTGGCCGAGTCGCCCGGCCACGACGTGGCGGCCCCCGCGGGCACGCACGCCAGACCCAGCGCGAGGACGGTGAAGACGCCGATCACCTTGATGCGCAACGCAAACGCCCCTTCTCCCACGAGGCGCGATCGCACCCCGTGCAGGCTGGCGGCGTACGTCCAGTGCACCAGACGACGAACGGCGCGGCTACTTCTTGGCAGCGGCCTTCGCGGCCTTCTTGAAGTCGCGGACCTCCAGCAACGACGTCTGGTCGCGCACGTCGGCCA
This sequence comes from Lentzea sp. NPDC003310, assembly GCF_040610935.1. Lineage (NCBI taxonomy): Bacteria > Bacillati > Actinomycetota > Actinomycetes > Pseudonocardiales > Pseudonocardiaceae > Lentzea > Lentzea sp. NPDC003310. The sequence goes on from NZ_JBEXNC010000011.1 coordinate 134,863, forward strand.
CGCTACGTCGGCTTCCTTCGTCCCCGTAGTGCCCGGCAGCGGCACGCCACCCCTCGGGCTGGACGCCGAACTGTTTGCCCAGAAGTGCAAGGAAGATCTTGGCCTTCTGGTCCCCGAACCCGGGCAGCGCCTTGAGCCGCTTGAACACCGCGGCCCCGTCCCCGTCGGACCAGATCCGCGTGACGTCGCCGTCGTAGGTCTCGACGACGTACTGCGCCATCGCCTGCACCCGCTTGGCCATCGAGCCGGGGAACCGGTGCACGGCGGGCGGGGTGGCCATGATCGAGGCGAACGCCTCGGGGTCGGCGTCGGCGATGCGGTGCACGTCCAGGCCGCCCATGCGGTCGGCGAGGACCTTGGGGCCGGAGAACGCCTTCTCCATCGGGATCTGCTGATCCAGCAACATGCCGGTCAAGAGCGCGAACATGTCCGACGCGAGGAGTGCGTCCGCGTCCGGGTTCTGCGCGAGGCACACCGTCCGAGTCATGACGAGAAGGATCGCATGCCCGGCAGAAGATCGCCGGGGGTGGGGCGGTGCTGTTTCGTGAAACACCAAATGGCCGCCCGCGGAAATGTGCGGGCGGCCACTTCAGGTGTACTTCAGATGATTATTCCGGAAGGTAAAGCGTGAACAGCTGGTTGGCGTTGCCGTGGCAGTCCCACTGCAGGAAACCGGTGCCATTCACGGTGTTGGCGTTGTCGAGATCGAGGCACTTGCCGGTGGCGCGGTTCTTGAACAGGACCGGCCAGACGTGGGTCTGCGGGTCGGCGCCGGCGGGCAGGACGACGTCCCACTGCTGGTTCGAGCCGTTGTGGCAGTTCCACTGGATCACGTGAGCGCCGTTGGCCGCGGAGCCGTTGGCCAGGTCGAGGCACTTGCCGGAGTTCGCGTTCACGAACATCGCGGTGCCGTACTGGCTGTCGGACTCGACCCAGATCGGGCCCCACTTCTGGTTGTTCGTGCCGTAGCAGTCGAACAGGATGGTGCGGGCACCGTTGTCCACGGAGTTCCAGGCCACGTCGGCGCAGCGCGGCGCCGTCGAGCCGAACTTCGGGTCGTTGGTCTTCGGGACGATCAGGGTCCACACGGCCCCGCCCGCGACGGCGGCGGTCTTGGCGGCTCCGCCCAGCTTCGGGATCTGGTAGGGCTCGAGGTCCGGTGCTGCCGAGGCCGGCGAGATCGCGACGGACATCAGGGCGGCGGCAGCCGCAATGGCAACGGAAACTCTGCGCGCGATGTTCTTCACTATCTGTCCCCCATGTTTGCCGACTGAGAAATCCATGGGAGGGCGTCCCCCGACGCTAAGTTGCTCCCCCAGGAACAACGCCAATCTTTCAAATCGGCAGTCGTCCGTCAAGGGTCATTTTGTCGTGATCGGCCGGGTCGTTCGTGGGGGATGAAACGACTTCAGGCGCCCGCGACGCGCACTTCGGAGACCACCTGGCGCACGAGTACGCGCAACGCCTCCCGGTCGACCGTGGCCGGGTCGTCGGCCAGCCAGTCGCCGATCTCGCTCACGAACTGCTCGGGGGTCATCGGGGGCACCTCGAAGTCGAGGTCGTCGTCGCACGTGACCTCGCCGGCGCGGCTCGGGTAGACGAGCAGGGCGCCGCGGATCTCGAGCCACGGCAGGAGTTCGGCGAAGCGCTCGACGCCCTCCAGCAGCTGGGTGCCGCCGCCGCGGAACGGGTGGCCGTTGCGCCAGAGTTCGCCGTCCTCGTCGCAGTAGTAGTGGCCGGGCAGCCACGACTTCGACTCGATGAGGACCAGGCGGCGGCCGCACAGCAGGGCGTGGTCGATGTCGGTGAAGACCGAGCCCGGCCAGGCGAGGCCGTGGAAGATGCGCACGCCCGGTAGTTGGGTCATGTACTCGGTGAGCAATCCGGCGGTCAGCCGTTCGCGTCTGTTTTCACCCGGACGGCCGAAAATGGTGTTCCCGTCGTACTCGCCGGCGAACGCCCGTTCGGCCCGCGCGACCGTCATGTAGCGGCGCACCAGTCGGAACGCCCCGTAACCGGCGGCCGCCACGAGCGGCAGCCAGACGGCGAGCAGCAGTGGCGACAAGGTCATCGTCAACGGGATGAGCAGGACGAACCACCCACCGATCGCGGCCGCCGCGGGGGCGTGGCCGAGGCCGGTGGCGGGCACGTAGCGGACCCGCGCGCCGAGGTCGATGCGGTGCCACCACTCCATCGAACCGAGGTCGACGCGGGGGCGCGGCGCCATGAAGTTCGGGTCGTCGCCGAAGTCGCGCAGCCTGCCCGTGTGACCTGTTCTGCGAGGTCGTGGGCGTGTCTGCGGGCGGACGACCGTCGGCGCGGGCCGTGCGGGGCGGTCGTAGTCGGCCCGGCGGACCGGGTCCTTCAGCGTCTCGTAGGCCTCCTGGAGCAGGCGGAAGCCGCCAGACGTCCCACCCGCGTCGGGGTGCATGACCTTGGCTAGCGAGCGGTAGGCCGACTTGATCTCCGAGGCGCTGGCGCCCCGGGTCACACCGAGCAACTCGTAGTAGTCGATCCCTGGCACGACACCGTCCAGTTCGAGGTTGGTCCGTGAACCTTATTGGGTCCAACACTTTCGCAGGGCATACGGCCCGCCCTTCGCCGTCTAGTGTGAAGGACGAGGTGGCGAGGGGCCTGTAGCGCAGTGGTCGACGCGCCCTCCTGAACGGGGGAGGGAGAACGCCGGTTCGAATCCGGCCGGTCCCGCTTTCTCTCCTGGGGATTCCTGCGAAGCGAAGTCCTTTGTGGACAGTGTGAGCGGCACGTAGGGCCGGCGGCACCGCATTCGTCGTCGAGTCGCAACGGTCTCCCGACGAGCAAGATGGTGCTGGACCTCGGTTTCCGCGGCCGCGGCTGGACCGGCCGACCCTCGACAGGTGGCGCAGGATGTCCGGGTGGACGCACTCGAACACCTGCGCCGCCTCTGCCTCGCGTTGCCAGAGGTGACCGAACGCCTGAGCCACGGCGAGCCCACGTGGTTCGTCCGCGGCAAGAAGACCTTCGTGACGCTGTCCGACCACCACCACGACGACCGCGTGGGGTTCTGGTGCGCGGCCGGTCCCGGAGTCCAGGAGACCCTGGTCGCCCAGGACCCCGAGCACTACTCCGGCCGCCGTACGTGGGCCACCGCGGCTGGCTCGGCGTGTACCTCGACGTCGACCTCGACTGGGGCGTCGTCGCCGACCTCGTCGAGGACGCCTATCGGGTGATTGCCCCGAAGACGCTGGTCGCGCAACTCGACGCTTCGAGTTGCCGACCCGACTGACCTGCCGCAGTCTTCCGCGCATGGCGACCTGTGACGTCTGTGGCAACGACTACTGGATGGCGTTCGAGGTGCGCACCGTCGGCGGCGGCGTGCACACGTTCGACAGCTTCGAGTGCGCGATCCAACGGCTCGCGCCGCGCTGCGAGCACTGCGACTGCCGGGTGATCGGGCACGGCGTGGAGGTGGAGGGCAAGTTCTTCTGCTGCGCCCACTGCGCGCGTTCGGGCTCGGCGGACCTGGGCGCGATGATCCGCGACACCGTGGGCGCGCATCCCGGCTAACTCAGCACCAGGTCCAGGCTGAGCGGCACGGCCGGCGGCAACGCGTCCGTGCCCGCCCGGAACGCCTCCAGCAGGTAGGCGACCAGCCGTTTCGACGCGGCGACGGCGACCTCCACCGGTACCCCGGCGAGGCCGCCGTTCGCCATGAGCACCAGCGTGAGGTCGTGCGGCGAGAAGTCCGCCCGCAGCTGACCGCTGTCCTTCGCCCGCTGCACCAACGCGCTGAAGCCCGCCCACGTGCGGTCGCGCACCTCCGAGTGCAGGTCCGGGAACGACGCCGTGAAGGCCGCGGTGAAGCCGCGGTCGCACGCCTGCAGCAGGCAGACCTGCTCGATCACCGTGCGGAAGCCGCGCCACGGGTCCGGGTCGGTCAGCGCCTCGTCGATCACGCCCTGGCACACCGCGAACTGCTCGGTGAAGGCCTCCATGACCAGCGCTTCCTTGGTCGGGAAGCGGCGGTACAACGTCGCGACGCCCACGCCGGCCCTCCGCGCGATGGCGGCCATCGGCACGTCCAGGCCTCGTTCGGCGAAGAGTTCCCGTGCGACGGTCAGCACCCGTGCGCGGTTCTCGCGTGCGTCGGCTCGCATCTGAGACGGTTCGGCAGTCACTTCTTCTCACTTCGCCTCAAGTGGACGGGGGTCTCCACTTAGCAGGCTACGGTCGGAGCATGGACTTCAGAAGCCCGATCGTGAACCGCGTCAACAGGCTCGTCGTCGGGCTGCGCGACGCGCCGCTCGTCGGGAAGCTCGTGCGCAAGGGGATCACGGTCGTGTCCTACACGGGCCGCAAGTCGGGCCGTACGTTCTCCACACCCGTTGGCTACCAACGCAAAGGTGACACCGTTGACATCAGGGTGATGATGCCCGACGCCAAGAAGTGGTGGCGCAACTTCAACGGCGAGGGTGGTCCGCTCACCCTCGAACTCGATGGCGCCCAACGGACCGGACACGCGACATCGCACCGTGACGACAAAGGTCGTGTCACGGTGCGAGTGCAGCTCTAGAAGCCTTAAGCGGCAAGGCGTCGGCGCTCCAGGAACGCCGCCACGAGGTAGGCGCCGCCGCCCAGCACGGCCAGCACGCCGAAGAAACCGGCTCCCGGCACGAACAGCGTCGCGGCGGCGACCAGCATCAGCCACGTGCCCAGGTTGTAGTGCAGGGCGTTGCCGCGGATCGCGCCCTCCGCGATGTAGATCAGGCCGACCACGATGGTCGAGCCGGCGGGCCACAGCACGGTCTGCAGCTCTGGCTTGTCGAACACCGTGCTCAGGCCGGTCACCGCTAACGCGAGTGCGGTGAACCCGGTGATCCAGGCCGTGCCGACCAGCTTCTCGGCTCGTCGGCGCGCTTCGGTGGCCACCTTCTGCGCTCGCAGCGACGCGGTCATGGCGAAGGCGGTGCCGGCGAGGAGGCCGGTGGCGAGCAGTGCGATCGGCAGCCACGCCGGCATCGTCACCAGCTCTGCCCGGGACAGCAGCGCGGCGCCGTGGCCGAAGACGTAGGCGAACGCGAAGCCCAGGTAGGCGGCGCGGTTGTCGACCTCGGCGGACGCGACGGTGGTGGCGCGGACGGCGGTGGCGTTCATGGTGACTCCTCGAAGACTAGTGACGTGATCAGGCGTGGGGCGATGACGGTGAACTGGGGGGAGCGGCGGATCGAGGCGCGCTGGTCCGCGAGGCCGTGCAGGCCCAGCCAGAACGTGAGGGCGCGGTCGGGGTCCGAGAGGACCTGGGTGAAGAGCCGCAACGCCTCGAGAGAGAGGTCGGCCGCACCGAACATCACGCGGTAGCGGCGGGGGTGCAGGACGGCGAAGTCGAGGTACGCGAGGCCCGCCGCGTAGGCGTCGGGCGCGTCCAGAACGGCCGTTTCGAGCTCGTGGAACGCTTGGTGGCAGACGGCCAGCAAGATCGCTGTCGCGTCGGGGAACTGCTGGTAGATCGACGAGGTGGGGACGGCCGCCGCGCGGGACACGGCCCGCAGCGTCACGGCGTGGTCCGTGTCGACCAGGGCGGTCGCCGCCGCCACGATCGCCTGGCGGCAGCCCGGCCTGCTCACGGCTCCGGGACGATGACGACCTTGCCCAGCACCGTGCGCGACTCGGCCAGTGCCAGCGCGGACGCGGCCTCGGACAACGGGATGCGCGCGGCGATCTGCGGGGTCAGCACGCCGGCCTTGACCAGCTCGAGCACCTGCACGAGGTCCTCGCGCAGACGGGCGCGGAACGTGGCGGTGCGGAAGCGCTTGCCGGCCCAGAAGTTGTAGAAGCCCGCGCGCTTGCCGTTGGGCAGCAGGTTCCAGATCATCAGCTGCCCGAACAGCTTGAGCACCGGCAGCATGCCGCTGCCCGGCTCGTCCTTCGTCGCGGCCGTGCCGTAGTTGACCAGTGCGCCGCCGCGCCGCACCAGCGCCCACGAGTCGTGCAGCGCGGGCCCACCGACGTGGTCGAACACGGCGTCGACGCCCTCCGGCGCGAGTTCGCGGATCTTGGCGTACATGGTCGGGTCGCGGTAGTCGACGGGAATGGCGCCCAGTTCGCGAACGGCGTCGTGGTGGCGCGGCGACGCCGTGCCGATGACCTTGATGCCGGCGTGGCGGGCGAGCTGCACCAGCGTCGAGCCGACCCCGCCGTTCGCACCGAGCACGACGATCGTGTCGCCGCGCTTCACCTTCGCGGTCCGGTGCAGCATCTGCCAGGCCGTGACGCCGTTGACGGCCACGGTCTCGGCGGCGGCCGACTCCACGCCGTCGGGCACGGGCACCAGGTCGGCGGCCTCGACGATCAGGTGGCTCGCCCACGCGCCGACCTTCGTGACCACGGCGAACCGGTGTCCCCGCAGGTCGCGGTCCACGTCCGGACCGGCGGCGACGACCGTGCCGACGAGGTCGTAGCCGGGCACGAACGGGAAGGGCGGCTGGTCGTAGTACTTGCCCAGGCGCATCTGCTGCTCGGCGAAGCAGACGCCCGTGGCGTCCATCCGCAGGACGACCTGGCCCTTGCCCGGCGCCGGCAGGTCGCGGACCCGGACGTGCAGGCCGTCGGGCTCGACGACACCCGGCAGGACGATCTCGGTGGCGCGGGTGGTGGCGGTCGTGGCGTTCATCGTGGGAGCTCCTCGCGGTCTCGGTTGTGCTTACGGACATAAGCTAACGCCCGTAAGTTCACGAGCGCAAGACCTAACACCCATAAACTTTCAGGTGTATGGTTACGAGCGTGACGAACACGGAACCGCGCAGGCGCAACCGCCGTGGTGAGGGCGGGAAACTGCGGGACGAGATCATCGCGGCGGCCCTGGCCCTGCTCGACGAGGGCGGCGACGAACGCGCGGTCACGCTGCGCTCGGTCGCCCGCAAGGCGGGGATCGCGGCGCCGTCGATCTACCCGCACTTCGCGGACCAGCCGTCGATCATGCTGGCGGTCGTGCAGGGGGAGATGGACAAGCTCACCACTGTCCTGCGCGAAGCCGATGACAACGCACCGCGTGATGCGCGCGCACGGCTGTTCGCAGTGTGCAACGGCTACCTGGACTTCGCGAACGAACACCCGCAGCGCTACCGGATCATGTTCGGCGGCCTGTGGACACCGTCGGTCGAGGACACCTCGATCACCGACGCCGACCTCGACTCACTGGGAGTCGAGGCGTTCACGCTGCTCGTCGACGTCCTCGGCGCGTGCGTGGAGGAAGGGATCGCGCACGCCAGCGACGACCTCTACGGCGATGCCGTGGCGTTGTGGCTGGGGCTGCACGGGCTCGCGCACCAGCGGGCCGTGGTGCGCAAGATGCCCGGACCCGCCGACGTCGGTGACCGGCTGATCAAGGCACTCGCGCACCTCAAGTGAACTAGGGAGCCTCGAACAGGGTCGACACGGACTCGCCGACGTTGATCCGCCGCATCGCCTCGGCCATCGCCGGCGCGATCGACAGCACCTTCAGCTTCGGCACGGCCTTCTCGGCCGGGATCGGCACGGTGTTCGTCGCGACGATCTCCAGCACGTCGTCGAAGGCCTGCAGCCGGTCGAGCGCCCCGGACGAGAACAGCCCGTGCGTGCAGGCCACCCGGATCGACCCGGCGCCGCGCTCACGCAGCTTGTCCAGCAGCTCGATCACCGTCGAGCCCTTGGCGATCTCGTCGTCCAGCACGATCACGTCCCGCCCGGCCACGTCGCCGATGACCGTCGAGATCTGCACCTTGTCGTCGGCGAACCGCTGCTTCGCGCCGGCCGCGACCGGCAGCCCGAGGATCCGCGCGAAGTGCGCGGCCTCCTTGGCGTTGCCGAGGTCCGGCGACACCACGACGGTGTTCGACAGGTCGTGCTGGGAGAAGTGCGCGGCCAGTTCGCGCAGCGCGTGCAGGTGGTCGACCGGGACCGAGAAGAACCCGTGCACCTGCGGCGAGTGCAACGTCATCGCCAGCACCCGTGACGCGCCCGCGGCCACCATCAGGTCGGCGACCAGGCGGCCGCCGATCGAGATCCGGGGCGCGTCCTTCTTGTCCGAACGCGCGTAGGCGTAGTGCGGCAGCACGACGGTCGTGCGCGCCGCCGAGGCGCCGCGGGCGGCGTCGAGCATCAGCAGGAGCTCGACGAGGTGTTCCTGCACCGGCGGCACGAGCGGCTGGATCAGGAACACGTCCCGTTCGCGGCAGTTCGCCTGCAACTGCACCTCGAGGCAGTCGTTGGCGAACCGCGTCAAACGGCTGGGAGAGAGTTCGACGCCGAGGTGACCACAGATCTCGGCGGCGAGTGAGGGATGGGCAGAACCACTGAAGACAGCGATGTCACGCACACCCCGAAACCTAGTCGATGACCAGCACCAACTTGCCGTCGCGGAAGAACGGCGTCAGGTTCCCGCGCGTGTCGACCGTGTGCGTGCCTCGCGGCAGAACGGCCTCTATGGCCGTGAACGCCAAGATGTCCGAGACGCCGTGACGGCCGCGCAACGAGCGTTGGCCTTGGTAGCGCAGAGCGCGCCCCTCGCGCCGGTACTGATGTGCCTCAGCAGCAGTGGAGGCGCCTACTCGAAGCGCCTCCGGACCTACCTGACGTGCCGAGGAAGCGCCACGTACGGAAACACCGAAGCCCTGCGCGACCAGTGAGTTCACCACTGCGTCGGACGGGGGCACCGGCAGGAGGAAGGACATCGCGTAGTGGCCCTCGACCTCGTGCACCACGACCGTTCGGGCCGTGGTCAGCACGGTGTCGTGCAGCTCGAGCGCGATCTTCTCCGCTTCCCAGCGGTTCTCGTAGCCGGCGTCGATGCCGACGAAGGTGCTGGTCACCTGACCTCCACGAAGATCGGGTTGGTGTAGCACCACAGGTCCTCCCACGGGTTCGCGGCTCCCGGTGCGTCCGCCTGCGGTTCGAACGCGCCGCGGTTGCCGTCGGTTCCGCGCAACCGGATGTAAAAAGGCTCCCGGACGTTGCGGAACGTGTGCGTGAAGACCGCATAGTGCCAGCGCGGCTCGTAGGATCGCTCGACCTTCACATGTGGCGTGGCCAACGTTTCAGATGATGATCGTCCGGTTACAGCCCCTTTAATGAGGTCCAAACGGCGCAACCTGGGGATGAATCCCGCGCTGTTCGGCCGGGTCGCGAGACGGGCCTTGACCAGCACGGTCACGTCCGAGCCGCGGCGCACGCGCAGCCGGCCGCCCATCGTCTCCGTTCCGCCGGATGCGTAAACTCGGAAGCGAAGATCGTCCACGAGGCCGCCGTGCGACACCCACGACCGTCCAGCCCGCAGGCCCTCCATGAGCGCACCGCGCGTCCGTCGCGTCACGCCGACAACGGTTCTGGAGAACTCGCACGGGAAGAAGTCGACGTACGGCGGCATGACCTGCGGTACGGCACCCACGACCGGGTCGAGGTGTTTGCCGGTGCGGTCGAACTGGTCGCCCGGCTCCGGCACGCGGACGATCGTGTCGCGCGAGTTGAAGTGCGAGTCGGAGTTCGAGGTGATCCACCAGCCCAGGCCCTCGGCGAGCAGCGCGTCCCACACGCCGCCGACCTTCGCCGTCATCCAGTCGAAACCGCCGTAGGTGCGGTAGGCCTCGGGCGGGAAGGGCGCGTAGGAGTTCGCGCCGGGGCTGTTCGCGTAGCCGCCGCGGTACCCGCCCGGTCCGCGCACCGGGTCGCCGTCGCCCTGCGCTCCGGGCGCGCCCTCCATGCCGACAACGATGTCCGGAGCCAGGTCGCGCATCGCCCTCAACTCGTGCGGCGCCACCCGGCCGTTGCGCATCGGGTGGTTCACGAACACCAGCGCGGACTTCATCGTGCCGTTGCGGATCTTGGTCTGCAGCCACCGGACCGCGTCCAGCGCCTTGGCCTCGTTGGCCGGGGTCGACGCCTCGGCGCCGTTCAGCCGCCAGTCGAACTGCCGCTCGAAGTCGCGCAGCACGCCGGCCTCGTCCCGGCAGTCCTCGAAGAACAACGTCGCGTGCTCGGCGCCGGGCACGTTCCACTCCATGCCGTGCCACAGCAGCAGTTGCGGGAACTTCTGCCGTGCGCGCTGCACGTCCGATGCCGTCGCCTCGACCGAGTGCGCCTCGTGCGACGCGTGGCCGTGGTCGGTGACGACGAGCCAGTCCGTGCCGTGCCGCAACGCGCCGCGGATCTGCTGCTCGATGGTGTACATGCCGTCGTACGAGTACTGCGTGTGCGTGTGGTGGTCGCCGGAAAGCCATTGATAGCCCGACTTCTGGCCCGACGCCGACGCACGGCCCGTGCCGACCGCACCGGCCACACCGAGCACGCCCGCTCCCTGGAGGAAGCGTCTGCGGGCTATTTCGGACATGGCTGGACCTCCACACGACAGATCGGGGTCCGTGGAGGCTAGAGCGAACGGGTGAGCCGCAGGTGGACTCCGGATGAACTAGACCGGAAGCAGATCGACCCAGTCCAGGAACGGCAGCGCGCCCGTCCCCTGCAACGCCGCGAGCCCCAGCCAGATCGACAGGATCGTCACGACCGGCCCGACGATCGCCATCTCCACGACGCCACCGGTCTTCATCCGCATGATCTTCGGCGGCGCGACCGGGTACCAGGTCTTGCCCATGATGGGGATCGGCCACAGGATCGGGCAGCCCTGCTCGGTGATCGCGTCACCGATGTAGTGCGCGAAGCACCCGATGCCGACCGCGATCCCGCACGCCGCCGCGGACGCGTCCGTCTGCGACGTCCAGGCGATCATCGCCCACGTTATGCCCGCCGAGACGACCGTGATCCACAGCGCGTCCTGCTTGGGGCACCAGTCGTTCATGATGCCGCGCACGGCGAGACCGGCGAACACGAACATGAGCACCGGCAGCGCCCACTTCTGGCTGTTCTGCACGACCGCGGCGGTGAAGACGGCGGAGAACAACGCGAAGACGAGCGTGTGCGTGAGGCCGCGATGTCCGCCATCTCGCTTGGAATCCCGCTTCAGCCGCGTCGTCCGGTAGACGAAGCTGCTCAACGCGTTGATGCCCGCGGACAGCCCTCCGCTCAGTGCTCCGAACGTGCGCGAGATGGTCGAACCGGGGTGGTCGAGGTCGGGCAGGAGTGCCGCTCCGGTGGCGAGAACCGCGCCGACGGCCCAGCTCTGCGGCGAGAGCTGACCGATCGGGTGGCTCGACGCGAGTGCGGTGACGGCGCTCCAGGCGAGCAGTCCACTCATCGCATGTGTTGGCCCAGTTGACACTTACGCCCCTTCTGATGATCACCCGACGGAGAGACTTTATCGCTCGCACGTTCGAACCGTGTCGTTTCTCAACACGCATGGCGAGGCGGTTCTGTTGCGCTCGTCGTGGTAGCCATGAGGGAGCACCGCGTGCGCTGCTGGGCGGCCACGCGGGGGCTATGGTGCGCCTGAATCGGTGTAACCAGGGTCGCAGGTACAGCCGGGCGTTCTACCAGTACGCTTGTCTTGCTTGCATCGTCGCGAGAGGAGCGCCCGGAGTTATGGGCAAGATCAAGGTTCAGGGCACCGTCGTCGAGCTCGACGGCGACGAGATGACCCGGATCATCTGGCAGTTCATCAAGGACAAGCTGATCCACCCGTACCTGGACGTCACTCTGGAGTACTACGACCTGGGCATCGAGCACCGGGACGCCACGGACGACCAGGTCACGATCGACGCCGCGAACGCCATCAAGAAGCACGGCGTCGGCGTCAAGTGCGCCACGATCACGCCGGACGAGGCGCGCGTCGAGGAGTTCGGCCTCAAGAAGATGTGGGTCTCGCCGAACGGCACGATCCGCAACATCCTCGGCGGTGTCGTCTTCCGCGAGCCGATCATCATCTCGAACGTCCCGCGCCTGGTCCCGGGCTGGACGAAGCCGATCATCATCGGCCGTCACGCGCACGGTGACCAGTACAAGGCCACCAACTTCAAGGTGCCCGGAGCCGGCAAGCTCACGATCACGTTCCAGCCGGAGGACGGCTCGGACCCGATCGAGCACGTCGTCACCGAGTTCCCGGCGGAGGGCGGTGTGGCGATGGGCATGTACAACTACAACAAGTCCATCGAGGACTTCGCCCGCGCCTCGTTCTCCTACGGCCTGCAGCGGGGCTACCCCGTCTACATGTCCACGAAGAACACGATCCTGAAGGCCTACGACGGCCAGTTCAAGGACATCTTCCAGCGCGTGTTCGACGAGGAGTTCAAGGCGGAGTTCGACGCCAAGGGCCTCGTCTACGAGCACCGCCTGATCGACGACATGGTCGCCGCCGCGATGAAGTGGGAGGGCGGCTACGTCTGGGCGTGCAAGAACTACGACGGTGACGTGCAGTCCGACACGGTCGCGCAGGGCTTCGGCTCGCTCGGCCTGATGACGTCGGTCCTCATGACGCCGGACGGCCAGACCGTCGAGGCCGAGGCCGCGCACGGCACCGTGACGCGTCACTTCCGCCAGCACCAGGCGGGCAAGCCGACCTCCACGAACCCGATCGCGTCGATCTTCGCGTGGACCCGCGGCCTCATGCACCGCGGCAAGCTGGACAACACCCCCGAGGTGATCCGCTTCGCCGAGGCGCTCGAGTCCGTCGTCATCGAGACGGTCGAGGCCGGTCAGATGACCAAGGACCTGGCCCTGCTGATCAGCAAGGACCAGGAGTGGCTGACCACCGAGGACTTCCTCGCCGCGCTGGACGAGAACCTCAAGAAGAAGATGGCGTCCTTCTGACGTCCGTGTGCTGAGAAGGGCCACCCCGGTCACGCCGGGGTGGCCTTTTTCGTTGCGCGTCACCCGGTCGGTTCCTCTTGCGGGTGGTTGCCGCGCGGAGCCGTCCACACAGGTCCTGCAGCCGCTATATCTGCTGTTCCAGGGCTTTTGTGTGCGGAGGCAGCGCCATGTTGGGTGTACCGGTTCGGGGATTGATCGTCATCGGCGTGCTCGGCGTCGCCGGCGTGATGTACGCGGTGAACGGCGGCAAGCCGATGGGCAGCGACAAGAGCGCGGAGATCTGCAAGGTCACCGTGACCGCGGACATCCTCAACGTCCGGTCCGGCCCCGGCGACATGCAGCCGATCGTCTCGACCATGCAGCGCGACGCCGTGGCCGACGCCCAGGCCCGCGTCGAGAACGGCTACCGCATGCTCAGCGACCGCCGCTGGGTCAGCCAGTCCTTCGTAGCGCTGACCAGCGACTCGACCTGCAAGTAAACTCGCGGGCATGTTGCGGAACATGTTCCGGTGGGGCAGGGGCAAGGGCGTCACGCAGTGCTCCTGCGAGCCCGAGTGGCAGGGCCTGTACACGGAGGTCTACGGCGAGCGCCAGCTCGCGCTGCCCCGCGACGAGATGGCGACGCTGGTCGGCTACCTCGACCTGACCGCGCACTGCGCCGGCTGCGGCGCCGAGTACCCGAAGCCCTGGGGCCTGGCCTCCCAGTAGGCTCTCCCGTCGTGCTCACGGTCTCCACGGTCAACGTCAACGGTCTGCGCGCTGCCGCGAAGAAGGGCTACTTGGAGTGGCTCGCCTCGTCCTCGGCGGACGTGGTGTGTCTGCAGGAAGTCCGCGCGGAACCCTCGGAACTGGCGCCGGAGGTCCACTCGCCCGACGGCTGGCACGGCGTGTACGCACCTTCGTCGTTGAAGGGCCGCGCGGGCGTGGGCATCCTCTCGCGCGTAGAGCCGACCTCGGTCCGTGTGGGCTTCGGCGTCTCGGAGTTCGAGTCGAGCGGCCGCTACCTGGAGATCGAACTGCCGGGCGTCGTCGTCGCGTCGCTGTACCTGCCGTCCGGGGACGTCGGCACCGAGAAGCAGGACGAGAAGGACCGCTTCATGGCGGCCTTCCTGCCGTACCTGGTGTCGCTGCGCGAGAAGGCGGCCGTGTCGGGGCGTGAGGTGCTCGTGTGCGGTGACTGGAACATCGCGCACCAGCAGGCGGACCTGAAGAACTGGAAGACGAACCAGAAGGAGTCCGGGTTCCTGCCTTATGAGCGGGAGTGGATGACCTCTGTGTTCGCTTCCGGGTATCACGACGTGGTGCGGGCTTTGCACCCTGACGTGGTTGGGCCGTACTCGTGGTGGTCTTATCGCGGGAAGGCGTTCGACAACGACTCTGGTTGGCGGATCGACTACCAGGTGGCGACGGATGGGCTGGCTGGGCGGGCATTGACCGCTGTGGTGGAGCGGGCGGCCACCTATGGCGAGCGTTGGTCGGACCACGCGCCGGTGACCGTCGTCTACGGCGACTGACGGCGCTGCCGCCTCGACCACTCGTGCTGCACGCCCAAGACCACCCCAGCCACGCCCAGCACCCCGAGGATCACCGGCACCCCGTACGGGTAGCCGGCCTGCCCGGCGTGCGTGAACACCTCGCCCTTCGCGCCGATGTCGAACGCGCGGATCGTGTCGGTCTTCTTCAGCCCGCGCGGCATCCCGTTGCGGACGTGCACGTCGGAGAGCCTGATCTTGCCGTCGTCGCTGACGAACGTGCCCGTGCGCGTGTAGCAGCGCACTGAGCACTCCGGCACGTCACCGACCACGTAGGTGCCCGGCGTCCCGAGGTCGAAGCCGACCTTGAAGGCCGTCGGCGCCATGGGGACGGCGATCAGCAGGAGGACGAGGCCCACGAAGAACGCGACCGCCGCGGACGTGTCGTTGTTGTCGTCTCTCGCCATGCCGCACCCCCCTGTGTCGGAGCTTCAACGTCAACCGCGACCTGCTCGTTGCAAGTGATCCGTCTGGCCCAGCCCGACCAGCCTTTATCGCTCTTGTCACCCACCTGACCCCTCGATTCCACCCACCGGCTCCCCGAACATGAACACGATTCACCATCGATGAATCGGGGGCGGCACATGGCAGGGTTCAACCGGCGGTCTTTCCTCCTGGCGACGGCGATGGGCGCGGCAGGCGTCCCGCTGCTCGACCGCCAAGCGTTTGCGTCCACCGCGGGCACGACGCTGGACGCCACGGCCACGCCGATCGGCACCAGCGGCTACCGCAGGCTCACGGCGGGGCCGGGATGGCCGACGGTCGTGCGCGGCGACCTCGTGCAGGCCAAGCCCAACCGCGAGGCGAGGCGTAGGGCGCTCGCCAGTTTCGTGCAGTTCAGCGACATGCACATCTGCGACGCGCAGAGTCCGTTGCGGTTCGAGTACCTGCACCCGGTCATGGGGTCGAGCGCGCACCGGCCGCAGGAGGCGCTCACGACCCAGGGGTCGACGAGCCTCGTGCGGAGGGTCAACGCCGTCAAGAACGGTCCGCTGACCGGCAGGCCCTTCGACTTCCTCATGACGACCGGCGACAACACCGACAACCACGAGAACGTAGAGCTCGACTGGTACCTCGCCGTCCTCAACGGCGGCAGCATCACGCCCAACACCGGCGACAGCCGGTACGAAGGTGTGCAGAACGCCGGCATCAGCACGTACTGGCAGCCGGACCTCAGCGGTGCGGACGACTACAAGGCGAAGGGTTTCCCGCAGCTCGCAGGTCTGCTCGACGCCGCCGTCCGCACGTTCACCAGTCCCGGGCTGGACATCCCCTGGTACTCGACGATCGGCAACCACGACGACAGCGTGGTCGGCGCGTTGCCGGACGGGCTGCTCGACGGCTGGTACACCGGGCGCAACAAGATCGTTGGGTTCGGTGACCCCGTGCAGAACGCCAAGGTCGCGAAGGCGTTCCACGATCCTGCGGCGATTCCGGAAGCGATGGCGATCCTCGGCACGAGTGGTGTTGTACGGACCGTGACGCCCGACGACCGCCGCAGGCTCTTCAGCACTGGTGAGTTCGTGCGCAAGCATCTGCAGACCGGTGGACACGGGTACACGGACGCCAACGCGGACGGGGTTGACGTCTTCTACACGTTCCGGATGGCGCCTGGCGTCACGGGCATCAGCATGGACACCACGAACCTCGCGGGGTTCTCCACGGGCTCGATAGGGCTGCATCAGCTCAACTGGATCGAGAAGACCCTCAAGCGCAACAGTTCGCTCTACTACGATTGGCTCGGTCTGCCGCAACGGCAGAACGTCACCGACGAGCTATTCGTGCTCTTCAGTCACCACACGAGTTCGACGATGGGCAACGTGCTGCCGGACAAGCGGCGGCCGTTGGACCCGCGCGTGAACGGCGACGCGCTCGTGAACCTCCTGCACCGCTTCCCGAACGTGCTCGCGTGGGTCAACGGGCACACGCACCGCAACGTGATCACCCCGCACCGGCACGACACGGCGAGCAGGAGCTTCTGGGAGATCAACACCGCCGCCCACGTCGACTTCCCGCAGCACGCCCGCGTGATCGAGGTGGCGGACAACGGTGACGGCACGTTGTCGCTGTTCACGACGTTGCTGGAGGCCGACGCGCCGTACCGGGTCGACTACGACGACCGGTCCGACGCGGCCCTCGCGAGCCTGTGCCGGGAGATCACCTACAACGACATCCACTCGCGGACGAACCCGCTGGGCACGCCGCTCGACCGCAACACCGAGCTGCTCGTGGCCGTCCGCTGAGTGGGATGTCCCACAGCCGTCACGACGCGGTCAGGAATTTCCTCCGCCTAAGGTCGTTTACGTGGCAGTGGACATCTCGCTAACCCCACCGCAGCCCCGTCCGAGCGCGGCGGCCATGAGGCGTGCGCTGCGCCGGGCCGCTGACGGTGCCGTGCTCGACGCGACCGAGGCGGCCGTGTTGCTGCACGCGCGCGAGGACGACCTGGACGCGTTGCTGACGGCGGCGGGCAAGGTGCGGGACGCCCACCTGCTCGCCGAGGGGCGGCCCGGGGTCGTCACGTACAGCCGGTCGGTGTTCATCCCGCTGACCAGGCTGTGCCGGGACCGGTGCCACTACTGCACGTTCGCGACCGTGCCGCACAAGCTGCCGGCCGCGTTCCTCGAACGCGACGAGGTGCTCGCGATCGCGCGCGCCGGTGCCGCGCAGGGGTGCAAGGAAGCGCTGTTCACGCTCGGCGACCGGCCGGAGGACCGCTGGCCCGCCGCGAAGGAGTGGCTGGAGGCGCGCGGCTACGAGTCCACTTTGGACTACGTGCGCGCCAGCGCCATCGCGGTGCTGGAGGAGACCGGCCTGCTGCCGCACCTCAACCCCGGCGTGCTGAGCTGGGAGGAGCTCACGCGGCTGCGGCCCGTCGCGTCCAGCATGGGCATGATGCTCGAGACCACGGCCGAGCGGTTGTGGAGCGAGAAGGGCGGCCCGCACTACGGCAGCCCCGACAAGGACCCCGCCGTCCGGCTGCGCGTGCTCACCGACGCAGGCCGCGTGAACGTCCCGTTCACCACCGGGATCCTCATCGGCATCGGTGAGACGATCAGCGAGCGCGCCGATTCGTTGCTCGCGATGCGTCAAGTCGCGAAGCAGTACGGGCACATCCAGGAAGTCATCATCCAGAACTTCCGCGCCAAGCCGGACACGGCGATGCGCGGCATGCCCGACGCCGACCTGACCGAGCTCGCGGCGACGATCGCCGTGGCACGCCTGGTGATGCCGTCGACGGTGAGCGTGCAGGCGCCGCCGAACCTCGTCGGCGGCGAGTTCGCCCTCATGCTGCGCGCGGGCGTCGACGACTGGGGCGGCGTCTCGCCGGTCACGCCCGACCACGTGAACCCCGAGAAGCCGTGGCCCCAGGTGGACCAGCTCGCCCAGACCACCGCGCAGGCCGGTTTCTCCTTGCAGGAGAGGCTGAACGTCTACCCGCGCTACGTGCGCGCGGCCGCCGGGCAGTGGATCGACACGCGGCTCACGGCCCACGTTTCCGCGCTGGCGCTGGAAAGCGGCCTCGCGAACCCGGACGCGGAGGTCGCCGGCCGCGAGTGGCAGGAACCCGACGGCGGCCTCGACACGTTCGGCCGCGCGGACCTCAACACCGCGATCGACACCGAGGGCCGCACGAGCGACCGCCGCGGCGACTTCGACGAGGTCTACGGCGACTGGGACGAGCTGAAGATCCCCGTTGCGCCCCAACGACTTTCCGAAGACGTCCAACGTGGACTGAAGATCGCGGCGAACGACCCCGGCGCGATCCTCGACGACACCGACGCCGCGATGGCGCTGCTGACCGCGGACGGCGACGCGCTGGAGGAGATGGTCCGCCTCGCCGACGACCTGCGCCGCGAGGTGGTCGGCGACGACGTCACCTACGTGGTCAACCGGAACATCAACTTCTCGAACGTCTGCTACGTCGGCTGCCGCTTCTGCGCCTTCGCCCAGCGCGAGCGCGACGCGGACGCGTTCCGGCTCTCAGCCGAAGAGGTCGCCGACCGCGCGCAGGAGGCGTGGGACGACGGCGCCACCGAGGTCTGCATGCAGGGCGGCATCGACCCCAAGCTGCCGGTGACCTACTACGCCGACGTCGTGCGCGCGATCAAGAAGCGCATCCCCGGGATGCACGTGCACGCGTTCAGCCCGATGGAGATCGTGTCCGCGGCGGCGAAGGCGGGCGTGAGCGTCCGCGAGTGGCTCACGGAGCTGAAGGAGGCCGGCCTCGACACGATCCCCGGCACGGCGGCCGAGATCCTCGACGACGACGTCCGCTGGGTGCTGACCAAGGGCAAGCTGCCGACCGCGACCTGGCTCGATGTCGTCGGCACGGCCCACGAACTGGGCATCCGCTCGTCCAGCACGATGATGTACGGCCACGTCGACCACCCCGGTCACTGGCTCACGCACTTCCGCGTGCTCGCGCGGCTGCAGGACCGCACCGGCGGGCTCACCGAGTTCGTCGCGCTGCCGTTCGTGCACCGCAACGCCCCCATCTACCTGGCCGGAGTCGCCCGCCCCGGCCCGTCGCGACGGGACAACCGCGCCGTGCACGCGTTCGCACGGCTGGCGCTGCACGGGCGCATCGACAACATCCAGTGCTCCTGGGTGAAGCTCGGCGACGAGGGCACGGCGGAGATCCTCAACGGCGGCGCGAACGACATCGGCGGCACGTTGATGGAGGAGACCATCAGCCGCATGGCCGGGTCCGAACACGGGTCGGCGCGCACGGTGAGTGAGCTCGAGACCCTGGCTTCACTAGCAGGGCGTAACGCCCGTCAGCGGACTACGACATATGGGCGAGTGCAAAGCGATCACCCGTGACCGATAGTCTGATTCGGCGCATAGACGCTACCGGCGATCGGTAGCTTGGCGGCCAATCAGTCAGCGAGGTTCACCCGTTCCGGGGTGGATCTGTGCCATGGGGAGGCTCGGCAAGTGCACGGCATGAGTCTGGTTGTGAGCGCGGCGGTCGAGAGCAGCATGACCGGCACCGCAGCTGCGGGTCCCGTGGGTCTGATCGCGGTCGGCGCGGGTATCGGCGGTCTGGTGTACGGCCTGGTCAAGCGCCGCAAGCCGGCCCCCGTCATCGCGGCCAACCAGCGCATCGACCTGGGCCAGCAGGACACCGCGCAGAACTGATCCACCTGGTCTGAGAAGATTTCGTCCGTGTCCACGGAGAACGCGCCTGCAGAGCCCGTAAAGCGCCCCCGCGTCCTGTCCGGCATCCAGCCGACGGCCGGGTCGTTCCACCTCGGCAACTACCTGGGTGCGGTGCGGCAGTGGGTGGCCCTGCAGGAGGCCCACGACGCGTTCTACTGCGTCGTCGACCTGCACGCGATCACCGTGGAGCAGGACCCGAAGACCCTGCGGCAGAACACCCGCGTCTCGGCCGCGCAGCTGCTCGCGCTGGGCATCGACCCGGATCGGGCGACCCTGTTCGTGCAGTCGCACGTGCCGGAGCACGCCCAGCTCGGCTGGGTCATGCAGTGCCTGACCGGCTTCGGCGAGGCCGCGCGGATGACGCAGTTCAAGGACAAGTCCGCACGCCAGGAGCAGTCCGTCGGCGTGGGCCTGTTCACCTACCCGATCCTGCAGGCCGCGGACATCCTGCTGTACCAGGCGCACTACGTGCCGGTTGGCGAGGACCAGCGCCAGCACCTGGAGCTGACCCGCGACCTCGCGACGCGGTTCAACTCGCGCTACGGCAAGACGTTCCGGCTGCCCGAGGCGTACATCGTCAAGGACACGGCCAAGATCTTCGACCTGCAGGACCCGACGGCGAAGATGAGCAAGTCGGTGCCCGGCGGCGTCGTCGAGCTGCTCGAGGACCCGAAGCGCTCGGCCAAGAAGATCCGGTCCGCGGTCACCGACACGGGCCGCGAGATCGTCTTCGACGTCGAGAACAAGCCGGGCGTCTCGAACCTGCTGACGATCTACTCGGCGCTGACCGGCCGCACGGTCGAGTCGCTGGTCACCGACTACGACGGCAAGGGCTACGGCGACCTGAAGAAGGACCTCGGCGAGGTCTTCACCGAGTGGGTCACGCCGGTCCAGGAGCGCGTGAAGACGTACCTCGACGACGTGGCGACGCTCGACAAGATCCTCGCCGCCGGCGCCGAGCGCGCACGTGAGGTCGCGGCGGGCACGTTGCGCCGCACGTACGAGAAGATCGGGTTTGTGCTGCCGTAATCTGCCCGGCTAGTGCAAGTGCACTAGCGTCTTGATCGTGGACAAGTGGCGGCAGAAGTACGCGTGGCTCGACCACATCATGCGTGCGTACGAGCGCTTTGATCAGAGGTACGGCACCCAGCACGCCGCTGCGGTCACGTACTTCAGCGTGCTCTCCCTCGTGCCGATCCTGATGATCGGGTTCGCGATCGCCGGTTTCGTGCTGCAGTCGCAGCCGGACCTGCTCGCGTCGTTGCGGCAGAGCATCGCCGAGGCGGTGCCGGACCAGCAGCTGCGCTCCCAGATCAACGAGGCCGTCGACACCGCCCTGGAGTCCAAGGGCACCGTCGGCATCATCGGTCTGCTCGGTGCCGCCTACTCCGGTCTCGGCTGGATGAGCAACCTCCGCGACGCCCTGACCGCGCAGTGGGGCCAGGCCAAGGGGGAGCTGCCGTTCCTGGGCACGCTGTGGCGGGACCTGCTGTCGTTGGTCGGCCTGGGCCTCGCGATCGTGCTGTCGTTCGGCATCACGGCGCTCGGCACCGGCTTCGCCGAGCAGATCCTGGAGTGGCTGGGCCTCGCGGACGCCGGCTGGGCGCACGTCCTGCTGCGCATCGGCACGATCGTGCTGTCGCTGCTCGCGAACTGGCTCGTGTTCCTCTGGGTGCTGTCCCGGCTGCCGCGCAAGCCCGTGGGCTGGCGCTCGGCGGTGCGCGGGGCCCTCGCGGCCGCGATCGGCTTCGAGGTGCTCAAGCAGCTCGCCACGATCTTCCTGTCGTTCACGACGAAGTCGCCGACCTCGGCCGCGTTCGGGTCGGTCATCGGTGTGCTGGTGTTCGCGAACCTCGTGGCGCAGTTCATCCTGTTCATCACGGCCTGGACGGCCACCGCGCGGGAGAACCGCGAGCCGGAGGTCGTGAAGGCGCCGCCGCCCGCCGTGATCCAGCCCGTGGTGACCGTGAAGCAGGGGCCGTCGCCGTCGTTGATGATCGGTGCCGGAGCGCTCGCGGGAGCCTTGCTCGGGCTGCGCTGGCGCCGCAAGTAGTCCTTGAAAGGAGAACGGCCCCAGCGCGTGTGCGCTGGGGCCGTCGTTCCAGGGGTCTCAGACGCCCTGTCCCGCCTGAGCGGCCTGGCGGCGTGCCCTGGCCGCCTTGGCCCGCTTGTTGCGGAACACGAGCAGCAGGGCGGCCAGCAGGCCGATGCCCGCCGCGGCCGTGATCGGGAGGCCGACGGTGCCGAACGCGGTCGGCGCGGGACGGCCGGTCTCCGGGTCGGTGGCCGCCGCGGTGTCCTGGTCGGTGCTGCTCTGGGTGGGGACGACGTTCTGCTTGGGCTGCGGGGCGCCGTCGACGAGCTTGCCCACGCCGCCGGGGCCCATGGCGAAGCCGTAGTCGAGGAGCTTGCCCGCCTGCGCGTCGATCCGCGTGGGCGTCTGCTGGCCGCGCAGCAGCACCACGACGAGGCGGCGGCCGTTGCGCTCCGCGGCGCCCACGTAGGTGTGCTGCGAGTCGTCGGTGAAGCCGGTCTTGCCGCCGAGCGCGCCCTGGTAGTTCGTGAGCAGGCGGTTGTCGTTCTGCAGCATGATCGTGCCCCCGTTGCGGCCGGGGAACTGCGACTGCTGCAGCTTGATGGCCTGCGCGAACTCGTCGTACTTCATGGCGCCGCGGAAGATCAGGCCGACGTCGTAGGCCGACGTGCTGGTGCCGGGGCCGTCGAGGCCGGACGGGGTCACGGCGCGGGTGTCGAGGGCGCCGAGCTCCTTGGCCATGGCGTTCATCTTGCGCAGGGCGTTCGGGACGCCGCCGAGCTGGCGGGCGAGCGTGTGCGCCACGTCGTTGCCCGAGGTGAGCAGCAGCCCGTGCAGCAGCTGGCGGACGGTGTACTGGCCGCCGTCCTTCAGGCCGACGCAGGTGCACTCCTGCTGGGTGTCCTCGGCGCTGGCGGTGACGACCAGGTCGCCGCGGAGCTCCTTGGCGACGACCATCGCGAGCAGCACCTTCATGATGCTGGCGGGACGCTGGCGCCCGTGCGGGTCGTACGCGGCGAGGACCGCGCCGCTGTCCATGTCCGCGAGCAGCCACGAGGCGGCGGTGATGCCGCTGGGCGGCTGGGCCGAGTTCGGCGGCAGGATCAGGCCGCACTCGCCGAGCCGGTCGCCACCGATGGGCTTCTCGGGCACCTCGAGCGGGGTCGGGGCCTTCTGTCCCGGCGCCGGCTGCTCGGACGTGTCCACCGGCGGCGGAGGGGTCTCGCGGTTAGCGCACTGCGCCGAGCCGGCGGCCTGCTGTGCGGTGCTCGTCGGTGCGGCGAACGCGGCGGTGGCCGTTGCTAGGACCAGGGCGACGATGAGCCGTTTTGGGAAGGGCACACGTTCAGGCTATCCACCCCCGTTTAGCCGCTTGCACGCACCACGTCCGATACTGGTGAACGTGAAGCTCTCGCGCCCGATGTCACTCTTCCTGGTGGCTTTCGGAGTGTGGTCGTGGGTGATCTGGCCCACGTTCCTGAAGAACATCTGGAAGGACCCACGTTCGTTTAGCGACGGACCTACCGCCTTCTTCACGGTGCACCTGGTGCTCGTGATCGCCTCGCTCGTCTTCGGCACCGTCATCGGCGTGCTGGGCGTGCGGGGTTTCCTGGCCACTCGACGTCGATAGGGAAAACGCTGTGGAGTTCGTACGCCTGCTGCTGGTGTTCCTGCACCTGCTCGGCATGGGCATGCTCGTCGCGATGATCATGTTGCAGGCCCGGGCCGGCAAGGACGCGCCGGTCAACAAGGGCTGGCTGCACGGCGCGGCGCTGCAGCTGCTGACCGGCATCGCGCTCGTCGGCATCGACCCGCTGGTCGACTCGGTGAAGTACGACCACATCAAGATCGGCGTCAAGCTGCTGGTCGTGGTGGCCATCGCCGCCGTCGTGGCGATCAACGTGAACAAGCCGAAGGCGCCGTCCTGGCTGCTGCCGACCGCCGCGTCGCTCGTCGTGCTGAACGTCGGAATCGCGGTCTTCTGGACCTGATCGGGCGATGTCGTGATCACTCGTGGGTGACGTGGGCCTGCTTTTGACCCGACTTGCGGTACCCGCGCGCCACCATCCGTGGCATGTCACGTATCGCCTATTTCGGTGTGCTCACCGCCGGGGCAGTGTTGACGGTCGTCTCACTGCACGGTGCCGCCCCGGAGGCCACGGCTTCCGGGGATGGCCAGGTGTGCGCCGCTGCGTGGTGCCCGAAAGACCGTCCCGGATGGCGCGCGCCGTCGCCGAGAGGTGAAGAGCCTCCGTCGTCGACCACGACCACCCCGGCCACGACCATCACCACTCCGTACACGACCACGACGACTCCGGTGACCACCACCACGACGGAGTCCACGACCACGACGACGTCGACCACCACAACGACGGAGTCGACGACCACCACGACCGACTCGACCACGACGACGACCGACTCGACGACGACCACGACGCCGACGTCGACCACGACCACGACCTCGTCCTCGTCCTCGTCCACCACGACGCCGCCGACCTCGACGACGACGTCCGGCACCACCACGCCACCGGTCACCACGACGACCACGAAACCGTGGCTCACGACGCCGCCGGTGACCACCACCACCCACACGGTTCCGGTGCACCAGGACAACCGCCTGGCCAACACCGGCACCTCGCCCGTGTGGACGCTGCTGCTCGGCGTCCTGATGCTCGTCGGCGGCTCGGTCCTGATGCTCCTCGACCGCGCCAGGCGCCAGCCCCGCCGCTGACCGCCGAGAACTGTCGGTGCTCCTCGTCACACTGATGACGTGCGAATCGAACACCTGCGCGAACGCAGCGATCTCGGCGTCATCAGTGCCGGCACCCTGAAGTCACTGGGTGTCACCAACCCGTGGCGACGGTGCGCCTCGGGCGGGCCGTGGCAGCGCATGTACCCCGGCGTCGTGCTGCTGCACAACGGCCCGCCCACCCCGGACCAACAGCTCACCGCCGCTCTCCTGAGAGCGGGCCCGGGAGCCGTGGTGACGGGCGCCTGGGCGTGCCGCCGCCACGGCCTCCCCGCGCGGGGGCTGGAGATCCACCTGCTGGTGCCCGGCTCCGTGCGCGGCAGCGGCTCCCTCATCCTCGAACGCACCTCACCGGTACCCGCTGCCACCGACGTGGGCGGCTTCCCCGTGGTGTCCGCGGCCCGAGCAGTGGTGGACGCGTGCCGCTTCCTGCGCTCCGTCGACGAGGCCACGGCCCTGATCGCCGCCGCGATCCAACGAGGCCACTGCACCCCGGCGGAGTTGGCGGCCGAGGCTCGCACCAACCGCTACGGCACGAAGCTGGTTCGTTCTGTGCTGCGCGAACTGGGCCGGGCGGAGTCGGTGGCGGAGCGGGATGCCCGCCGGTTGTCGCGTCGGATCCGGCTGACCACGCCGCACTGGAACGCGACGATCGCCGGGGCCGACGGGCTGATCATCGGGCGGCCCGATGCCTGGTACGACGACGTGGGGCTGGCGTGGGAGATCGACTCGCGGGCGTTCCACTACGGGGTGCGCGACTACGAGCGCACGCTTGCCCGCAACAGTCGTTATGCGGCGGCGGGGATCTTGGTGGTGCAGACGTTGCCGACGCGGTTGCGGGATCAGGCGGAGGCGGTGGGGAAGGAGTTGAAGGCTGCGTACCGGGCGGCCGCGGCTCGGCCACGGCCGCCGGTCCGGGTGGTGGAGATGGGCTGAGGGTGCCTGGGGTGTGGCGCGGGATCGGGCGACGCGGGTGGGGTGACGCAGGCGGAGCGACACGGGAGGGACTATCCGGCCGGGTGACGCGGGTGGGGTGACCCAGCCGGGACGACCCCGGCGGGTGACGCGGGCGTGATGACGCGGCAGGTCGACCTGGCCGAGACGCCCTGGCGGGCGACCGAGGCGGGGCGACCCAGGCGGGGCGACACCGTGGGCGCCGCCAAGCCGACCCGCTGGCGCACCCCAACGCGCCGCCGGACCTGCCGCCTCGGAAGCCGCCGCCGCGGAGCCGCCGTAGTGGAGCCGCTGCGTCCCGAACGCCCCGCCGCGGCCCCCAGAACGCCGAAACGCCGCGCCCCCAACGGGAACGCGGCGCTTCGAAGCAGCCAGGAACTCAGACGCGCTTGAACAGCAGCGCCCGCTTCACTTCCTGGATCGCCTTCGTCACCTGGATGCCACGCGGGCAGGCGTCGGTGCAGTTGAAGGTCGTCCGACACCGCCACACGCCGTCGATGTCGTTGAGGATGTC
Organism: Lentzea sp. NPDC003310; assembly: GCF_040610935.1. Classification (NCBI taxonomy): domain Bacteria; kingdom Bacillati; phylum Actinomycetota; class Actinomycetes; order Pseudonocardiales; family Pseudonocardiaceae; genus Lentzea; species Lentzea sp. NPDC003310. The sequence goes on from NZ_JBEXNC010000011.1 coordinate 160,521, forward strand.
GAGCCGCTCCTCAGCGCCCTCGTCGCGCGAGTCGAAGATGAACCGGTGCGCGTTCACGATCGCCGCCGGGCCGAAGTACGAGCCCTCGGTCCAGTAGACCGGGCAGGAGGTGGTGCAGCAGGCGCACAGGATGCACTTCGTCGTGTCGTCGAACCGCTCGCGGTCGGCGACGGACTGGATGCGCTCGCGCGTCGGCTCGTTGCCGTACGTCACGAGGTACGGCTTGACGGCGCGGAACGCCTCGAAGAACGGCTCCATGTCGACGAGCAGGTCCTTGTTCACCGGCAGGCCCTTGATGGGCTCGATGGTGATCGTGGTGTGCTTGTCGCCCTTTTCCAGGAGGTCCTTCAACAACACCTTGCACGCCAGGCGGTTCACGCCGTTGATGCGCATGGCGTCCGAACCGCAGATGCCGTGCGCGCACGAGCGGCGGAACGTCAGCGTGCCGTCCACGTACCACTTGATGTAGTGGAGCAGGTTCAGCACGCGGTCCGACGGGAGCGCGGGGATGTCGAACGAGTCCCAGCGCGGCTCGTCGTCGAACTCCGGGTTGAACCGGCGGACCTTCACGGTGACCGTGACAGCGCCGTCCGGAACCGGGGGCTGCGAGCCGCGCGAGCCGGTGGCAGTTTCAGCGGTGGCGGTCATCAGTACTTGCGCTCCATCGGCTTGTACCGGGTAAAGGTCACGGGCTTGAAGTCCATGCGGATGTCCGCGCTGAGACCCTCGCCCTGCTTGTAGAACATGCTGTGGCGCATGAAGTTCGTGTCGTCGCGGTTCGGGTAGTCCTCGCGGGCGTGGCCGCCGCGGGACTCCTTGCGCGCGAGGGCACCGTGCACCAGCACCTCGGCGAGCTCCAGCAGGAAGCCGAGCTCGACGGCCTCGAGCAGGTCCGTGTTGAAGCGCTTGCCCTTGTCCTGCACGGAGATGTGGGCGTAGCGCTCCTTCAGCGCCTGCACGTCGTGCAGGGCCTGCTTGAGCGTGTCCTCGGTGCGGTAGACGGACGCGTTGGCGTCCATGGTGGCCTGCAGCTCGGTGCGGATGTCCGCGACGCGCTCCTGGCCGTGCTCCGACAGCGCCAGCGAGACCTGGGCCTCGACGTTCGCGGCCGGGTTCTCCGGCAGGTCGACGTGCGACTCGCGGGAGTTGGCGTACTCCGCGGCGGCGACGCCGGCGCGGCGGCCGAAGACGTTGATGTCCAGCAGCGAGTTCGTGCCCAGGCGGTTCGCGCCGTGCACGGAGACGCAGGCGCACTCGCCGGCGGCGTAGAGGCCCGGGACGATGTTGTCGTTGTCCCGCAGCACTTCGCCGTGGATGTTCGTCGGGATGCCGCCCATCGCGTAGTGCGCGGTCGGGTAGACCGGGACGGGCTCGACGACCGGGTCGACGGCCAAGTAAGTCCGCGCGAACTCGGTGATGTCCGGGAGCTTCGTCTCGAGGACCTCGGCACCGAGGTGCGTGCAGTCCAGCAGCACGTAGTCCTTGTTCGGGCCGGCGCCGCGGCCTTCCAGCACCTCGAGGGCCATCGAGCGGGCCACGATGTCGCGCGGTGCCAGGTCCTTGATGGTCGGGGCGTAGCGCTCCATGAACCGCTCACCCGAGGCGTTGCGCAGGATCGCGCCCTCGCCTCGCGCACCCTCGGTCAGCAGGATGCCGAGACCGGCGAGACCGGTCGGGTGGAACTGGTAGAACTCCATGTCCTCCAGGGGCAGGCCCTTGCGGAAGACGATGCCCATGCCGTCGCCGGTCAGCGTGTGGGCGTTCGACGTGGTCTTGAAGACCTTGCCGAAACCACCGGTCGCGAACACGACGGACTTGGCCTGGAAGACGTGGATCTCGCCGGTCGCGAGCTCGTAGGCGACGGCGCCGGTGCAGACCGGGCCGTTCTCCGTCTCGGTCAGGCAGATGTCGAGCACGTAGAACTCGTTGAAGAACTCGATGCCGTGCTTGACGCAGTTCTGGTAGAGCGTCTGCAGGATCATGTGACCGGTGCGGTCCGCGGCGTAGCAGGCGCGGCGCACGGCGGCTTCACCGTGGTTGCGCGTGTGGCCGCCGAACCGGCGCTGGTCGATCTTGCCCTCGGGCGTGCGGTTGAACGGCAGGCCCATCTTCTCGAGGTCGAGGACCGCGTCGATGGCCTCCTTCGCCATGATCTCGGCGGCGTCCTGGTCGACCAGGTAGTCGCCGCCCTTGATCGTGTCGAAGGTGTGCCACTCCCAGTTGTCCTCCTCGACGTTGGCGAGGGCGGCGCACATGCCGCCCTGGGCCGCGCCGGTGTGCGAACGCGTGGGGTAGAGCTTGGTGAGCACCGCGGTGCGGGCGCGCTGGCCGGACTCGATTGCCGCGCGCATTCCGGCACCACCAGCGCCGATGATGACTACGTCGTACTTGTGGAACTGCATTGTGGTGGGCTCCCCGCGCGGGTCAGTTCGAGATGTTCGGGTCGAAGGTGAAGATCACGAACGTGCCGAGCGAGATGATCAGGACCATCGACACGTAGAGCAGCATCTTCAACCAGAACCGGGTGGAGTCCTTGCGCGCGTAGTCGTTGATGACCGTCCGCACGCCGTTGCCGCCGTGGATCTGCGCGAGCCAGAGCATCGCGAGGTCCCAGAACTGCCAGAACGGCGAGGCCCAGCGGCCGGCGACGAAACCGAAGTTGATCTTGTGGACGCCACCGTCGAGGATGTTCATGATGAACAGGTGGCCCAGGACCAGGACCACGAGCAGCAGGCCGGACAGGCGCATGAACAGCCAGCTGTACAGCTCGCCGTTGCCGCGGCGGGCGGCCGGGCGGCGCGGCTGACGGGGCTTGTCGAGTGCGAGTGACATGGCTCAGTGACCCCCAACCAGGTCGGAGATCGTGCGCTCCATCATGAAGTAGAAGCCGGGGATCATCACGAGGACCCACACGACCAGCACGGTCCACAGCATGACCCGCTGGTACTTGGCGCCCTTCTCCCAGAAGTCGACCAGCATGACCCGGATGCCGTTCAGCGCGTGGTAGAGCACCGCGCCGACCAGGCCGACCTCGAAGAGGTTGACGACCGGGTTCTTGTAGGTCTCGATCACCGCGTCGTACGCGTTCGGGGACACCCGCACGAGGGCGGTGTCGAGCACGTGGGTGAAGAGGAAGAAGAACGTGAGGACACCGGTGATCCGGTGGGCGACCCAGGACCACATGCCCAGATCACCGCGGTAGAGCGTCCCACCCCCTCGGGTGGTGCTCGGCCGTTCGGGTGCGCCTGCGCTGGTCATGCGCCGCGGCCTCCAACGTCAGTGGTGGTGGTCGGTGAACACTTCTGTCCGACCATGACCGGGAAATGCTAGTCCCGCACGTTGGACCCTTGACAGCAGGCGCACCCGCTCTGTGATCGATGAGACACGCTGTCGATCGGCCAAGCGGTCTGGATCGATTCGGAAATGCGGTCCACGCCACATTTCGGGCATTTGTACCGGGACGAAGAGGACGGCGGCCAGGACCTCCGCCTTGGTCCGGGCCGCCGTCGTCGGCAAGGGCACTTGCCGCCACTCACACGAGCGGAGGCCCGCGAGCGGTTCAACGGGATCGGGAGGAACTTCGTCCACCGTCGAAGCGCAGGCCGCGCGCCGCTCGGCGAGCGGAACTGCTCCAACCGGACGAAGATCGGTGCGGAGAAGGGCCTCAAGAGGACAAATCGCCACGCCCCGAACACGAGTGATCACCTCTCGTACGGCCAAAGCGTCGAATGCGTAACCGATAGGGGTCTTTGTAGGTGCTGGCGGCAACGGGGTTGGTTACTAAGAGGTACGGTGCCGCGTCTAGGACCCAACAACGTCGTTGGGGAGGAACCTCAGGGAGGAGACGCGCCGTGCGTCGTCAAATGCGTGGTGTCGCGGTCGCCGCGATCGCGTTGACCAGCGTGATGACTATGGCCGCCTGCGCGAAGGACTCGGGTGGCGGTAACACGAACTCCGGCACCGGCAGCGGCGCCGCTTGCGAGTTCGCTGAGGCTCCGAGTGCTCCGGCCACCTCGAACACCAGCGCCGCCGCAGGCGACAAGGTGGACGCGAGCGCGCTGAAGATCGGTCTCGCCTACGACATCGGTGGCCGTGGCGACGCGTCGTTCAACGACTCCGCCGCCGCCGGTCTGGACAAGGCCATCGCGGACATGGGCGTGAAGAAGGAGAACACGCGCGAGCTGTCCGCCGCCCCGAACGAGGACGAGTCCGCCAAGCAGACCCGCCTGCGCCAGCTCGCGTCCGAGGGCTTCAGCCCGATCATCGGTGTCGGCTTCGCCTACGCCGAGTCGATGAAGCTGGTCGCCGCGGAGTTCCCGAACGTCAAGTTCGGCCTGGTCGACTCGGCCGTCGAGGGCGCCGCCAACGTCACGCCGCTGCTGTTCGCCGAGCAGGAGGGTTCCTTCCTCGCCGGTGTCATCGCCGCGTACCAGAGCAAGAAGTGCCACGTCGGCTTCGTCGGCGGCGTCGAGATCCCGCTGATCCAGAAGTTCGAGGCGGGCTACGTCCAGGGTGCCAAGGCCGCCGCGCCGAAGATCCAGGTCGAGAAGAAGTACATCACGCCGGCCGGTGACTTCACGGGCTTCCAGGACGCCCCGAAGGGCCAGGAAGCCGCGAAGGGCCAGATCGACAAGGGCGCCGACGTCATCTACCAGGCCGCGGGTGCGTCCGGTAAGGGCATCTTCTCGGCCGCGAAGCAGGCCAACGTGCTGGCGATCGGTGTCGACTCCGACCAGTACAACCAGGCCACCGTCGCGGACACCAAGGACGTCATCGTCTCGTCCATGCTCAAGCGCGTCGACGTCGCGGTCTACGACTACGTCAAGGCCGTCGCGAAGAACGACCTCGCCGGCCTGCCGAAGGTCTTCGACCTGAAGGTGGACGGTGTCGGTTACGCCACGTCGGGTGGCAAGATCGACGCGAAGCTGCAGGGCATCCTCGAGGGCTACAAGGCCCAGATCATCGAGGGCAAGATCAAGGTCGCGGACAAGCCGTAGTCCGAAAGCCAAACCACCACCGGGCCCTGTGAGGATTTCGCCCTCACAGGGCCTGGTGCGTGGTAGGAGGAGCACTCGACGATGAGCAGTTCCACGTCCGTTGGGACGGACGAACACCCCGCGGTGGTGCTCACAGGCATCACCAAGCGATTCCCCGGTGTGGTCGCCAACAGCGACGTGCACCTGACCGTCCGCCGCGGCGAGGTCCACGCCCTGTGCGGTGAGAACGGCGCGGGCAAGTCCACCCTGATGAAGATCCTCTACGGCATGCAGGCGCCGGACGAGGGCACCATCGAGGTGAACGGCGAGCAGGTGCGGTTCCGCACCCCGTCGGACGCGATCAAGGCCGGGATCGGCATGGTGCACCAGCACTTCATGCTCGCCGACAACCTCACCGTCCAGGAGAACGTCGTCCTGGGCGCCGAGGCGCTGCACGGCATCGGCCAGAAGGCCCGCAAGCGCATCATCGAGCTCTCCGGCAAGACCGGGCTGAACGTCGACCCAGGCGTCCTGGTCGAGCAGCTCGGCGTCGCGGACCGCCAGCGCGTCGAGATCCTCAAGGTGCTCTACCGCGGCGCCAAGGTGATCATCCTCGACGAGCCCACCGCCGTGCTCGTGCCGCAGGAGGTCAACGAGCTCTTCGACACCGTGCGCGGCATGCAGGAGCAGGGCTACACGTTCCTCTTCATCTCGCACAAGCTCGACGAGGTCCGCGCGATCGCGGACTCCGTCACGGTGATCCGCCGCGGCACGACCGTGGGCAGCGCGGACCCGAAGACGGTGTCGTCGCGCCAGCTCGCCGAGATGATGGTCGGCAGCGAGCTGCCCAGCCCGGAGACCCGCGAGTCCACCGTCACCGACACGGTCGTGCTGGAGGTCAAGGGCCTCAAGCTGATGACCCCGGACGGCTCGCGGCCGATCCTCGACGACGTCGACATGGTCGTGCGCTCCGGCGAGGTCGTCGGCATCGCGGGCGTCGAGGGCAACGGCCAGACCGAGCTCGTCGAGACGATCATGGGCATGCGCAAGGCCGGCAGCGGCACGATCACGTTGCAGGACAAGGACCTCACCAAGCTGGGCACGCTCGCCCGGCGCGAGGCGGGCATCGGCTACGTGCCGGAGGACCGCCACCGCCACGGCCTGCTGCTCACGCAACCCCTCTGGTACAACCGGATCCTCGGCTACCAGACCCGCAAGCCCACCGCCAAGGGCGTCTGGCTCGACACCGACGGCGCGAAGAAGGACACGGAGCGGATCGTCGCCGACTTCGACGTCCGCACGCCCGGCATCGACGTGCCCGCGGCGGCGTTGTCCGGCGGCAACCAGCAGAAGCTCGTCGTCGGCCGGGAACTGTCCGGCGACCCGGTGCTGCTGATCGCCTCGCACCCGACCCGCGGTGTGGACGTCGGCGCGCAGGCGCTGATCTGGGACGAGATCAAGCGCGCCCGCGCCGCCGGTCTCGCCGTGCTGCTGATCTCGGCCGACCTGGACGAGCTGATCGGCCTGTCGGACACGATCAAGGTCATGCTGCGCGGCCGCCTGGTGGCCGACGCCGACCCGAACACCGTCACGCCCGAGGACCTCGGCAGCGCCATGACCGGTGCGGGCAGCACGAGTGCCGCGGTTCACGAGACCGCCGCGGTAGAGGAAGGCGAGAACTGATGGGACACCTGCGCGGCAAACTCCTGCCGCCCGCGTTGGCGATCGTCTTCTCGATGCTGTTGTGCGGCGTGGCGCTGGTGATCTCCGGCGCCAACCCGCTCAGCGCGTTCGGTGCGATGGTGACGCAGGTCGGGAAGGGGTCGACGCTCGTCGACATCATCAACTCGACGGGCATCTACTACATCGCGGCGCTCGCGGTGGCGATCGGGTTCCAGATGAACCTGTTCAACATCGGTGTCGAGGGCCAGTACCGCGTCGCGGCCGTGATCGCGGCCGTCGTCGGCGGTTCGATCGCGCTGCCGCCCGGCATCCACACGCTGGTCATCATCATCGTGGCCGCGATCGCCGGTGCCGCCTGGGCCGCGATCCCCGCGATCCTCAAGGTGACCCGCGGCGTCAACGAGGTCATCTCGACGATCATGATGAACGGCCTGGCCATCGGCCTGTCCGCCTACCTGATCCGCCGGGACGTCTTCGGTGAGCTGCGGGGCAACAACATCCGCACCCCCGAGATCCCGGAGAGCGGCTGGATGCCCGGCATCTCGTTCGGGGGCGGCGGCACGATGTTCGGCTTCATCTTCGTGGCCATCGCCCTCGGCATCGGCTACTGGGTGATGATGAACAAGACCCGGTTCGGCTTCGAGCTGCGCGCGTCGGGCGAGTCCGCCACGGCCGCGTCCGCCGGTGGTGTCAACGCCAAGAAGATGGTGCTCGTCTCGATGCTGCTCTCGGGCGCCATCGCGGGCCTCATCTCGCTGCCGGAACTGCTCGGCCGCGACCACACGTTCAGCCTGAACTTCACCGCGGGCATCGGCTTCTCGGGCATCGCGATCGCGCTGCTCGGCCGCAACCACCCCGGTGGCATCGCGTTCGGCGCGCTGCTCTGGGCGTTCCTCGACAAGTCCGGCCTCGCGCTCGACAACGTCGGCGTGCCCAGGGAGATCGTCACCATCATGCAGGGCTCCATCGTCCTGTCGGTCGTCGTCGCCTACGAGGTGGTGCGCCGCTTCGAGCTCGCCGCCGAACAGCGTCGCGTCGGCCGTGAGCTCGGAACTGTCGGAGGTGCCGCGTGATCACGACGATGGAGGAGAAGCCGCACGTCCCCGCGGCGCCTCGCAAGCGCAAGATCCCCGGCTGGGCGGTCGGCATGCTCAGCGTCGCCGGCGCCATCGCACTGCTGTCGACGACGTCGTACCTGACGAACTTCCCGCAGCTCACGTCGTCCGGCACGACGCAGACCGCGGTCCGCCTCGCGCTGCCGATCCTGCTCGCCGGCCTCGGCGGTCTGTGGGCGGAACGCGCCGGCGTGGTCAACATCGGCCTCGAAGGCATGATGATCATGGGAACCTGGGGCGCGGCGTGGGCCGGCTACCAGTGGGGCCCGTGGGCGGCGCTCGTCGCGGCGGTCGTGTTCGGTTCGCTCGGCGGTCTGCTGCACGCGATCGCCACGGTCACGTTCGGCGTCAACCACATCGTCTCCGGTGTGGCGATCAACCTGCTCGGCGCCGGTCTGACGAAGTACCTGTCGACGCTGATCTTCCTGCCGCTGTCGAACAACCCGCGGCAGTCGCCGCCGGTCACGCCGTTCGACACGTACTCGGCGGCGGGTTTCGCCGACTGGCTCGGCCAGTTGGAGGCGGAACAGCGCGTCGTCCTCTCGGACGTCGCCGGCATCCTGCGCGGCCTCGTCACCGGTGTCTCGCCGCTGACGATGATCGCGATCCTGCTGCTGCCGCTGTCGTACTACCTGCTCTGGCGCACCCGCTTCGGCCTGCGCCTGCGCTCGGTCGGCGAGAACCCGCACGCCGCGGACTCGCTGGGCGTCAAGGTGTACTTCCACAAGTACGTCGCCGTGATCGTCTCCGGTGGTCTCGCCGGTCTGGGTGGCGCCGCGCTGGTGCTGAACCCCGGTCAGCTGTCCTACCTGGAGGGTCAGACCGGCGGCCGCGGCTACATCGGCCTCGCCGCGATGATCTTCGGTAACTGGCGGCCGGGCGGTCTGCTCGGTGGTGCGGCGCTGTTCGGCTACGCCGACGGTCTGCAGCTGCGCTCCGGCGGTGAGACGGTGCTCGGCCTCGTCTACGGCGTCGTGATCCTGCTCGCCGTGATCGTGGTGTGGCAGCTGTACCGCCGCAAGTGGTTCTCCGCGGCGGCGGCGATCGTCGTGGCCGTGCTGATGTACCTGCTGTACATCAGCCTCGACGAGATCCCGAGCGAGTTCGTCTCGTACGCGCCGCACATGGTGACGCTCGCCGTGTTGGCCGTGGCGTCGCAACGGTTGCGAATGCCCGCGGCCGACGGTCTGGTGTACCGCCGTGGCTGAGGTCGACTGGGACCTGCTCCGGGCACGGGCGGTGGAGGCGGCGTCGTTCGCCCACTGCCCGTACTCGGGGCTGCAGGTCGGCTCCGCGGCGCTCTGCGACGACGGCCGCATCGTGACGGGCTGCAACGTCGAGAACGCCTCGTACGGCGTGGGTCTGTGCGCCGAGTGCGCGATGGCCGGCCAGCTGCAGCTCACGGGCGGCGGCCGGTTCGTCGCGGTGGCCTGCCGCTCCGGTGCCGGTGAGCTGCTGATGCCGTGCGGCCGGTGCCGTCAGGTGCTGTACGAGCTGGGCGGTCGCGACTGCCTGGTGGACACCCCGTCCGGCATCCTGCCGATGTCCTCGGTGCTGCCGGACGCGTTCGGACCGGAGGACCTGCCATGAGCTTCTCGGCGGTGGACGTCATCCGCGCCAAGCGCGACGGGCTCGCGTTGTCGGACCAGCAGATCGACTGGGTCATCGACGCGTACACGCGCGGCGCGGTCGCGGACGAGCAGATGTCCGCGCTCGCGATGGCGATCTTCTTCAACGGCATGACGGCGACGGAGACCGCGCGCTGGACGCAGGCGATGATCTCGTCCGGCGAACGGCTGTCGCTGCACGTCGACCGCCCGACGGTGGACAAGCACTCGACGGGCGGGGTCGGCGACAAGATCACGCTGCCGCTGGCACCGCTCGTCGCCGCGTGCGGTGCCGCCGTGCCGCAGCTCTCGGGTCGCGGCCTCGGCCACACCGGCGGCACCCTGGACAAGCTGGAGTCGATCCCGGGGTGGCGGGCCGCACTGTCCACCTCGGAGATCCTTGACCAGCTGTCCGCCGTCGGTGCCGTCGTGTGCGCTGCCACGGAAGGACTTGCTCCGGCCGACCGCAAGCTCTACGCGTTGCGGGACGTCACCGGGACCGTCGAGGCGATCCCGCTGATCGCCTCGTCGATCATGTCGAAGAAGATCGCCGAAGGCGCCGAGTCACTGGTGCTGGACGTGAAGGTCGGCTCCGGCGCGTTCATGAAGGACCTGAAGTCCGCGCGCGCTCTGGCCGAGGCCCTGGTGGCCATCGGCGTCGAGCACGGCGTGCGGATCTCGGCGCTGCTGACGGACATGTCGGTGCCGCTGGGCCGTGCGGTCGGCAACGCGGTCGAGGTGGCCGAGTCGGTCGACGTGCTGCGCGGCGGCGGCCCCGCCGACGTGGTCGAGCTGACCGTGGCGCTGGCCCGCGAGATGCTGTCGCTGGCCGGGATCTCGGTCGACCCGGCCGCTGTGCTGGCCTCGGGCGAGGCGTACGAGGTGTGGGCGCGGATGATCCGGGCCCAGGGCGGCGATCCCGATGCCGCCCTGCCCATCGCGTCGCACAAGCACGTGGTGGAGGCACCTTCGTCCGGCGTGCTGTCCACTTTGGACGCCTACGGCGTCGGCGTGGCGGCGTGGCGGCTCGGTGCCGGCCGGGCCCGCAAGGAGGACCCGGTGCAGTTCGGTGCCGGCGTGCTCTGCCTGGCCAAGCCCGGCGATGTCGTCGAGGCCGGGCAACCGTTGCTGGAGCTCCACACCGACACCCCGGACGCGGTCGACGGTGCGCTGCAGGCGCTGGAAGGCGCCTACAGCGTCGCGGACTCCGCGCCGGAGCGGTCGCCGCTGGTGATCGACACCATCAGGGGCTAGCCGACGAGCGAACCCGCCAGGGGCGACCTGTCCTGCTTCCACAGCACGCACAGGACCTCCTGGCGGCCCGGCGCCGAGGCGTCGTTGTACGCCTCCCACTCCTTCTGCGTGGGCACCAGTCCGGTGAACCCGAGCGGCTCCTTGATCTTCGGCTCGATCACCTTGAACTGCTCGGTGCAGTAGTTCTTGGTGAAGTCGGCGAGCCACTGCACGCCGGGGTAGGCCGTGTCCTTCGGCTTGTCCCACAACGGTGTCGCGGCCGAGAAGAGCTGGATGCCGTGCGGGCCGCTGCACGGCACGTCCTGCCGCACCGGCGAGCCCTGGGTGAGGAAGTCCTTGGCGCACTGGGTGCCGGAGAGGTTCCACTCGGGCACGTCACCGCCGCGGCCGAACGTGGCGATGCGGCGTGACGGCAGTGGAGCACCCACGGGCAGTTGCGCGCTCTCGCTCCACTCGGTGGAGTTCTGTTGCGGCGGCTGCTGCTGGCTGTTGCTGCTGGTGTTCGCGCCGGCGTTGTTCGTGGTCTCGTTGGGCTTGAAGGCCTGGTAGCCCGCGAACGCCACGCCCGCGAGCACCGCGGCGCCGAGCACGACCGCGCCGGCGACGACGAGCTTGTTCTTCTTGCCGCCGCCGTTCTCCAGCTGCCTGGTGCCGTGCACCGACGGGACCGCCGTGCCCTGCACGATCGCCGTGAGCATCTGGCGGGCCTGCGGCGCGGTGAGGCGGCGGGCCGGGTCGACGGTCAGGAAGCCGCGGATCACCTCGGCCAGCGCGGGCGAGGCCTGGCGCAGCACCGGCGCCTCGTTCATCACCGCGTGCAGCGTCGACGCCGTGGACGTGCGCTCGAACGGGCTGATGCCCTCGACGGCGTGCGCCATCGTGACGCCGAGCGCCCACAGGTCCGAGGCAGGCGAGGCCTCCCACCCGTGCAGCCGATCCGGCGACATGTACGCGGGCGAACCGACGATGCCGCCGTTGTGCGTGAGGCGCGGGTCGTCCACCGCCTGCGCGATGCCGAAGTCGGTGAGCTTCACCGCCCCGTCCGGCCGGACCATGATGTTGCTGGGCTTGACGTCGCGGTGCACGATGCCGGCCTGGTGCGCGGTCTCCAGCGCCCCCAGCACCTGCAGCGCCACGCCCGCCATCCACGTCGAGTCGCGCGGCCCGTGCTTCTGCACGATGGTGGCGAGGTCGAGCGCGTCGACCAGTTCCATCGCGAGGTAGGTGCGGCCGTCCTCGCGCACGACGTCGTAGACCGTCACCACCGCCGGGTGGTTCAGCCGGCCCGCCGTCCGCGCCTCGCGGAGCATGCGCTCCTCCAGCACGGCGAACTCCTCGGCGGCGATGCCCTGCGGCGGGTGCAGCTCCTTGAGCGCGACCGCGCGGCCCAGCAGCTGGTCCTGGGCACGCCACACGACGCCCATCGCACCTCTGCCGAGCTCCACGAGCAGGGTGTAGCGGTTGGCGACGACTCGCTGTTGCTGCTGCACGGACTATCCCTTCTGGACGCCCCCAGATCCGGCGAGCATAGCGACGGTCGTGTGAGCGCTCCCTCGGTAGTCACGTGCCGCGCGCGTCGTTGGTTCGACCGGAGTACCCGTCTCATTTGGCTTGTAGGGCAGCGAAAACACGGAACGGCCCCGGAGCGACGCTGCTCCGGGGCCGTTCCTCGTGGAGGGCTCAGGCGATCAGGCGCCTTCGGCCGCCAAGTCGTCGTCCACGTCCTTGCCGCCGTTCGCCGGCTTCGGGCCGCCGTTCTTGCGGGTGCGGCGCTGCGGGCGCGGCAGGGCGGTGGGCGGCGGGGGAGGAGTGGGCGAGCCGCCGCCGAGGATGAGCTCGGCGAACGTGGCCATGGCCTCGTCCAGCTGACCGCCGATGCGCAGCTCGGACTCCTGGTTCGACTTGCGGACCAGGGACTGCAGCGCGTCGGTGTCCGGGCGGGCGCCGACGGTCTCGGCGACCTTCGTGAGGTTCGCGTCGACCGTGCCGCCGAGCTCGGAGATCCGGGCGGCGAAGCCGTCCTCGACCTTGTCCAGGCGGTTGGTCATGTTGTCGAGCTGCGAGGTGACGAGCTCCAGGCGGCGGGCCAGGGACTCGAGGCGGTCGGCGGCGTCGACCTGGTCGCGCGACTGCTCGATCGCCGCGTACAGGGCGGTGCGCGCCTCGTCGAGCTTGCCGCCCACGACCTCGCGGGTGTCGGCGACGGACGCGGCGAGCTCGGTGCGGGTCTCGGCGAGCGAGGTCGCGAGCTCGGACCGGGTCTCGGCCAGCGTGCCGGCGAGCGAGTCGCGGGTCTCCGCCACGACGCTGGCCAGTTCGCCGCGGGTCTCCGCCACGGCGCCGGACAGCTCGGTGCGCGTCTCGGCGAGCGAGGCAGCCAGCTGGTCGTGCCTGCCGGTGACGGTGGACGTGAGCTGCTCGCGGCTGTCGGCGATCGCGCCGGCGAGCTCCCCGCGGCTCTCGGCGATGGCCTTGACCAGCTCGGCGCGGGCGGTGACGAGGGCGTCACGCTGCTCGTCGGCGCGGCCGTGCACGCTCGAGAACGACTCGGCGAGGATCTTCTGCAGCGCCTCGCGGGTGCCGTCGAGGTGCTCGTGCACACCCTCGTCGACCTCGTCGAGACGACCGCGCAGCGCGGCCTCGAGGGCCTCGATGCGCTCGCGCAGCGGGTTCGTGACGGCGCCCGGGATCGCGTCGACCTTGCCGTCCTGCTTGTCCAGGTGGCCGTCGAGGTCGTCGATGCGCTTGTGGATGGAGGCGAGCTTGTCCTCCAGGCCGTCCATGCGGCCCGCGACACCCTCGAAGCGACCGGCGACACCGTCGAGACGGCCGTCGAGCTGGGCGAAGGGCTTGGCGAGCTTGTCCACCAGGGAGTCGACCGCGCGACCGATGCCGGCGACGGCGTTGTCCTGGGCCTCCAGCTTGGCGAGGGCCTCGTCGAGGCGCTCAGCGAGAACGCTGACCTCGGTGCGGTCCGGCAGCTCCGACAGGCGCTTGCGGACCGAACCCAGCGACTCCAGAGGCGACATCCGGGCGTGGATCTCGTCCAGCGCGTCGAAGATCTGCTGCTGCTCGCTCTCACGGATCTCCGCGGCGCGCGTCAGCATGTTGCGCATCCGATCGAAGGACATCGTGGAGTTGTTGTTCTCTGTCACGGCTGAGTGCCTTCGTCCAGGGGAGGGGGAGACCACGGGAGCCTATCCGCGTCGCGGGACGTCGCTGTACCACCCCCGTCAGAAAATGGCCGGGTGCGGACGGGCAACTGACCCGATCAGGCTACCCGATTACTCTGAACGCCCAGTGACCGGCTGGGGGCAGGCTGTAGCCGCCGTTGATGTTCCTACCTTGGGGTGACTCAAGCCTTCGGTTGGTTGCAGAAAGTTGCTGATCACGGATCTGCAACGACGGGCAACCGACAAATGATCATATCGGTGGCAAGATCGTTTTCGCTGGCAATCGGGCGGCGTGTCGTGCCCGTTCGGTCGAATGGGGCGGGTCGGGTTGCGGCCGATCCGCGAGGGGTAGCACCTCGCACCCAAAGTCAAGCCCCGATCGCCGAAGCTGGGGCCTTACCGCCTCGCAGCGCGCAGAGGTTCAGACGGCTCGCTTCGCATCGCCACGCCAGGCTGCGTGAGTGGTTGGCCTTCGTCGTCGGCTGTCCGGTTGGCACCGCGCGCCGGGCTCGCGTCGTGGTTGCCGTGCGAGGGCGGCTGCGGCTGGTGCCGTGTGCCTCGGGTCGCTGGCCCCCTGGGGGTTGCGGCGGCTGGAGTAACGTGGGGCAATGTCCACGCCGCTTACCTTGGAGTCCATCCGCAGCGCGCCGAAGGTGCTGCTGCACGACCACCTCGACGGTGGCCTCCGCCCGCAGACGGTGATCGAACTCGCCGATGCCACCGGCTACCAGGGCCTGCCCACCACAGACGCGGGCGTCCTCGGCGGCTGGTTCCGCGACAACGCCAACTCCGGCTCGTTGGTGCGCTACCTCGAAGGCTTCGCGCACACGTGCGGTGTGATGCAGGACGAGCAGTCCCTTGTCCGCGTCGCCGCCGAGGCCGTGGAGGACCTGGCCGCGGACGGGGTCGTCTACGCGGAGATCCGTTACGCGCCCGAGTTGAACACGGAGAAGGGCCTCTCGCTGGAACAGGTCGTCGAGGCCGTCCAGGAGGGTTTCCGGGTCGGTGAGCAGCGGGTTGCCGCCACCGGGCGGAAGATCCGCATCGGAACGTTGCTGTGCGCGATGCGACAGAACGAGGGCTGGCTGCGCATCGCCGAGCTGGCCGTGCGGTACCGCGACCTCGGTGTCGTCGGGTTCGACATCGCCGGGCCCGAGGCCGGGTTCCCTCCCACCAGGGGGCTCGACACGTTCGAGTACCTGCGTCAGCAGAACGCGCACTTCACGATCCACGCCGGTGAGGCGTTCGGGTTGCCGTCCATCTGGGAGGCGATCCAGCACTGCGGTGCCGAACGGCTCGGGCACGGCGTGCGGATCGTCGACGACATCAAGGTCTCCGGGGACGGGACCGTCCAGTTGGGACGGTTGGCCGCGTACGTGCGCGACCGCCGCATCCCGCTGGAGATGTGCCCGACGTCGAACCTGCAGACCGGCGCGGCGCCCACGCTCGCCGAGCACCCCATCGGGCTGCTCGCGAAGCTTCGGTTCCGCGTCACCGTGAACACCGACAACCGCCTGATGAGCGACTGCTCGCTGTCGAGCGAGTTCGCCGCGCTGGCGGAGACGTTCGGGTACGGGTGGGCGGACCTGCAGTGGTTCACGATCAACGCCATGAAGTCGGCGTTCCTCGGGTTCGACGAGCGGCTCGCGATCATCAACGAGCTGGTCAAGCCGGGGTACGCGGCGCTCACCGCGCAGTCGTAGCCCAGGCGGTCTCGTCGATCGTGGTGCGCTGGAGCAGCGGCTCCCACCACGCGCGGTTGGCCGCGTACCAGCGGATGGTGTCCCGGACGCCGGTGTCGAAGCCGGTCTCCGGGCGCCACCCGAGCTCGCGGCCGATCCTGGTGGAGTCGAGCAGGTAGCGGCGGTCGTGGCCGGGGCGGTCCGCCACGACCGACTTGCGGGACGCGGGCAGGCCGAGCTCGTCCAGCACGAGGTCGGCGATCTGGTCGACGCTCGCCTCGACACCGGTGCCCACGTGGTAGGTCTCGCCCACGACGCCTTCCCGGAGCACGGCGTCGATGGCGCGGCAGTGGTCCAGGACGTGGATCCACTCGCGGCGGTTGTCGCTCGACGCGTAGAGCGGGAGTTGTTCGCCGTTCAACGCGCGCGTTGTGAACAGCGGCAGCACGTTCTCGGGGAACTGGCGCGGGCCGTAGTTGTTGGCGCAGTTGGTGATCGTCACCGGCAGGTCGAACGTCTCGAAGTACGAGCGCACGGCGTGGTCGGCGGCGGCCTTCGACGCGTTGTACGGCGTGCGCGGGCGGTAGGGCGACTCCTCGTGGAACGCCTCGGTGGCGTCCAGTGCGAGATCGCCGTACACCTCGCACGTCGACACGTGGTGGAACCGCCGGACGCCCGCTCGGCGGCACGACTCCAGCAACGCCTGCGTGCTCAGGACGTTGGTGCGGAAGAAGCGGGCGGGATCGAGGACGGCCAGCGAGTTGTGCGACTCGGCCGCGAAGTTCACCACCACGTCGACGCCCTCGACGTCGGCGTCGGCGATGTCCGCGTGCACGAACGGCACGTCGGCCGGCAGGTTCGCGCGGGTGCCGCGGTAGGTCAGCGCGTCCAGGGCGATCACCTCGTCCGCCGGGTGTTCGCGCAGCCAGTAGCGGGCGAAGTGCGAGCCGATGAACCCGGCCGCGCCGGTGACGAGCACGCGCATGGTCAGTCCTCCGTTGCGATCTCGGCGACGCCGGGAGGTTCCGCGCCGGGCCAGCCGCGGAACTCGACCTCCAGCTGGAACCGGTGGCCCAGGTAGTGGTGCTCGGACAGGGCGATCGGCCGCTCGGCGCCGTCGAACGCGGTGCGGCGCACCAGCAACACCGGGGTGGCGGCCGTGACGCCGAGCAGCGTGCCGATGTCGCCCGCCGCGACGGCCGCGATGCTCTGCCGCACGACGGCGATCTGGTTACCGTTGCGGCGCAACGTCTCCCACGTGCCGGGCGACTCGGCGTCGGCACGGCTGACCGGTGCGGCGAGCGCGAGCGGCACCCACTCCGTCACGACGTCCAGCGGTGTCTCCCCGGTGCGGCGCAACGACCGCACGCGCAGCATCTCGCCCTCGCCCAACGTCGAGGCGACCCCGGCGGGTGGCGGGCGGTAGCCGTACTCGAGCACCGTGCGCACCAGCGCGACACCGGCCTCGGCGACGGCGGACTGCGCGTGCTGGAACGTGCCTAGTGCCAACGGCTGTGCGAACGACACGACGTACCAGCCGGCACCTTTGCGGGACGCCAGAAGGCCTTCATCGCGCAGTTGTTCCAGAGCACGCCGCACGGTGACGCGGCTGACCTCGTAGCGACGGCCCAGTTCGGCCTCGCTCTCGATCGACCCCGCCGGTCCGTAGTCGCCGAGCGTGATGCGTTCCCGCAGTTCGGCGGCGAGGCGCTGCGACCGAGAACCTGTCATAAACCTGTATCATACAGGCGAGCGCAACCCGCGGAACGAAAAAGAGGACCACCCGCGGTGCGGGTGGCCCTCTCGACAAAGCGGACTCAGTTGCTGTTGAGCCTGTCCTCGAACTTCGCCTGCAGCTCGCGGAACGCGGCCACCTCGGCGTCGTACGGGGCGGACGGCGCGAGACGCGTCGGGTCCGGCGCCACGACGTACGACACGAGCCAGCCCAGCGACTCGGACGAGGCGAGCGCGTCCTTCACGGACTCGTCCTCGGCCCACTCCGCCGCGTCCTCGAACAGTTCGACGGCGAGGTCGAGCTGCTGCGGGTCGAGGGAGTCGGGGCCCTCCTCCATGTCCTCGGCGATGCCGGTGAGCACGTAGACGTTCTCGTCGTCGACGTCCACGTCGAGCTCGCCCGCGGTGGCCTTGACCTTGATGTCGTTCCAGGTCTCGACCTCGGCCAGGTCGTGCTCGTCGTTCTCGGCGACGAAGCGGCTCAGGGCGCGCGGCGAGGTGAAGACCTCGATCTTGCCGCGGCGGCCCAGGAGCACCGGGTCGTCACCGAGGTAGCAGCGCAGCGTGTAGAACTCGCCGGCCGACGTGATGATCTTGATGGGGTCGACGCCGACCTCGGCCCAGAAGCCGGTGGGCTCGTCCTTCTCCTCGTCGGAGTCCTCGTCCGGGGAGTCGACGGCAGCGGCGGCGGTCTCGGCCTCCAGTGCGGCGAGCTCCTCCTGCGCGACGGCGAGCTCCTTCTCGGGGACCTCCGGCGTGTTCACCACGCTGTCGATCGCGTCGAGGACCTCGTCCCACTTCTCGGAGACGACCTCGGACAGCTCGCCCCACAGCTTGCCGCCGTCGCGGCCGCTGAACGGCAGCGTGCCCTGCGGCAGCAGCGAGAAGCCCTCGGCGCTGTCGAGCACCTCGTGGACCTTCTCCAGGTCGCAGACGTCCGCGAGGGCGCGCACGATCGCGATGACGTCGGCGAGCTCGCCGATCGTCCAGGTGTCCGGGTCCTCCGCGACGAGCTCGGGCACGCCGACGAGGTCGAACTGGTGGTTGTCGTCCGGCGAGAGGTCCGCGACGCCCAGCGACGGCACGACCGGCCACGCGGGGTGATCGGTCAGGTCGTGCTCCTCGGCGGTGCGCACGAACGCGGCGAGGTGCGCGGCGTCGGGGAAGACGAACAGGTCATCCTCGTCGCCGAGGAACGCCTCCCACTCCTCGCCCTTCTCGCGCCAGCGAGGTGCCCACAGGGTGACGACGTCACCCTGAGTCAGCCCCAGCTCGATGGGGACGATGTCCTGCGCCATCCTGACCTCCCGGTCACGCCTGCCTGATGCCGTCGACGAGCCTAACGGTGCTGATCACCGAAGCCACGAGGGGTTGTCGAAGAAAGCGTCGTCGTCGGTGTCCTCGACGCGCGCGGGCCGCGGCCTGCGGTCCGGCACCGCCTCCGGAGCTGCGGGTTCAGGCGGCACGACCGGGTTCCACGTGGACCGGAAGGGTGAGTCTCCGGCGATCGATTCGACGTCGATCGCCATGCCGTCGCCCAGCGCGAGCGCCATCTTGTTGAAGCTGACCTGCACGGCCGCGTTCGTGGCGAGCCGCACGGTCTCCGTGACGACCTGCCCGACGGCCTGCGCGCCCTGCTGCAGCAGCGCCGGGTGCAGGTGCAGTGCCCTGATCTCGCCCTTTGGCGACGCCGTGACCATGCACATGCCGTTCGGGTGCTCGGCCGTCGCGGTCAACGCGCCCAGGTCGCGCTGGAGCTGCTCGGCCGCCTGCAGGCGTTCCTCGTTCACCGCCGCCACCCGAAGTCGTCCTCGTCCTGACCGCGTTCGATGCCGACGGCCTCCAGTTCGCGCGGGTCGACGACGCGTTCCAGTGTCTGGTGCAGGCGGGTGTTCGCGGCGCGCTGGGCCTTCTCGGCGATCCGCATGATCTCGGTGGCCAGGCCGTGCGGGCCCATCCGCAACGCCGCCGGGCTCACCGCGATCTGCTGCGGCGGGCCACCGGGCGTGGCGACCACCGTCACCGCACCGTCCGGAGAGGACGCACGTCCCGTGATGGGACCACTGCGCGTGACGTGCTCCGACACGGCCTGCTCGACATCGCGTGCCTTCCGCGCGGCGCGCTGGACGTCGTCGTCCACGTGATCACCCCCTGATGTGGACAGTGTGCCCCAAAGTCGGGTCAGCCGGTCGGCCGGTAGAAGCCGTAGAACGACATCCCGCTGTTCGTGGTCCGGATCGGCTGCACCTGGACCGGGTCACCGGCCTCGACCATCTGGCCGTTGCCGATCACCATCGCCACGTGCCCGTCCCACACCACCAGGTCGCCGGGCAGCAGCTGGTCCGGCGGCACCGAGGCGCCCATCGCCTGCGACGACGCCGGGCGCGGGATGTCGAAGCCCGCGCCGCCGTACGCCCACTGGGTGAGGCCGGAGCAGTCGGTGCCCTGCGGCGGGTTCGCGCCGCCCCAGACGTACGGGGTGCCCAGGGCCGACAGCGCGTTGCGCACGGCCTTGGCCGCGGTCTCGTTCGGGGCCTCGGCGCTGCTGCCGTCGGGCAGGTTCACGCCGACGCCCTCACCGGGCTGCGGCGGGATCGCGACGGGCAGGCGCGGGCCGGATCCACCACCGCCTCCTCCACCGCCGCCACCGCCACCGCCACCGCCACCGCCGCCCCCTCCGCCACCACCGCCGCCGCCGCCCGAACCCGAGCTGCCGGACTGGGTGCCGGGACCGGACTCCTGCGGCAACGTGTCGGTGGCGCCGGCCGCCGAGGTGGTGCCCTCGTCGCCGCCGAGGGGATCGCCGAGCCTGCCCAGCGCGCCGGTGTCCGGCTTCTGCAGGCCGTTCAGCTGCCCGACGAGCTGGGTGAGCTGGTCGCGCACCTTCTGCAGCTCGGCGGAGGTCTTGCCCTGGTAGCCGGACGCCATGCCGGCCAGGTCCGCGAGGGCCGCGAGCACGACGCCCGGCCCGGCCACGAGGGACAGGGCGAGCGCGGCGGCGAGCTTCGGGGTCGCCTTGGCGGTGAACTCGTCGATGAGGCCCTGGATCGCGGTGCGGCCGCCGGTCACGGCGGTCACCCCGGTCGAGGCCGCGGTCTTGATCGCCGAGGCGTTGGCGGACAGCAGGGCCGTGGCCGAGGCGAACGCGGAGACGCGGGCGGTGAAGGCGTTGGCCTTGTCACCGGACCACGTGTTCAGCACGGCGGCGGAGGCCGAGGCGTGCCGCGTGCCGAGGTCGGTCATCGCGGTCTGGGCGCGGCTGAACGCGTCGCCCGCCCTCGTCGCGCCGCCGGTGTCCCCGTCGAGCTTCGCGAGGTCCTCCTTCATGGGCGCGATGAACTGGCTCAGCAGTCCCTCGACGCTCATGCCTGAGCCGCCTTGTTCAGCGACGCCCTGTGCGCGTCCTCCATCGCGGTGTAGGCCTCGCGGGCCTTCCCGACCGCGGTGCCGAGCCCGGCGAGACCCGTCGACGCGGCTTTGAGGGCGTCGAGCTGCGTCTGCGCGGCTGCCTGGAACGCGGCGTTGAGCCCGACCTCGGCGCCGATCTTGCCGAAGCAGTCGCCGGGCAGGCTGGTCGTTCCGTTCAACGTGCCGGTGCCGACCGCGCCGACCTCGCTCGCGAGACCGCTCACGGCCGACGCGTACCCGGTCAAGGCGTCGAGGTCGACCTTCAGGCCTTGTTCCGCCATCTGAACGCTCTTCCCCCAGTAGTGACCTGTTCGCGTTGATCCTGCCCCGATGAGCGGTACCTCGCCCGACGTTCCGCCAAGATCATGGAGCGGTGGGTGTGATCGAGCACTGGAACCGGATCCTGGCATGGCTGGCGGAGCACGCTCCGGCCACCCGCGCCGTGTTGCGCCCGAGGTATGACGCGCTGCCGGATCTTCGGGTTCCGATCGATCTCCAGCTCTGGTGGAGCGTCTACGGCGGCACGGAGGAGAACCTCTTCGCCGAGATCCTGCCGCCCTTCTACACGCCGCTCGACGCCGACCGCGCGTTCGTGCTCAGGGACACCCTGGCGGGCGGGCCCGGCGACTCCTCCGAGGCGGGTGCGCCGACGAGCGGGTTCCACCCCGGCTGGCTCCCGATCGCGTTCGACGGCACCGGCGACGTGCTCGCGGTCGACCTGCGGCCCGGCGTGCTGCGCGGCTGCGTGGTCGAGTGGGACCAGGAGCGCAACGAGATGGTCAAGCCGGAGTGGACGTCGATCGTGGAGATGTTCGACCAGGTGGCGACGGCCCTGGAGACCCGCAGCACGGTCGGCCACTGCTTCCCGGAGGTCAACACCGCGGGCGAGCTGGGCTGGCGCACCAGCTAGCGCACGCCGGCGAGCTCGCGCTGCGGCACGGCCGCGGCGGTCACGCGGGTGTAGACCTTCACCGCGGCGAGCGCGCCGAGCCAGCCCAGCGCCGTGCCGGTCGTGTTGGTGATCAGGTCGTCCACGTCGAAGATCCGGTTGGCCCACAGCAGCTGCGAGCCCTCGATCAGCAGCGACACGCCGTAACCGATCAGCGCGGCCTGGCCGGCGGTGCGCCTGCCCCAGAACATCAGCATCACGCCGAGCGGCACGAACAGCAGCACGTTCAGCGTCATCTGGTCGAACGCGATCTGGCCGTCGCGGAACGTGTCGGCGATCCACTGGAACGGGACCAGCTGCACGGACTGGCGCGGTGCGACGGTCTGCAGCGGCAGGAACGTCGCGGAGAACAGCATGCTCGCGTAGACGGTGATCGTCGCGCTGCGGAAGCTGAGCTGACGGAAAAGCAGCTGCGGGAGCAGGAAGACGATCGAGAGGAAAACGCCCCATTGGATGCTCGCGAGCTGTGCATTCGTCATGAATCAAAGCTAT
This sequence comes from Lentzea sp. NPDC003310, assembly GCF_040610935.1. Classification (NCBI taxonomy): domain Bacteria; kingdom Bacillati; phylum Actinomycetota; class Actinomycetes; order Pseudonocardiales; family Pseudonocardiaceae; genus Lentzea; species Lentzea sp. NPDC003310. Next base: position 182,594 of record NZ_JBEXNC010000011.1, read on the forward strand.
GGAAATGGCCCTCCGCGCACATCGCGCTGAGGGCCATTCCGACCTCGTACTTCCGGCCGAGCGCTACTCCGCCGCGTAATCCCGGGGGCTGATGCCGCGTAGTACCGGACCGCACGCCAGGGCCGCCACCAGCGCGACCAGGACGCCGACCGCCACGGGAGCGGCCACCCACGGCGTGAGCGGCAAATCCTCACCGCCCATCATTCCGCGTGCCAGCGTGAGCAATCCGAGTCCCACGACAATTCCCGCCGCGCACGCCGCAATTGTGACGGCGAACACGGGAAGCACCACTTCTCGGCGCAATGCGTGAGCCAGCACGCGAACCGGTGTCCCCGCCGCGATCAGCGCGCCGAAAGTGCGCCTGCGGTCGATCACCGACCCCGCCGCCGCGACCGCCGCGCCGATGCCGCCGAGCACCGCCGCGATGGACAGGCCGATGACCGTGGCCCGCCGCAGGTCCTCCGTCAGGGTGTCGCCGCGCAGGCCGCGCGCCTCGTCCGACAGCGGCGCGCCCGGCAGCGTGCGGATCATCGCGGTGTGCACGGCCTCGCGGTTCTCCGGTGTCGTCGGCACACCGACCAGCGACACCTTGCCCTGCACGGCGGGCAGGAGCTCCGGGTCGATCACCGCGTCGACCCGGCCGGTCGGCGTGAACGGGCGCGTCTCGTACCGCGCCGGCAGCTGCGCCCGGATCTCGCCGTCGGTCGAACTGGCTCGGAAGTGGTCCCAGCGAGGCTTTTCCGGCGCGTACACCGCCGGGCCGTCCGCGCAGGTCAGCTCCATCACCTTCGCCACGTCCGCGCACCTGCCGACGACCACGTTGTAGCCGTAGTGGTCGGGGTCGCCGTTGCCGAGGCCGCCGTCGAGCATCGTGACGATCGGAGCCGAGGTCACCAGCCGCAACGGGGTGACGTCGACCCCCACCTGCTCCGCGACGATGGCGTCGGTCTTCCACGTCGTGTCGCGGCCCGGCACCGTGGACTCGAGGCCCGGCAACATGGTCAGCGCCATCGAGCCGGTGAAGACCGCGATCACCACGCCCGCCGAGCCGCGGAACGCCGCCACCGGGTCGCCGGAGAGCCTGCGGCCCGCGAGCAACGTCGACGGCCTGCGCCAGCGGCCCACGAAGAACCGGCCGACCCACGCGGTGACGACGGGACCGGCCAGCACCAACGCGAGCGCCACGCCGCCGAGGCCCAGCAGCACCACGGTGAACCGGTCACCGCCGCCGCCGTTCTGCGCGACCGTGATGCCGAGGAAGAACACGCCGATGGCGCCGGCGATCATCAGCAGCCGCCACGGCCGCACCCGGCGCTTCTCCTCCGCCGCAAGGGGTTGCCGCACGACGCGGCGCAGTCCGACGATCGCCGCCGCGACGACGAGCACCGGCGCCAGCACGGCCACGGCGGTCACGGTCAGGGGGTCGGGCACGAAGTCGCCGGGGTACCAGGTGCCGCCCTCCCACGGGATCTTCGCCGTGAGGTGGCTGAACGGCTGCGCCAGCAGCACGCCGAGCACGCTGCCGACCACCGCGCCGACCGCCGTCTCGATCGCGGTCATCACGACGACCTGCCGGGGTGACGCGCCCGCGAGCCGCAACGCCGCGAGCCGACGTTCCCGCTTCGCCGCCGTCAGCCGGGCCGCCGACGCGACCAGCACGAGGCACGGCACCACCAGCACCACCAGTCCGACGCGGGTGAGCAGGTAGAGCAGGCCCTTGTAGTCGTCCTCGTACGACGCGTAGGTGTTCGCGAGGCCCGACGTCGGGTCGCCGTTCGCCACGGCGTTCTGGCCGACGATCGCGACCAGTTCGTCCTCGTACTTCAACGCCTCCGGCCCGAGCTCGGCGATCACCTGGCCGGGGAACCGGTTGCCGAGGTTCTCCGCGGGCGCCTCGCGCACCAGGTCCGCGAGGGCGGGGGACAGCAGCACCTCGCCCGCCTCCGGGTAGCGCGCGATGCCCTTGGCCACCGGCACGGCACCGGGCTCGTTGCGGGCGACGTCCCACCGTTCGATGACCAGGCCCCGGTACGAGTCCCTGGTCATCGCGACGGAGATCGTGCCCTTGCCGTCGGCGTTGGTGTGCACGTCGCGCCACGCCGTGCGGTCGGCGCGCGCCTGCAGTCCGTTCGGAGCGGCGAGCAGCCACAGGACCAGTGACACCGCGATCATCACGCCGAGCGCGACCAGCGCGGTGGCGATCTGGCTGCGGCGGTCCCGGCGCAGCACCGCGAGGGCGATCCTCACGCGGACACCGCCCTGGTCGACTCGGCCGCGGCGATCTTCCCGTCCTGGATCTCGACGACGCGCAGCGCCCGGTCCGCGATCGCCTTGTCGTGCGTGACGATGACGACGGCTGCCCCGGTCTCCTCGGCGGCCTGCAGCAGCGCGGTCATCATCTCCTGGCCGGTGCGGGTGTCGAGGGCGCCGGTCGGTTCGTCGGCGAAGATCACCCGCGGCTTGTGGGCGAGCGCCCGCGCGATCGCCACGCGCTGCGCCTGCCCGCCGGAGAGCTGGCTCGGCAGCCGCTTCTCGAGGCCCTGCAGACCGAGCCGCGCGAGCCACAGCCTGGCCGCGCCGAGCGACTCGTCCCGCGCGCCGCCCGCGAGCAGCATCGGCAGCGCCGCGTTCTCCTCGGCGGTGAGCTCGGCGACGAGCATCCCCGACTGGAAGACGAACCCGAACGCCGTGCGCCGCAACGCGCTGCGCCCGGTCTCGTTCAGCTCGCCGATCGCGCGCCCGTCGAGGAACACCTCGCCGCCGTCGGCGCGCAGGATGCCGGACAGCACGTGCAGCAGCGTCGTCTTGCCGGAGCCGGACGGGCCGACGACCGCCAGCACGTCCCCGGCGGAGATGTCGATGTCCACCCCGGCGAGCGCGTGCACGTCGCCGTAGGTCTTGACCAGGCCACGAGCGGCCAGAACGGAATTCATGTTCTCAAGGTGCCGTGCGCGCGGCCGCGAAACCTCAGCCTTGACGACACACCGGATCAGCCGGATGACCGAGGCCGGAGAGGTCTGGTGGTCCTACCGTTGTCCCCCGTGGACAGTCATCGGGGCCAATGGCCGATCGCCGCCCTGCTCGCCCTGCTGATGCTGGGCGAGCTCGTCATCATGGGCGACCTCGGGACCGGTGGAGCGCTGGTGTGGCTGCTGACGGTCCCGGTGTGCGTCGTGGCCGTCACGTCGTTCAAGTCGCGGGCCTTCACCATCCCGGTCGCGGTCCTGTCGATCTTCCTGGTGTCGCTCGTCATGGGCGTCTTCAACGTGTACGTGCCCACGATCCTGAGCCCGCTGACCATCGCCGAGACCGGCGCGTGCCTGGTCATCACGGCCGTGGTCGTGCGGGAGGAACCCCGCCGCTCCGCCACCTGGTCGGTCGGCGCGCTGATGGCCGTGAGCTTCTTCGCCGCGATCGTCCGCGGCAACTGGCTCTCCGGCAGCAACTACAACGAGATGCTCGGCTCGCTCGTGCTCGGCTTCGCCGCCGTCGGCACCGGCCTGTACTTCCGCGCCCGCGACGCCGAGAGCGGTCGTCTCATCGCCGCCGCCGTCACCGACGCGCAGAAGGAGGAGCGGATCGCACTGGCCCGCGAGCTCCACGACGTCGTCGCCCACCACGTGACGGGCATGCTCGTGCAGGCCCAGGCGGCCCTGGAGGTCTCCGAGGACGACCCGCAGGCCGCCCACCGCCTGCTGCCCGGCATGGTCCGTTCGGGCACGGAGGCCCTCGGCGCCATGCGGCGGCTGGTCGGCACGCTGCGCCAGGGCGAGACCGAGGCGGCCACCACCGACCTCGCCGCCGACGTCATCGCGGCCGTCGAACGCACCCGCGAACTGGGCTTCGAGACCCGGCTGCGCATCGACCTGCCCGACGTGGTCGCCCCCGAGCTCGGCCGGTCGGTGCTGCGCCTGGTCCAGGAGTCGCTCACCAACGTGCACAAACACGCCGTCCGGCCCACCATGATCGACGTGGAGATCGCCAGGACGTCCGGCAGGGCGTTGCGCGTGGTCGTGGCCGACGACGGGCAGCAGCAGCACGAGCTGAACCAGGGTGGCTACGGTCTCGTGGGCATGCGTGAGAGGGTCGACCTGCTGGGCGGCCTGTTCTCCGCGGGTCCGCGCGAGAACGGCTGGCAGGTGCTCGCCGAGCTACCCCTGGAAGGGAACAAGTGATCTCGGTTCTCATCGCCGACGACCAGGAGATGGTCCGCGTCGGGTTTCGGATGATCCTGGAGAAGCAGCCGGACATCACGGTCGTCGCGGACGTCCCCGACGGCGTCTCGGCGGTCACGGCCGCCCGCGAGCACAACCCCGACGTGGCGCTGCTCGACATCCGCATGCCCGGACTCGACGGGCTGGAGGTCACCAAGAAGCTCTCGCCCACCACGAAGGTCGTCGTGGTGACGACGTTCGACCTGGACGAGTACGTGCACACCGCGCTGGAGAACGGCGCGTCCGGGTTCCTCACCAAGGACGCCGGCCCGGCGCTGCTGGTCGAGGCCGTGCGGGCCGCCGCCGCGGGCAACGCGCTGATCTCGCCCCAGGTGACCGTGCGGATGCTGGAGCACTTCGCGCGGCCGGCCGAGCGGCCCGACCTGTCGTTGCTGACGGCACGCGAGCAGGACGTGGTGCGCGAGGTCGCGCGCGGCCTGTCGAACCAGGAGATCGCGTCGTCGCTGTTCCTGTCGCTGTCGACGGTGAAGACGCACCTGGCGTCGGTGCAGACGAAGCTGAACGTGAAGAACCGCGTCGGGATCGCGTCGTGGGCGTGGCGGGCCGGGCTGGTGAACTCGTGAGCTCGGAGTTCCCGCACGCCATCGGCAAGGTGGCCACCCGTGAGCTCGCGGCCCACGGGTACACGACGTTCGACTCGCTGACGGAGGTGTCGGCGAAGGAACTGCTGAAGATCCACGGCGTCGGCCCGAAGGCCATCAGGATCCTGGGGGAGGAGTTGGCGGCGCAGGGCAAGGCCTACGCCGCCGACTAGCGGCGCAGGTCCTGCGCCGACCGACTACGACCCCTAGACACCCATCGGGTGCCAGACCGTCTTCGTCTCCAGGAACGCGCGCAGGCGGGACATGTCCGGCGTGGCCGTGAAGTCCTCGCTCGCCTTGTTGCGCAGCACGCGCTTCACCGTGCCTGCAGCCGACCGTTCCAGGTCCGCGCGGATCGACTCCGGCGCACCCGTCAGGTCCAGCGCGTTCACGTCACCGTGCGAGGCGAGCCACGGCGCGATCTCCGCCGTGCGGCCGGTGATGATGTTGACGACGCCACCGGGGACGTCGCTCGTCGCGAGCACCTCGGACAGCGTGATCGCCGGCAGCGGGCGGTCCTGCGAGGTGATGACCACGCAGGTGTTGCCCGACGCGATCACCGGGGCGATCACCGAGATCAGGCCCAGCAGCGACGACTGCTGCGGCGCCAGCACCGCGACCACGCCCGTCGGTTCCGGCGTGGAGAACGAGAAGTACGGGCCCGCCACCGGGTTCGAGGACCCCAGCACGGCCGCGATCTTGTCCGTCCAGCCCGCGTACCAGACCCAGCGGTCGATCGCGGCGTCCACCAGCGACTGCGCCTTCTTCACCGGCACGCCCTCGGACGACGCCACCTCGGCGATGAACTGCTCGCGGCGGCCCTCCAGCACCTCGGCCACCCGGTACAGCACCTGGCCGCGGTTGTAGGCCGTCGTGCCCGACCAGCCGCCGAAAGCCTTGCGGGCGGCCGAGACCGCGTCGCGCGCGTCCTTGCGGGAACCCTGGGCGGCGTTCGCGAGGAACGTGCCCTTCGAGTCCGTCACGGGATAGCTGCGGCCCGACTCCGAGCGCGGGAACTTGCCGCCGATGTAGAGCTTGTAGGTCTTCGCGACCGTGAGTCGATCAGACATCGAGGTAGGCCTCCAGACCGGTGCGGCCGCCCTCACGGCCGAAGCCCGACTCCTGGTACCCGCCGAACGGCGCGGTCGGGTCGAAGCGGTTGAACGTGTTGGACCACACCACGCCGGCGCGCATCCGTTGTGCCATCCAGAGGATGCGCGAGCCCTTCTCGGTCCAGACGCCGGCGGACAGGCCGTACGGCGTGTTGTTCGCCTTGGCCACGGCCTCCTCCGGCGTGCGGAACGTCAGCACCGACAGCACCGGGCCGAAGATCTCCTCACGGGCGATCCGCATCGCCTGCGAGACACCGGAGAACACCGTCGGGGCGAAGTAGAAACCCTTGTCCGGCAACGGGCACGAGGACGTCCAGCGGGTCGCGCCCTCGGCCTCGCCCGACTCGGTCAGCTCCTTGATCTTCGCGAGCTGCTCGCGGGAGTTGATCGCGCCGACGTCGGTGTTCTTGTCCAGCGGGTCGCCGACGCGCAACGTCGAGACGCGCGCGTGCAGCTTCTCGATCAGCTCCTCGGCGATCGACTCCTGCACGAGCAGGCGGGAGCCGGCGCAGCAGACGTGGCCCTGGTTGAAGAAGATGCCGTTGACGATGCCCTCGACGGCCTGGTCGAGCGGCGCGTCGTCGAACACGATGTTCGCGGCCTTGCCGCCCAGCTCCAGCGTCAGCTTCTTGGACGTGCCCGCGAGCTGGCCCTGGATGACCTTGCCGACGTCGGTCGAGCCGGTGAACGCGACCTTGTTCACGTCCGCGTGCCCGACGAGCGCGGCGCCGACGTCACCGGCGCCCGGGATGATGTTCACGACGCCCGGCGGCAGGTCGCACTGCTGGATGATGTCCGCCAGCACCAGCGCCGTCAGCGGCGTCGTCTCGGCAGGCTTGAGCACTACGGTGTTGCCGCACGCCAGCGCCGGCGCGATCTTCCACGCGGCCATCAGCAGCGGGAAGTTCCACGGGATGACCTGACCCGCGACGCCGAGCGGCTTCGGGTCCGGCCCGTAGCCCGCGTAGCCGAGCTTGTCCGCCCAGCCCGCGTGGTAGAAGAAGTGCGAGGCCGCCGTCGGGATGTCGACGTCGCGCGACTCCTTGATCGGCTTGCCGTTGTCGAGCGACTCCAGCACCGCGAGCTCACGGCCGCGCTCCTGGATCTGCCGCGCGATCCGGTAGATGTACTTGGCCCGCTCGGAGCCGGGCATCTTCGACCACACGCGGTCGTAGGCCTTGCGCGCGGCCTTGACGGCGGTGTCCACATCGGACTCCGATGCCGTCGACACCTCCGCGAGCACCTCCTCGGTGCCGGGGTTGATCGTCTTGAGCGGCTCGCCGGTGCCCTCGACGAACTTGCCGTCGACGAACATCTTGTAGCTGGGCTTGAGGTTCGCGATGTCCCGCGACTCGGGCGCGGGGGCGTATTCCCACATGTCTTCAGTCCACCGTCACGTAGTCCGGGCCGCTGTAGTGGCCGTCCAACTGGGTCCGACGCTGCATGAGCAGGTCGTTGAGCAACGTCGACGCGCCGAACCGGAACAGGTTCGGGTCGAGCCACTCGGGCCCGGCCACCTCGTGCACGGCCACCAGGTACTTGATCGCGTCCTTGGTCGTGCGGATGCCACCGGCGGGCTTCACCCCGCGCAGCTCACCCGTCTGCTGCTTCCAGTCCCGCACGGCCTGGAGCATCACGTGCGTCACCGGCAGCGTCGCGGCGGGCTGCACCTTGCCGGTCGACGTCTTGATGAAGTCACCACCGGCCAGCAGCGCGAGCCACGACGCGCGGCGCACGTTGTCGTACGTCACCAGCTCGCCGGTCTCGAGGATCACCTTGAGGTGCGCGTCGCCGCAGGCCTCCTTGACCTTGACGATCTCCTCGAACACCAGCCCGTAGCGGCCGGAGAGGAACGCACCGCGGTCGATCACCATGTCGACCTCGGACGCGCCCTGCTCGACGGCGAACCGCGTGTCGGCCAGCTTGATGTCGATCGTGCTGCGGCCGCTGGGGAACGCGGTCGCGACGGACGCGACGTTGATGCCCGTGCCCACCAGGTCGTCGGCCGCCGTCTTCACCATGTCCGGGTAGACGCAGACCGCCGCGACCTTCGGCACGTCGGGCCGTTCGGGGTCGGGGCGCTTCGCCTTCGCGGCGAGGCTGCGCACCTTGCCGGGAGTGTCCGCGCCCTCGAGCGTGGTGAGGTCCACCATGCTGATCGCCAGGTCGATGGCGTGCAGCTTGGCGGCCTTCTTGATGCTCCGCGTGCCGAGGCCCGCGGCTCGTTGCTCGACGCCGACCTGGTCGACGCCGGGGAGCCCGTGCAGGAAACGCCGCAGCGACGATTCGTCGCGCACGGCGTCAGCCAGGGCCGACGGCAGTGTCGTTGGAGCAGCCATGCCTGGGAGTCTAAGCGGAATGGGACGCCCGTCCTAAGTGAGGCGATTCGCGCAGGTCAACCCGGTTGAGCGGCACCGTCCGCTCGTCGATTTCCGGCGCGTCCCGGGCCGCGCTGCCGGTCCGCTTGAGCTTCTGCCACGGCAGCACGGCGCCGGCCAGCGCGGTGATCACGGACTGGATCACGACGAGGTACATGAGCTGCCGGTAGACGATCGGCTGCAACGCCACGGCCCACAGCGGCCGCAGCCGTTCGCCGTCGAGCCGGAACGCGATCACGGCCGGGACCAGCTGCAGCACCAGGAACCCGAGCCACGCGCCCACGCCCGCCACCGGGTCGGTCCACAGGCTCAGCAGCGCGAACACGTCGATCGCGGGCGCGAGCACCGGCAGCGCCACCTGGTAGAGGAAGAGGTACGGCAGCGCGCGGCGGCCGAGCTTGCCGCCCATGCCGCGTTCGAAGACCGCGCCGCGGTGCTTCCACATCGCCTGCAACGTGCCGTAGCACCAGCGGTAGCGCTGCCGCCACAGCTGACCGAGGCTCGCCGGCGCCTCCGTCCACGCCCGCGCGTGCTCGGTGTAGACCACGGACCACCCGGCGCGTTCCAGTGCCATCGTCAGGTCGGTGTCCTCGGCCAGCGTGTCCTCCGGCACCCCGCCCACCTCGCGCAGGGCGCTGACCCGGAACCCGCCGACCGCGCCCGGCACCGTCGGCATGCACTGCATGACGTCGTACATCCGCCGGTCGAGGTTGAAGCCGATCACGTACTCGATGTGCTGCCAGCGGCCGAGCAGGCCGGAGCGGTTGCCCACCTTGGCGTTGCCGGACACCGCCGCCACCTCGTGGTCGGCGAACGGCTGCACGAGGTTCGCGACGGTCTCCGGTTCCAGCACGGTGTCGCCGTCGACCATCACGACGAGGTCGGTGCGGGTGTGCCGCAGACCGGTGTTGAGCGCCGCCGCCTTGCCCGCGTTGCGCTGGCGCACGAGGGAGACGTTGGGCAGGCGCAGGCTCTGCACCACCTCGGACGTGCGGTCGGTCGAGCCGTCGTCGATCACGATCACGTGCACCGGCCAGGTGCTCGACAGGATCGTGCGCACGGTCGCCTCGATGCCCGCTTCCTCGTTGTAGGCGGGCACGAGCACCGTGACCATCTGCTTCGGCAGGCGGGGCGCGTGCTTGCCAGGCTTGCGCCGCGCGTGGATCGCGGTCGTCACGAGCAGCACCGCGGCCCTGGCGAGGGCCAGCACGCTGGAGACCACGACGAGCCAGGTGAGCAGTTCCGTGACGAACCGCGAGAACCGCACGGCCAGCGACACCGCGGTGCCCTGCGCGCGTTCCGCCGCCGTCGCCTCGGCACCGGCCTGCGGCACCGCGAACGCGTCGCGGGCGGTCTTGAACGCGAACCCGCGCTCCTTCAGGCTCGGGATCAGCTTCTCCAGCGCCGCAACGGTCTGCGACCGGTCGCCACCACCATCGTGCATCAGCACCACGGCACCCTTGTCGTCCTTGGGCGTGGCGTTCGCGGCCACGGCGTCCGCGCCCGGCCGCCGCCAGTCCTGGCTGTCGAGGTCGGAGAGCAGCACGAGGTTGCCGGCCGCGGTGATCCGCTCGATGCCGACGAGGTCCTCGTCGTCGACCGCGTCGGGCCGGTTCGAGTACGGCGGCCGCACGAGCCTGCTGGACTTGCCCGTCCCGCTCGCCACCACGAGCCCGGTCTGCCCGAGCTCGACACGGGCGCGGGTGTCGCCGACCTTGCCGAGGTCGACGTGCGTGAACGAGTGCAGCCCGACCTCGTGGCCCTCGGCGTCGACCCGCTCCAGCACGTCCTGGTGCTGCGCGGCGTTCGCGCCGGTGACGAAGAAGGTGGCCTTGACGTCGTTGCGCCGCAGCACGTCGAGGATCTTCGGCGTCCACTCGGGGTCGGGCCCGTCGTCGAACGTCAGCACGACCGTGCGGTCCGGCGTAGCGCGGGAGCTGAGCCCCGACCCGGTGCTCCCGACCAGCGGACCGCCCTGGTGCAGCGACTGCGGCACGGTGCCCGCCGGACCCGCCGTGGGCTCGGCGCCCTGCCCGACCCGTCCGACGACGAACGTGTCCAGCAGCAACGCCCCGAGCAGCACCACCACCCCCAGCGCCAGCAGCACCCAGTGGGCGCGCGGCTGGGGCCTCACGGCTTGCCCTGACCGGGGTTGCTCGGCCGGTTCGACGCACCGGGCGGATCGGTCCGCCGGTTGACGGACTCGGTGGTCGTGGTCGTCGTGGTGTTCGCCACGCTCGACGTGGTGGTCGTGGTCGGCGGCGTGGTCGTGGTTTCGTTGCGTGGCAACGATGTTGCTTCAGGTGACGAAGCCGGCGCCTCGGTCGTGGTGGTGACGGCGGGCTCGGCGGCCTCGGGGATCGGCAGCAGGGTGGTCGGGTTCACCGGGCCGCCGGAGAGTGCGACGACGAGAAGTACCAGGTAGCCGAGCACACCGGCGGCGACAGTGCCGATGGCGATGCGCATCACCTTGCGGCGGCGGCCACTCGGATCAACGAAGACGGGTCTGTCGGAGGGAGTCGTCATGACCTTCGCGGGGGACGGGTCTGCGGACGCCGGAGGTTAACCGGCTGGGCCGTCCGACGGAAGCCCCTCACCACCCAAGCTTCGCGAGCCCGTCCTCCACGCACTCATCGAGGCTCGCGTAGCCCTCGAACTTCCCCTTGGCCGCGAACAGCACCCACTTCGACGCGAGGCCGTACTGGACGATGAACAACTCGCCGGTCGCGCCGATCTCCTCGAACACGTCGGCGTAGGCGTCCGCGTCCTCGATCGGCTCGTCCAGCCACGACCAGTCGCCGGGCAGTTCGGGCAGCCGCTTGCGAACGCGCGTCAGCCCCTGTTCGAGGCGGGCGCAATCGCTGCGGGCCACCCAGTAGTCCTCGGGCTGCGGGGACTTGCTGACGTGCAGGGTCCACTTGTTGCTCGGGCGCGGGCCGTCCATCTTGATCATGAAGACGACGCCGGCCAGCGCGACCCGTTCGACGAACTCTCCCAGCAGCACTAGTCGAGCAGCTCGCGCAGGATGTTCTTCTTGGGCTTCTTCGGCCCCTTGACCTCGACCCCGCCCATGATCGCGAGCCCGGTGATCCGCACGGTCGGCGCACCGGGGATGTGCCGCCGCACGGGCACCTTCTCCTCGAACGCCCCCATGAACCCGAACCCGTCGACCTTGACGTTGATGTCGTCGGGCACCCGGATCTCGACGCCGCCCCAGAACGCGAAGCAGCTGATCGTCACCTCGGGCTCGGCGAAGTTCGCGTGGGTCAGGTCGATCTCGATGCCGCCCATGATCGCGACGGCGTTGTGCACGCGCGGGACGACCCAGCCGCCCTTGCGGTTCACGCCGGACCAGAAGGCCACCGACACGGCACTGCCCGGCTCGCCGCCGATGCGGTCGCTCACGGCCGGTTGGTACTGCGGCACGGCCGGGGTCTGCGGCAGGCCGCTCAGCACCAGGTCCGCGGTGATGGGGACGAGCTCGCCGTACGTCTTCGCGGCGTAGACCGCCACGAGCCGCTCGTCCAGTTCGTGGATGTCGAGGCGCCCCTCGGCGGTCGCCTGGTGCAGCACCTGCGCCACCCGTTCCCGGTCGGCGTCGGAGGCGCGCATGTGACTCTGGTCGGCGGGTACCAGCTCGTCGCTCACCCGATCGAGTCTAGAGGTGTCACCTGCGGTTCGGTGCGAACTTGATGGTGATCGCGAAGGCGACCACCAGGAGCGTGCCGAGCGCCGCCGCGAGTCCCGGGTGGTAGCCCCACACCAGCGGCAGCACGCTGATCACCACGGCCAGCGATCCCGAGATCCCCAGGATGACCAGCGGGGACTCGCACCACTGCTGGGCGGGCTTCTGTTCGATCGTCACCGTTCGCACCTCCGCGTCTCAACTGGTTACGAGACATTTCGGAGTCGCTTTGTCGATTCTTGACGCCCGGATCGTGTGCCCTGGCCCCCTGATCAGGTGGTCTCGGTCAGGTTCCGCGCGCACTCGGTGAGGGTGGCGACCAGAACGCGTTGCTGCTCCGCGCTCAGGCCCGCGCACATCCGCACCTGCACGGCGTGCACGGCCCGGCTGGCCTCCTGGAGCTGGGAGCGGCCCGCGTCGGTCAGTTCGGTGGGGAGCTGGCGGCCGTGCGGTGCCGAGGCGGGACGGCTGACGAGACCGCGTGCTTCGAGGCCCTGCAGCACCACGTTCATCGACTGGCGGGTGACGAACGCGCCGCGCGCCAGGTCCGCGTTGGACAGACCAGGACGTTGGCCCAGCAGTTCGAGGCACGAGTACTGCGGCACCGTGAGGTCCAGCGGTCGCAGGGCGGCGTCCATCGCGCCGCGCAGGGCCGACGCGGCCTGCTTGAGGACGTACCCGACGGCGGTGTCGAGCGGACCGACCTGATCACCCTGGCGCATGTAAGGATTTTGACATAGGCTGCTCGATGTCAGGACTTTGACATACGAAGGAGCAGGCATGACCGTCACCGGACCCGACTTCATCGCGTTGCAGGTGCGCGACCTCGACCGCGCCGCGGCGTTCTACGAGGACCGGCTTGGCCTGCGCAGGGCGCCGGTGAGCCCGCCGGGAGCCGTCGTGTTCGCGACCTCGCCGGTGCCGTTCGCGGTGCGGGAACCGTTGCCCGGCACCGATCTCGACGCGCTCGACCGGCCCGCCGGCGGAGTGGTGCTGTGGTTGCACGCCGAGGACGCGCAGGCTCTGCACGACTCACTGGACGGCGCGGGCGTGCCCATCGTCACGAGTCCGTTCGACAGCCCGTTCGGGCGCACGTTCACCTTCGCCGACCCCGACGGTTACGCCGTGACGGTGCACGACAAGCGTTAGGCGCTCGGCTGGCGCAGCGGGAGACCGGCGGCCCGGTAGATCGCGTCGATCACCGTCATGGTCCGCACCGCGTCGTCCGCGGTGGTCGGGAACGGCTTGCCGTGCAGCACGGCGTCGGTGAACGCGTCGAGCTGGTAGGCGTAGGTCGGGCGCTTGCCGAACCTCTCGGTGGACCTGCTGTCCCTGAGCCGCAACGACAAGCGGTGCGCCACCTGCGGGCCGAGCGGGTTGAACACCTTGAGCGTGCCGTTCTCGCCGATCGCCTTCATCGACAGCTTGAGCACCGTCGACGACCACAGCGACGCGTGCACGGAACCCGTGTGACCCGAGGGGAAGCGCAGCGAGGCGCGCATCGCGCGGTCGATGGAAGGCCCGCGCAGCAACGCTTTCGCCGAGCGCACCTCGGGTTCCTCGCCTCCGAGCAGTCGCGCCATGTGCACGGCGTAGCAGCCGGCGTCCATCGTCGCGCCGCCCGCGAGCGAGTAGTCGTAGCGGATGTCGGAGAACTTCGGGAGCGGGAACGCGACCGTCGCTTCGACGTGCCGCAACGGGCCGAGTACGCCGGAGCCGATGATCTCGGCGACGCGCAGCGCGAGCGGGTGGTAGCGGTAGTGGAACGCCTCCATCACCACGAGCCCGGACGCGTTGGCCGCGGCGGCGACGGCAGCGGCCTCGGCGGCGTTCGCGGTGAACGGCTTCTCGCACAGCACGTGCTTGCCGGCCTCCAGCGCGGCCAGCGTCCACTTGCCGTGCAGACCGTTCGGCAGCGGGTTGTAGACGGCGTCGACCGCCGGGTCCGCCAGCAGGTCCTCGTACGAGCCGTGCACGCGGGCGATCCCGTGCCTGTCGGCGAAGGCCTGGGCCTTGGCAGCGGAACGCGCAGCGACCGCGACCACTTCGGCGACCGTCGAGGAACGGGCCGGCCGGATGACCGCGGTCGGCGCGATGGTGGCCGCGCCGAGCACTCCGATGCGCACGTGGTCTGTCACGCGGCCGACCCTACACCCCTTCGGTAAACGGTGTTTACTCCACTAGAGCGGTCTCGCGCGCCGGGAAGAACGGGATCTTGTCGATCGGCGCGGGGTCCGACCAGGCCCACGACTCCATCTGCGCCCGCGAGCGCCGGCCGAAGAACGCGCGCCACAGCTCGTAGCCCTCGACCTCCAGCGTGATCGGGCCGTCGCCGAGGTCGCCGAACTCGGTCCTCACCGTCACGTCGGTCAGCCGGCGCGGCGCCATCCACACGAGCGTCGGCTGCCACACGGTGTCCGGCAGCCGTTCGCGGCCGAGGGTGGCGCGCAGGTCGGCCTCGTGCGTGATCGCGTCCAGGGCGAGCTGGTACGGCATCCGCGGCATCTCGGCGATCTTGTCGCCGAACGCGTTCCACTGCTCCAGCAGGTCCTCGACGGGCACGTCCGCGCGCTCCGCGACGTGCCGCGCCGTCCACTCGTCCGAGGGCGCGCCCTCCATGCGGCCGCTGACGAGATCGGACGCCTCGCCCGACAGGTGCGCGACCACCTGGTGCACGGTCCACTCAGGACACGCGGGCACCGTCCGGCCGAGCTCCTCGGCGCTCAGGCCCATGGTCAGACCGACGATGCGCTGACGTGCCTCGCGGTAGATCTCTTCGAACACCCCTAGCTCCTCCCAGCGGGTTACGGTGTCGAGCATGGACGTCCTGGTCGTCGATCATCCACTCGCCAAGGCGAGACTCACCACGATGCGTGACGCGCGCACGGACAACGCCGCGTTCCGCGCCGCTCTGCAAGAGCTGACCGTGATGCTGGTCTACGAAGCGATGCGCGAGGCGCCGCTGAAGGAGGACCGCACGCACACACCCGTTGCTCGTACCACCGGCTACAAGCTGGCAAACCCGCCGCTGCTCGTGCCCGTCCTGCGCGCCGGTCTCGGCATGGCCGACCAGGCGCACAAGCTGATCCCGGACGCCCAGATGGGGTTCGTCGGGCTCGCCCGGGACGAGGAGACGCTCCAGCCGACCCCGTACATGGAGTCGCTGCCGGAGAACCTCGCCGGACGCCCGGTGTTCGTGCTCGACCCGATGCTCGCCACCGGCGGCTCGATGGCGTACACGATCAAGCTGCTGACCCAGCGCGGCGCGACCGACGTCACGGCGATCTGCGTGCTCGCGGCGCCCGAGGGGATCAACCACCTGGAGGACTCGAAGCTGCCGTGCCGTCTCGTCACGGCGTCGGTCGACGAGCGGCTCAACGACTCCGGCTTCATCGTGCCCGGTCTGGGCGACGCCGGTGACCGTCTGTACGGGGCGGTTTAGGACATACCTCCGATCGGACGTAGCAGTGGTCTAGACCTCAGGCCTATCGTGCTGTGGACCACATCGCCGCTGCCGCGATTCGAATAGGAGTCACATGTCCAGACGGAGATGGGGTGCTGCCGCTCTCGCGGTCGGCGCCCTGTCCGCGTCGCTGGCTGTAGCGCCCGCGAACGCCGACGTCGAGACCCAAGGGCACCACGGTTTCTCGAAGACCCGCACCGTCGGGTACTTCATCCAGTGGGGCGTGTACGACCGGAACTTCCGGGTCAAGAACCTCGTGGACAGCGGGGCCGCCGCGCGGCTCACGCACCTGAACTACGCCTTCGGTTTCCTCGACGAGTCGGGCAAGTGCGTCAGCGCCGACCCGTGGGCCGACTGGCAGATGCCCCACACCGCGGAGCAGTCCGTGAGCGGCAAGGCCGACGAGCCCGGCCAGGTGCTCGCGGGCAACCTGAACCAGCTCAAGCAGCTCAAGGCCAAGTACCCCAAGCTGAGGATCAACATCTCGCTGGGCGGCTGGACGGGCTCGCGCTGGTTCTCCAATGCCGCGCTGACGCCCGAGTCGCGCGCCGCCCACGTCAAGTCGTGCACCGACATGTGGATCAAGGGCAACCTGCCGGGTCTGCCCGAGGGCGCCGCCAAGGGCGTCTTCGACGGCATCGACCTCGACTGGGAGTGGCCGGGCAGCAACGGCAACATGACGCCGCCCAACGTCGTTCGCCCCGAGGACAAGCAGAACTTCACCAAGCTGCTCGCGGAGTACCGCAGGCAGATGGGGTGGAACCGCGACCTGACCGCGTTCCTGCCGGCCGACCCGAAGCAGGTCGACGCGGGCTTCGAGGTCTCGAAGGTGTTCTGCTACCTCACCTTCGGCACGCTGCAGGGCTACGACTACCACGGTGCGTGGGACGCCCCGGCGAACCAGCAGTCCGCGCTGCGGGTGCCCAAGGGCGACCCGTCGGAGTTCGAGTTCAGCACCGAGGTGACGGTCAACGCGTGGCTCTCGCGCGGTGCCCCGCGCTCGAAGGCCGTGCTCGGCGTGCCGTTCTACGGCCGCGGCTGGGACGGCGTCGCTCCAGGGACGCGCAACGGCCTGTTCGGCACCGGTGTGCCGGCGCCCGCCAAGTACGAGGCCGGCTACGAGGACTTCCACCGCATCAAGGCGAAGCTCTCCGAGCCCGGCAACGCGTACAAGATCTACCGCGACGAGAAGGCCGGCTTCGCGTGGATCTACGACGGCAAGACCTGGTGGACCTACGACGACGCGACCGAGATGAAGCGCAAGGCGCGCTACATCAACGACCGCAGGCTCGGCGGCGCGATGATCTGGTCGCTCGACGGCGACACGCCGCAGGGCGAACTGATCAAGGCGCTCGACGGAGCCCTGAAGTGAGGCCGCACCACTGAGACGAACTGTCCTAACCGGACAGTTCAGCGGGTCCGGGGAGGTTTCGCGGCGGCCGCCTCCCCGGATTCCGTGGTGCTACAGCGTTTTGCCGGTCTCCGCCCGCCAGCCCCTGCCGTGCGCGCGCAACGCCAGTTCGTACGTGGCGGCCGCGTCGACGCCCGGCGGCAGGTTTCCGTTGAGCTCCAGGCTCACCAGTCCGTGCGCGAGGCCCCACATCGACATCGCGATCTGCTCGGGGTCGTGGTCGAGGTACACGCCCTGCTCGACCGCGCGCCGCACCGCGTTGATCACCGGAGCGAACGTCCGCCCGGCCGCCCGGCTCATCTCCTTCGTCGGCTCGACGACCTTCGAGTAGAGCACCGAGTAGAACTGCGGGTCCTCGAGCGCGCTGCGCCGGTACGCCAGGCCGATCCGCAGCAGGTCCTCGACGGGGTCGTCCGTGACGGGCACGGCCGCGAGACTCCGGCCGAACTGCGTGAAGGCCTCGTCGTAGAGCGCCTCGAGCAGCGCTGGTTTTCCGCCGAAGAGGGAATAGACCGCCGTGGTCGAGGTGTTGACGTCGGTGGCGATCTTGCGCAGGCTCACGGCGGCGGGGCCCTCGGTGCTGAGCAACTCGCCCGCTCGTTCGAGCAGACGCCGTCGCAGAGCGTCGTCGTGGGTCTTGGGCCTGGGCATCGCGCAATCCTAACGGCCTCTGGCCTGAGTGGTATCACGTTGATACCGTCTTCGGTCATGGCCATGACCTTGCGGTTGACCGAGGAGGAGAACTCGCGGCTCGCCGAACTGGCGCAGTCCGAGGGCCGCTCCAAGCAGGAGGTCGTGCGGCTGGCGATCGCGGATCGTTACCGGCGCATGCAGCAGGAGGAGAAGCTCGGCGAGGTTCTGGGGCGAGTCCTGCCCAAGTACCGAGGTCTTTTGGATAGGCTCGGTTCTTCCTGAAACTGTCAGACCTCTGTGATCAACTGGGTGCCGTGATCTCCTACCTCGACGCCGGGGACCTCTTAGTGCTGGCCACGGCCGTGACCGGTGGCGATCTCCTCGTCCGGGACATCGGCCTGCTGGACACGGCGGCCTACCGTCCCCGCGCCACCGTCCTCGGCGTGGAGGCGTACGACACGCTGTGGCTGAAGTCCTCCGCACTGCTCGACTCGATCGTCCGGACCCGCCCTCTCGTCGAGGGCAACTGGCGGCTCGCCTGGGTCGCCGCCGTCACGATGTGCGACATCAACGGCTACTGGATCGACGCCGACGAGGACGACGCGCTCGACCTCGTCCGCTCGCTCGGCCGCGACAAGATCGACGTGCCGGAGATGGCCGGTCACCTCGAAGCGTGGGGGATCTCGAAGGATTCCGCTTGACCTAGAGTGCACTCCAGGTCATAGCGTCGAGTCGTGAGTTACTCGATAGCCCAAGCCGCGCAGCGCAGTGGGTTGTCCATCGACACCTTGCGCTACTACGAACGAATCGGGCTCGTCGACCCGCCCGCGCGAGACTCGGGCGGCCGTCGCAGCTACTCGGAGGAGGACCTCGGCTGGCTGGCCTTCGTGACGCGCCTGCGCACGACCGGCATGCCGATTCGCATGATGCGCGAGTTCGCGCAGCTGCGGCACCGCGGCGACCTGACCGCAGGTCGTCGCAAGCAGATCCTCGTCGAACACCGCACCGACGTCCGCGCCCGCATCGCGGAGCTGCAGACCTGTCTCGAGGTGCTCGACTACAAGATCGACCACTACGCGGTGGTAGAGCAGGACTTGGAGGCGACGGCGTGAGCCGTGCACTGGGAGCGTTGGAGGTCGGGCCGCAGGGGCTCGGCTGCATGGGGATGTCGGAGTTCTACGGCGCCGGCGACGAGGCCGAGTCGATCGCGGTGATCCACCGGGCCCTGGAGCTCGGCGTCACGCTGCTCGACACGGCCGACATGTACGGCCCGCACGTCAACGAGGAGCTGGTCGGCCGTGCGCTGGCGGGCCGCTCGGGCTACGTGCTGGCCACGAAGTTCGGCATCGTGCGGGAGGAGGGCGGCGGCCGTTCGATCCGCGGCGACCGCGACTACGTGCGCGCCTCGGTCGAGGGCTCGCTGAAGCGCCTCGGTGTGGACGTGATCGACCTGTACTACCTGCACCGCGTGCCCGCGGACACCCCGATCGAGGAGACCGTCGGGGCGATGTCCGAGCTGGTCACCGAGGGCAAGGTCCGGTACCTGGGCCTGTCCGAGGCAGGTGCCGCGACGTTGCGCCGCGCCCACGCCGTCCACCCGATCACCGCGCTGCAGAGCGAGTGGTCGCTGTGGTCGCGCGACATCGAGGCGGAGATCGTGCCGACCGCCCGTGAGCTGGGCATCGGCATCGTGCCGTACTCGCCCCTCGGCCGTGGCGTGCTCACGGGCCGTTTCGCCTCCTCGGCGGACTTCGGCAAGGGCGACTTCCGGTCCGTGAACCCGCGGTTCTCCGGCTCGAACCTCGACACGAACCTGCAGATGGTCGCCAAGCTCCGCGCCCTGGCCGAGGAACGAGGCGTGACCGCGGGCCAGCTCGCGCTCGCGTGGGTGCAGCACCGCGGCCAGGACGTCGTGCCGATCCCGGGTACCAAGCGGATCAAGTACCTGGAGGAGAACGTCGCGGCGGCGTCGCTGGAGCTGTCCGGGGCCGACCTCGCCGCCATCGAGGCGGCCGTCCCGGCCTCCGAGGTGGCCGGTGACCGGTACCCCGACATGAGCTCCGTCGGCCGTTAGAACACACGTTCGAAAGCATCCCCAGGGTTGTCCACAGGTTGGGGACAACAGGCTGTGGACAACCCTGGGTTCATGTGGACAACTGGGCCGCGACGCTGGCCCCGAGCTCCCAGCACGCCTGCAGGTCGGCCTTCGTCGGCTCGCCCGTGACGACCACGTGCTGCGCCGCCTTCTCCCAGCCCAACCCGGTCGTGGCGGTCTCCACGCTGCGCACCGCGCCGGTCGTGTCGTTGTTGCCGTGCACGTAAAGCCCGAACGGGCGACCTCGCGTGGAATCGAGACACGGGTAGTAGACGGTGTCGAAGAAGTGCTTCAGCGCGCCGCTCATGTAGCCCAGGTTGGCGGGCGTGCCCAACAGGTAGCCGTCGGCCTCCAGGGTGTCCACAGCGGTTGTGGACAACGCGGCGCGGCGGACCACCTCGACGCCCTCGATCTCGGGGATGGTGGCGCCCGCGACGACCGCCTCGAACATCGCCTGGAGGGCGGGCGACGGGGTGTGGTGGACGATCAGCAGCCTGGACACGTCGAGCAACATAACGTCCGTGACCCGCGCCTCCTACGACCTCGTCGCCGCCAGTTACGCCCAGCTCATCCCGGACGCGCACGACGGCCGCCCGCTCGACGCCGCGATCATGCGGGCGTTCGCCGAGTTGGCGGACGGCCCGGTCTGCGACATCGGCTGCGGTACCGGCCGCATCACCGGGCACCTGCACGACCTGGGCCTCGACGCGTTCGGTGTCGACCTCTCCGACGGCATGCTCGACCAGGCGCGGAGGCGGTACCCCCACCTCGCGTTCCGCCAGGGCGACATGACCGCGCTGGACCTGGAGGACGAGAGCCTCGGCGGCGCCGTCGTCTGGTACTCCACGGTCCACATGGCCGCGCACGAGGTGCCGTGGCAGGAGTTCCACCGCGTGCTCAGGCCTGGCGGGCACCTGCTGCACGCCTTCAAACTGGGTAACCGGAAGGGACCGCTCACGCGCGCCTACGGCCACGACGTGGACCTCACGGTGTACTGGCACGACATCGACGAGACCGTGGCCAACGCGACCGCGGCGGGGTTCAACGAAGTGGCCCGCCTGCAACGTCGGAAGGGTGTGGACGAAGGCGGTCCGCAGGCGTTCTTGTTGATGGACAAACGGAACCCCGCAGCCGGAAGCGCGTCCTAAGGGGTGTACACAGGAGGGACCATGAAGACCACCGCCCTAATGCACACCAGTCCTCGTCAGCGCCGCATCACCTGGGGTTTCGGCCTTGCCGTCGGCATCGGCATGATCGGGTTCGGGCCCCTCTTCGCGTCCTTGTGGCCGGGGTTCGACCACAGCCCGTGGGACGTCAACACGATGTTGCTCGGACTCGGTGTGGGGCTCTGCACGATCGCGTACATCTTCGGGCGGATCGCCGTCGCGGCGGTCACCGAGGGGCGCCGCAACGCGGTGTCCCCGCCGACCAGAAGGGCGTACTTCGTGGCCGGCGGGGGTTTCGTCGTCGCCGCGCTGTGCCTCGCGATCGCTCTCGCCGGCTGAGCTAGCTGACGAGCTCCGTCACCCGTTCCCGCAGCTCGGCGAGCCGCGCCCGTCCTGACGCACGGGCGGACTCCAGTCCGTCCGTGACCGGCTCGACGACCTCCAGGTACGCCTTGAGCTTCGGCTCGGTGCCGGACGGGCGCACGATCACCCGCACGCCGTCGGCCGTCCAGCGCAGCACGTCCGCGCCGGGCAGCAGATCCTCCGAGGCGAAGTCGGCCGGCGGGTTCGCCCGCAGCCGCGCCATCGTCGCGCCGATCAGGCTCAGATCGGTGTACCGCAACGAGACCTGGTCGGTCAGGTGCAGGCCGTGGTCCACCGCGAGCTGGTCCAGCGCGTCCAGCAGCGTGCGGCCGGAGGCCTTCAGCCCGGCGGCCAGGTCCGCGGCGACGACGGCGGCCGAGATGCCGTCCTTGTCCGCCACGTGCTCGGGGTCGACGCAGTTGCCGAGCGCCTCCTCGTAGGCGAACACGAGACCGTCACCCGCGCGGGCCAGCCACTTGAAGCCCGTCAGCGTCTCCGCGTACCGGGCACCGTGCGCGGCCGCGATCGACTTCAGCAGCGACGACGACACGATCGTCGTCGCCACCAACGGGTCCGTGGACTCCGTGGTCGACAGCACGAGCGAACCGAGCAGCACGCCCGTCTCGTCACCGCGCAGCATCCGCCACGTGTCTCCGTCGCGCACGCCCAGCGCGCACCGGTCGGCGTCCGGGTCCAGCGCGATGGCCAGGTCCGCGTCCACCGACGCCGCAAGGGAAAGCAGCTCGTCGGACGCTCCCGGCTCCTCCGGGTTCGGGAACACCACGGTCGGGAAGTCCGGGTCCGGCACCGCCTGCGACCGCACCACGTGCACGTCGGTGAAACCCGCGCGCCGCAACGCTTCCACGGCGAACGCGCCACCCACGCCGTGCATCGGCGTCAACGCGATCTTGAGCGTCCGCGAGTTCCCGCGCGGCAGCGACGCCACCTGCTCCAGGTACGCGTCCACCTCGGCGTCCGAGACCGTGGTGAAGGTGGTTGCGCGCGGCACGGACACCGCAGCCGGCACCGCCTCGATCGCCTTCTCGATCTCGCCGTCCGACGGCGGCACGATCTGCGACCCGCCGGTCAGGTAGAGCTTGTACCCGTTGTCCGCGGGCGGGTTGTGCGACGCGGTGATCTGGATCCCCGCCACCGCACCGTGCGCGCGCACCAGGTACGCCAGCACCGGCGTGGGCAACGGCCCCGGCAGCACCCGCACGTCGAAGCCCGCCGCCGCCATCACCTCGGCGGCCGCGGTCGCGAACTCCTCCGAGCCGTGCCGCGCGTCGCGTCCGACGAACACCAGGCCGGGGGAGGCGAGCCACGCCGCGAGCCCGGCCGTCGCGCGGACGACCGTGGCCACGTTCATGCCGTTCGTGCCCGCGCGCACCGGCCCGCGCAGCCCGGCGGTGCCGAACGTGAGCGGACCGGCCATCCGGTCTTGGAGGTCTTCCAAGGCAGCGGGGTCGCCGCCCATGGCCCGCGCCAACACGCCCTGGAGCTCGGTCCGGGTCGCGTCGGACGGGTCGTCGGCGATCCACCGGAACGTCGCGTCCCGCAGTGCCGGCGTCAGGCTCATGCCCTGGCCACCAGCTCGCGCAGCAGCGTGCCCATGCGCTGGGCCGCGGCGGCACCGGCGTCCAGCACCTCCTGGTGGTTCAGCGGCTCACCGGTGATGCCCGCCGCGAGGTTCGTGACCAGCGACAACCCGAACACCTCGACGCCCTCGGCCCGTGCGGCGATGGCCTCGTGCACGGTCGACATGCCGACCAGGTCCGCGCCCATCGTGCGCAGCATCCGGATCTCGGCGGGCGTCTCGAAGTGCGGGCCGGGAAGACCGGCGTACACGCCTTCCTCCAGCGAGGAGTCGATCTCCTGCGCGACCTTGCGCAGCCGCGGCGAGTACAGGTCCGTGAGGTCGACGAACCGGGCGCCGACCAGCGGCGACACCGCGGTCAGGTTCAGGTGGTCGGAGATCAGCACCGGCTGCCCGACGGACATGCCCTGGCGCAGGCCGCCGGCCGCGTTCGTCAGCACGACCGTGGACACGCCCGCGGCGGCGACGGCGCGCACGCCGTGCACGACCTTCTGCACGCCCTTGCCCTCGTAGCCGTGGGTGCGGCCGAGGACGACGAGGACCTTCTTGCCATCGACGTCGACGGAACGGATGGTGCCGCCGTGGCCGAGCGCGGTCGGCGCCTCGAAGCCCGTCAGCTCGCCCACCGGGATCTCGGTGACCGGCTCACCGATCACGTCGGCGGCGGGTCGCCAGCCGGAGCCGAGCACGATGGCGATGTCGTGCTTCGCGTTGCCGGTGCGGCTCTGGATCTCTTCCGCGGCCTTGCCGGCCAGCTCTTCTGGAGTCACCGCGTGATGTTAAACCGGGCCGAACGTCGAGGCGATCGGGTCGAACAGGCGGGCGCGCGCCTCGTCCTCCTGCTCCGTCGGCGCCACCACCTCGACCACCCACAGGTCGTTGCCGTACGGCAGCACGCGCGAGAAGTGCGACCGCCGCAGCGCGTCGCGGCCCTCGCCCTCCACCGTCCGGTAGAAGAACTGGATGCTGTTCTCCGGCAGCGGTCCGGGCAGGTCCGGCGTCGGCACCTGCTCGCCGCCGAAGAACCGGCCGGGCCAGCGCGCCTGCACCCCGGCGACGTACGCCTTGATGTCGCGCTTCGGGTAGTAGTCGGGGAACCGCTGCACCGTGGCCTCGTACGCGCCGCTGCCGGACACGAAGTGCACCACCGCCGAGGCGGGCAGCCGCACGTCACCGGCCCGTTGCTCGGCGTAGACCGACCAGCTCTGCTCGACGTTCAGCGTGAACCTGCCGCCCTGGTCGCCGTTCAGCAGCACGGCCGACGCGGTGCGCGGCTGCAGCGTCGCCGCCGTGGGCAGGGTCGGCAGGGTGGGGGACCCCTGCTCGACCGGCGGCAGCAGCGACGCGCCCGCCGCGAGCCTCGTCAGCGCGAACCCGCCACCCGACCCCGCCGCGAACAGCAGCACGGCCAGCACCAGCACGAACGCCGAGGCGAGCGGCCCGCGCGTGCGCTGCGGGGCGACCGGCTTCGTCACCAGGAACGGCAACGGGCCGGGGTCGTCGGCGAGCGGCGCGTCCGGCTGGATCTTGGGCTTGGGCCGCACGACGATCGGCGGCCGCACCGGCTCGCGGACCTCGAACGCGTCCGTGCCGGGCTCCGGCAGCAGCGCGTAGACCTGCTTGCGCACGTCGACGAGCGACATCCGCTCAGCCGGGTCCTTGCGCATCAACCCGCTGATCACCGGGGCGAGCCGCCCGGCACCCGCGGGCACCGGCACGTCGCCGTGGATCACCGCGTTGATCGTCTGCATGACGTTCTTGCCGACGTACGGCGGCTCGCCGGACATCGCGGCCCACATCGTCGCGCCGAGCGACCACCGGTCCGCCGCCTCGGACACGTCCCCGCCCTGCGCCACCTCGGGCGCGATATAGGCGGGCGTGCCGAGCGTGATGCCGCGCGCCGTCATGGTGGCCTCGGCGACGTTGCGCGCGATGCCGAAGTCGGTGAGCTTGACCCGCCCGTCGTCCGCGACGAGCACGTTGCCGGGCTTCACGTCCCGGTGCGTGATGCCGGCCCGGTGCGCGGACGCCAGCGCCGCCGCGACCGCGTCCAGCACCGCCGCGCCCTGCTTCTCGGTGAGGCAGCCCTGCTCCTGCAGCACCTCGCCGAGGCTGCGCGACGGGATCAGCTCCATCACCACGTACGGGTCGCCGTCGTGCTGGACGACGTCGTAGAGCGTCACGAGGTTCGGGTGGGACAGCGCGGCGACGGCACGGGCCTCGCGCATCGTGCGTTCGCGCAGCTGGGCGGCCTCGACGTCGGGCATGCCGGGCGTGTGCAGGATGCCCTTCACGGCGACCTGCCGGCCGAGCACGTCGTCCTGCGCGGCCCAGACGGTGCCCATCGAGCCCTGGCCGAGCACGTGCAACAGCCGGTATCGATCCGCGATCAGGCGTTCGGGGTCACCGTTCTCCACGCACCGATTGTTCCTGACACACTGACTGCATCGTTAACGGCGGTGAACCTCACATAGCCGTGTCGGTACTGGTCGGTAACACTGCAACGCATGATGGAGTTGGCATTGACCGCCGAATTCCGCCCGAACGAGTTCCCCTCGGCGTCGAGGGAACAGTGGCGTGAGCTGGTCGACGCGGTGCTCCGCAAGACCGGCGCGAGCTTCGACTCCCTGGTCACGAAGACCTACGACGGCATCGAGCTGCAGCCGCTCTACACCCTCGACGACGCGCTGGAGCCGTACGCGCTCGCGCCCGTGAAGCAGGGCTGGGACATCCGCCAGCGCCACGCCGTGCCGGACCCGGTGTCGTTGATGAACGACCTGGAGGGCGGCGTCACCTCGCTGTGGCTCGCCGTGCCGGCGACCTCGCTGGAACGCCTGCTCGACGGCGTCTACCTCGACCTCGCACCGATCGTGCTCGACGGTTCCGTGGACGCCGCGCGGACGATGCTGCGGATCTACGACCAGGCTCCGGTGTTGCCCGCCGACGTGCGCGGCAACCTGGCCCTGACGCCGTCCGGCGAGGCGCTCGACGTCATCCGCCAGGCCCGCGCGGAGTTCCCGGGCCTGCGCACCGTCGTGGTGGACGCGCTGCCGTTCCACGACGCGGGAGGGTCCGACTCGGAGGAGTTGGGCGCGTCCCTGGCGCTCGCCGTGTCGTACCTGCGGGCGCTGACCGGCGCGGGGTTCTCGGCCGCGGACGCCTTCGCGCAGCTGGAGTTCCGCTTCGCCGCGACCGCCGACCAGTTCACGACGATCGCGAAGCTGCGCGCGGCCCGGAGGCTGTGGGCGCGGGTGGCCGAGGTGTCCGGTGTGTCCGACGCCGTGCAGGTGCAGCACGCGGTGACGTCGTCGGCGATGATGACCCGCCGCGACCCGTGGGTGAACATGCTGCGCACCACGGTGGCGTGCCTGGCCGCCGGTCTCGGTGGCGCGGACGCGGTGACGGTGCAGCCGTTCGACGCGGCGATCGGGCTGCCGGACGAGTTCGCCCGGCGGATCGCGCGCAACACGCAGAACCTGCTGCTGGAGGAGTCGCACCTCGGCGAGGTGATCGACCCCGCCGCCGGGTCCTGGTACGTGGAGCAGCTGACCGACCAGCTGGCCGCGGCGGCCTGGACGTGGTTCCGGGAGATCGAACGCGCCGGGGGGATCGGGGAGGCCCGCGCGCTGGTGGCCTCGCGGATCGCCGCGACGTGGGAGGCGCGGTCGGCCCGGCTGGCGGACCGCAGCGACCCGATCACGGGGGTGAGCGAGTTCCCGAACCTCGGCGAGAAGCCCGTCGTGCGGGACCCGGCACCTGCCGTCGAGGGCGAGCTGCCGCGGGTGCGTTATGCACAGGCCTTCGAGGAGCTGCGCGATCTCGCCGACGCCCAGCCCGAACGGCCGCAGGTCTTCCTGGCCACCCTCGGCCCGATCGCCGCCCACACCGCGCGCGCCACCTTCGCCGCCAACCTCTTCAACGCGGGCGGCTTCGCCACTCCGAACGCGGGCGCGACCAGGTCCGCCGAAGAGGTCGCGGAGAAGTTCCAGGAGTCCGGCGCCAGGGTCGCCGTCCTGTGCGGCAGCGACACGAGCTACGCCGACCAGGCCGTGCCCACCGTCGAAGCCCTGCGCAAGGCCGGTGCCGAACGCGTCCTGCTGGCCGGCAAGAAGACCGAAGCCGACGTCGACGGCTTCGTGTTCATGGGCTGCCCGGCGCTCGAGATCCTCACAAACACCTACGACTTCCTGGGAGTGGAGCGATGATCCCCAACTTCGCGGACATCGACCTCGGCCCCCTCCCGCAGGCCAAGTACGAGACCGACCTGCCGTCCTGGGAGACGCCGGAGGGCATCGCGGTCAAGCCCGTCTACGGGCCGCAGGACACCGACGGCCTCGACTTCCTGCGCACCTACCCCGGCGTCGCGCCGTTCCTGCGCGGCCCATACCCGACGATGTACGTCAACCAGCCGTGGACCGTCCGCCAGTACGCGGGCTTCTCCACGGCCGAGGAGTCGAACGCCTTCTACCGCCGCAACCTCGCGGCCGGCCAGAAGGGCCTTTCAGTCGCGTTCGACCTCGCCACGCACCGCGGCTACGACTCCGACCACCCGCGCGTCGCCGGTGACGTCGGCATGGCGGGCGTCGCGATCGACTCCATCTACGACATGCGGACGCTGTTCGACGGCATCCCGCTCGACAAGATGTCCGTGTCGATGACGATGAACGGCGCGGTGCTGCCGGTCCTCGCGCTGTTCGTGGTGGCTGCGGAGGAGCAGGGGGTGAAGCCGGAGCAGCTCATGGGGACGATCCAGAACGACATCCTCAAGGAGTTCATGGTCCGCAACACCTACATCTACCCGCCGCGGCCGTCGATGCGGATCATCTCCGACATCTTCAGCTACACCAGCCGGCACATGCCGAAGTTCAACTCCATCTCGATCTCCGGCTACCACATGCAGGAGGCCGGGGCGACGGCCGACCTGGAGCTCGCCTACACCCTCGCGGACGGTGTCGAGTACATCCGCGCGGGCCGCGAAGCGGGGCTGGACGTCGACAAGTTCGCGCCACGCCTGAGCTTCTTCTGGGCGATCGGCATGAACTACTTCATGGAGATCGCCAAGATGCGGGCCGCGCGCCTGCTCTGGGCCAAGCTGGTCAACGACTTCGAGCCGCAGAGCCCGAAGTCCCTGAGCCTGCGCACGCACTGCCAGACCTCCGGCTGGTCGCTCACCGCGCAGGACGTCTTCAACAACGTCGCGCGCACGTGCGTCGAGGCCATGGCGGCGACGCAGGGCCACACGCAGTCGTTGCACACCAACGCACTCGACGAGGCGCTTGCGCTGCCGACGGACTTCTCCGCGCGCATCGCCCGCAACACCCAGCTGCTCCTCCAGCAGGAGTCCGGCACCACGCGCGTCATCGACCCGTGGGGCGGCAGCGCCTACGTGGAGCGCCTCACGCACGAGCTCGCGGCCAAGGCCTGGGAGCACATCACCGAGGTCGAGAAGGCCGGCGGCATGGCCCGCGCGATCGACGAGGGCATCCCGAAGCTGCGCATCGAGGAGGCGGCGGCACGCACCCAGGCGCGCATCGACTCCGGCCGCCAGCCCGTCATCGGCGTGAACAAGTACCTCGTGGACGCCGACGAGCAGATCGAGGTGCTCAAGGTCGACAACGCGGGCGTGCGCGCCCAGCAGCTGGAGAAGCTGCGCCGGCTCAGGGAGGAGCGCGACCAGTCCGCAGTGGACAGTGCGCTCGCCGCCCTCACGAACGCGGCGAACGGCGAGGGCAACCTGCTGGAGCTCGCGATCGACGCGGCCCGCGCCAAGGCCACCGTCGGCGAGATCTCCGAGTCGCTCGGCAAGGTCTGGGGCCGGCACAGCGCGCAGATCCGCACCATTTCCGGGGTGTACCGGCAGGAGGTCGGCTCAGTGTCCAACGTGGACGCTTGCCGCGAGGTCGTCGAGGCGTTCGCGGAGGAGGAGGGCCGCCGTCCCCGCATCCTGGTCGCGAAGATGGGCCAGGACGGGCACGACCGCGGTCAGAAGGTCATCGCCACGGCGTTCGCGGACCTCGGCTTCGACGTCGACGTCGGCCCGCTGTTCCAGACGCCGGACGAGGTGGCGCGCCAGGCCGTCGAGGCCGACGTCCACATCGTCGGCGTGTCCTCGCTCGCCGCGGGCCACCTCACGCTCGTGCCGTCGCTCAAGGAGGAGCTCACCAAGCTCGGCCGCGAGGACATCATGATCGTCGTCGGTGGCGTGATCCCGCCGCAGGACTTCGACGAGCTGTACGCGGCGGGCGCGTCGGCGATCTTCCCGCCCGGCACCGTGATCGCGGACGCGGCGAAGGACCTGCTGGTGAAGCTCGCGAAGCAGCTCGGCCACGATGCCTAGGGTGATCGACGTCGCCGAGTACGCGAAGGGCGTGCTCGACGGCAACCGCGGCGTGCTCGCGCGGGCGATCACGCTCGTCGAGTCGACCCGCGCCGACCACCGGGCCAAGGCCCAGGAGCTGCTGGTCGAGCTGCTGCCCAAGTCCGGCGACGCGATCCGCGTCGGCATCACCGGCGTGCCCGGCGTCGGCAAGTCGACGTTCATCGACGCGCTCGGCACCATGCTGACCGAGCAGGGCCACCGGGTCGCGGTGCTCGCCGTCGACCCGTCCTCCACCCGCACCGGCGGCAGCATCCTGGGCGACAAGACGCGCATGCAGCGGCTGTCGGTCGACCAGAACGCGTTCATCCGGCCCTCGCCGACCTCGGGCACGCTCGGCGGCGTCGCGCAGGCCACCCGCGAGACGATCGTGCTGGTCGAGGCCGCTGGCTTCGACGTCGTGCTGGTCGAGACGGTCGGCGTCGGGCAGTCCGAGGTGGCCGTCGCCAACATGACGGACTGCTCGCTGTTCCTCACCCTCGCCCGCACCGGCGACCAGTTGCAGGGGATCAAGAAGGGCATCCTGGAGCTCGCGGACGTCATCGCGGTCAACAAGGCCGACGGCGAGCACGAGCTGGACGCCCGCAAGGCCGCGCGCGAACTGGCCGGGGCGCTCAAGCTGCTGCGCCCGCCGGACGCGCTGTGGCACCCGCCCGTGCTCACGTGCTCGGGCCTCACCGGAACCGGTCTCGAGGACCTGTGGTCCCGGGTCCTGGAACACCGCCGCACCCTCGAGGACGCCGGGGAGTTGGCCGAACGCCGCCGGCGCCAGCAGGTCGACTGGACCTGGATGATGGTCCGCGACGAACTGTGGCGGCAGGTCCGCGAGAGCGCCGCCGTGCGGTCGCTCGCCCCCTCCCTCGAGGAGAAGGTCCGGCTCGGAGAGCTCACCGCCACCCTTGCGGCGGAGCAGATTTTGCAGGCGTTCCAATCGGACTCACGGTGAGCGCTTAACTAGTTTGGGTGACCATCGATCGTGGTATTCGAGGTAGAGTTCAGGCCATGTCGAGGTTGCTGCTGGCCTGCGTGTTCTCGCTGATGAGCGTTCTCGGGATCGCCGGAGTGGCGTCCGCGCAAGAGACGGCGAACACGCCTGTGGCGGCCGCGCAGCAGACCACGGTCAACCCGGCTCCAGACGTGAACGCGCCGCAGGAGCCGTCGCCTGAAACGCGCGAGGAGACCAAGCGCAAGCTGTGGATCGGCGGCATCGCCGTGCTGCTGTTCGTGCTGGTCTACTACCGCAACAAGAAGCGGTGGGCGAAGTGGCGCAAGGAGCGCGCGGCCAAGAAGGGCTGACGCGCCGAGCGGTCGTCGAGGTGGGACGAACCGTTCCACCTGGTGGGACGTAATAGTCAAAATCGAACGTGCCTCTCGACCATTTGCGTCATCGTTGATCGGTCAGACCGAAACTCGCTCGCCGCTCGGCGCAGCGCTGCGACCGGCCGTCCGGTTGATCATCATCAGCGCACCGCGTCCGTCAAGTGGTGATGCAGGATGGTGGCAAATGGGTACCGACTTGAAGATCAGCACACGCTCGACCGTCGAGCGGTACTCCGACGCGCTGCTGGACCTGTCGCACTCGATCCACGCCGAGCCTGAACTGGCCTTCGAGGAGCACCGCAGCGTCGAGAAGATCACCTCTTTGCTGGTCGAGGAGGGTTTCGAGGTCGAGCACGCGGTGGCGAACCTCGACACCGCGTTCGTCGCCACGTTCGGCGACGGCGAGCTCGTGCTGGGGCTTTGTGCCGAGTACGACGCCCTGCCCGAGGTCGGGCACGCGTGCGGGCACAACGTCATCGCCGCTGCCTCGGTCGGAACGGGACTCGCTCTGCGTGACGTCGCCGACCGACTGGGTATCACCATCAAGGTGATCGGAACTCCGGCGGAGGAGGTCGGCGGCGGCAAGGTGCTCATGCTGGAACGGGGCGTGTTCGACGACGTCTCGCTCTCGATGATGGTGCACCCGGCGCCGTACGAGTCGTGCGCCGCGAAGTCGCTGGCCATCACCGACCTCGAGGTGCACTACAGCGGCAAGCCGTCCCACGCCGCCGCCGCTCCGCACCTGGGCGTCAACGCCGCGGACGCGGTCACGATCGCGCAGATGTCGATCAGCCTGCTGCGGCAGCACTTCGAGCCCGGCCAGATGGTGAGCGGCATCGTCACCAACGGCGGCACCGTGCCGAACGTAATACCCGCCCGCGCATCGGCGATGTTCGATGTGAGGGCGGAGAACCTGGAATCGTTGCAGCGCCTGGAGAACCGTATTCGGGACTGCTTCTCGGCCGGCGCGCTCGCGACCGGCTGCACCCATGAGGTGGTGCAGGTCTCACCGATCTACGCCGAGTTGACCCCCGACCCGTGGCTCGCGGACGCCTACCGGCGTGCGGCCACCGAGCTGGGCAGACGACCGCTCTCGCGTGAACAGGAACAGCGGGAGAAGATCGGGAGCACCGACATGGGCAACGTCACCAGAGTGTTGCCCGCCATCCACCCGACCATCGCCATCGACTGCGGAGACGCGGTGAACCACCAACAAGAGTTCGCGACCGCCTGTGCCTCGGCGTCGGCCGACCGTGCGCTCCTCGACGGAGCACTTGCCATGGCTTGGACGACGATCGCGACAGCCACCGATTCCCAGCAGCGCGCACGGCTGCTGGCCCGCGGAGGTGCGGCATGACGGTTCTGGACTCCCGGCCTTCGGGCTCCTCAACTGTGAAGACGTCCCCTGAGATGCTTGTCGACCCCACCGGGGTGAGCATGTCTCCTGTGGATGATCTCGGAGAAGGCCGTGGACCGGCCTGGCTCGACGACTGGCTGAAGGCGCACGCCTCCGACGTGGTCGCCTGGCGCCGGCACATCCACGCCAACCCGGAGCTCTCCCGGCGCGAGTACAACACCACCGAGCTCGTCGCGAAGCTGCTGCGCGAGGTCGGCCTCAAGCCGCGCATCCTCCCCGGCGGCACGGGCCTGATCTGCGACATCGGCCAGGGCCCCCGCTGCGTGGCTCTCCGCGCGGACATGGACGCCCTCCCGCTGCACGAGAACACGGGCCTGCCGTTCGGCTCCACTGTGGACGGTGTGTCGCACGCGTGCGGTCACGACGCCCACACCACGGTCCTGCTCGGCACCGCGCTGGCCCTCGCCTCGGCCACGGAGCTGCCGGGCCGCATCCGCCTGGTGTTCCAGCCGGCGGAGGAGGTCATGCCAGGCGGTGCGCTCGACGTGCTCGCCGCGGGCGGCCTCGACGGCGTGGAGCGGATCTTCGGCCTGCACTGCGACCCGCGCCTGCAGGTCGGCCGCATCGGCACCCGCATCGGCGCCATCACGTCGGCCTCCGACCTGCTGGAGCTGCGGCTGTCGTCGCCGGGCGGCCACACCTCGCGCCCGCACCTCACCGCGGACCTGGTGCACGCCCTCGGCACGGTCATCACCGGCCTGCCGACGATGCTGTCGCGCCGCGTCGACCCCCGCTCCGGCACCGTCCTCGTCTGGGGCGCCGTCCACGCGGGCGAGGCGCCGAACGCCGTCCCGCAGGACGGCCTGGTGCGAGGCACGCTGCGCACCGGCGACCGCGACATCTGGGCCGAGCTGGAGCCGCTGGTCAAGGACCTGGTGACGGGCCTGCTGGCCCCCACCGGCGTCGGTTTCGACCTGCACCACCGCCGCGGCGTGCCGCCGGTGGTCAACGAGCGCGAGTCGACCCAGATCCTGCGGGCCGGCATCGAGGCGGCCCTGGGCGACGACGCCCTCGCGGGCACCGAGCAGTCGTCCGGTGGCGAGGACTTCGGGTGGTACCTGGAGCACGTCCCCGGCTCGTTCGCACGCCTCGGCGTGTGGAACGGGGTGGAGAAGCAGCGCGACCTGCACCAGCCGACGTTCGACCTCGACGAGCGCGCGCTCCTCGTCGGTGTCCGGGTCATGGTGCACACGGCGTTGGCTGCTCTGGCCTAGAGCGGAACCCTCTCGGTCAGAGCGGTGTTGTGGCGCGTGCGGAACGAATGCGCACGCGCCACAGTGCTGTCCGGGTCCCGTTTGTCCGCCACGTAGTGCCAGTCCATCCGCACCTCGTCGGCCGTCACTCGCAGCGTCGAGACGCCGTGCGAGTCCAGTTCCACGAACTTCGCGTGCGGGTTCAGCGCCATGATCTGCGCCTCGAGCTGCAGTGACCCGGTGCGCGGAGGCATCTTTAGCAGCTCGTCGAAGTTGTCCGACGTCAGCGACGTGACGATGTACTCGGTGGCGACCGAAGCACCGTCCAGCGACACCTCGCAGGCCCACGAGCTGTGGATGTCGCCGGTCAGGAACACCGTGTTCTTCCGGCCGCCCAACGCCTTCAGCACCCGTTCGCGGTCGGCGGGGAAGCCGTCCCACTGGTCGGGGTTCGACGGCGGCAGGCCCGGCAGCGGCGGGATGCGGAACGGGCTGATCATCACCGAGTTGCCGACGAGCTGCCAGCGCGCGCCGTCGGTGGTGAGGGTGCTGATCAGCCAGTCGCGTTGCGCGGCACCGAGGATCGTCGTGCCGGTGCGGTAGGAGCGCAGGTCGAGCATGGTCAGCGAGGCCAGGTCGCCGAAGTGGAACGTGCGGTCGAGCTTGCCGTCGCGGACCGGCATCCACTCGTAGTAGGCCTGCGTCGCGGCGGCCAGGCGCGTGCCCCACGGGCCGTCGGTCGCGGGGTCGTGCACGGGGGAGCCGATGCTGGACGCGTTGTCCGCGCTCTCGTGGTCGTCCCAGGTCGCGATCATGGCGTGCGCCGCGTGGACCGCCTGCACGTGCCGGTCGGTCTTGTAGAGCGCGTGCCGGCGCCGGTAGTCCTCCAGCGTCACGCACTTGTGCGGCGGATCGGGCACGCGGACCTCGGTCGAGTAACCCTCGTAGACGTAGTCGCCCAGGTGGATCACGGCGTCCAGGTCCTGTTGGGCCAGGAAGCCGTAGCCCGCGAAGTGCCCGGCCGACCAGTTCGCGCAGGACACCACACCGAAGTTCAGCTCGGAACCGCAGCCCGCGGTCTTCGTGCGACCGACCGGCGACACGACGTTGCCGACGCGGAAGCGGTACCAGTAGCGGGAGTTCGGGCGCAGGCCGTGGACCTCCACCTTCACCGTGTGGTCCCGCGCCGCCGACGCGCGGGTCACGCCGCGCTTCACCACGTGCAGGAAGTGCGGGTCCGCGGACACCTCCCAGCGGACCGCCGCCGAGGTCACCACGCGCGTCCACAGCAGGACGCCGTCCGGCAGCGGATCACCGGACGCGACACCGTGCTCGAACACAGCGGAAGCGGCGTGGGCGGTACCGGTCGAAACGGCACCACCCACGGCCGCACCCAACAGAAAAGTCCTTCTACCGACCCCAGTCATGCCTCCAGCATGCCGAAGGTCAGCTCACGGGCTCCGTCAACTGCGGACGCGCTTCCGGGGCCGCGGCCCGCACCGCGTCGGCCGCCTGGTCGTCCGGCTTGGTCTGCGACGCGCGCTCGGCCTCGACCCGCGCGTTGTAGACCTCGACCTCGCGCTTGATCGCGTCGTCGTCCCAGCCGAGCACCGGCGCGATCAACCGCGCCACCGCCTCCGCCGAGTCGACGCCGCGGTGGGCGTACTCGATGGAGATGCGGGTGCGCCTGGTCAGCACGTCCTCCAGGTGCATCGCGCCCTCGTGCGAGGCCGCGTACACCGCCTCGACCTGGAGGTAGTCGGGGGAGGCCGGGATCGGCTTGAGCAGCTCCGGGTTGTCGGCCGCGAGCGACAGCACCTCGTGCACCAGCGAGCCGTAGCGGTCCAGCAGGTGCCGGACGCGGTACGGGTGCAGACCGTGTTTGGCCGCCAACTGGTCGGCCTGGTTGACCAGGGCGTGGTAGCCGTCGGCGCCGACGAGCGGCACCTTGTCCGTGATCGACGGCTGGATGCGGCCCGGCAGGTCGACGTGCGCCGCGTCCACGGCGTCCGCGCCCATCACCCGGTACGTCGTGTACTTGCCGCCCGCGATGGCGACCAGGCCGGGCGCGACCCGTGCCACGGCGTGTTCGCGGGAGAGCTTCGACGTCGAGTCGGACTCGCCCGCGAGCAGCGGCCGCAGGCCCGCGTAGACGCCCTCGATGTCGTCGTGCGTCAACGGCGTCGCGAGCACCGAGTTCACGTGCTCGAGGATGTAGTCGATGTCGTGCTTGGTGGCCGCGGGATGCGCCAGGTCGAGGTTCCAGTCCGTGTCGGTGGTGCCGACGATCCAGTGGTTGCGCCACGGGATGACGAACAGCACGGACTTCTCGGTGCGCAGGATCATCCCGGCCTCGGCGACGATCCGGTCGCGCGGCACCACGATGTGCACGCCCTTCGACGCCCGCACCCGGAACCGCCCGCGCGAGCCGGACAGCCGCTGCAGCTCGTCGGTCCAGACGCCGGTCGCGTTGATCACCGCGTGCGCCCGCACGTCGACCTCGCGGCCGTCCTCGACGTCACGCACCCGCACGCCGGACACCCGGTCCGCCTCGCGCAGGAAGCCGACGACCTGCGTGGACGTGCGCACGACGGCGCCGTAGTGGGCGGCGGTGCGGCCGACCATCATCGTGTGGCGGGCGTCGTCGGCCTGCGCGTCGTAGTAGCGGATGCCGCCGATCAACGCGTCGCGCTTCAACGCGGGCACGAGCCGCTGCGCACCGGCGCGGGTCAGGTGCTTCTGCCCCGGCACCGAGCGGGCGCCGCCCATCGTGTCGTAGAGGAACAGCCCGGCCGCCGTGTACGGGCGCTCCCAGACCCTGTTCGCGAGCGGGTAGAGGAACGCGACCGGCTTGACCAGGTGCGGGGCGATGCGCGTCAGCATCAGCTCGCGCTCGCGCAGTGCCTCGCGGACCAGGCCGAACTCGAGCTGCTCCAGGTAGCGCAGGCCACCGTGGAAGAGCTTGGAGGACCGGCTCGACGTGCCGGACGCGAGGTCGCGCGCCTCGACGAGGGCGACCCGCAGGCCGCGGGTGGCCGCGTCGAGCGCCGCGCCGACGCCGACCACACCACCACCGACCACCACGAGGTCGAACGTCTCGGACCCCAGCCGCTGCCAGGACTCCTCGCGTTCGGCCGGGCCCAGCCTGCCGGTGATCGGCGGAGCGCTGGGGATCTGCGGTGCTGCAGCTGAGTTCTTTCGCGTGGCCACGACAGGCGCCTCCCTGTGACGACTCGCGGATCACGTTACCTGCAGCAACGCGCCTTTGCCGATGGGCGCGCGACCCAGTACCCAACGGCCCGAAAACGGCCCGTTCCCGCACACCTGGCGTGGACAACTGATCAGCGCGGTAATAGCGTCCGAGCACGTTGAAGGCGGGCGGCGCGGCCCTGACCTCGGGTTTGCGCGTCCTGTCTGGCCGCAAACGAGTGGAGGTCGACGGTGAGCGCAGGATCGATCTTCGTCTGGGAGATGCTGGGGACAGCGGTCCTCATCCTCCTGGGCACCGGTGTCGTCGCGAACCAGGTGCTCAAGAACACGCTCGGCAACAGCACGGGCTTCCTGTTCGTCAACGTCGGCTGGGCCTTCGCGGTCTTCGCCGGCGCCAGCATCGCGAACCCCAGCGGGGCGCACCTCAACCCGGCCGTCACCTTCGGCCTCGCCATCGCGGACAAGACCCCGTGGGGCGACGTCCCGGTCTACGTCCTCGGGCAGATGGTCGGCGCGATCGTGGGCGCGATGCTCTGCTGGGCCACCTACAAGATGCAGTTCGACACCCACGACGAACCGCAGAACACGCTCGGCATCTTCTCCACCGGCCCGACCGTGCCGAGCGTGCCGTGGAACCTCGTCTCCGAGATCATCGGCACGTTCGTGCTCGTCCTGTGGATCCTGTTGTCGCCGGGAGCCAAGGAGTCGGTGGACGGTGTGCCGCAGTTCGGGAACTCGGCGCTCGGGTACGCGGGCGTCGCGTTCGTCGTGCTGGTGATCGGCACGTCGCTCGGTGGCCCCACGGGCTACGCCATCAACCCGGCGCGCGACCTCGGTCCGCGCATCGCCTACGCGTTCCTGATGCCGATCCGCAACAAGGGCAACGCGAACTGGGGCTACTCGTGGATCCCGGTCGCCGGCCCGCTCGTGGGT
The DNA here is from genome assembly GCF_040610935.1 of Lentzea sp. NPDC003310. Lineage (NCBI taxonomy): Bacteria > Bacillati > Actinomycetota > Actinomycetes > Pseudonocardiales > Pseudonocardiaceae > Lentzea > Lentzea sp. NPDC003310. Next base: position 219,762 of record NZ_JBEXNC010000011.1, read on the forward strand.
GGCGCGCTCGCCGCGCTGCTCTTCCTGGTTCTCCCGGTCTGAAAGGACTTCTCGCATGACGCAGTACGTGGCCGCGATCGACCAGGGCACGACGTCGACCCGGTGCATGATCTTCGACCACTCCGGACGGGTGGTGTCGGTCGACCAGAAGGAGCACGAACAGATCTTCCCGAAGGCGGGCTGGGTCGAGCACGACCCGAAGGAGGTCTGGCAGAACACCCGCCAGGTCGCCGCGGGCGCCCTCGCGAAGGCCGATCTGTCCACTTCGGACATCGCCGCCGTCGGCATCACCAACCAGCGCGAGACGGCGGTGGTGTGGGACAGGAACACCGGCGAACCCGTCTACAACGCCATCGTCTGGCAGGACACGCGCACCGACAAGATTGTCCAGGAGCTGGGCAACCTCGGCGGCGGACAGGAGCGCTACCGCGCCAAGGTCGGCCTGCCGCTGGCGACCTACTTCTCCGGCCCGAAGGTCCGCTGGATCCTCGACAACGTCGAGGGCGCCCGTGACCGTGCCGAAGCAGGCGACCTGCTGTTCGGCAACATGGACACGTGGGTGCTGTGGAACATGACGGGCGGCACGGACGGCGGCGTGCACGTCACCGACCCGACGAACGCCTCCCGCACCATGCTGATGGACCTCGACACGCTGCAGTGGGACTCCTCGATCGCCTCGGACATGGGCATCCCTATGTCGATGCTGCCGGAGATCCGCTCGTCGTCCGAGGTCTACGGCCAGGTGCGCGAACGCGGCGCGCTGGCGGGCGTGCCGATCGCCGGCATCCTCGGCGACCAGCAGGCGGCGACGTTCGGCCAGGCCTGCCTCTCGCCCGGCGAGGCCAAGAACACCTACGGCACCGGCAACTTCATGCTGCTCAACACCGGCACCGAGAAGGTGATGAGCGAGAACGGCCTGCTCACCACGATCTGCTACAAGATCGGTGAGGCGGCGCCGGTCTACGCCCTGGAGGGCTCGATCGCGGTCACCGGCTCGCTGGTGCAGTGGCTGCGCGACAACCTGGGCATGATCGGGTCGGCGGCGGAGATCGAGGAGCACGCCAGGTCCGTGGAGGACAACGGCGGCGCGTACTTCGTGCCGGCGTTCTCCGGCCTCTTCGCCCCGTACTGGCGATCCGACGCCCGCGGCGCGATCGTCGGCCTCACCCGGTTCGTCAACAAGGGCCACCTCGCCCGGGCGGTGCTGGAGGCGACGGCGTTCCAGACCCGCGAGGTGCTCGACGCGATGAACGCCGACTCGGGCGTCGACCTGACCGCGTTGAAGGTCGACGGCGGCATGGTCGTGAACGAGCTGCTGATGCAGTTCCAGGCGGACATCCTCGGCGTCCCGGTCATCCGGCCGGTTGTCGCGGAGACCACCGCCCTGGGTGCTGCTTATGCGGCCGGGCTCGCGGTCGGGTTCTGGAAGACCGAGGACGACATCCGCGAGAACTGGGCGCAGGACAAGCAGTGGGAGCCGCAGATGGACGACTCCCGCCGCGCATCGGAGTACGCGAACTGGAAGAAGGCGGTCAGCAAGACCTTCGACTGGGTCGAGGACTGAGTTATTGGTCGCTGCTGCGCAGACTCCGGCGAGTTCGCCGGGAAGTCGGTCGTCCGGCCGACTCGCTTCCGCCGAAATGGGCTTCGCCGATTTCGGCGGAAGCGGGTGACCGGACGACCGACGCGAACTCGCGGACCCGTGGGCACTGCCCTGCCACTCGGCTGGGTCAGGCGCTCGGGGCTGCGTGCACGATCACGTTGTCGCGGGTGCCACACGTGATCAGCCGCAGCCCCTTCTCGTCCTTGTCCCGGGCGACGGCCTCCGCGAAGAAGTCGTCCCGGATGATCCGCTCCGACCGCGTCACCGTGAACCGGGCGACCGTTCCGTCCTTCTTGGACACTTCCACCAGGTCGCCCTCGACCAGGTCGTTCAGCCGGAAGAACACGCCTCTGGCCTTGTTGCTCTCGATCCGGCCCACGATGATCCACTGCTGCGGCTGCGTCTGGTACCAGCCCGCCTGCATGCCCTCGTTCGCCGGCGGCATCTGCACGACGCCCAGGTGGTCGAGGCCGAGTGCGACGAGCGACGACCGCACGCCGATCCGCTCCACCCGCAGTTCCATCGGATCGGAGTCGCCGAGAGGTGACACCACCGGCGGCGGAGCGCTTTCGCTCGTCGCCGCCGACGGTTTCGGTGCCGGAGCCTGCGAACAGGCCGCCGTGGCCAGCGCCACGCACAGCACCGTGATCAAGACACGAGTCCCCACGAACCCATTGACGCACATCCGGTGGGTTAGTTGCGCGTCCAACCCAGACGGAGTCGAACCGTGATCATGATTACGGTGCCGTGCCGCCACCCGTCTGTGGTGCGCCCTTCGGCTTGACGACCGGTTTCGGTCCCGGTTTCGGCGGCGGGGTCGTGGTCGGTGGGGTGCCGAGGATCCGGAACGTCTTCACGCTGCGCTCCGGGCGGTTCGCGCACTGGAAGACGACCTCGTAGGTGCCGGGTGTGGTGATCGCCCTGGTGTCGCCGCTGAAGCGGCCGAAGTTGCCGCCGCGGGTGAACCTCAGCGGTTCCGCGAAGCCGGGCGAGGTGAGCGGACCCGCCGGGGTGCAGCCGGTGTTCATGTCGCCGCCCGCGGTGAGCGTGCCGCCCGGTTCGACCTCGGCGGGGAGGAGGTACCAGTTGATCACCAGCGGGAGCACGGTGGACTGCGGCGGTTCCGGTTGCCGGGCGGTGGCGAGCGGTGTGAACGCGGCGGTGGTCAGCAGTGCGATCGCGGTGGTCGCCAGGGTTCTGCTGCGTGGCATGGTGTTACCCCCTCAGATCAGCGTCGCGTAGACGATGAGGTTGTCCCGGTAGCCGCGGGTGGCCTGGTCGAACTCACCTCCGCAGGTGATCAGCCGCAGCTCGGGCTCGGCGGTGTCGCCGTAGACGGCCTCGGTGGGGAAGCTGCTCTTGGCGACCTGCTCGGTCGCGCGCACGCGGAACCGGGCCGTGGTGCCGTCCTTTCTGGACACCTCGACCTCGTCACCAGCGGTGAGTTCCTTGAGGCGGAGGAAGATTCCCGGCTGCCTGTTGCCGTCGACGTGGCCGAGCACGACGGCGGGTCCCGTCTCGCCCGGCGTGCGGGCGAGCGCGTACCAGCCGGCCTGCATCGGCTGCTCGACCGGGGGTACCTCGATCGTCTCGTCCGGGTTCAGGCCCAGCGGGACGAGCGAGGACCTCGCGCCGATCTTCGGGATGCGCACCTCGGTCGGTTCCGACGGCGGCATTCCCCTGTCCACAGTGGAGTGCGTGGTCGGCGCCGGCCCGGTGGGCAGCAGCGTGACGTCGGAAGGTTTGGCACAGCCGGTGATCAGCGGTGCCAGCGCGGCGAACATCCCCCAGAACGAACGCATGCCCCGGACACGTCGGTGTCCGGGGCACGGTTGCCGGGTGTTACCTAATCGAGATCGTCGTGCCGCATGAGCTGGCGGCCGGCTTCGGTGATGGAGCCCGAGAGCGACGGGTAGACCGAGAACGTCGTGGCCAGGTGCTCGACCGTCAGCTGGTTCTGCACGGCCAGCGCGATCGGCAGGATGAGCTCGCTCGCGTTCGGGGCGACGCAGACGCCGCCGATGACCACGCCGGTGGCCGGGCGGCAGAACAGCTTCACGAAGCCGCGGCGCAGACCCTCCATCTTGGCGCGGGGGTTCGTGGCGAGCGGCAGCATGATCGTGCGCGCGGGCACCTCACCCGAGTCGATCGCCTGCTGGCTGATGCCGACGGACGCGATCTCGGGGTTCGTGAAGACGTTCGCGGCGACGGTCTTGAGCTTGATCGGGCTGACGCCCTCGCCCAGCGCGTGCCACATCGCGATGCGCCCCTGCATGGCGGCGACGGACGCGAGCAGCAGCACACCGGTGCAGTCGCCGGCTGCGTAGACGCCGCTGACGTTCGTCCGGCTGACCCGGTCGACCGGGATGTAGCCGCCACGCCCGAGCTCGATGCCGATCTTCTCGAGACCGATGTCGTTCGTGTTCGGCACCGAACCGACCGTCATCAGGGCGTGCGATGCCTCGATCGTGCGACCGTCTTCCAGGTGGATCAGCACGCCGTCGCCGGTGTTCTCGACCCGGTCCGCACGGGCGTGCTTGACGACGGCCGTGCCGCGCTCGGCGAACACGTCCTCGAGCACCACGGCCGCGTCGGCGTCCTCGTGGGGCAGCACGCGGTCCCGGCTGGAGACCATCGTCACCTTCACGCCCATCTCGGTGTAGGCGCTGGCGAACTCGACACCGGTGACGCCGGACCCGATCACCGCGAGGTGTTCGGGCAGCTCGGGGAGGTCGTAGATCTGCCGCCAGGTGAGGATCCGCTTGCCGTCGGGCTCGGCGCCCTGCAACACGCGCGGGGTCGCACCGGTTGCGATGAGCACCACATCGGCGTTGAGGACCTCCTCGGTCCCGTCCGCGGCGGTCGCCACGACCTGGTGCTGGGCGAGCCCGCGCGAGTCGTCGACGAACTTCGCGAGCCCGTTGATGATCCGCACGCCCTCGCGCTGCAGCCGCGCCCGGACGTCCGCGGACTGCGCGAGCGCCAGCCCCTTCACCCGACCGTGTACGACCGGCAGATCGACGGCGGCTTGCTCATTGTGGGTCTGAATGCCCAGCTCACCGGCGTTGCGGAAGGCACTGCGGGCACCCGCGGAGGCGATGAACGTCTTGGACGGCACGCAGTCGTACAACACGCAGGCGCCACCGGCCCCGTCGTTCTCGACGACGGTCACATCAGCGCCGTGCTGTGCAGCGACCAGGGCTGCCTCGTAACCTGCGGGTCCGCCGCCCATGATGACGATGCGGGTCACGATCAGTCCCTTCTGCGTGCTTGTCGGCCGGGACAACCGTACGCGTTGACCGAATCGACCGTGTCGTCAGTACCGAAAGCTGATCGCCACGCCGCTACGCTGTCGGACGTGCCGCTCTATGCCGCGTACGGGTCGAACATGGATCCGAACCAGATGATGGAGCGAGCCCCGTACTCCCCGCTCGCGGGGACCGGCTGGCTCGTCGGTTGGCGTCTGACGTTCGGTGGCGAGGACCTGGGCTGGGAGGGGGCCCTCGCGACGATCGTCGAGGAACCAGACCAGCAGACGTTCTGCGTGCTCTACGACGTGTCACCACGGGACGAGTCGCGGCTCGACCGGTGGGAGGGCGCGCTCGGGCTCTACAAGAAGATCCGGTTGCGCGTGCAGACCCTCGAGGGGTCCGTGGTGGCCTGGCTCTACGTGTTGGACGCGTATGAGGGTGGGTTGCCGTCGGCCCGGTACATCGGGGTGGTCGCCGATGCCGCTGAGGCTGCTGGGGCGCCGGACGACTACGTCAACGACCTGCGGACTCGGCCTTGTCAGGGGATTGGGCCCTGATCCTTGGGGCGGCTTGCGTTTGAGCCTCGCGTTCCAGCGGGGTGGGCGAGTGCCGTGCGTCCTGTCACCTTGCGAGGGTGGTCGGCTTGGGCCGGGACGAGCCGGGTCATTTCATCGCCGCTGCGCGACGATAGCGATTGGGGCTTGACTTCGGGGCCCTTGCGAGACGCTGGTCGGCCGTTAAAAGCCGGGCTGAAAAGCGCCCGGCCGAGCTCGCGAGGGTAGCGTCTCGCACCCAAAGTCAAGCCCCAATTGCCATCGTGCGTGGTTGCCTTGACACCGGACGTCACCATTACCGCTGACCAGGGCGGTAGAGGTTCCTACGCCTCGCCTTCGGCATTGCGTTGGGGCGGAAGGTGGCTCGCCTTCGGCTTCGCCCTGCCCAACCAGGCCCTGCCCGCCCAGTCCGGCCATGACCCGCCCATCCCGGCCGGGAGCGCTCAGGCTCCCGTTGCCTCCGCCAGCAGTTCCACCAGGTGGTGGTGCATGCGGCGGTAGTCCACCGGCGTGATCGTCGACCACGGCGGCTGGCCTTCCGTCGCGCGGCGCATCTGCAGGTAGCGGCCCTTCGGGGTGTCGTAGAAGGCGACCACGCGGTCCGGGCGGACCCTCTTGCCCCACTTGTCGCGTGCTGCCGCGCCGAACTGGCCCCTGTTCGAGGCGTCTCGGACCATTTCGGCCAGGGTGTGGGCGTCGTCGCCGCGGAGTTTGTTCTGGAGGCCCTGTTCCAGTTCCTCGGGGGTGGTGGCCGAGGCTGCTGCGGCGTCGAGGTCTGCCGAGGGCAGGGTGATCGAGTGGCCTTCGCCTGCCGGGGCGGTCGGGAGTGCCGTGAGGGCCTCTCGGGGGAGGCCTCCGGCTTCGGCTGGGCGGAGGACCAGTTGGCCGCCGTCGAGGATGGCGAGGACGCCGGACAGGCCCTTGCCCGCTGCCAGGACTCGGACCGAGCGTTCGTCGAGCCACATGCGGGCGTCGATCTCCTGCTGCGGGCGGTTCAGGACGTGCAGCAGGTCCTCGAGGGTCGGGTCCAGGTTGCGGGGGCCGCCGAGGCCGCGGGCTCCGAGCTGGAGCCAGACGCGGTCCTCGATGGCCCTGCGTTCTTCCCTCGTCTTGCCCGGTGAGGGGACTTTCAGGACGAGCGGCATCGTCTCCAGGCCCAGGTGTTCCCAGAGGACGTCGAACTCCAGCGTGGAGATGACCACCGGGTCTCGCGTGTCGCTCGTTCCGGTGTCCAAGCCGAACAGAGTCATCAGTCGGTCGTGCTCTCCCCGATCACGGGCAGCGAGTAGCTGCCCACGCCGTAGATGTCGTCGCGCTCGCGGAGGTAGTCGGCGGCCTTGTGCTCCAAGTCCTCCTCTTCCTCGCCCTTGCGCGGGCCCATGCCGCCGAACGGGTCGAACGACTGCGGCATCGGCACGGCCCTGCGGTGGACCTGGTCGTTGTTCTGGCCACCGACCGTGCCCAGCGCGCCCATGGCGGAGCCCGCCGCGCCGTTCACGCCTGCCATGTGGCCCGCGTTCATGACCGTGCCCGCGGCGGCCGCGCTGGAGGCGGCGGTCGCGCCGTCCTCCATCTGCTTCACCTCGGTGCCGTTCGCGGACGAGCCCGAACGGCCGTTGGTGCGCTGGCCCGGCAGGCCGACGCCCGCGGCTCCCGTGTTGCCCGGGCCACCCGCGCCGGTGCCGGTGCCGTGACCGGTGAGCGAGTTGTGCGTGCCCCTGGTCGTGGTGCCGTTCGTGGTGCCCGCGTTCGACGTGCTGGTCGTGGTGCCCGGTGCGGACGTGCCGCCGCGCGGCGGGGGTGCGGTCGTGCCCCGCGTGCCGGACGAGGTGCGGCCGCGCGTCGAGGTGCCGGCGGTGCCGGTCGGGCCACCGGCCCAGACCGTGGGCGCGCCGATCTGGACGCCGCCGCCGTGCGCGACGCCGCTGCCGCTGATCTGCAGCTGCGGGGGCTGGCTGAACTGGCCGAGCGTCGAGGTGTTCGCCGTAGTGGACGACGCGTAGGTGGTCATGACCTCACGGGCGCGGCGCTCGGCGGCGTCCTGGGCCGCCTCCTGCTTCTCGTGGTCGGTCTGGCCGCCGAAGAGGTGCGTGATGCCGGTGACGAGCGCGCCCGGCTGCTCCGCGGTCACGGCGACCGGCTTCGGCATGTCCGCGCGGGCCTTCGAGACGTAGCCCGCCTGCAGTTCGGCGGAGTAGCGCATGACGTCGGCGCCGGTGCGCGCGCTGTCCGCCCAGGCCGCGATCGGGTTCAGGCCGGCCTTCGCCATCTCGGCGGCGTTGCCCTGCCACTTCGCGCCCGAGGACGCGATGCCGGAGTGCAGGTCGTCGTTGATCTCGCTCAACGCGGCCGACACGCCCTGCCAGCGCTCCATCGACGCGAAGGACGCCGAGGGGCCGGGACCGGCGTGGATGCGTTCGTACAGCTCCTTGTGGCTGTAGCCCTGCCAGCGGTGATCAGACATGGTCAGCACCCGCTCTTGTTCATCATGCCGGTGTTGTCGCCCTCGACCACGTTGTACTGGCGCTCGATCTGGTTGAGGTTGTCCATCGCGGTCTTGAGCTGCCGCTGGTAGTTCAGCAGCGCCTGCAACGCCGAGTCGCCGTCCGCGATCGAGCGGTCGTTGAACTTCTCGGCGGCCTCGGCGCTGACCGGGTCACCCGCCCACGGGCGCACGCGGAACTCGGTGATCGCCATCTCGATCTGCTTGTCCAGCTTGATCAGGGCGGCCGAGAACGTGCTGCGCAACGCGGGGATCGCCTCCGGCTCCACGCTCAGCTGGTGCGAGGTGGGTGGCGAGGAGTCTGCCCCGCTGCGTCCCCCTGGCGGCATGGTGAGACCTCCGGCGGTTGTGCCTACAAGCGCATCGACACTCTAACCACTGAAGGTAACGCCTGGGAGTGCGATCAGTGACATCCGCCCGTGTGGGTCAGCGCTTCTGGAGCAAACTGGCCATCGCCGCCTCTGCCACCCGCAGGGCGCCGAGGCAAAGATGATCTTGTTGCACCGCAGTGGAATTGCCGCCGTCGCGGAACATCACGTCGAGGAACTGACCGTCCGCCACGTCCACCTCGACGTTGCAGACGTCGTGCACGTCGGGTGTGCGGACAGTGATCGCCGTGAACCCCTCGATCGTGCCGACGGTGTAGTCGACCTGGGCGTTCTCCGAGAGCCACACGTCCGCGCCGGACACCACCACCAGCGCGAGCCGCGCCACGTTCCCGCTGGTCGTGCTGCGGATCGTGCACGCCCGCGCGCTGCCGAAGCTCGGCTCGACGTACGCGCTCGGCGGGTTGTCGAGGCTGAGCGAGACGCGTTGCTCCTCGGTCAGCACCGCGCACGGGTCAACGGTGTCGAGCGGCACCGCGCGCGGCCGGGGCGGGAAGTCGAGCAGGGAGGGCGCCGTCGTGGTCGTCGGCGGCGGGGGCGGCACGGTGGTCAGCGAGCTCTGCTTCGGCGGCGCGGTGCAGCCGGCCAGCACCAGCGCGACGATGAGGATCCCCGTGGTCCGCATGGCCGGTCACCGTAGCTGCTCGGGGAAGGGGTCCGACGCCAGTCGTGACCACAGCAACTGGTCTTCGCGCTGATCACCGACGATCGCCTCCTCGCGAAGACGACCCTCAAGAGTGAACCCGCACTTCTCCGCGACCCGCTGGGAGGCCGTGTTCGACACCGCGTGGCGGTAGGTGACCCGGTGGATCTCCATCGCGCCGTAGACCCAGCCGAGAACCGAGTTGAGCGCCCTGGGCAGCACGCCCTTGCCGCGGTGCCCGGGCTGGCTCCAGCACATCACCTCGGCCGACGCGAGGTGGCGGTCGACGTTGTGGATCACGATCCCGGCCTGCACCTGCGCGGTCACGGCCTCGCAGACCGCCCACGACCAGCGGTAGTCCTTCTCCCAGCCGTCGGACAGCAGCAGGACCAGCGTCTCCGCCGACGGCGCGTCGTCGCCGGTCAGCCGCGGCATGTACCGCCTGGTCTCCGGGTCGGCGAAGTTCTCGGCCAGCACCGGCACGTCGTCGATGCGGTCGTCGCTGCGGAAGGCGCGCAGGTAGTACTCACCCGCGTTGATCTCGACTGGCTCCACGCGCAGGAGGCTAACCCGCGTCCCCGGTGAACCCGTCGTGGCGCTCCGCCAGCTCGTCGAGCTCGGGGCGGTGGGCCGAGGCGGGCAGGCCGTCGGGCGCGGTGGTCAGCTCGACCACCCAGTCCACGTCCTCGGCGTCGTCCTCGCCCGCGAGCATGTCCCGGTGCACGAGGCACGGGCCCCAGCCGTCCTCCAGCAACTCCGCCGCGAGCTCCTCGGCCTCGTCGCGGTCGGGCAGGATCAGCAGGACGGTGGGCGGGACGAGGCCGCGCACCGCGAGTGCGGTCCGCAACGCCGCCACGTCCGGCACGTGCACGCCGTCCAGGCCCGCCGCCGTGGCGGCCTCCGCGTTGGCCGCGGTGTCGTCGCAGAAGACGGCCTCCGCGTACCCGAGCTCGGCGAGCACCCGCCGGAAGATCGCCGGGTCCGGCTTCGCGAGTCCGAGCCGTGCGGAGTTGAAGACCGCGTCGACCTCCGCGTCGAGCCCGAGGGTCGCCAGGTCCTCTTCCAGCCGTGTGGTCGCGTTGGTCAGCAACGCGACGAAGCACTGCCGTCGTGCCGTGCGCACCAACGCCAGCGCCTCGGGGATCACCTCGCCGGTCGAGACGGGGAAGTCCGCCTCCCGCCGCCACTGCTCGTCGGTGATCTCGCCGGTGACGGCGCGGTGCAGCAGCGACGGCTCGAACGCGCGCGCGGCGACCTCGGGCGCGATCGGCGGGAACGAGCGCAGCACGCCGTCGAGGTCCAGCAGCAGCAAGGGTTTCAGCGCCGGCGTCCGTTCCACGTGCCCCACAGGATCGCCACGGCGGGGACGAGCAGGAAGATCAGCGGGTTCTTCACCACGGCGAAGAACAGGATCACGGTCGCGATGCCCACGAGGGGGACGAGCGCGCCCTCCCAGCGGCGCGCGGGGGCCTTGGCGGGCTCGTTGAACATCGGCACCGGCGCGACGAACTGCGGCCGCGGGTCCGGCAGGTCGTGGAACAGCGCCATCACCTCGCCGCGGGTCTTCGCGGTGGTGATCTTCGCGGACCGCTCGCCGTACTCCTCGACGTCGATGCGGCCCGCGCTCATGTGCTCGCCGAGCACCTGCAACGCCTGCTGGCGTTCGGTGTCACCGATGCGGATGTCCCTGCTCGGGTCGCTCACGAACTCAATCGTAGGCGAGCGACCCGGCCGGTCAGTCCTTCAGCTCGCAGATCACGGTGCCCTGGGTGATCGGGTCGCCGGGCGCGGCCGCGAGACCCGTCACCGTGCCGGCCTTGTGCGCCGTCACCGGGTTCTCCATCTTCATGGCCTCCAGCACCACGATCAGGTCGCCCGCCTCGACGGTCTGCCCGTCCTCGACGGCCACCTTCACGATCGTGCCCTGCATCGGCGCGGCCACCGCGTCGCCCGAGACGTTCGCGGAACCGCCACCACCGCGCTTCGCCTTCGGCTTCTTCGAAGCAGCAGCGGCGGGCTTGCCGGACCCGATCGCGAGGTCACCCGGCAGCGAGACCTCCAGGCGGCGTCCGCCGACCTCGACCACCACGGTCTGGCGCGGCGTCTCGTCCTCGGCGGCCTCGCCCGCTCCCGTGAACGGCGCGATCTGGTTGTCGAACTCCGTCTCGATCCACCGCGTGTGGACGGTGAAGCCCTCGGGCTTCTCGGCGGTGAACGCCGCGTCCCGCACGATCACCCGGTGGAACGGCAGCACCGTCGCCATGCCCTCGACGACCATCTCGTCGAGCGCGCGCCGCGAGCGGGCCAGCGCCTCCTCGCGGGTCTCGCCGGTGACGATCAGCTTGGCCAGCAACGAGTCGAACTGCCCGCCGATCACCGAACCGCTCTCGACGCCCGCGTCCACGCGGACACCGGGACCGGACGGCGCGACGAACGACGTGACGGTGCCGGGCGCGGGCAGGAAGCCGCGACCGGCGTCCTCGCCGTTGATCCGGAACTCGATCGAGTGCGCGCGCGGCGTCGGGTCCTCGGTGTACCGGAGCTTCTCGCCGGCGGCGATGCGGAACTGCTCGCGCACCAGGTCGAGGCCCGTCGTCTCCTCCGACACCGGGTGTTCGACCTGCAGGCGCGTGTTGACCTCCAGGAACGAGATCGACCCGTCGAGACCGACGAGGTACTCGACCGTGCCGGCGCCGTGGTAGCCCGCCTCCAGGCAGATCGCCTTGGCGGAGCTGTGGATCGTGGCGCGCTGCTCGTCGGTCAGGAACGGCGCGGGCGCCTCCTCGACCAGCTTCTGGTGGCGGCGCTGCAGCGAGCAGTCGCGGGTGCCGACGACGATCACGTTGCCGTGGGTGTCGGCGAGGACCTGCGCCTCGACGTGGCGCGGCTTGTCCAGGTAGCGCTCGACGAAGCACTCGCCGCGGCCGAACGCCGTGACGGCCTCGCGGACCGCCGAGTCGAACAGCTCGGGGATCTCCTCGAGAGTGCGCGCGACCTTCAGGCCGCGGCCACCACCGCCGAACGCCGCCTTGATCGCGACCGGCAGGCCGTGCTCGGAGGCGAACGCGATGATCTCGTCCGGCCCGTTGACCGGGTCCTTGGTGCCGGGCACCAGCGGGGCGCCCGCGCGCATCGCGATGTGCCGCGCCGTCACCTTGTCGCCGAGGTCGCGGATCGCCTGCGGCGTCGGGCCGATCCACACAAGCCCGGCGTCGAGCACGGCCTGCGCGAAGTCGGCGTTCTCGGACAGGAAGCCGTAGCCGGGGTGCACGGAGTCGGCACCGGACTGCGCGGCGGCGGCCAGCACCTTCTCGAACGACAGGTAGCTCTCACCGGGGGTGTTGCCGCCCAGCGCGAACGCCTCGTCGGCGAGCCGCACGAACGGCGCGTCGCGGTCGGGATCGGCGTAGACGGCGACGCTCGTCAGTCCGGCGTCACGGCAGGCTCGGATGACCCGGACGGCGATCTCACCGCGGTTCGCGATGAGCACCTTGCGCAGCGACACGGCGTCGTACCTCCTGCTGGACCGGTTAATTACGGCTCTGGCTGGTGCCGCAGTCTACGGAAATCGAAGAACTCCGAGAGGGAGAGACGGCTCACTTCACATCCATCGTGAGCCCATCGAGCACAATCTGCGACGTGGGTGGAACCAGGTCCGTGCAGGTGATCGCCGTCGTCGCCGCCGTGGTCTTCGTCGCGGGGCTGGTGTTCGCGTATTTCCAGAGACCCGGCAACATCGATTCAGGTGATTCCGGGACCGACGCCGGAATGCGCTGCGGCACCACCGTCTGCCAGGTCGTCATCGGCAAGTCGGTCGGTCAGGACCTCGTCGAGCTGCTGTCCGGGACCGGGGGCGGGCGCATCCGGGTGACCGGTCCGTCCGGTCCGTTCGTCTTCGAGATGACCATCGCCGAGTCCGGTGCGACCGTGACCGACAAGTCGCTGGAGTGCCGGGAGGCGGCGGTCAGCGTGTGCCTGGTGCGCGGCGAGGGCGGCGGCAAGGTGCTCGGCGAGGTTCTGTTCCGCAAGGACGGCACGTGGTCGCGCGCGCAGGCGGCCTACCTGTCGAGCGCCGGGTACCTCGGGCTGCACGACGTCAACGAGGACGGCACCGCGGACGTCGTCTCGGCCCAGCGCGCGTGCGACGGCCAGTGCAACGACGCGTTCGTCCAGGTGTTCTCGGCGCTGGGCGCGAACGTCGGCTGCACGACGCCGGCACCGGCGCGGGAGCAGCTGCCAGGCTGGCCCACACCGGTGCCGAAGTTGTCGCAGTTGCGTCGCTGTGCCGATTCCTAGGCCTTGACGAGTTCCTTGTCGTCGGCGTCCGCGGGCGCGTCCTCGATCAGGTTCTCGCTGCGCGCCACCAGCACCGGCACGGTGATCTGGCCGGCCACGTTGGTCGCGGTGCGCATCATGTCGAGGATCGGGTCGATCGCGTAGACCACGGCCACACCGGTCGCGATCACCTGCGGCGGCAGGCCGACGACGCTCAGGGTCAGCGTGAGCATCGTGTACCAGCCGGTGGTGCCGGCCGTGGCGAGCGCGCCGAAGACGGCGACCAGCACGATCGCGACGTACTGCCACACCGAGAGCTGGATGCCGAACAGGTTCGCGATGAAGATCGTCGCGACGGCCGGGTAGACCGCGGCGCAGCCGTCCATCTTGGTCGTGGTGCCGAGCGGCACGGCGAAGTTCGCGTACTCGTTCGGCACGCCCAGGTCCGCGGCGGCCTTGCGGGACAACGGGAGCGTGGCGCCCGACGACCGCGAGACGAACGCGAACTGCAGCGCCGTGGCGGCCTTGCGGAAGAACTCGACCGGCGAGGTCTTGCCGACGAACTTCAGCAGCACCGGGTAGACGACGAACAGCACCAGCGCCGAACCGAGGTAGACGGCGAGGATCAACGAGAACAGCGGCTTCACGAACGAGTTGCCGTAGGACGCCACGGCGTTGCCGATGAGGCCGAAGATGCCGATCGGGGCCAGCAGGATGATCCAGCCGACGACCTTCTGCACGATGTCGAAGAACGAGCGGACGAGGTTCGTGAACGGCGCGGCCTTGTCCCCGAGCGCGTAGGCGGCGAAGCCGACCAGCACCGCGATGAACACGACCTGCAGCACCTCGCCCTCGGTGAAGGCGCTGAAGATGTTGGTGGGCACCAGGTTGTCGAGCAGCGCCTGCCACGAGCCGGACGCGCGCTTGGCGAGCTTGTCGATCGCACCGGCGGCCGGTTCGATCTGCAGACCCGCGCCGGGCTTGAGGATCGACGCGACCGCGATGCCGATCAGCACCGCGATGAACGAGGTGATGGCGAACCACAGGAACGTCTTGCCGCCCAGGCGTGCGGCGGTGCGGCCGCCGCCGAGGTTCCGCAGCGACGCGATGCCGACGACGATCGCCGTGAACACCAGCGGGATGACGGTGAGCTGCAGCAGGGCGGTGAAGGTGGAGCCGATCTTGGCGAGGACGGGCGCGAGCCACGTGCCCTTGCCGAGCCAGCCGGCGAGCGCGCCCAGAACGAGCGCGCCTAGAACGGTGAATCCGAAGACCTTGGGCTTGCGGTATGTCTGGACGAACGACATCGGAGCATCTCCTGGGCAGGGATGTGCTGAGTGAGGGGTGGCGGAGGCGTTAGCTCCGACAACCCGCGCTCGTCCTGCGTGCCAGGTCGATGTGCCTGCGACGCGTCAAGTACTCGTTCACCGCTAGCCCCCAACGCCGGCGTTGGGGTCGAGTCTTCCCCGATCGGGTGAACTGTGACCAGCGTCTACCAGAGTGTGGACACGGAAACACCCAGCTGGCCGAGGAGCCTCCGGGTGAGGGGCAGGCTGATGCCGATGACCGACGTGTGGTCGCCCTCGATGCCGTCGATGAACCAGCCGCCGAGCCCGTCGATCGTGAAGCCGCCGGCGACGTGCAACGGCTCACCCGTCGCGATGTAGGCCTCCAACTCCTCCTCCGACGGCGTGCCGAACCGCACGGTCGTCGACTCGGCCGCGGAGGCCCGGTCGACCACGACGCCACCGGAGACCTTCAGCACGGTGTGGCCGGTGATCAGCACCCCGCTCTTGCCGGCCACCCGCTGCCAGCGTTCGCGCGCCACCTCGGGCGTCCCGGGCTTGCCCACCAGTTCGCCCTCGAAGAGCAGCATCGAGTCGCAGCCGACGACCACGCACTCGTCGTCGTGCTCGATCGCCTCGGCCTTGGCCGCCGACAGCGCGACGACGGTCTCCTCCGGCGTCGGGTTGTCGAGCGACGCGACCAGCGCGTCCTCGTCGACGCCGGAGACCCGGACGACGGGCTCGACGCCCGCGGACCGCAGGACGCTAAGACGGGCGGGTGACTGGGAGGCCAGGATCAGACGCACGGGCCGAGTCTGTCACGGGCGGCGCGGCGACCCGGCGGAAGGCGAGCGCCGCCGCGATCCCGCCCGCGAGCACCACGAGCAGCAGGTAGAACGCCGCCCGCACGGCCGAGGTGAAGTCGCCCGTGGCCGCCAGCACGACCTGCAGCACCGCCGCCGTGGCCGCGCTGCCCAGCACGTTCCCGAACTGCCGCGACGTGTTGTAGATGCCCGACCCGGCACCGAGCAGCGACCGGTCGAGCGTGCGCGTGGAGATGTTCGTCAGCGGCGAGAACACGAGACCCATGCCGATGCCGAGCGCGATCATCGACGGCAGCAGCACCCACTGCGACCCGTCGCCCAGCAGGAACGTCATCGCCACGATCCCGGCCGCCATCAGCGCGAACCCGGTGATCGGCAGGTACTTGGCGTCCGCCCGGTTCGACAGCCGTCCCGCGAAGATCGCGACGACCCCGGACATCAGCGACGCCGGTGCCGTGACCAGGCCCGTCATCAGCGGCGACAGCTTCGGCACGGTCTGCAGGAACAGCGCGAGCGGCACGAACACGCCCGTCACGGTGATGCCGATGGCGATGTTCGCGAGGTTGCCGAGCGAGAAGTTGCGGTTGCGGAAGATCCGCAACGGCATCAGCGGCTCGGGGTTGCGCGCGGACGCCTGCCAGAACACGAACAGCGCGAGGAACACGACCCCCGCCGCGATGATCTCGGCGATCGTGAGCGGACCGGCCACCCGGCCCCACCCGTAGTGCTCGCCGTTCTGGATCCCGAACACCAGCAGCCCGAGCCCGACGCAGCACAGCACGACCCCGAGCACGTCGAACTTCGGCGCCCGGTTCGGCCGCAGGTCGGGAACCCAGACGAACAGCAGCGCGAGCGCGACCACGCCGATCGGCAGGTTGACGAAGAAGATCCACTCCCAGCCCAGGTGCGTGACCAGCACCCCGCCGAGCAACGGCCCGGACACCGTGGCCAGGCCCGCCACCGACCCCCACATGCCCAGCGCCGCACCCCGCTTGGCCGGCGGGAACAGGTGCGTGATGAACGCCATCGTCTGCGGCGTCATGGCCGCGGCACCCAGCCCCTGGAACACCCGCGCCGCGATCAGCGCCTCCGCGCTCGTGGACAGACCGCAGGCCAGCGAGGCCCCGAGGAACAGCACCAGCCCGATCCCGTAGAGCCGCTTCGGCCCGTACCGGTCACCCAGCCGCCCGGTCAGCAGCAACGGCACCGCGAACGCGAGCAGGTAGGCGCTCACGACCCAGATGACGTCGTTCAGGGACGCGCCCAGGTCGGTGATCATCGACGGCAGCGCGACGTTGACGATGGTCGTGTCCAGCAGCGTCATGAAGAAGCCGACGCACAGCGCGTACACGGTCCGCCAGTTCGCACGGTCCGATTGAGTAGTACTGCTGATGCGCGATCACCTCTTCGGTCGGCACTCTCGGCAGAGTGAAGCGCTGGGTGCTTGTCCTCACCGAACGCGGTTCCGATCGCGAAGGCAAGCGCAGACGGATCGCGGCACTGCTCGTCGTTCTCGGCGGCCTGATCGGATCATTCGGCGTTGGAAGCGTGCTCGCGAGTGACCCGATCGGCTACGGAGTTCCCATCTGGCCGTTCGCCGACACCGCCGATCGCGCGGAGAACGCACTGCTCTCGCAGGTCGTGCCCGCGGTGCGCGACAACCTGCCGCTCGACCACGCGGGAGTGCAGGTGCTGCGGCGGACGACGGCGTACGGCAGCGCGTTCTGGACGCTGAAGCTGCAGGTCGACGGCGAGACCCGCTGTCGCGAGGTCGCCGTCGGCCTGAACGTGAGCAGCCGAAGGGTCGACTGCTAGCCGGGGAACCCGGAGGCCTTCCAGGCCCCCGGCCCGTGCTGGAGCGGACGGCGCACCCGCCGAGCGTGGTTCGCCCACTCCGAACGCCGCTGGGGCTCCTCCTCGACCGGCGCACCGCCCGAGGCCAGCCCCGCGACGACCGCGGTCAACGCGGCCAACTGGTAGTCGTCCGGGTCGCCCTTGACGACCCGGAGCAGCGGCTTCTCCTCCGGCGCGGTCACAGCGGGATGTTCCCGTGCTTCTTGGGCGGCAGCGTCTCCCGCTTGTCCCTGAGCATCGCCAACGCGCGCGCGACGTACCCACGCGTGTAGGACGGCGGGATCACCGAGTCGACGTACCCGCGCTCAGCCGCGACGTACGGGTTGCACAGCGTGTCCTCGTACTCCTGCTGCAGCTGCGCGCGCAGGGCGTCGACGTCCTCACCGTTCTGGGAGGCCGCCGCGAGCGTCTTGCGGTGCACGATGTTCGCCGCGCCCGACGCGCCCATGACCGCGATCTGCGCCGTGGGCCACGCGAGGTTGATGTCCGCACCCAGGTGCTTCGAGCCCATGACGTCGTACGCGCCGCCGTACGCCTTGCGTGTGATGACGGTGACCAGCGGCACGGTGGCCTCGGCGTAGGCGTAGATCAGCTTGGCGCCGCGCCGGATGATGCCGTTCCACTCCTGGTCGGTGCCGGGGAGGAAGCCGGGCACGTCCACGAACGTCAGCACCGGGATGTTGAACGCGTCGCAGGTGCGCACGAACCGTGCGGCCTTCTCGGAGGCGTTGATGTCGAGGCAGCCCGCGAACTGCGTGGGCTGGTTCGCGACGACGCCGACGCTGTGGCCGTCCACGCGGCCGAATCCGACGAGGATGTTCGGCGCGAACAGCGGCTGGACCTCCAGGAAGTCGCCGTCGTCGAGCACGCGGTTGATGACCTCGTGCATGTCGTACGGCTGGTTCGCGGAGTCCGGGATGAGCGTGTCGAGCTCTTTGTCCTCGTCCGTGATGGAGTCCGAGATCGACCCCTCCGCCAGCGTGCCCTCGAACGTGGGCGAGTCGGAGAGGTTGTTCGACGGCAGGTACGACAGCAGTTCCTTGACGTACGCGATCGCGTCTTCCTCGTCGTTGCCGAGGTAGTGCGCGTTGCCCGACTTGGTGTTGTGGGTGCGGCCGCCGCCGAGCTCCTCGAACGTCACGTCCTCGCCGGTGACCGTCTTGATGACGTCCGGGCCGGTGATGAACATGTGCGAGGTCTGGTCGACCATCACCACGAAGTCGGTCAGCGCGGGGGAGTAGACGTGCCCGCCCGCGTTCGAGCCCATGATCAGCGAGATCTGCGGGATCACGCCGGAGGCCTTGACGTTGCGGGAGAAGATCTCGCCGTAGAGGCCGAGCGAGACGACGCCCTCCTGGATGCGCGCGCCGCCGCCCTCGTTGATGCCGATGATCGGCCGGCCCGTCTTGATGGCCAGGTCCATCACCTTGACGATCTTCTCGCCGTAGACCTCGCCGAGCGACCCGCCGAACACCGTGACGTCCTGGGAGAACACGCACACCGGACGGCCGTCGACGGTGCCGTAGCCCGTCACCACGCCGTCGCCGTACGGGCGGTTCTTCTCCTGGCCGAAGTTGGTGGAGCGGTGCCGCGCCAGCTCGTCCAGCTCGACGAACGAGCCGGGGTCGAGCAGGAGGTCGATGCGCTCGCGGGCTGTCTTCTTGCCCTTCGCGTGCTGCTTTTCGACCGCGCGCTCCGAGCCGGCGTGAACCGCCTCGTCGTTGCGCCGGTAGAGGTCAACGAGCTTGCCCGCGGTGGTGTGGACGTCCGGGACTTCTGCGGGGACGTTCCCGATCGGCTCGGTCGCACTGCTCATGAGCTGGCAGCCTAACGAGACCATTGCTGAACTGCTCCGTGCAGTTGTCCAGGTCACGGCGATCTGTTGGTCGTCTCCGATCGCACGTACTCTCTTCCGCTGCAATAGCCTGGCGCGATGACCACCGCACTCGACGCCGAAGAGCTGCGCTCACGGCTCGTCGCACCCAACGGCCCGTACGCCGCCCTCGACGTCGTGGAGAGCACGGCGTCCACCAACGCGGACCTGGCGTCCTCGAACGCCGCCGACCGCACGGTGCTGATCGCGCTGGAGCAGACTGCGGGCCAGGGCAGGCGCGGCCGCAGCTGGTCCTCGCCGCAGGGCGGCCTCTACGTCAGCGTGCTGTTCCGGCCGGACGTGGCCCCCGCGAAGCTGCCGTGGCTGAACCTGATCGCCGGGCTGGCCCTCGTGAGGGTCGCCCAATCGGCTGGTGTCGAGGCGACGCTGAAGTGGCCGAACGACCTGCTGCTCGGGTCGGAGCCGGGCAAGGGCGCCGGCATCCTGTCCGAGATCACCGCCGACGGCGCGGTCGTCGTGGGCATGGGCCTGAACGTGGCGAAGCTGCCGTCCGACGTCGAGCCCGCGCCCGGTGGCCTCGCGCCGACGTCGTTGGAGGACCAGGGCGCCGCCGAACTGGACCGCGGCGAGCTCGCGTTCCGGCT
The DNA here is from genome assembly GCF_040610935.1 of Lentzea sp. NPDC003310. NCBI lineage: Bacteria > Bacillati > Actinomycetota > Actinomycetes > Pseudonocardiales > Pseudonocardiaceae > Lentzea > Lentzea sp. NPDC003310. The sequence continues at coordinate 239,419 of NZ_JBEXNC010000011.1, forward strand.
GCTGGTCGAGCTGGCCGGGCTGGAGGGCGTGTGGCGCAAGAACGGCGGCGACGCCGTGGAGTCCGGCGTGCTGGAGGAGTACGAGGAGCACTCCTCGACGCTCGGGCAGCGCGTCCGGGTCGAACTCTCCGGTGGCGTCGTGCTGGAGGGAACCGCCCAGCGGATCGAGTCCGACGGCACGCTGGTGGTGCGCGGCGAGGACGGCCAGGACAACGGCGTGTCCGCTGGTGACGTGGTGCATCTGCGCCCCGCGTAGCTAGGGTTGATCCATGGCCTACCCCGACGACCTGCTGAGCTCCGGCGAGCACGTCGTGATCCACAAGCGCCCCCACTGGAAGGTGTTGGTCTTCCCGGTGTTCTGGCTGCTGGTGGTGGTCGCGCTCGGCACCTACCTCGCCGGGCTCGTCGGGGACCAGTCGTGGGCCTCGATCGCGTGGATCGTGCTGGCGGCCATCGCGGTGGTGCTGGTCCTGTGGCTGACCGTCGCGCCGCTCGCGAGGTGGCGCACCACGCACTTCACCATCACGACGGAGCGCGTGATGTACCGCGAGGGCGTGTTCAAGCGCACAGGCCTCGACCTACCTTTGTCGCGTGTCAACAGCGTGATGTTCGAGCACTCTTTGCTGGACAGGGTGCTGGGGTGCGGCACCCTGACCATCGAGTCCGTGTCGGACGAACGGCTCGTTGTCGACGACGTGCCGTCCGTGGAGAAGGTGCGCATGATGTTGTACCGCGAGGTCAACGACAACCCTTCTGACGACTTCCACCCGCAGGGCGCCTGATGGGCGCGCGTGAGGTCGGTCTGCCGGACGTCGTCGGGTCCGGCTCGTTGCCCTCGCGGGTGACGATCTGGGAGGTCGGCGCGCGCGACGGCCTGCAGAACGAGTCGGCCGTCGTGCCGGTCGCGGTGAAGCTCGAGTTCCTGGACCGCCTGGCCGACGCCGGGCTGTGCGTCCTGGAGGCCACGTCGTTCGTGCACCCCAAGTGGGTGCCGCAGCTCGCGGACGCGGCCGAGTTGCTGGAGGGCCTGACCCAGCGCCCCGGCGTGACCTACCCCGTGCTCGTGCCGAACGAGCGTGGTCTCGACCGCGCCCTGGAGGCCGGGGTGAAGAACATCGCGATCTTCGCCTCCGCCACCGAGACGTTCGCCTCGCGCAACCTGAACCGCACGCTCGACTCGCAGTTCGAGATGTTCGAACCGACCGTGTCCCGTGCGCTGGCGGCAGGTCTGGACGTGCGCGGGTACGTGTCGATGTGCTTCGGCGACCCGTGGGAGGGTCCCGTCGCGCGCTCCCAGGTCGTCGCCGTCGGCGAGCGGCTGCTGGAGATAGGCTGCTCGCAGCTCTCGCTCGGCGACACGATCGGTGTCGCGACGCCCGGACAGGTCGAGTCGCTGCTCGAGGGCTTCCGCGACGTGTCCAAGCTGGCCGTGCACTTCCACGACACCTACGGCCAGGCGCTGTCGAACACGCTGGCCGCGTTGCGGTGCGGCGTCACGACCGTGGACTCGTCGGCCGGTGGGCTCGGCGGGTGCCCGTACGCCGAGTCGGCGACCGGCAACCTCGCCACCGAGGACCTGGTGTGGATGCTCGACGGTCTGGGCATCGAGACCGGCGTGGACCTCGACAAGCTCGTCGAGACCTCGGTGTGGATGGCCGAGCAGCTGGGCCGGCCCAGCCCGTCGCGCGTCGTGCGGGCGCTGGCGAAGTAGCTACTCGCCCCTCGCGGTGAACATCCCGGTGGCGACGAACCGGTAGACGAGCTCGTCGCCCCGCTTCGCCCTGCCCTCGAACTCCACCAGCCCGAGCTCCGGCCGCTTCTTCGACAGCCGCGCGGACAGCACCTCGGCCTCGAACGCGAGCGTGTCGCCGGGGTACACGGGCGCGAGCCAGGACAGCTCGCGCCCGCCCGGCGACCCCTGCGACGTCGAGTCGGCCAGGACCTCGTCCACCCAGCGGCGCATCCAGAGCGACGCCGTGTACCAGCCGGAGGCGGACAAACCGCCGAAAATCGAGTTCCGGCCGGCCTCCTCGTCGAGGTGGAACGGCTGCGGGTCGAACCTCCGCGCGAAGTTCAGCATGTCCTCCCGGTCGACGGTGAGCTCGCCGAGCGGAATGATGCGGCCTGCGGGCAGATCCTCGAAGGCGATCATCTCGTTGATCCTACGTAACTGAATCCGCTGGGAACCGATCTACGGTCGACGGCGTCCTAGAGCCCGAGCCCAGGGCTATGCGTGTGAGGGGGACTCGGTGGACGACCACCGTGCGCAGGTCGAGGAGCTGCTGGCCGACTACCGGCGCAGCCGCGAGCAGCTTGCTTCGGTTCAGCGCGAGCTGGCCTCGGTGACCGGGCGCGCCTCCAGTCCGGACGGGATGGTCGAGGCGACCGTCGGACCGGGCGGGAAGCTCGTCGGGCTCGAACTCTCGGAGCTGGCCTACCGCAGGCACCGGCCGGAGCAGCTGGCCGACGTGATCCTGCGGACCGTGGCCGCCGCGGCCGCGACCGCCGCCGAGGGCACCTACCAGGCGTTGAGCGCGGTGCTGCCGACCGCAACCGATCCCGCCGCGCTGGTCGCCGGGACCGCCGACCTGATGCCCTCCGAGTACGCGGCCGACGACACCGAGACCGTGGACCTGGGACATCAGCCCGTGCGTCGGCACCTGGACGACGACGAGGACAACGAGCAACGGGAGAGCTGGCTCGACTCCGAGCTCATCGACAGGAGGATCCGATGACCGGGTACTCGGCCGACCTCGAGCGGCTGGACGCCGGGGCGCGCGAGCTCAAGGGGGTCGCCGGGCAGGCGACCGAGATCGCGGGGGCGCTCGACCGGGCGCTGGCCTCGTTCGGCGCCTGCTGGGGCGACGACGCGGTGGGGCGCAGCTTCGCCGCCTCGCACGAGAAGCCCTCCGGTGACGCCACCGGAGCCGTCGCGGGGCTCGCGACGACGTTGGGGGACGTGAGCGACAAGCTCGCCTCGACCGCGGCCACGTACCGCCACGTCGAGGAGAGCAACGCCGCCGGGATGAGAAGGTTGGACGGCTGACATGGGCATCGAGCTCCCCGCCGAACTCGCCGCCGTCGCGGCCAAGGCCGGCGTCACGTGGCCCAAGGCCGACGAGGACGCCATGCGTTCCAGCGCCACCGCGTGGCGCGAGGCCGGCGACAAGATCAAGAGCCTCGGCACGACCTCCGACGGTGTCGCGAACCGCGCCCTGGAGGGCATGTCCGGCGGCACCGGTGACGCCGCGCGCGGCCGGTGGTCCAAGGTCGTGGGCCCGGACGGCGACTTCCACCGCGCGTCCAAGGGCTGCCACGCCGCCGCCGACCGGCTCGACCACGCCGCGCAGCAGGTCGGTGCCGCGAAGGTCGAGATCGTCCGCGAGCTGACCGCGCTCGCCAGGAACAACGACGCCGCCACGGCCTCCGCGAACGCCGGCAACCCCACCGCGCTGCTCGGCCTCGACACGCTGACCAAGGGCGCCGCGGCCAACGTCGCGAACCTGCAGAACACGCTGACCTCCGCGATCCGCCTCGACAGCGGCGTCGACATGAGCCAGGCGACGAACCCCGTCAACACCGCGCCGGGCTCGCACGGCCCCGGCGGTGGTGGCGGTGGCCTGCTGTCGCCCGTCACGGACGTCGTGAGCGGCGTCGTGGCCCCGGTTGCCCAGGCGGCCGCCCCCGTCGTCGCACCCGTGGCCGCCGTGGTCGCCCCGGTGACCGAGGCGGTGGCCCCGGTCGTGGGTGCCGTGACCGCTCCGGTCGCCCCCGTCGTCGGTGCCGTGACGGCTCCCGTCGCCGCCGTGGTCGCCCCGGTGACCGAGGCCGTGGCCCCGGTCGTCGACGCCGCCGCTCCCGTGACCGCTCCGGTCGCCGCCGCGGTGCAGCCCGTGGTCGACGCGGTGCCCGGTGCCAAGGAGGCCATCGGTCCCGTGCTCGGCGACGGTCCCGGACAGGGCCACGGACAGGGCCACGGCGACGGACACGGTCGCGGTGGCGACGGTCCCGGTCGCGGTGACGGACCCGGCCGGGGCGAGGGCAACGGCCCGCTGCCCGGCCTCGTGTCCCACGCGGGCCAGGCCGTCGGCCACGTCGTCGCGCCCGTGGCCGACGCGATCCCGAGCGTCGCGGGCACCCTCGGCCCCATCGCCGACGGCACGACCCAGGCGTCCGGTGCCGCTGTCCTCGACCAGCCGCTGATCCGCGGTGACGCGCACGCCGCGGCCCCGTCCGCTGCTCCGGCGGCACCCGCCGCGGCCCCCGCAGGCCAGGCGATGGGCTCTCCGGCGGGTGGCGCTCCGGCCGCCGGACCGGTGGGCGGTCCGATCGGTGGCGCTGTCGGCGGTGCCGTCGGTGGCGCCGCGGGCGGTGTGCCGGCGGCGGCCTCGCAGGTCGGTGCCGTGACCCAGCAGGCGCCCGGCCAGGCAGGTCAGGCCGGTCAGGCGGCACAGCAGGGCCAGCAGGCCCAGCAGGCCGCCAAGTCCGCGGACGCGAAGGCGTCGGACGCGAAGGCCGCGGAGGCGAAGGCCGGCGAGGTCAGGTCCGGCGACGCCAAGGCGGGACCGCAGGCCGTCGCGGGCAAGTCCGGCGTCCCCGGCACGGGTGGCGCGCTGCCCGCCGCCGGTCAGCTCCCCGGCACCCAGGCCACGACCCAGCTCGGCCAGTCCGGCGGCCAGGCGGGACCCGCGCAGGGTGCGGCCCAGGGCGGTGCGCAGACCTCCGCGCAGGCACAGGCTTCGGCGGCCACCAAGGACACCAAGGACCTGTCGAAGGACGGGCACCCCGGCTGGGAGTTCGGCGACGCCGACACCGAGGCGAACGCCGGCCCGCAGAAGCTCGGCGACACCATCGCGAGCCCGAACGCCCCCGGCGCCGATCTCGACCTGGGCGCACGCCCCGAGATCGCCACCGCGGCACCACTCGCGACGGTCGACACCGGCGGCCAGCCGGCGTCGCACGCCCTCAGCGACCGCCTCGCGGCCGCCACCCCCGTCGTGAGCGAGGTCCTCGGCCACACCTACACGGCCGCCGCGGCCGGCAGCTGGTTCATGGCCGTCTTCCTGAGCGCGGGCAGGGCCCCGCGCCTCGCCCCGAAGCCGGCCCGCCAGCTCCCGCCGCCGCAGCCGCAGGCGGACGAGCAGCCGGTGCCGCGGTTCGCCCCCGGCGACCACCCGCAGCCGCTCGACACCTCGTCCACCCGGCCGTCCGCGCCGAGCGGCGGCCTGGGCAAGGACCACCCGGTCGTGCAGGAGCTGCTGAAGGACCACGACCCGCTCGCGGGCATGCACGAACGCGACTGGGAGAGCCTGTTCCAGCACGAGGACGGCACCCCGCGCTGGCCGGTCGAGCGCGAGGGCGGCTACGAGGACAGCCAGGCGGAGATCCTCGCGGCGGGCGCCGAGATCGACAGGTTCGGCACCCCGGAGGGCCGTGTCCTGAGCATGGTCGGCACGCCGTTCGCCCAGCGCTCGCTGCCCCCGCAGGCCGCGGACGAGGGCTACCGGCGCTACCGGGTCGAGAAGGACCTGCCGGTGCACCGCACGATCAGCGCGCCCTGGTTCGGCCAGCCCGGCGGTGGCAGCCGGTACCGCACCACCCACCCCGTCGCGGACCTCGTCGCGCTCGGCTACCTCACGGAGATCACGGCATGAACGTCGAACAGCTGCCCGAGTGGCTGACCAGGATCGGCGTGCCGGACGACGTCGTCGCGCTCGGCGAGGAGACCGACCAGCGCTGGTGCCTCCTCGCCGACGACGACGGCAAGGGCTACGAGGTGTTCTGGCAGGAGCAGGGCAACCGCTACGACTGGGCCCGGTTCGACGACGAGAGCGTGGCGTGCCACTACCTCTTCGGCCGTCTCGCCTGGGCCCAGGTCGCGCGCGGAAGTCTCACCGTGCCAACAGCTTGAGGGCTTCCTCGTGCAGGTGGCCGTTCGACGTCAGCACGCTGCCGCCGTCGTAGCGCTCCTCACCGTCCAGTGAGGTGAAACGGCCACCCGCCTCGGTCACCAGCACCTGGAACGGGGCGATGTCCCACGGGTTCGCCACGCACTCCGGTGCGAGGTCGATCGCGCCTTCGGCGACCAGGCAGTGCTGGTAGAAGTCGCCGAACGCGCGGCTCTCCCACGTCGCGTCCACCAACCGCAGATAAGCCTCGCGAGAGTGGTACTCGACCCACGACTTGATGTCCGTCGTGGACACGTACGCGTCTTCGAGAGAGCGCACACCGGAAACGGAGATGGCGCGCTCTCCGGAGGCGTCGGACGCGAACGCGCCCCCGCCCGCCGCGGCCCACCAGCGGCGGCCCAGCGCGGGCGACGACACGACGCCCACGACCGGTACGCCGTCCACGACCAGGGCGATCAGCGTCGCCCAGATCGGCACGCCGCGCAGGAAGTTCTTCGTGCCGTCGATCGGGTCGAGCACCCAGACGCGTTGCGCGTCCAGCGTGCCGCCGCGTTCCTCGCCCATGATGACGTCGTCCGGGCGTTCGGCGGAGAGCACCGAGCGGATCGCGTCCTCCACCGCGACGTCGGCATCGGTGACGGGCGTGCGGTCCGGCTTGCGCTCCACGGCGAGGTCGTGGGCGCGGAACCGGGTCGCGGTGATGGCGTCGGCGGCGTCGGCGAGGCGGAGGGCGAGTTCGAGATCAGCATCGTGGCGTGACACGCGGCGATCGTTCCACGAATACGCTGGGGTCCGTGAGCGTGGTGTTGCTGGCCGAGGACGACCCGGCCATCGCGGAACCCCTCTCCCGCGCGTTGACGCGGGAGGGGTATTCGGTTCAGGTCGTCGGCGACGGGCCGAGCGCCTTCGAGGCCGCCATCGCCGGGGGAGTCGACCTCCTGGTGCTGGACCTCGGCCTGCCCGGCATGGACGGCCTGGAGGTGTGCCGCCGGCTGCGGCAGAGCGGCAGGAGCGTGCCCGTGCTGATGCTCACCGCGAGGGCCGACGAGGTCGACTTCGTGGTCGGGCTCGACGCGGGCGCGGACGACTACGTCGCCAAGCCGTTCCGGCTGGCCGAGCTGATGGCGCGCATCCGGGCACTGCTGCGCCGCCGCGCGCCGGGCACGCTGGAGGTCAACGGCGTGCGCGTCGACCTGGCCGCCCGCCGCGTCACGGTCGACGGCGGCGAGATCCAGCTGGCGAACAAGGAGTTCGAGCTCCTCAAGGTGCTGATCCAGCGCGCGGGCCAGGTCGTGAGCCGCGACGAGATCCTGTCCGAGGTCTGGAACGACCCGGACCTCAAGGGCAGCAAGACGCTCGACATGCACATGTCGTGGCTGCGCCGGAAGCTCAGCGACGGCACCCCGAACTCCTCCGAGAAGCGCATCGCGACCGTGCGCGGCCGCGGTTTCCGCTTCAACGCCGACTAGTGCGCCGCCGCATCCTGCGGGCGATCCTGCTCGCCGTCGCCGTCACGGGGTTCGTGCTGGGCCTGCCGCTCGGCTACTCGGCGCTGACCCTCGTCGAGGACACCGCCCGCGGCAGCCTCACCGAGCAGGCCCAGCGGATCGCCACGAGGCTCGACGACCAGCTCGCCAAGCAGCAGGTCATCGACATCGAGGAGGTCCGCGTCGCCATCCCGGCGGAGGGCCGCCTGACGGTCGTCTCGGGAGGCTCCACCAAGGTCACCGGCCCCTCGCCGGGCGACAACCCGCTGACCGTCGAACTGCCGATAGCCCAGGAGGGCTCCGTCCGGCTGGAGATCCCGTCCGGCCCGATGCACACCCAGCAGGCCCAGGTCGCGGGCTTGGTGCTGCTGCTCCTCGCGGTCTCCGTCGGCACCGGCACGATCGTCGCCCTGGTGACGGCGCAAACGCTTGCCAAACCGCTGGGCCACGTGGCCGCCCGCGCGTCCCGGCTCGGCGCCGGCGACTTCCGCGCCGACGAGCAGCGCTACAACATCCAGGAGCTCGACGCGGTCTCCGACGCCCTCGACACCTCCGCGACGGCGCTGGCCCGCTTGGTGCAGCGCGAACGCGAGCTCGTCGGCGACGTCTCCCACCAGCTGCGCAGCCGCCTCACGGCCCTGCAACTGCGGCTGGAGGCGCTGGCCGAGCACCCGGAACCCGACACCGCCGCCGAGGCCCGCGCCGCGTTGGAGCAGGCCGAACGCCTCGCCGCCGTGCTGGACGAACTGCTCGCCGCCGCCCGTGCGGCCCGTGCCGTCGGCGCCGAACCGCTGGAGCTGCGGCCCGCGCTGACCGTGATCGCCGACGAGTGGCGCGAGCAGGTCCGCAGCCAGGGCAGGTCGTTGCGCGTCCGCGTTCCCGAGGGCTTGCTGGCCCGCGCGACTCCGGCTCGTCTGCGTGAGGCCATCGGTGTGCTGCTGGACAACGCACTGCGCCATGGCGAGGGACCGGTCGTGGTCACCGCACGCAGCGAGGAAGGCACCGTCGTCGTAGAGGTCAGCGACGGGGGAGCGGGTGTGCCGGACGAACTGGCCGCGCACATCTTCGAGCGCGGCGTCTCCGGCGGCGGCTCCACGGGTGTGGGGCTCGCGCTCGCCAGGGCGCTGGTGGACGCGGACGGCGGCAGGCTGGAGCTCTCGACCGCGCGTCCGGCGACGTTCGCGGTGTTCCTGCCGAAGCCGAAGGCCCAGGACGTGGTGGGCGTGTCCTGGAAGACGCCGAGCACCCCTCGTTAGGAGTGCCCCAACTCCTTCTCGTCCTCGATCGTCCGGCCGGCGCCGCGGACGTTCTCCTCCGGGAAGACCCAGTTCTTGTAGCCGTACCAGCGGAACGCCATCGCGATGAGCGTGCCGACGATCTGCGCGCTCAGGAAGTCCGAGATCTCCTCGGTGAGCCGCGACACGTGCGGCTCCTGCAGGTGGAACGCGTACCGCGACACCCACAGCGGTGCGGAGTTCAGCACGATGCCGATGCCGTTGACCAGGAAGAACAGCAGTGCCTCGTGGTGCCGCTCGCGGCCGCCGCGGGTGCGGAACGACCACTCCCGGTTCAGGATGTACGACACGATCGTGGCGACCAGGGTCGCGATGATCTTCGCCGTCACCGGGTTGTTCGGCAGGACCACGGTCTTGATCCCGAAGAACAGGACCGTGTCGATCACGAAGCAGGTGCCCCCGACCAGGGCGAACTTGACTAGTTCACGATGCTTCAGCGCGATCGACCGGATCGGCTCCGGAAACCGCGAGATCACTGTTTCGCCTAGGGACACGGGGCGAGTCTACGGAGATCGGGTGAACGCGGCGGTCCGGGCGCGCGCCCGCGTCCGGGAAGACCCAGCGGCGCATCGCCCAGAACTTGAAGCCCGTGGCGAGCAGCATGCCGATGATCGAGCCCGACACGAAGTCCGCGATCTCCTCGGTGAGCACGGAGACGAACGGGGCCTGCAGGCCGAACAGGTGCCGCGACAGCCACAGCGGGACGATGTTGATCGCCACGCCCAGGCCGCTGACCAGGAAGAACAGCGCGGCCTCGTGGTGGCGTTCGCGGCCGCCGCGGGTGTGGAACGACCACTCGCGCGACAGGACGTACGAGGCGATGATCGCCACCAGCACGCCGATGACCTTCGCCGTGACGACCTTGTCGGTCAGGACGGTGAGCTTCAGCGCGTACCAGACGCCGTTGTCGATGAGGAACGTCGTGCCGCCGACCAGCGCGAACCTGATCAGCTCGCGGTGCTTGTGCAACAGGAACTGGACTGGTTCCGGCAACCGGCTCATGGCACGGCGAACGACTGGCAGCACCGCGCCAGCTTACGGATCTAGATAACGGTGCCCGCCTCCGGGTGTTACATACCGCGACACAGAGCGTTCTGACCTGCACGTTCCGTGACGATCGAAGATCAACTTTTGATCAACTCCGCGGCGGTTCGCAGTCCGGCCAGCCCAGGATCGGGCCGAGCAGCCCCGGCACGAGGCCGGTCGGCGGTTCGCACGGCTCCTCGTTGCGCGGCGGCGTGGTCGACGGAGGCGGCGACGGCGGGGTGGTCGACGGCGGGATCTCCGGTGTCGAGGGCTCCGTCGGTCCCGTCGGCTCGGTCGGCCCCGTGGGCTGCGTCGGTCCGGTCGGCTCGGTCGGTCCGGTCGGCTTCGTGGGGTCCGTCGGCCGCGTCGGCTTCGTGGGCTCGGTGGGCTTCGTCGTCGTGGTCGTCGGCGGGACCGTGGTGGTCGTCGTCGGCGGGTTCGGCGGTTCCTCGCCCGGCGGGTGCTCCGGCCAGCCCTTCATCGGCACGGTCACGGACTTGGTCGCGTTGCCGAGCGCGGCCGTCACCGTGACGTCGCCGCCGTGGCGCCCGAACGCCCAGAAGGACATCCGGAACCGGTCGCCCTTGTCCAGGTCGGAGACGCAGCGGATCGACCGCTTGTCCACCTGCCGGCACTGGCGGTACGGCGCGAAGACGACGAGGTCCCTGGTCGAGGTGATGTCGAGCTTGAGAGTGCCCGCGCGCGGACCGGTGTTGCGCACCGAGACATCGGCGCGCGGGTTGTGCCACCACACGTCGTGCCACGTCTTCACGGACAGCTCGAGGTCGTCGTTCACCGGCGGGACGTTGACCTCGACGCTGATGTTCACCGAGACCGACGTGCCCGCGCTGATGACACCGGTGATCGTGCCGGGCACGGCGGAGTCGGTGGCGCGCAGCCGGAAGTGGAACGTCGCCTGCCCGCCCGGCGCGATGCCCTGCGGCGTCACGCAGGTGATCGTGCCGGTGCCGGCGGGGCAGTTCACCGTCTGGTCGGCCGAGCCGTCCGGCTGCAGCAGCCGCGCACCGGCGAAGCCCGCGGGACCGCCGGTCGACACGACGCCCGGCGGCAGGTTCAGCACCATGCTCGCGGGCGGCGCGGTGGTGCCGCCGGTGTTGCGCACGGTGATCGGGAAGTCCTTGGGCTCCTCGCCCGGCGTCAGCGTGTACCCGCTCGGCGTGGTCGGCGTGAGCGACGGCGGCGCGGGGGCGGGCGGTTCCGGAGCCGGGGGTTCCTCGGCCGGGGGAGCGGGCGGTGCCGGCGGTTCCGAGGGAGGCGGCTCCGTCGTCGTGGCCGGCGGCGGCTCGGTCGTGGGCGAGGGAGCGGGCGGGACCGGGGCGGGCGGGACCGGCCGGGGCGGCGGCTGGACCTGCGTCTGGCTGGGCGGGGCCTCGGCCTGCACGACCGGGGTCTGCTGCTCGCCGCCGCTCGCCGCCAGCGCGATCACCACGGCCGCGGCCACGGCGGCCGCCGAACCACCGACCGTGACGAGCTGGCGGGGGATCGCGGCACCGACGGCGCCCGCGCCACCCGCGGCCGCTCCCGCGCCGACGACGGCCGTGGTCGTGCCGACCGCCACCAGGTAGGTCGCGGCGCCGACGCCGAGCACCAGCGGGGCGACGAAGATCCGCAGCGAGCCGTTGACGTCCGCGAGCTCGGCGGCGAGCGCCCGGCACCGGCCGCACTCGTCGAGGTGCGTCTCGACCTGGGTGGCCTCGCGCTTGGACAGGCCGCCGCGGGTCCACGCGCCGAGCCGGTCGACGGTCGCGCGGCAGCGTTCCGCGTCGGTGTCGGCCAGGTGCATCTGCAGGTACTGCTGCTTGAGGCCTTCGCGCGCGCGGTAGGCGAGCGCGGACACGCCGTTGGCCGTCAGCCCGAGCAGCGGGGCGACCTCGGCGGGCGACTGGCCCTCGATCTCGGTGTGCCAGAGCACCATCTGCCAGCGCTCGGGCAGGGCGGCGAACGCGCGGGCCGCCATGGACTTCTCCAGCCCCGCCACGGCCGTGTCGCTGAACGCCACCGGCGGCGCGACGTCGGTCATGTCCTCGGTGAGGTCGACCTTCTTGTCGCGGCGGGTCTTGTCGTACGCGGTGTGGCGCAGGGCCGTGAGCAGGTACGCGCGGAACGCCGAGTCGGGGCCGCGGCCGGCGCGGAGCGTGTCCAGCACCTTCGCGAACGCCTCGGACACGAGGTCGTCGGCCTCGGCCTGCGAGCGCGCCAACTGGCGGGCGAGGTTGTAGGCCGCCGAGACGTGGCGTTCGTACAACTGGCCGTAGGCGTCGATGGTCCCGCCGCGCACGGACTCGATGAGTTCCGCGTCGCTGGGCCCCTGGACGTCTGCAGGAACGATCGCCACAGTCTTTGTTTCCCTCCCACGCGGCGCTCAGTGTGACTTACGGCGGCTGGCGCAGTCATCTGAATCCCCCGCGCGGGTTGCGTCACGAATCGGCGACGGGCGCGTCTCCCACCTGGAATCGGGCGAACTGAAGGGAGACCGGGTGGGTGTCGCACAAGCGGAACGCCTGCTGAAGTCGAGGTGGCGGACCGCCACCATGGCTGCCGGCTGGGCGTTCCCCGCAGACTGGCCGCTCGCCGAGGTCGACGAGGTGTGCGCGGCGATGCTGGAGGACGCCGACCCCGGCGACGCGCTGGTCCGGCTGGGCCGCGCCCGCGCCGAGGCCGGAGCGGGCCTGAGCGAGACGCTGATGGACCTCGCCGCGCTGCACGCCGTGCTGACCGACCAGTCGCACGCCGTGGCGCCGGACGTCGACGCGCTCCCTTCGCAGATGCTGCGCATGACAGCGCTGGGATGGGCGGACGTGGTGACGAAGCAGGCCGGCGACTGCGCGGCCGAAGATCCTCTGACCGGGCTGGCGACGGCCGCGTACCTGCGCACACGGCTGGGTGAGGTGTACCGGGAGACACCGGTCGCCTCTCTCGACTACGCCCTCGTGCTCTTGCGACTCGATGTGCACCGTGCGTCCGGGTGGTCCCGTGTCGTCGCGATGACGCTCGCGTCCGATGCGTTGCGCACGGTTTTCGACGGTGGGGAGACGTTGGCGACCCTCGGCCCGTGCGTGGCCGCGGTGCTCGTACGTCGCGACGAACTCCTTGCCCGAAGAGTCTCGAACCTGCGGGTCCTGGCGGCCGACCGGCTCGCCGACGACCCCCACGTCCGGCCGGTCGGCCCCGCGAAGGTCTGGGTCGAGCAGCTGCCGGACACGCACGCCGAGGCGCGTGCGCTCCTCACCTCGCTCGGGCGCTGAACCCCCTGTCCCGCGCCCAGCGGCCTCCCCGTGTCCCCACCGGGGTCGCTTCCCAACACACTCAGAAGTGTTCTATTGTCCTAGTTCACTAGAACAATCTGGGGAGCGTGCGTGGTCGAGTTCCACGTTGACCGCGGTAGTGGCTATCCCGCGTACCTGCAGCTCGGACAGCAGGTCAGGGAGGCTTTGCGGCTCGGCTGGTTGCAGCCGGGCGATCGCCTGCCGACGGTCCGCGACGTCGTCGCCACGAGCGGCGTGAACGCGAACACCGTGCTCAAGGCCTACCGCGAGCTCGAGCTCGCCGGCCTCGTCGAAGCCCGTCAGGGCTCCGGCACCTTCGTCAAGGCCTCCTTGGGGTCCGCCGCCCCCGAGGACCTGGACCCGTTGCGCGCCAAGCTCGCCGCGTGGGTCGCGGAGGCACGCTCCGCCGGGTTGGAGGACGAGGACGTCAACGCGCTGATGCGCGAGGTGCTGAGTGGGGGAACGCAATGAGCGTTATTGCGGCCGGAGTGTCGAAATGGGCGTTGCGCGACGTCTCCTTCGAGCTGCCGCCGGGCAGCGTCACGGCGATGGTCGGGGCCAACGGCTCTGGCAAGTCGACGCTGCTCAACGTGCTGGCCGGGCACCTGCTCCCGGCGTCGGGTCACTCGTCGATCGCGGGTCGCGTGGCGTACGTGCCGCAGCACAAGCCGATGTACAAGTCGTTCAAGGTCAAGGACGTGCTGGAGTTCGGCCGTCGCATGAACGCCGTCTGGGACGCGCAGCGCGCCGAGCAGTGGCTCAACCGGTTCCGGATCCCGCGCAAGCTCCAGATCGAGGACCTGTCGGGCGGCCAGCGCACGCACGTGACGCTCGCGCTGGCGCTGGGATCACGCCCGGACGTGCTGATGCTGGACGAACCGCTGGCCGAGCTCGACCCGCTCGCCCGCCGCAAGGTGATGAGCGAGCTGCTGACCGAGGTCAGCGACAACGGCATGACGCTGGTCTTCTCCACGCACGTCGTGGCCGAGATCAGCGGCGTGGCCGACCGCCTGCTGCTGCTGGCCGACGGGCGGCTGATCATGGACGGTGACACGGACGAGCTGCTGGAGCAGCACGTCCTCTACACCGGTCCGCACTCGTCGAGCTCGCCCGTGGAAGGGCGCGTGGTGCTGGCGAAGCACGGCCGGTCGCAGTCGTCGTACCTGGTGCGGTCGGGCGGTGCGCGGATCGACGAACCGTGGTCCGCGCGGTACGTGACGCTGGAGGAGCTCGTCGTGGCACACCTGGAGCGTGCGCTGTGAAGCTGGAATCACTCGTCTGGCTGACCTGGCGCCAGCACCGCTGGGCGATCGTCAGCGTCTCGGTCGTCGCCCTGCTCGCCGTCTACGGTCTCGCGACCACGGAGGCGGGCGACGCGGTCAAGAGCATGATGCCGATCGCCGGGTTCTACGCGCTCATGGTGCAGCTCGCGTTCGGCGCGCTGATCGGCATGACCCTGGGCGCGCCGCTGATCGCCCGCGAGCTTGAGGAGCGCACGTACTTCGTGGCCTGGGGCCAGGACGTCACGCCCGCGGAGTGGTTGCGCGGCAAGCTGATCGTCCTCGGCGGCGTGGCCGTCGTGCTGGCCGCGCTGGTCGGCAACGGCGACGGCTTCACCGGGTCTCAGGACACGTGGGCCGGGTTCGAGGCCAACTCTCTCGTGCAGGTCGGGTACGCGTTGTTGGGCCTCTCTCTGGGCACGCTTCTCGGTCTGTTGACCCGCCACGTGCTGACGGCCATCGCCGGGACACTTGTGTTCTTCACGCTCACGCGGATGTTCCTGTCCATGGCGCTGCGCGACCACTACCTCCCGCCGGAGCGCTCGATCGCGCGCTGGGAGGCCACCGCGCAGGTGCCGTACCGGAGTCTGGAGCTCGGGCGCGGCTTCGTCGGCGAGGACCTGGAGCCGGTGGACGTGCTGGCCCGGTGCCAGACGGGCATCAACGAGAACACCTGCATGCGCAACGCGAGGGCGGCCATCGGTACGTACGTCGAGTACCAGCCGGTCGAGCGCATGACGGCGTTCCAGATCATCGAGTTCGTGCTGTGCGCGCTGATCGCGGCGGGCGTGTTCGCGTTGGTGTTCCGCCTCATGCGCAACGGCGGCGGGTGGAAGCCCTCGCGTTCACACCGCCGGCTCGGCTCGCCGGTGCCGGACGACACGTCGGACCCGGGGCAGGAGCCCGACGTGGACGCCGCGCGGCAGGGCGAGGTCGTGATCGTCTCCGAGTCCGGGCCCGAGGTGGTGGTCGACCAGCCCGACTCCTCACCCGACTCCTCACCCGGCGCCGAGCCCGCGGATTCCCCGGCGGAGCCCGCTCCCGGTGAGCAGAGCCCGCCCGCGACCACCGCCTCCCGTACCGAGGGGTAGCGCGCAGCCCGGCCGGACGGCCCCGCTGGGGGTGGGGCCGCTCCGCCGGTGCTGGTGGTGAGCACCGGTGAAGCCGCAGGTAGAATGCCTGAACCGTGGACTCTCGTACCCGTCTCCCCGTCGTCGGAATGATCGGCGGCGGGCAGCTCGCCCGCATGACGCACCAGGCCGCGATCCCCCTCGGGCAGTCGCTGCGCGTGCTCGCAGTCTCCGAGAACGACCCCGCCGCCCTCGTCGCGCGCGACGTCGTGCTCGGCACGCACACCGACCTGGACGCGCTGCGCGCGTTCGCCAAGGGCTGCGAGGTGGTCACGTTTGACCACGAGCACGTGCCGGGCGACCACCTGCGCGCGCTGGTCGCCGAGGGCGTGAAGGTGCACCCCGGCCCGGACGCGCTGCAGTACGCGCAGGACAAGCTGAAGATGCGCGTGCGGCTGGCCGAGCTGGGGCTGCCGGTGCCGCCGTTCGCCGAGGTGCACGACGTCCGCGACGTGCTGAAGTTCGGCGCGGAGAACGGCTGGCCGTGCGTGCTGAAGGCGATCCGCGGCGGCTACGACGGCCGCGGCGTGTGGATGCTGAACACCCCGCAGAGCGCCGAGCGGGTCGTGCCCGAGCTGCTGGAGGCCGGGACGCCGTTGATGGTCGAGCAGTGCGTGCCGATGCGCCGCGAGCTGGCCGCCGTCGTGGCGCGCTCGCCGTTCGGGCAGGGCGCGGCGTGGCCGGTCGTCGAGACCGTGCAGTCCGACGGCATCTGCGTCGAGGTGCTCGCGCCCGCCCCGTCGCTCGACGGCGCGGAGGCCCAGGAGCTGGCCCTGAAGGTCGCCGACGCGCTGGGAGTCGTCGGCGTGCTGGCCGTCGAGCTGTTCGAGACCGCCGACGGCGTGGTCGTGAACGAGCTCGCGATGCGTCCGCACAACTCGGGCCACTGGTCGATCGAGGGCGCCCGCACCTCGCAGTTCGAGCAGCACCTGCGCGCCGTCCTGGACTACCCGCTCGGCCGCACGGACCTGATGGCGCCGGCCGTCGTGATGGCGAACGTCCTCGGCGCCACCGAACCGCCCGCGATGGGCCCCGACGAGCGCGTGCACCACCTGTTCGCCCGGTTCCCGGACGCGCACGTGCACCTCTACGGCAAGGAGGAACGGCCGGGCCGCAAGGTCGGGCACGTGACGTTCCTCGGCAACGACATGTCCGAGGTCCGCCAGCGCGCGCGGCTCGCCGCCGACTGGCTGTCCACGGGCGTTTGGTCAGACGGATTCGACATTCACGGGAGCGCGGAGTGACTCAGGTTGGCGTGATCATGGGCAGCGACTCGGACTGGCCGGTGATGAAGGCGGCCGCCGAAGCCCTCGCCGAGTTCGGTGTCGAGTACGAGGTCAGCGTCGTCTCCGCGCACCGCACCGTGCAACGCATGATCGACTACGCGAACACCGCAGCGTCCCGAGGCCTGCGCGCGATCATCGCCGGCGCCGGCGGCGCCGCCCACCTGCCCGGCATGGTCGCCTCCGCCACCGTGCTCCCGGTGATCGGCGTCCCCGTGCCGCTGAAGTACCTCGACGGCATGGACTCCCTGCTCTCGATCGTGCAGATGCCCGCGGGCATCCCGGTCGCGACCATGGCCATCGGCGGCGCCCGCAACGCCGGCCTGATGGCCGTCCGCATCCTGGCCGCCTCCGACCCGGCCCTGCAGGAACGCATCGCCCGCTTCCAGGCAGAACTCGAGCAGCTCGTACTAGACAAGGACGCGACGCTGCAGAAGTCCCTCTGAGTGCTCAACAGCACAGCAGCGCCCGACGTGAACGGGCGCTAACATCGTGCCGAGTACTCGCTACTGGGAGGTAACAAGGTGAACCCGAGCTTCGGCACCTATCAGCTCGCCGAGGAGCACGAGGCGCTGCGAGAGGCCGTCCGCTCGCTCGCCGAGAAGGAGATCAAGCCGTACGCGGCCGAGGTCGACGAGAACGAGCGCTTCCCGGTAGAGGCCCACAACGCCCTGGTCAAGGCGGGCTTCGCAGCCGTCCACGTGCCCGAGGACTACGACGGCCAGGGCGCGGACTCGGTCGCGACCTGCATCGTCATCGAGGAGGTGGCGCGCGTCTGCGCGTCCTCCTCGCTGATCCCGGCCGTGAACAAGCTCGGCACGATGCCGATCCTCCTCTCGGCCTCCGACGAGCTGAAGCAGCTCGTCATGCCGTCCATCGCCTCGGGCGAGGCCATGGCCTCCTACGCCCTGTCCGAGCGCGAGGCGGGCTCCGACACCGCGTCGATGCGCACCCGCGCCGTCCAGGACGGCTCGAACTGGGTGCTCAACGGCACCAAGTGCTGGATCACCAACGCCGGCGAGTCCACCTGGTACACCGTCATGGCCGTGACGGACCCCCAGGCGGCCAAGAAGTCCGCGGGCATCTCGGCGTTCGTCGTGCACAAGGACGACCCGGGCTTCTCGGTGGGCCCGAAGGAGCGCAAGCTCGGCATCAAGGGCTCGCCGACCCGCGAGATCTACTTCGAGAACTGCACGATCCCGGAGAACCGGATCATCGGCGAACCGGGCGCGGGCCTGAAGACGGCTCTTCGCACGTTGGACCACACGCGTCCGACGATCGGCGCCCAGGCCGTGGGCATCGCGCAGGGTGCCCTCGAAGCCGCGGTCGCGTACGTCAAGGACCGCAAGCAGTTCGGCAAGTCCATTTCGGACTTCCAGGGCGTCCAGTTCATGCTGGCCGACATGGCGATGAAGATCGAGGCGGCCCGCCACATGGTCTACGTCGCCGCCGCGAAGGCGGAGCGCGGGGAGCCGAACATCGGCTTCATCACCGCCGCCGCCAAGTGCTTCGCCTCCGACGTGGCCATGGAGGTGACCACCGACGCGGTGCAGCTGTTCGGTGGCGCCGGGTACACGCGGGACTTCCCGGTCGAGCGGATGATGCGGGACGCGAAGATCACGCAGATCTACGAGGGCACGAACCAGATCCAGCGCGTCGTGATGTCGCGCGCCGTGCTCAACGGCTGACGCTGTCGGTGGGGGGAGCCAGGTCTAGCCCTGGCTCCCCATCCTGGCCTTCTCCTCAACGAGCGTGTCCCATCCGGTGAACGTGGAGTCGAAGAACTCTCTGGTCACCGGATGCAGGACCAGGCAGATGTCCGTGAGGAAGAGGTACACAGTGGTGAACCACGGGTCATCGATTTGTGCGACCTCTTTCATGACGATCAAAGCCTTGCGGACGGTCGCGACCTCATCCGGGAGCAGGCGGTCGAACTCTTCGATCGTCACGGCACCCAGGTGACCGGCGAGCAGAATCAGGTTGCTGCGGGAGGACTCGGAGCTGTCCATGCTCACTTCGACGCCTGATGCAGCTGCTGCGTGCACGATCAATGCCACCCTGGGGCTGTTGCGGATGTACGCGTCGATTGAGTCAGCGTCGATCCGGATCTCCAGGTCTCCCCGCTTCACGTTGTCCGTGTACTCATGCGACAACTGTCGAGTCGAGTTCCTGATCGCGGAGAATTGCTCGTCCGCCATCTCGAACAACGCGCTGAGCCTGAACAGCTGGCGCTTCAGCGATGCTGGGACCTCTTCGATCCGCTTGTAGCTCAGCTTGTGGTCGACCGACGCCCAGGCGTGCTGGAGCGTTGTCCGCACTTGAATCTCGACCGCGACATCCGAGTACAACTCCCACTCCGGCAAGCCGCGTCGGCTTTCGCCCAGGCGGATCACGAGGTGGTTCGAGGCATACCCGAACTGGTCGGGGGCGAGTGCGTCCTGCTTGTTGGCCGAGTGCTCCTCCAGCACGTCGAACTGCGCGCGCAGCAGCTCGACGATCTGGTCCACGTCCTCGACGTAGTACGCGATCACCCGGATGCCGACCAGGTCGGTCATCTCCTTCAACGGATCGGCGTACTTGCCCGCCTTGCGGCCGATCTTCTCGGCGAAGCTCTCCACCGTCTTGGCCCGACGGTCGACCTGGACGACGTCGACCTTCTTCCGGATGATCGTCTCCACGAGGCCGCGCAGGCTGTTCGCGTACTCCACGTACCGCGGACGAACCTTCTCGTACTCGGCCTTCCAGTCGGGCGAGGTCACTGCGGCTCCAGATCTCGGTGGCGGTGCACGCCCTTGATCGGAGCCGACCGACCGGGCATTACAAGCCAAGTCGCGTGGCATTCTCCGGGCTGTGGACCACGACGGTCGCGTCCAGTGCCCCGAGCTTCTCCACGATCAACGGCTCGACGTCGCTCCACGAGAGCCTGCCCAACCCGGCCCCGAGCGGCGGCACCGCCACCGACCGCAACCCGAGCTCCCCGATCACCCGAGCGAGGTCGTCCAACCCCGCCGCCACATCGGACAGCCGGGACCGCGACCGGAAGTGCCCCTTGGTCGGAAAGCTGATGAAGCACCGCTCCAGCGAGACCACGTGCACCCGCCCGAGCCGCACCTCGCCGGCCGCACAGGCAGCCGCGTACGCCTCGAAGTAAGCCGGATAGCGCTGCTTGAACTGCAGCGCCAACCCCTTGCCCATCACCCCGACGCAGTTCACCGCGTTGACGAGCGCCTCGACGTCGGCGTCCAACAGGTCGCCGGAACCCTGCACGATCACAAGCCGCATCATGCAGGGCACCACCGACAAAAACGGGCGACTAAGCAGCCGTACAAGTGCCGAGAGCCTCGCCCACCGCACCTTGCGCGCCCCAGCGCGCACGGCGACTCGGCCGTGAGCGACTTGTCTGCGAGCTGCTGCGAGCAGGCGACCGAACGTAACCAGACAACGAGAACCCGTTGGCACACGAGGTGACTACGCACCGAGAACGGCCACTGTGGACCGTCCGCCCCAGCCTCAGAGCGAAGCGATGACCTCGCCCAGGCGCTCGTACGAACGCCCCGCCCCGTCCGCCATTCCGGTGGCCAGCACGGCGTCACGCGCCTCCTGCGACACCAGCGTCATGGTCGAGGTCATGACGGTCCGCCCGCCCTCCTCGACGAACGTCACGGTCGTCACCGCCGGCGGGTTGTCCTCGAAGTGCTCGGTGTTCACGATCCGCGAGTGCGGCGTGACCTCGGTGTACTCGCCGTACATCTCGAACGCGCCGGAGCCGTCCGGCTGCGCCCAGCCGTAGCGCCACTTGCCGCCCACACGGAGGTCGACCTCGCAGATCGGCATCTCCCAGCCGTCGGGGCCGAGCAGCCAGCGGCGCAGCAGCGCGGGATCCGTGAAAGCCTTCCACACCAACGAAGCGGGCGCGTCGAACGTGCGCGACATCGCGATCTCGGTGTCGGACGGCAGGGTGACGGTGGTGCCGAACTTGACGGTGGTCATGACTCGTTCTCCTTCATCTCGGTCAAGAGCTCGTCCAGGCGTGCGTAGCTCGCATCCCAGAAGCGGCGGTAGTTCTCAGCCCACACAGCAACCTCCTTGAGAGGTGTCGCATCGAGCTGGCAAGGACGCCACTGGGCCTCCCTGCCGCGAGTGATCAGGCCTGCCTTCTCCAGCACGCGCAGGTGTTTGGAGATCGCCGGGCCGCTGATGTCGAACGGCTCGGAGAGCTCCTTCACCGTTGCCGGGCCCTCGGTGAGCCGCGCGAGGATCGCCCGGCGGGTCGGGTCCGCCAGTGCGGCGAAGGTGGCGCTCAGCTGGTCCATCTCGTACCTAACCACTTGGTTATCTAACCTCTGGGTTAAGTAGAGCTCCGGAGGCGCCGCGTGTCAAGCCCCAGGTGCGGATCATGGCCGGACGCGCAGATGGCAGCCTGGCCAGGACCTCCGAAGACAGGGTCCAGACGGTTGCCGCAGTCGAGGAGCGCTGGACCTCGGAACGCATGGTCGGCGCAGGCTCCTGCCACCGTTCAGGCCAGGTCCGCACGCCGGCCTTCGGGTCGTGCGGGCAGCATCGAGGGCGTCGCACCCTCGGCGGCACGCCGTGACGTCGAATCTTCCGCGGACCGGTCGCGGCGAACCCGCTCCGGGCAACCATAACCACGCGACGCTCCGTCCTACGCGCATGAGCATCCGAACCGCCCTCGCCGCACTGCTGCTGGTGACCGCCACCGCGGCCTGCGGCGGTCCGTCCGCGGGCCAGGGGGTGACCCTGCGGGGCAAGGTCTACGTCTCGTCTTCCGTCACCGACCAGGGCAAGCCGCGCGCCGTGGTCGAGGGCACGAGGGTGGAGCTCAGGTTCACCGACGACGGCCGGCTCATCGCCAACGCCGGCTGCAACCAGATGCAGGGCCCGGTGAGCCTCGACGACGGCAGGATCTCCGTCGCGGAACTCGGCGTCACCGCGATGGGCTGCCCCAAGCCCGAACTGCACGAGCAGGACGACTGGCTGGCCGGGGTGATCGAGGCGAAGCCGACCTGGAAGCTCGACGGCACCACCCTCGTCGTCACCGGCGCGAACGCGGAGATCGTCCTCGCGCCGGAACAGCCCGCCACCCTGGAGGGCACCTGGACCGTCGACGGCCTGGTCACCAACGACGCGGTCTCGTCCGTGCCGGAGGGCGCGCGGGCCACCGTCGTCTTCGCGAACGGCACCATCGCCATCGACACCGGCTGCAACATGAACGGCGCCGCGGTGCCGTACCAGCTGGAGGGCAAGACGATGAAGGTGACGCTCGGACCCACCACGCGGAAGTCCTGCGGGCCGGGCGACGAGGTGGAGACGGCGGTCGTGCAGACCTTCGAGGGCGGTGCGACAGGCTTTGCGATCGACCGCTCCACGTTGAGCCTCACCAACGCGTCGGGCACGGGGCTGAAGCTCCGGAAGTGAACCGGGCCGGGCGTCGTCGCCCGGCCCCGTTCGGCCTCACTCGCCGTCGCGTTCTCGGACGGCCTGGACCCGGCGGGCCTGGGTCGTCTCGAAGCGCTCGGCGTCCTCTTCGCCGATCTCCACGACCTCGTAGTCGTCCCTGCCCCACCTGATGCGGTTCATCACGTCGGTGCGGGCCCACTCGAGGCTGGTGGTGAACGTCTCCTCGGTGCGCCCGTCCACCCGTACGACGGCGTGAGGGTTCTCGAGCGTGTCGGGGACGCCGACCAGCGCGTAGTACCTGTACCTGGGGGCCATCTTCGAATGATCACCTGTGCCCAGCGCGCGACCGCCTGCTCGGTGGGCGTCCCGCTCGCGGGCGTCTGCGGTCCGACGAGCCTGGCTCGCTTCGAAGCGGTTCGCGTCCTCCTCGCCGATCTCCACCACCTCGAAGTCGTCGCGCCCCGTTCGGATCCGGTCCATCAGATCGGTGCGCGACCACCGGAGATCCGTCTTGAAGCTCTCCGCGAACTGGCCGCCCACGCGCACCACCGCGAACGGGTCCGCCAGGGTGTCGCGGAGGCCGAGCAACGCGTAGTACCTGTACCTGAGGGGCATAGCTCGATGATCGCCCAATCGAGACCCGCCCACCTGCGAACCTAAGGACTCGCTGTTGGTTTCCTGTCGAACCCGTGAGGTCGTTCAAATCTGCACTAGTTTTGGTTCGAGGTTGAACGACCTACAGCGGAACGACAGGATCGGGGAGCAAACATCATGGTCAAGGACATCGCCGCACTCATCGGCCGGATCGCCGTCGGCATCGTGTTCGTCGCGCACGGCTGGCAGAAGTTCACCGAGTTCGGCATGGCCGGCACCGCCGGGTCGTTCGACAAGATGGGGGTGCCGTTGCCGACGCTGTCCGCGTGGTTCGCCGCGTCGGTGGAGCTCGCCGGTGGCCTCGCGCTGATCGCCGGCGTGGCGCTGCCCGTGGTCGGGGTGCTGCTCGCGGTCGACATGCTCGGCGCGTGGGTGCTCGTGCACCTGCCCAACGGGCTGCTCGGCGAGGGCGGGGCGGAGCTGGTGATCGTGCTCGGTGCCGCTGCCCTCGCGCTCGGCTTCAACGGTGGCGCCTACGCGCTGGACCGCGTGCTGTTCAAGAACAACAAGGTGCTCAACCCAGCTGCCGCGTGACCTTCTCGTTGTCCCGGCGCGCGGCCAGCAGGCCCGCGTCGGGATTGCTCACGTGGACGAGCGAGCCGCCGGCGGCCAGGACGGACAGGAAGCCTTCCAGGACACCGGAAGGCACGTTCCACTCCAGAGTGGACAGAACTCGGTCGTCGGGGGCGAACTCCGCTCCGAGCTCCCGTGCCGCCGCGACCACCTCGTCCACCGTCAGGTCGCCGAGGGCCGGCGTGGCGCCCGGAGTTGGTTGCCACGGCGTGAAGTCGTCGCCGTGGGCGCGCGAGTCGTCCAGGTAGTCGATCGGGGCGCCGGCGCCCCGGCCCCACACGTCCAGTGAGGCGATGGCCACGACCTCCGCGTCCGCGGTGCCGCCGGGGGGCACGACCGCGACCTTGGCCTCCTGGCCCGCGCCGACGACGTGGGCGCCGCACCACCAGGCGCCGAGCAGCAGGCCCGCCGTCTGCCAGTGTGCGGGCAGCAGCACGGCGACCGGGTCACCCGGTTCGACGTCGTGCTCGTCGCGCAGCCAGTTCGCGGTCTTCGCCGCCCAGTTCGCGGTGGTGGCGCGGGACAGCTCCATGCGGGTGCCGGCCGCGTCGTCGAAGTGCGTGATCAGCGGACGGCCCGGGTCGGCCTTCAGCAGGGGCGTGAAGAGGATCTCGGTCACGCTCACGCGGTACTCCTAGTCGACGCAGGGCACATCCTGTTGGGCCGCGACAGCGGGGAAGCCGTCCAGCGAGAGCAGCTTTTCAGGGCCGAACCGCGACGGCTCGGCCGGGGTGGTCGTCGACGGCGCGGGCTTCGGGGTCTCGCCGATCAGCTGGGCGACCCACGCCTTCACGGCCTCGCGGTCCACCGTCACGACGCTCTGCCCGCGCTCGTTGCGGGCGTCGATGTTCGTGACCGGGATCGTGGCGAACTCCACGTTGCCCGACGCGAGGCCCTGCGCCTGCGCCGCCAGCGTCGCGAGGTCGAGTTTCTGGTCCACCACAACGGACTTCGACACCGCGTCGAGCAGGCCGCTCATCTTGCCGGGGTCGGTGAACGTGCCGGCGGACAGCAGCTGCTTCATCGCCTGCGACATGAACACCTGCTGCCGCGCGATGCGACCCAGGTCACCGCCCGGCATGTTCCGCTGCCGCACGAACGACAGCGCGTCGCCGCCCGAGATCGTCTGCGGGCCCGCGCGGAAGTTCGCGCCCGAGTTCGGGTCCGACGTGCCCGCCTTCAGGCACACCTGCACGCCGCCGATCACCTCGGTCAGCAGGTAGAAGCCGTAGAGGTTGATCTCCGCGTAGTGGTCGACCCGCATGCCCGTGAGGTCCTGCACGGCCTGCACCAGCGCCTTGCGCCCGGCCTCGTCCGACCGGCGCTCGCGCTCGGCCTGGTCGCTCACGCCCTCGGCCTGCAGCCGTTCCGCGGTCAGGAACTTCACCGCGCCGTACGCGGAGTTGATCTTGTCTTCGCGGTAGCCGGCGATCGGCAGGTACGTGTCGCGCGGGATCGAGATGGCGCTCGCCTTGCCGCCGTTGCGGGGCACGCGCATCACGATGATCGTGTCCGTGTTCACCGTGTCGGTGCCCTCGGTGCGCAGCTTGCGCAACACGTCCGCGGGCAGCGGCCTGCCCTGTGCGTCCGTCCGGCTGTCGCTGCCCACCAGCAGGATGTCGATCGCGCCGTCCTCGACGGGCGGCGAGTTCGGGATGTCCTCCAGCACCTGGAGGATCTGCGTGGTGTTGGTGTTCTGCTTCACCAGCCGCAGCGCGGTCCAGAAGTAGCCGGAGAACACCAGCGTCGTCACGGCCACCAACGCGACCACCACACGGCCCAGTACCCGTGCGGTTTTCTTGGCGCGTGCGGCAGTGCTCAACGTCTGACCCTTCGTGGACTGATTTGCCTTCTCAGCGTAACTATCGGAAGCCCGTTACACCGGGATTTCAGTTCACGCAGACCAGTCCGCCCGCCGTGATCGGCGGGGTGCTGCTGGTGCTCACGGCCGACGACGTACCGGTGCCGGGAGCGCCCTGGGGGTCGATGTCCTCCGAGTCGTCGGGCGCCTGGTAGTCGCCGCCGACGAAGACCTGGATCTGTCCCTTTCGGACGGACGCCGACTCCTCGACCTGAACGCCCGAGCCGAGTTCCGCGGCCACCTTGCGTGCCGCGCCCTCCTCGCCGGCGGCGTACCGGACGACGGTCGTGTCGCTGTTCTGCGGCGCCGAGTCGACGGGACCGCGCTGGAAACCCTTGGCGGTCAACGAGTTCATCACCTGCGACGCGAGACCCTGGATGCCCGCCGCGTTGTAGACCGCCACGGTGATCGCGGAGTTCGGCGGCGCGGGCAGCGTGGTGGTGGTCGTCGGCACGGCGCTGCTGCTCTTCGAGCCCTTGTCCGAGGCGAGGTCGGTGATGAACTTGCGCACCTGAGCGGGGTTCACCGGCAGGACGTTGCCGTCGCTGTAGGTGTCCGTCGGGTCGCCCACCGGAATCGTCTTGAACTCGAAGTTGCCGCCGACGAGGCCCTGCATCTGCTCGGCGAACGTGGTGACGTCCCAGCCGGAGCTGAGGATCACGGACTTCTGCACGGCCTCGACGAGCCCGTTGAGCTTGGTCGGGTCGGTCAGCGTGCCGGTCGAGAGCACCTTCTTCGCGAGCGCGCCGATGAACACCTGCTGGCGCACGATGCGGTCGAGGTCCCCGCCGGGCAGGTTCTGGCGCTGCCGCACGAACGACAACGCCGAGCGGCCCTCGATCGTCTGCTGGCCCGCCTGGAAGTTCGCGCCGGAGTCGCGGTCCGAGGTCGGCGCCTTTAGGCACACCTCGACGCCGCCGATGGCCTGCGTGACCTCGTAGAAGCTCGCGAGGTTCACCTCGGCGTAGCGGTCGACGCGCACCGCGCCACCGGACATGTTCTCGATGGTCTTGATCAGCGTCTTGCGGCCGGCGGCCATCGACTCGGTGCGGATGCGTGCCTCGTCGGTCACGCCCTGTGCCCGCAGCTCCTGGTCGACCGTGTTGCGCTGCCGCGCGAACGCCGAGTTGAGCTTGTGCTTGCCGAAGCCGTCGGCGATCTCGACGTAGGAGTCGCGGGGGAACGAGATCGCCACCGCGCGCGTGCCGTCCACCGGGATGTGCACGAGGATCATCGTGTCGGTGTTCTGCTCGCCGTCGGGGATGCCGCCGTTCAGCAGGGCCAGCACCTCGTCCGACAGCGGGTTGCCCTGCGCGTCGGTGCGGCTGTCCATGCCGACCAGCAGGATGTCGACCGCGCCGTCGAGCGGCTTGGGGCCCTGGACGGTGACGTCGGCGCCGATGACGTCGGTCTTCACGATGCCTTCGTTCGTCGTGCGCAGCTTGTTCCAGCCATACGACGTGACGAGGAGCACAGCGACCGACACGAGCGTGACGAAGGTCTTCCCGGCCGCGAGGAAAGCGCGGAATGCCGCGGACGGCCGGGTGTGCGCCACCCTGACCGGCAGAGTCCTGCCTTCCACAGCCGTTTCCTCCCCCACCACACCGAGTTTAGACGTTTATAGGTCACACGACGTGACGTTGCTGTGGGTTGCAGCGATGACGAAGGTGACAGACTGCTGTCGGGGTACACCACGGGAGGAAATGGCATGCGCGTACTGGTGACAGGTGGGGCCGGGTTCATCGGCTCGCACTACGTGCGGGAGTTGGTGAGCGGGTCCTACCCGGCGTTCGCCGGTGCCGAAGTGGTGGTGCTCGACAAGCTCACCTACGCGGGCAGCGAGACCAACCTCGCGCCGGTCGCGGGCAAGTTCGAGTTCGTCCAGGGCGACATCTGCGACGCCGAGGTGGTCACCGAGCAGATGCGCGGCGTGGACGTGGTCGTGCACTTCGCGGCCGAGTCCCACGTCGACCGGTCGATCACCGGATCGGCGGATTTCGTGCTCACGAACGTCCTGGGCACCCAGACGCTGCTCCAGGGCGCTCTCGACGCGGGCGTGGGCAAGTTCGTGCACGTCTCGACGGACGAGGTCTACGGCTCGATCGAGCACGGCTCGTGGAGCGAGACGCACATCCTCGAACCGAACTCGCCGTACTCGGCCTCCAAGGCCTCCTCGGACCTCCTGGCGCGCGCGTTCCACCGCACGCACGGACTGCCGGTGAGCATCACCCGGTGTTCGAACAACTACGGCCCGTACCAGTTCCCGGAGAAGGTGATCCCGCTCTTCGTCACCAACCTGATCGACGGGAGGAACGTGCCGCTCTACGGCGACGGCCTGAACGTGCGCGACTGGCTGCACGTGGCCGACCACTGCCGGGGCATCCAGCTCGTCGCCGAGGGCGGCCGGCCGGGCGAGATCTACAACATCGGCGGCGGCACCGAGCTCACCAACCGCGAGCTGACCGAGAAGCTGCTCGCCGCGACGGGCCGCGACTGGTCCGCCGTCGAGCCCGTCCAGGACCGCAAGGGTCACGACCGCCGCTACTCGGTCGACATCTCCAAGATCGCCTCCGAGCTCGGCTACGCGCCGCAGGTCGACTTCACCGCCGGTCTCGCCGACACGGTCGAGTGGTACCGCGAGAACCGCGCCTGGTGGGAGCCGCTCAAGGAGCGCGCCGTGCTGGTGAAGGGCTGACCGGTGATCCTCGTTCCCGGTGGTCGCGGCCAGCTCGGCCACGACCTGGCGGCCCTGTCCGCCGACGTCCGCGCCCTGTCCTCGGCCGACCTCGACGTGACGAAGGTGACGGCGGACGACCTGGCCGGCGCGACCGCGGTGATCAACTGCGCCGCGTACACCGCCGTCGACGCCGCCGAGACCGACGAGGAACGCGCGTACGCGGTCAACGGCATCGGTCCCGGGCTGCTCGCGCAGGCCTGCGCGTCGGCCGGCATCCCGCTGATCCACGTCTCGACGGACTACGTGTTCTCCGGCGAGGGCGTGCGGCCGTACGAGACGACGGACCCGGTCGGCCCGAAGTCCGCGTACGGACGCACGAAGCTCGAGGGCGAACGCCGCGTGCTCGAAGCGGGCGGGTACGTCGTGCGCACCTCGTGGGTGTACGGCGTCAACGGCTCGAACTTCGTGAAGACCATGGCGGCGCTGGAGTCCTCGCGCGAGACCCTGTCCGTTGTGGACGACCAGGCCGGTGCGCCCACGTGGTCGCACGACCTCGCCGCCGGGCTGCTGGAGCTCGCCGCGGTGCTGCCGGAGACCCGGCTGCTGCACGCGACCGGCGGCGGCGAGACGACGTGGTTCCGTTTCGCACAGGCCATTTTCGAGGAGCTCGGCGCCGACCCGTCGCGCGTGCGGCCGTGCACCACGGCGGACTTCCCGCGCCCGGCCCCGCGACCTGCCTACTCGGTGCTGTCGGGGGCGGCGTGGGCAGCGGCGGGACTGCGCCCGTTGCCGCAGTGGCGCAGCGCCCTTTCGGCGGCGTTCGCGGCGGGAGTGGTAGCTCCCCGTGCCGGGGCTGCGCCATTGGAGTGACCGGTCTGGCACGGGCGTTCCGAGTGCGGCACGCTTTTCCGCATGTTCGATTCCGGGCGCACGCCTGCGCGTCCCGTGACCGAGGATTCCGATCGGCAGCGATTCCTGAAGTGCGTTGCCGTCGTCACGGGCTCGCGGCAGGTGTCGATGAGCCAGCTCGACAAGCGTTCGCCGAGGCCGCACTCTCGGTGAAGTCGTTGGGGCGTCAGGTCTTCCTGACGCCCGCCGACGCAGTTCTCAGGCCCTGCTCCGCCGGTACGCCTCGACCGTCTTCTCCGCGCACCTCCGCCAGGTGAACCCTGCCGCGTAGGCCCGTCGTTCGCTCTGGGCCTCCGGGGTCTCCGGCGCCGCCACGGCCTGGGCCAGCCCGTCCGCCAGCGCCTCGACGTCACCGACCGGCACGTGCACCGCGTGCCCGCCGGCGACCTCGCGCAGCGCGGGCACGTCCGAGCACACCACGGGCACGTTGCAGGCCAACGCCTCCAGCACCGGCAGGCCGAAGCCCTCGTCCCGCGACGGCAGCACCAGCGCCGTGGCACCCGCCACGACCGATCGCAGGTGCACGTCCGACAGGTACCCGGTCCGCAGCACCCGACCGTCCACACCGGACCGGCCGGGTCCGACGATCACGAGCGGCGGCAGCGACGGGTCCGACGCGTGCGCCTTGACCAGGTACTCCAGGCCCTTGCGCGGCCCGTCGGCACCCACGAACAGCAGGTACTCCGACGGCAGCCCGAGCCGGCCGCGCAACGTCGGCGACGGCGCGCGCGAGGCGAACCACGCCGGGTCGACGCCCAGTGGCGTCACGACGATCTTGTCCAGCGGCACGGAGAACCGGTCCGCCACGACGTTCGCGACGGCCGCGGTCGGCGTGCAGATCACGTCCGCGCGCTGGGCCGAAAGCCGGACGAGCTCCGGCAGCCTGCGGTCGGACGGCGGCAGGTCGCCGGGCGCGTCCAGGAACGCGAGGTCGTGGATCGTGACGACCTTGCCCGCCCGCACGGTCGGCGGCAGCACGAAGTTCGTCGCGTGCATGACGTCGGAGAACCCGGCCAGCATCTCGACGGGCGGGAACGGCGCGCGCAGCCAGAGCTGGCGCAACGCCCGTGCCGCGACGGGCAGGCCGCGCGCAGTCACGTCGTGCGGCAGCACCGTCCGCAACGCGCGCCAGCCGCGCAGCGTGAACGCCACGGCCCGCACGTCGACGTCGTCCGACATCGACGCCAGTTCCTCGGCCAGCGCCGCCGTGTAGCGGCCGATGCCGGTCCGGTGTCCGAGCAGGGGGGTGCCGTCGAGCAGCACCTTGAGGGGTTTCGGGGATCTCGCCATCTACCTACCGCCACGCGCGATCTTGCGCAGACGCCCCGTCGCCCGCTTGGCCAACTCGGTCGGTCCACCCGCGTCCAGGTACTCGCGCACCAGCAGCAGGTCCCGCTTCACCTTGTCCGTCGTGCTCAGCCCCGGTGTGCGCACCAGGGGGGCCGAGCCCGGCAGACGGTCCGCTGCGGGCCTGGGGTTGCGGCAGAACTCGGCCAGCGGCGCGAGTGCCGTCTCCCAGGTGAACCGCTCACGGACGACGGCGATGCGCTCGCGGCACCCGGCCGCGAACTCCTCGTCGTAGAGCACCTTCTCCAACGCGTCGGCGAGCGCCTCCGGGTCCTCCGGGGGCACGACGACGCCCAAACCCTCCCGCAGCACCAGGTCCGCGAACGAGTCGCCGGACGTGGTGACGATCGGCAGTCCCGCCCACAGGTAGTCGAGCACCCGCGTGCGGAACGCGAACGTGGTCTCCACGTGCTCGTAGTGCGTGGTGACACCGCAGTTCGCGTCGAGCAGCCAGTTCTGCCGCTCGGTGTAGGGCACCCACCCGTCGTTGAAGAACACGGTCTCGCCGGTCAGCCCCAACTGTGCGGACAGCGCCCGCGTCTGGCCGGCGATGTCCATGTCCGGGACCTCGGGGTTCGGGTGCTTCATGCCGAGGAAGTACAGCTTCGCGGACGGCTGCCGCGTGCGCAGGTGGCTCATCGCCTCGATCAGCGACAGCGGGTCGAACCAGCTGTAGACGCCACCGGCCCAGATCACCACCTTGTCCGCGTCCGTCACGCCCGGCACGACGCCCTTGATCGCCGGGCCGGTGCGCTGCGGCGGCTTGCCCGACAGTCCGAAGGGGACGATCCCCAGCAGCGACTGCGTGGTGGGGTCGTTGTCGTACAACGTCGGCGTGAGCCGGCCGAGCGCGGCTAGGTGGCCGAGCCAGAAGTGCCGCTGGCGTTCGGACGCGCACAGGAAGAAGTCGCCGCGTTCGAGCTGGGTGTTGAGCACCTTGGTGACGGCGGCGAGGTCCAGGGCGCGCTTGTCGTCGGCCTTGTCCTTGCCCTGCTCCAGCAGCTCCAGGTGCATCGGGTCGTACATGTCGCAGACCACGATCTTGGTCGACGACTCCTTCTTCAGCTCGCCGACCATCTCCAGCGCGTGGCCCTGCAGCACCACCACGTCCGCCCACGCGACGTGCGGCGGCAGTTCCTTCGGCCGGGCCCGCTCGACGGCGAACGGGGCGTCGGGCGGCGCGCACAGCGGGTTCGTCGTGACGAGGCGGACCTGGTGCTCGCCGGACAGCACGTCCGCCATGTGCCAGGCGCGGATCGCGGGACCGGCCATCCGGTCGGAGATCGCGTCGCCGGTGATCACCAGGATCTTGCGCGGCCTGCCGAACACGTCCTCGAGGCCCAGCACGTCGACGAGGATGTCGTGCGCGGCCAGGTAGCGCGGCAGGGGATAGGCGGGCTCCAACGCCTTGCGCATCAACGGCACCAGGTCGGTGTCCGACATGCGGCGCGCGGCCTGCTCCTTCTCGCGGGACTTGGCGAGGGACGGCATCGCCTCGACGAACTGGTCGATCGCGAGGAACCCGGCGAGCGCCTGGCGCGACATCCCGACCGGCTCGCGGTCGGCCACGGGGTCGGCCGGGCGGCGGGTGATCTCCAACTGCTTCGGGTCGATCTCACCGCGGGCCGTCGCGCGGCGCACGCACAGCGCCAGGGCGGCCGGCAGGACCTTCGCGAGCGTCTCGTCGGAGAAGTTCTTGTACAGCGACATGAGCGCGTTGCGCTCCAGCAGGTACAGCTCGCGGCTGTGGTCGATCGAGCTCATCGACGCGTGGTGCTTGTGGAACGTGAGCGACGCCGGCTCGTAGCGGACCCGCCAGCCGCGCAGGTTGAGCCGCCAGCCGAGGTCGACGTCCTCGTAGAACATGAAGAACCGCTCGTCGAACCCGCCGAGCTGCTTGTAGACCTCGGTGCGCACGAACATCGCGCTGCCGGTGCCGAACAGCACGTCCTTCGGGCCGTCGTGGCTGCCGTCGTCGGCCTGGCCCGCGTGCCGCTTGTAGCCCATGCCGAACCAGGTCAGGCCGCCGTCGACGAAGTCGATCTTCTCGCCGTCCCAGTCGAGGACCTTGCTCGCGACCGACGCGACGGCCGGTTCGCTGTGGAAGACCCTGATCGCGGCCTTGATCCAGTTCCGGTCGGCGCGCGCGTCGTTGTTGAGGAACGCGAGGATGCCGCCCGTGGCGTGCTCGACGCCGAGGTTGCAGCCGCCCGCGAAACCGAGGTTCTCCGGCGAGGTGACGATCTGCGCGCCCGGCAGCTCGGCCTTCAGCCGTGCGGTGTCGTGCGCCTCGTTGTCGACGACGACCACCTGGAGCAGCTCGGCCGGGTAGTCGACCTCGGCCAGCCCGCGCACGCAGGTGATGGTGTCCTCCGCGCCTCGGTAGTTCACGACGACGACGGACACGACGGGCAGCGAGGCTCGATCCACGGGCTAAGCCTGCCTCATCACTCTGCGCGCCCGCAGTGTGGTTGCACAGATCAGGAGCAAAGCGACAGCGACGGGCACCCCGAAGACCCACTCGCCGGACCAGTCGTTGCGGTCGGCGAGCAGCGGGCGCATCAGCGGGTGCCGCAGCACGGTGGCCGGGCCGGGCTGCACCTTCTTGTCCTGCTCACCGCGCACGACGATGCGCAGCTCGGCGCCGTCGGGGCAGGTGACGTGGTGCGCGAACATCGGGTTGTCCGGCCCCGGCACGTCCTCGACGGCGGTGATCACGCACGTCTGGGGCGTGGCGAGGACGTCCATCAACGCGCGGTGGCCGTCGCCGACGAGGACCGCTGTGCCGGGGATCACGACCATGAACGCGGGTAGCACGAGCCACGCCGGTCCGAGCTTGCCGAGGCCCCAGGCGAACGCGAGGGACAGCAGGCAGCACGGCACCAGGACCGCCAGCTCGTACTGCTCGGGCACGACGGCGCCCAGCACGACGGCGGCGGCGACGGCGGCGAGCCCGATCACGATGAGTGGTGCCGGTCGGCTCACGGCTGCTTCCGGAGCAGCCGGGCGACGGGGATCGCGGTAGTCATCGCTACGAGGACGCCCACCACCAGGGGGAGGTTCCAGAGATCGGGAGCGGCGAGGACCGGCCGCAGCGGGGGACCGATCCGGACGTCGCCCTCGGGGGCGCGGAGCCGCTCGCTCCAGTCCTCGGTGATCTCGACGTCGCCGCTGGGACAGCCCAGCACGTACTCGACGACCGGGCGCTTCGCCGACCGGTGTTCCTCGGCCTCCCGCACCACGCAGCGCTCGACGTGGCCGATGCGGTCCATCAGCACGCTGTGCCCGCCGAACGTCAGCACGAACGGCGCGCCGAGCCCCAGCAGGAACGCGGGCAGCGCCGCCTGCTTGCTCCCGGCGAGCCCGCACAGGCCCAGCGCGAACGCGAGGCCGCCCGCGAGGGCGAGCAGCAGGAACCCGACCTGGACCGTCATGCCGAGCGCGGACCCGGCGAGAATCGCTGTCGGACCCGCGACGAGCAGCAGCCGGGTGACCTTCCGCTCGGCCGCGTCGAGCGCGCGTTTGTTCTCGGGCGAGTTCGGGTCGTAGATCAGGCGGGGCTTGCGGCTGCGCGACATCAGCGGCCCGCCCAGTCCCGCCAGACGCGCCCGCGCGGCACGCCGGTGGTGATCCGGAGCCGCTGGACGAGCGTCACCGGGAGCCGCAGCAGCACCTCGCCGAGCACCCGCGCGCGGAGGCCGACGCGGAAGTTCGCGGCCTCCGGGACGTCCTTGCGGAACGGCAGCACGACGGTGATCGCGAGGAACCGGGCGAGCTGGGTCAGCGCCACCGCGAACGGGGCGCACCGCAGCAGCATCAGCAGGCGGTTGCGCTCGTTCCAGCGGTGGAAGAGGGCCGAGCCGGGACGGGTGCTGGCGCCGTGCCGGTGCCGCACGCGCGCCGGTCCCACCGAGATCACCCGGTGGCCCGCCAGCCGCAGCCGCCAGGCCGTGTCGGTGTCCTCGTAGTAGCAGAAGAAGCTCGCCGGGACGCCGCCGACGGCCTTGAGCACGTCGGTCCGCAGCAGTGCCGCGCCACCGCAGAAGCCGAACACCTCGCGGCCGGCGAGCACGACGTCCCTGCCGTGGCCGTCCGCCGTCAGCGCCACGCCGACGGACTGCGTCGAACCGTCGGTGAGCAGGATCGACGAGGTCGCGGCCGCGGCGTCCGGCTCGCCGTTGAGAGCGCTCTCCAACTCGTGCAGCCACGACGGGTCCGGAGCCGCGTCGTCGTTGAGCCACGCGACGTACGGGGTGTCGACCCGGTCGAGGACGGCGGCGAGCCCGCCCGCATAACCCCGGTTGCGCGGCAGTCGCACGACCTCGTGCTCGCCGGGGTGTGCGCTGATCAGCGCGGCCGTGCCGTCGTCGGACGCGTTGTCCACGATGATCGTCCTATGTGGACTCTTCTGGGCGCGGAGGGCGTCCAGGCACGCCGTGATGTGGTCACGGCCGCGCCACGTCACGACCACCACGGTGCTGACTGCCGACACGGCGTGAGACGGTACGCGACGTGCCCGAGCTAGTACTGCTGACCGAGCAACTCAACGCCCCGGTCCCCGGCGGCACCGGCCGCTACACCGCGGAGCTGCTGAGGGTGCTGGGGGAGACCGCGCCGCCCGACTGGTCCGTGACGACCGCGGCGACGGCCCGCGCCGACCGCGTGATCAGGGTGCCGCGCCGTGCGCTGGTGGCGTTGTGGGAACGCGGTCTGCCGCCGAAGCTCGGCCCGCACGTGCACGCCCCGACGCCGCTCGCGCCGTTGCCGGGCGCTGTCGTGACCGTGCACGACGTGGTGCCGTGGACGCACCCGGAGACGCTCACTCCGCGCGGGGTCGCCTGGCACCGCAAGGTGATCGCGCGGGCGGCGCGCGAGGCACGTGCCCTCGTGGTGCCGACTTCCGCTGTGGCGTCTCAACTGGCGGAGTGCGTGCGGGTGTCCGTGCCGGTGCACGTCGTGCCGAACGGCGTGACGCGGCTGGTCGGTCCGCCCGCCGAGGACCTCCCACCGGCGTACGTGCTCGCCGTCGGCACCGTGGAGCCCCGCAAGGGTTTCGGGTTGCTGGTGCGCGCGACCGAACGGCTGCGCGTGCCGCTGGTCGTGGTCGGGCCGCAGGGCTGGGGAGACGTCGACCTGCGCGCGCCGCACGTGACGTTGCTCGGCCGGGTGTCCGACGAGCGCCTGGCCTCGGTGCTCGCCGGCGCCACCGTGCTCGCGGCACCCAGCCTGGCCGAGGGTTTCGGCTTGCCGGTGCTGGAGGCGATGGCCGCGGGCGTGCCCGTCGTGCACTCCGACGACCCGGCCCTGGTGGAGGTCGCGGGCGGCGCGGGAACCGTCGTGCGGCGCGGCGATCTGGCGTCGTTGACGGAAGGTCTGCGTGCTGTGATCGCGGATCCTCATCACACGGTCGAGGCCGGAATCACTCGCGCGAGTGAGTTCACCTGGGAAAAGACGGCGCAGGGTGTCTGGCGCGCCCACGCTGGACAACCGGATTAGTACGTTCCCGCTAAACGCATTCGCAACTGACATTACGCTAGCTGATCGTGCCGACCGCCGAACCCAGCGTGTTGATCGACGCCACCGCGATCCCCGCGGATCGAGGTGGCGTCGGCCGTTACGTGGATTCGCTCGTCGCGGCGCTGGACGCGGACGGCGCCAAGCTCTCCGTCGTCTGCCAGCCGCGCGACCTCGACCTGTTCACCAAGCTGGCGCCCAACGCCCGCGTGATCCGCGCCGCCGACGCCGTCGCCACCAGGACAGCCCGCCTGGCCTGGGAGCAGACGACCCTGCCGCGCCTGATCCGCACCCTCGGCGTGGACGTGGTGCACTCCCCGCACTACACGCTGCCGCTGGCGGGCAAGGCCGCGTCGGTCGTCACGCTGCACGACGCCACGTTCTTCACCGACCCGGTGCTGCACTCGTCGGTCAAGGCCCGCTTCTTCCGCGCCTGGACCAGGGCCTCGCTGAGACGCGCGGACCTCTGCGTGGTCCCGTCCCAGGCCACCGCCGACGAGCTGGTCCGCGTGGCCGCGGCCGACCGCCGCGTCCTGCACATCGCCCAGCACGGCGTGGACACCGAACGCTTCCACCCGCCGTCGCCGGACGAGATCCTCTCCGTGCGCCGCACGTTGTCGCTCGGCGACACCCCGTACGTCGCCTTCCTGGGCGCCCTGGAGCCCCGCAAGAACGTCCCGGCCCTGATCCGCGGCTTCGCCCAGGCGATGGTGGGCCGCTCGGACCCGCCCGCCCTGGTGCTCGCGGGTCAGCCGGGCTGGGACAGCCAGGTCGAACGAGCCCTGGACGCCGTCCCGCACCGCATCCGCGTGATCCGCGCGGGCTACCTCCCGTTCGAGCAGCTGGCAGGCTTCCTCGGCGGCGCCGAGCTGGTGACCTACCCGTCCCTCGGCGAGGGCTTCGGCCTGCCCGTGCTGGAGGCCATGGCCTGCGGCGCGTGCGTGCTCACGACCCGCCGCCTGTCGCTGCCCGAGGTGGGCGGCGAGGCCGTCGCGTACTGCGGCGTCGGCGCCGGCGACATCTCGGCCGCCATCGCCGACCTCCTGGACGACCCGGCCCGCCGGGCGTCGCTCGCGGCGTCCGGCCAGCAGCGTGCCAAGGACTTCTCGTGGTCCGTCAGCGCCGACCGCCACCGCCTGGCCTACGAGCGCGCTCTGATGGTGCGTCGGCGGCGCTGAGCGCGGGCGGCGCTAGGGTGACGCGCGTGAACTACGGCGACGGACTTGGTGTCGTGACGGTCACGTACTCGCCGGGCGAGACGCTGGCTCCCTTTGTGGACACCCTCGAGAAGGCCACCACCCGTCCGGTGCAGGTGATCCTCGCCGACAACGGGTCGACCGACGGCGTGCCGGAGGAAGTCGCCGGGTCGCGTCCGCACGTGACGTTCGTGCCCACCGGCGGGAACCTCGGGTACGGCGGTGGCGCCAACCGCGGCGTTGCGGCTCTGGGACCTGAGGTCGGGTGGGTGCTGATCTCCAACCCCGACATCGAGTTCTCGCCCGGCAGTGTGGACGCGTTGATCGCGGCGGCCGAGCGGTGGCCGCGGGGTGGGATGTTCGGGCCGTTGATCCGGGAGCCTTCCGGGGAGGTCTACCCCTCTGCCCGGTTGTTGCCCTCGTTGGGGCGTGGGGTCGGGCACGCCCTGTTCGGGTCTGTGTGGAAGTCGAATCCCTGGACTCGGGCGTATCGGCAGGAGAAGTCGCCGGTCGAGCGGACTGCCGGGTGGTTGTCCGGGTCCTGTTTCTTGATGCGGCGTGAGGCTTTTGACGCTGTTGGTGGGTTTGACGAGCGGTACTTCATGTACTTCGAGGACGTTGATCTCGGGGAGCGTGTGGGGGCTGCTGGGTGGGTGAACGTTTACGTGCCTGAGGCTGAGGTTGTGCACATTGGGGGGCACTCGACGGCTCGGGCTTCTGAGCGGATGTTGCGGGAGCATCATCGGAGTGCTTATCGGTACATGGCTGATCGGCATGCCGGGGTGTTGTGGGCGCCGTTCCGGGTGGCGTTGAAGGCTGGGCTGGCTTTGCGGGTGAAGCTGCTCACTCGTTGAGTCGCGGCTTTGCTTCGTGGTCGCCTTGCTTGCGGCGGGTTTCTGTTGCGTGCTTCCCCTGGGGGCTCTGCCCCCAGACCCCCGGCAATCTGATCAGGGGGCCCGCGCTGCCTGTGGGTAGATGGCACGCCTGTTGCGTAGAGCGGCTGCCTGTTGCTTAGTTTGGGCGCCTCGGCGGTGGGGTCCCATCACGAGCCGCACCAAGAGCGGGCCACATGCCTGGAGGGGTGTCAAGCGGGCGAAAAGCGTGCCCGCTTGACACCCCTCCAGGCATGCAGCAAGTGCTATGGCGCGACTCGTGATGGGACCCCACCGCCCTTAGGTCTTGGCAAGAGACTGCTCGCCTTCGGCATCGCTGTGGGGCGGGAGTGCCGAACCCTCTCGGAGTGTCAGACCCTCTCGCTAGGTTGGGTCGCGGGGGACTCCAAAACCGAGGGGACCCCTGCGCCAGCGTGCCTACAGGTGCTCCTTGCTCAGCTTGTGCCACAAGCCCGGGAGCGCCGCCTCCGTCTTGTGTGCCAGCTCCACCTCCTGGCCGTACAGCAGGCCGAACGTGAAGCCGTTCTCGTCCCCGCGGCCCAACTCCAGCAGGACCGGTCGTGCCACCACCGAGTCCTGGTGGTCGCCCAGCAGGGTCTGGACGTCCTTCGCCTTCTTGCGCAACGACTTCGCGTGCTTGCCCAGGGCTGGTTCGGCGACCTCGGCCGAGTAGCGGAGGCGTTTGGCCGCCTTGCGGGCCTCATGGAGTGGTTCGTCGTTGTTCTTGGTTGCCAGTGCGGTCTCCACTCGCGTGTCCAGGCGGTGGCGGGCCTTCTCCACCAGGCGTGGCAGGACGTCCTTGGCCTTGCCCTCGGCCAGCGGGGTGAAGGGTGGGGTGGCGAGCAGGGTGTCGATCGTGTTGAGGAGTGCGAAGTAGCGCTCGCTGTCCAGGGCCGCCACGGAGTCCTTGTGCGCCTTGGCTTCCAGTGGGGCGAAGTAGCGGGTCATGCGGGCGGCCACGTCGCCCAGGACCACCTCTGGCGGTAGGGCGTGCAAGGCGTCGGTGAAGCGGGTGCGGAGCACTTCCAGGTCACGTGCTGTGCCGAGGACCGTGGCGAGCCACTTGAGTTCGTCGGTCAGGGCTCGGGTCTGGTCGCGGTCCACGATCTTGCCGTAGGCCTGCAGGGCCGAGCGCATGCGGCGGGTGGCCACTCGCATCTGGTGGACGGCGTCGTGTTCGTCCCTGCGGACTCGCGGGTCCTGGTTCTGGAGCGCGGCGCGTTGTTCGTAGAGGTACGCGAGGACGACGTCGCCTGCCGTCGGCTTCTTGCCGAGGGTGGGGCCGGAGTCGCGTTTGACGCCGATCACCTGGGAGAGCTTGGACTTCGACGACGACGGGACGATGCCCGCGTCGCCCAGGTGGCGTTCGACGGTGTCGAGGAGCTTGTGGTCGCCGCTCTCGCCCAGTTCCACCTCGATCTCGCGCCAGCTCGTGGTCGTGGTGGAGGAGCCCATGGTCTGGGCGGTCACGACGTCGTCGACGACCTCGGCGAGCATCTCGCCGTCGCCGTTCGTCAGTTGCCAGCGGCGGCGGTTCGTGCGGATCTCGGCGACCGGGGTCAGGCCCTGGCCCCTCGTGTGGGCGCGCACCAGGGAGGAGAGGTCCTTCGGCGGCTTCTTCACGGCCTTGCCCAGGGGGACGCGCAGTTCCTGCCTCGAGTCGCCGCCCGCCGGGAGTTTGAGGTGCCAGCCCTCGTCCGAGCCGCCCACGCGCCTGCGCAGCGTCACGCCGGCGCGGGCGAGGCGGTAGTCGTCGGTGTCGAAGTAGGTGGCTTCGAGGTCGAACTCCTCCGGGCCCGTGGCCACGCCGGTGATCCCGGTGAGGTCCGGCAGGCTCGCGTCCGATGGTGCCTCGTACTTGCGTTCGGTCTCAGTAACGGAGGTCGCCATTTCCTATTAATACCTCGTTTTGTCCGGGTTCACCCATGTCGTGACGGTGCGTGAGGGCGGGTGCCACGGCCGGGCGGAACCGCACCTCTATTGCGTGTAATCGCCGGGTACCCGCTTTTGCGCGTCCTCGCTGTCCGGTTCGCTGGCCGCGTGCCCACGGAGAAGGAACGGCTCGACGTGGTCGAGCCGCAGGTCGCCACGTTGATCAGCCACGTCGGTCAGCTCACGGCGGAACTGGAGCGCGTCACGGCCCGGCTCACCGTGCTGGAGCGGCGCCTCTCCGGTGCCGGCGACGGGCCGCTCGCCGACCTCGACGCGGTCGACGGCGACGTCGAGCCTCTGGTCGAGGCGTTGCGCAAGGCGTGGGACGCCGAGCAGGAGATCCTCGCCGACCCGGCTCGGGTCGCGCTGAGGCAGGAGGTCCTCGAGTTCGACGGGCTCAAGGCCCGGCGCGACGACGCCAAGTCCAAACTGGACGGTGGGCGGGTGCCGCGGTTCGAACGGGACGCGCTCTCGCACGAGGTCCGCCAGATGGAGTGGCTGATCAACGCGAACGAGGCCGGTGCGAAGCGGGCGGCCGACCGGCTCGCGGCCGACGAGGACGCGTCGGGCGAGGAGTGGCGCACCGAGGCCGTGCTCGCGGGCGACAAGGCCCGCGGTGAGATCAGGGACGCGGCGGCGCGGCGCATCTCCGCGGCGCTCGGCCAGTACGCGCGGATGCCCGTGTGGTTCCGGGTCGGGCTGGGCGAGATCCCCACGCCGGACCCGTCGTTCTGGCTCGAGTCGGCGATCGCGGTGCTCGCGTACCGGCTGGAGTACGGCGTCACGGACGCGGTCGCGCCGCTCGGGTCGCCGCCGTCCGCGTCGTCCGGCAGCGAGAACTGGGTCCGCCGCACGAACGTCCACGCCGACGTCGCCGACCGCCTGACGACGTTGGCCGCGACCTTCCACCTGCAGTAGCCTGTTCTGCAACCGTCGGGTTGCAGAAGGGGTGGGTGCGGGTGAGTCAGGTCGATGACGTCTTGGCCGCGCTCGCCGACCCCACGCGCCGGCGGATCCTCGACCTGGTCGCCGTGCGGGGAGCCGTCTCGGCCTCCGCGCTCGCCGCCGAGCTGCCGGTCAGCCGGCAGGCGATCGTGAAGCACCTGGCCGTGCTGGAGAAGGCGGAGCTGGTGGCGTCCGAGCGGGCCGGCCGGGAGAACAACTTCTCCGTCCGGTCCGGCGCGCTCGACGCCACCGCCACGTGGATGGCCTCGCTCGCCTCGCAGTGGGACCGGCGGCTGGCGGCGATCAAGAAGATCGCTGAGTCGTGAGCGTGCCGCCGACCACCGTGGCCAGCACCGGGATGTCCGCGATCGCGTCGCTCGTGCGCGGGTCGTCGCCGAGCACGACGAGGTCCGCGAGCTTGCCCGTCGTGAGGCTGCCCAGCACGTGCTCCTTGCGGCACGCGTAGGCGCCGCCGAGCGTGTACGCGTGGATCGCCTCCTCGACGGTGATCGCCTCGTCCGGACCGATCGCGCGGCCGCTGGAGGACTCCCGCCGCACCATGAACTCGATGGCGCGCAACGGGGCTCCGTCCGCGACGGGCCGGTCCGAGCTGCCCGCGACGGTGATGCCGTGGTCGAGGAACGACCGGCCGCGGTACATCCACGGCGTCCGGCGCGCGCCCATGATCCCGCTGTAGTCGTCGCCGTACGCGTGCAGGAACGCCGGCTGGACCACGGGAATCATGTCCAGGGCCGCGAGACGGGCGAGCTGGTCGGGCCGGACGAGGCCGCAGTGCTCGACCCGGTGCCGGGCGTCGGTGCGCGGGCGGATCCGCTGGGCTTCTTGGACCGCGTCCAAGGCGCAGTCGATCGCGCGGTCGCCGATCGCGTGGATCGCGAGCTGCCAGCCGGCGCGGTGGCCGTCGATGATCGCGGCCCGCAGGAACCCCTCGGAGTCGGCGAGCTGACCCGCGTTGTCGGTGCCCTCGTACGGCTCGGACAACGCGGCCGTGCGTGCCATCATGCCGCCGTCGGTCCACAGCTTCATGGCGCCCAACGACAGCATGTCGTCGCCGAACCCCGTGTGCAGGCCGAGATCGATGGCGCGCGGGATGCCGTCGGACGGGTCGGCGGCCACGTCGTGCAGGACGTGCGCGGAGACCATGAGCTGCACGCGGATCGGCAGCCGCGCGCGTTGGTAGGCGGCGGCTTCGAGCGGACTGCTGGCGATGAGGCCCGCGCCGATGCCCGCCTCCGCGCACATCGTCACGCCCTCGGACAGCACCTGCCGCGCGCTCTCGTGCAGCTCGGCGACGATCTCGTCGAGCGAGTAGGGCAGTCGCAACGTGCGGGCGGCCAGCTGCTCGTTCTCGGTGAGCCAGCCGTCGCTGGTGATCTGCGGGAGCTGCCGGAGCACCGCGGAGTTCACGACGCACGCGTGCCCGGACAGGTCGGCGACGTAGACGGGCCTGCCGTCGCTGATGCGGTCGAGGTCGGACGCGGTGAGCGGGCGGTCCATGATCCGGCGGTCGTAGCCGGACGCCTCGATCCAGCCGGTGCCGGGAGCGCCGGCGAGGCGGTCGAGGACCTGGCCGACCGTCGTCAGCCCGGTGACGTCGATCGTCTTGCGGCCGTTCCACGCCAGGTGCGTGTGGGCGTCGATGAAGCCGGGCAACACCACCGCGCCGCCCAGGTCGACGGTCTCGGCGGCGGGCAGGTCCGCGACGTCGTCGTCCAGACCGGCGATGCGGCCCTGCCAGATGCCGATCGTGTGCGCGGCGGGGTGTGCCGGGTCCATCGTGACGGCCCGGCACCCTGTCAGCTTGAGATCGAGTTCCACCCCGTGATTGTCACGCGGTCACGAGCAACGCGAGACCCGGCAAGGACACGCGGATCACGGACCGGGTGATCGGTCCGTGATCCGCATGGTCGATCATTGCCGCATGAATCGCGCGGCGGTGACGTCACTGGTGGTCTTCGTGCTGCTGGTGGTTCTGGGGTGGTACCTCACGAATCTCCAGTCATCGCAGGAGAATTCGCCCAACACGCCCGCGACCACCGGCCCCGCTCCCGCCGGCTCGACGGACCTGGCGGCGTTGAAGATCGCGCCCGAGGGCAAGATGGCGGGCTACAGCCGGGACCGCTTCCCGCACTGGGCCTCGCAGGGGAACTCCTGCGACACCAGGGAGATCGTGCTGCAGAAGCAGGGCGTCGACGTGAAGTCGGACAAGGACTGCAAGGCCGTCTCCGGCACCTGGAACAGCCCGTACGACGGCGTGGTGATCAAGGACGGCGGCGAGGTCGACATCGACCACACCGTTCCGCTGGCCGAGGCCTGGCGCTCCGGCGCCGACAAGTGGACCGACGACGAGCGCAAGGCGTTCGCCAACGACCTCGGCGGCATCCAGTTGCTGGCCGTGACCGCGAAGTCCAACCGCTCCAAGGGCGACCAGGACCCGGCGAAGTGGAAGCCGCCGGTCGCCGCGTACGGCTGCACGTACGCCCAGCACTGGATCGCGGTGAAGATCACCTACAAGCTGACCGTCGACCAGGCGGAGCACGACGCCCTCGCCGCCCTGCTCAAGACCTGCTAGTCGGGCCAGAAACCGGGGCTGCGGCCGGGCGTGAACTCGATCAGCTTGCTCCGGATCTCGCCGGTGAGCAGGTCGAACAGGAACGCGGTTGCGGTCCCGTCGTAGGACTCCCACTCGGTGGATTCCGAGTCGCACCAGGTGATCGTCCACTGGTCCGGGTCGCCTTCGGTGCGCCAGAAGAGCGTGCACTGACCGGCCTTGCCCCACCTGACCCGGCCGGCGAACTCGCGGTACTCGTAGAGGTCGCTGAAGAAGAAGTCGAGCGACTCCTCGTCCTCGACGGGCGAGACCACCTCGACGACGTGGTCGAAGACGCCGGTGCCGAACGTCGACACCAGGTCTTTGAAGTCGGCGGGGAACACGAACCCGACGTGCTCCTCGGCCTCGTCCCACGACAGCTCGGACCGGCTCGCCGGCCGGTGACCGAACAGCGCGACGAGGTCCGCGTTCCGGTTCCGCGACAACGACATCCCTCCAGCGTCGGCCTGTGCCGACGACACGGCCCGACCCCCCGGACGGGCCGCGTCGTCCTCTTCCTCCGAGGTGGGCCGGCCACCGATGTCCGACCCGGCGGGACGGGTCACGACGGCGCTTCCCCCCGGCCCGTCCCCCGACAGGCCACGCCACCGCTGCCCCACCCGCCCGCGACGGGTCACCTACC
This sequence comes from Lentzea sp. NPDC003310, assembly GCF_040610935.1. Taxonomy (NCBI): domain Bacteria; kingdom Bacillati; phylum Actinomycetota; class Actinomycetes; order Pseudonocardiales; family Pseudonocardiaceae; genus Lentzea; species Lentzea sp. NPDC003310. The sequence goes on from NZ_JBEXNC010000011.1 coordinate 283,289, forward strand.
CCCTGACCTGCCCACCGGCTCGCCCCCGACGAGCCGGCTCCCCCTACCCGACCTGAACGGACTCGAACAGGCCGGACAGCTTCCAGTGCGTCACGTACCCCATCGCCTCCGCGGCGATGAGCACGTCGAGCTTCCCCAGGTTCGTCCTGGCCGGCATCTGGTAGGCCTTCCCGCGCCGCACGTCCAGCACCATCGGCACCGCGCCCGGCAGCGTCTGGTCCACCGTGTGCTGCAGGATCCGCAGCCCGACGTTGGCCGCCTCCCTGGTCAGCGGCACCTCCTTGGTGTGCACGAGCACCGCGTACGTCGTGCCGTCCTTCTTGCGCAGCCCCAGGTGCGGCCGCACCTTCAGCGTCAGCTCGCCGGCGCGGTAGGTGGCGCCCTCCACCGGCACCCCCGTCGCCTTGAACGACGCCAGCCAGGGCAGGAAGCCGTCGGCGATCTCCTCGAACGCCCGCGGTTGCCCCGTGCGGTTGGCGTTCATGACCGCCTTCTTGAGCTCGATCTCGGGCTCGGTCGAGTTGACCGCTCGTCGCATGGCGTCGCGGATCGGGTTGTAGAACCCGCACACCCGCGTATCGGCCGCCAGGTACATCCCCCGCTGTTCCGACACGATGTTGATGCGTCCACGCTGGCCGCTCATGACGTACTCGGTGAACGACAGTGCGGTGACGCTGACGTTGTTGTCCGGCAACGCTTTCTCCCCTCGTACCGCGAGCTTCACCTGACGTTATCGAAGGGGTCTGACAAAAACCGCGCTGCTCCGAACGGTCTAACGACTACCGTGCGTGGAACGGTCACCCGAGTGGGTTACACGAAGAGTTGCGACCTGGATCGCAATCGGTAAACGGACGGTGACGGACCGGCAACCGATCACGTGTATGACCGTTCGTCTGCCGTTCGCCGACGCTCACCGAACGCTCACCGCAAGACCAGCGGAAGTAACACTCCGTAGAAGATCAACTCAGCAGAATGGGTTCGTCAGGAGGAATCACGGCGAGGGAGCACGATGGCGGTCAAGGCGGAGCGTTCACCCGATAGAGCGGGTGACGTGGAGGTTCCGCAGCCGGGACGGGAGCGGTGGCAGATCCACCCGAGCCACTGGCCGCACGCGGTGCAGGTGACGGTCATCCTCGTGCTGATCGCGCTGCTGCTGTGGGCCATCGCCGTGACGCTCGGCCCCGACCAGGCCTTCATCGTCGGCTCCGCGGGCATCGCGGCCAAGCTGATCTGCATGTACCTCGAAACCCGCGTGCGCCACTAACGTCCGTAACGTTCCGCCGCACGGGCTTTCGCCTTCGCCGCCTCGACCTCGCGGTCCTTCGGCGGCGCCGTCGTCACCAGCGAGTCGAGCAGCTCCCGCGTCGCCGCCGCCACGGCCTCGACGGCCTTGTCGAACGCGGCCTGGTTCGCCGCGGACGGTTTCGTCGTCCCGCCCACCTTGCGCACGTACTGCAGCGCCGCTGCCTGCACCTCGTCGGACGTGGCGGGCGGTTCGAAGTTGTGGAGCACGCGGATGTTTCGGCACATGACCCCACTATGACCTGTTCGGCGGCGCAGCGCGGGTGTGGATGCGCTCGCCCTGCTTCCCGAACAGGCTGATGATCTCCGCCGGCTTGCCGTCCGCGCTGCCGAAGCTGTGCGGCTGGCGGCAGTCGAACTCGGCCACCTCGCCGGCGCGCAGCACGACCTCCTTGTCGCCCAGCCGCAGCCGGACGCGCCCGCTCAGCACGTAGAACCACTCGTAGCCCTCGTGCACGCGCGACTCGTGCAGCTCCGGGTCGCTGATGATCATCTTCCACGCCTGCAGCGGCCCGAGCGAGCGGGTCAGCGGGATGCCGACGCGGCCGTGCGCGAGCTGACGCGGCTTCATCGACACGCGCGGATCGCCCACCTCCGGCGCGCCGACCAGGTCGTCCAGCGACACCTGGTAGGTCCGCGACAACGGCAGCAGCAGCTCCAGCGTCGGCTTGCGCTGGTCGGTCTCCAGCCGGGACAGCGTCGACTTCGAGATGCCCGTCAGCTCGGACAACGTCGCCAGCGTCAGATCGTGCTCGGCCCGCAGCGCGGCGAGCCGTTGCCCCACGGTTGTTGCCATAACAGCAACTTACTTTGCCAAAACTGGACTGTCGACCGCACTCTCGGACCATGACGTACGAAGTGGTGATCATTGGTGGGGGAGCGGCCGGACTGAGTGCCGCCCTGATGCTGACCAGGGCGCGCCGCAGCGTGCTCGTGGTCGATGGTGCCGAGCCGCGCAACGCCCCGGCCGCGCACATGCACAACTACCTCTCTCGCGACGGCCTCTCGCCGTTGGAGCTCCTCAAGCACGGACGGGCCGAGGTGGAGGGATACGGCGGTGAGATCGTCACCGCCGAGGTGCGCGGCGTGACCAGGCTCGAGGACGGGTTCGCGGTCGACCTCGGCGACCGGGTGGTGCGCGCCCAGCGCCTGCTGTTCGCCACCGGCCTGGTCGACGAGGTGCCCGACCTCCTGCGCGAACGCTGGGGCCGCGACGTCTTCGGCTGCCCGTACTGCCACGGCTACGAGGTCCGCGACCAGAAGCTCGTGGTGTTCGGCGAGGAGATGAAGGTCGCGCTGGTCCGGCAGTGGTCCGACGACGTCACGCACGTGCCGTCGGTCGACGCGATCGAGGTCGAGGACGACCGGTTGGTCGCGGTGATCTCCGGCTCACGGCGCGTGCCGGCCGATGCGCTCGTGTACTCCGCACCGGTCAAACCGCGTGACGAGTTCCTGCTGGCCCTGGGTGCGGAAACCGCAGAAACGATCGCAGGCCCGTTCGTGCGCACGGACGACAAGGGACGCACGAGCGTTCCCGGCGTCTACGCGGCGGGCAACGTCACGGACCCCACGGCCATCGTGATCGTCGCCGCCGCGCAGGGTGCGCAGGCCGCCGGGATGATCAACGTGGACCTGCTGGGCCTCATGCCCGCGGCAGGCTGATCCGGAACGTCGACCCCTCGCCGAGAACGCTCGTCACCGACACCTCGCCGCCGTGCGCCTCCACCAGGTGCCGCGTGATCGCGAGCCCGAGCCCGCTGCCCCCGGTCCGGCGGCTGCGGGACTTGTCGGCCCGCCAGAACCGGTCGAACACGTGCGGCAGGTCCTCCGGTGCGATGCCCGTGCCGGTGTCCGCGACCTCCAGGACGGCCCTGTCCTGCCACAGGAACAGCTTCACGACGACCTCGCCACCGGGCGGGGTGTAGCGCACGGCGTTCGCGACCAGGTTGCCGAGCGCCTGCCGCAGCCGCACCGGGTCCGCGGTGGTGTGCACGGGCGAGGTCTCGGCGCGCAACAGGATCTCGCGGTTCTGCTGCGCGTTGACGACCTGGTCCACGACGTCGTCGAGCGCGATCGGCTCGGGGTGCAGCCGCAGCGTGCCCGCGTCGGCCTGGGCCAGGTCGTGCAGGTCGTCCACGAGCCGTTGCAGGAGGAGCGACTCCTCCAGCAGCATGCCGACCAGGTGCGGGTCCGGCTCCGCCAGCCCGTCCTGCGTCGCCTCCAGCCAGCCGGTGATGTTGCCCAGCGGTGTGCGCAGCTCGTGCGCGACGTCGCTGACCATCGCCTGGCGCTGGCGTTCGGTCTCGGCGAGCTTCTCCGACATGGCGTTGAACGACTTCGCGAGCTCGCCGATCTCGCCCGCGCCGCCGTCGACCCGTGCCGTGCGGTCGCCCTCCGCCGTGCGCCTGGTCGCGGCGGTTAGGGCGCGGATCGGCCGCACGAGCTGGGTCGCGGTGATCCAGGAGGCGAAGCCGGCGATCGCGAGGATGCCCAACGCCACCAACGTGATCCGGGTGGCACCTGTGGTCGACAGGTCGATCGGCAGGGGCTCGTCGCCGGTCACCTGCGTGAGGAACAGCTGCACCGGCTCGGCGACGTACGGCTTCAGCTGTTCGCGGCGCGCGCTGTCCATGCACGCCACCGCTTCCGGCGACGAGTCGCGCACCATCAGGACGTCCCAGTCGAGCGTCACCCTGCTCGGCGGTTTGTCGGCGATGGACGGATCGCCCGCCTGCCTGGCGATGCACTTGATGAACAGGTTCTGCAGCTGCTCGTAGGCGGCGGTCTCCGTGGCCGTCATGGTGTACAGCCGGTCGCCGACCGTGCAGTCCTCCCACTTCGAGAGGTTGCCGGGCTGGTCGTTGGAGAGCCGCGGCCGCCCGTTGGGCGCGTCGACTATGGTGATGTAGCGGTTGCATTCGCTGAGCTGCGCCGCGTAGGCGTGCAGGAGCCGGTACTCCTCGTCGGTCAGCTTGAACGGCCCGACGGCCCGCGAGTCGATCCTGCCGTTGACGTTCAACGGGTCGACCACGGCTCTCGGGGTGATGGGCAGCGGCGGCGCACTCTCGTTGCCCGTGTCGACGAGCTTCTTGCCGTTGTGATCGGTCAGCGCGATGCGCCGGCCGTACTTGCTCGCGATCTCCTGAGCCTTCGGTGTCGCGTCCGACCAGTTCTTGTGCGTGGCCGCGTACCCCACCAGCTCGTCGACGATCGCGGCGTCCGTCTCGAGCGCCTCGCCCTGCTCCTGCCGGATCGCACCGGTCGTCGCCTGCGACGCGAGCCACGCCGTGACGGCGATCGAGCAGGCCGCGATCACCAGTGAGAACAGGAAGAACCGGACGAGGAGGCTTTTCATGCGAGCTTGTACCCGATGCCGTAGACGGTGAGCAGGCGTTCCGGCCGACGCGAGTCCTGCTCGATCTTGCGGCGCAGCTTCATCATGTGCACGTCGACCGTGCGTGCGGTGATGAACCCGTCCTCCAGCAGCTGTTCGCGCGTGAACACCCGTTGCGGCTGCGCGGCCATCTTGGCCAGCAGGCGGAACTCCGCGGGTGTGAGGCTCACCAGTTCGTCCTTGATGCGCACCTCGTGCCTGATCGGATCCACGGTCAGATCGCCGACCTTGAGCACCGTGGCGTTCGTCTCGCGCGCACGGCCCGTGCGTCGCAGGATCGTCCGGACGCGCGCAACCATCTGCCGTGGCCGGAACGGCTTGGTGATGTAGTCGTCGGCGCCCAGGTCGAAACCGAGCAGCACGTCGTCCTCAGTGGACCGCGCGGTGAGCAGCACGATCGGCACGTCGGACTCGGTCCGGACGGCGCGCATCACGTCGATGCCGTCGACGAGCGGCATCATCACGTCGAGCACCAGCAGGTCGGGGTTGCGGCGCCGGGTCTCGTCGATCGCCGCCCGTCCGTCGTGGACGACGACCACGGAATGCCCGTCGTGCTCCAGGTACCGGCGGACGAGTTCAGCCTGGTGAACGTTGTCCTCGGCGACGAGAATGTGGGCGCACACAGGTGCGAGTATGCAGGCCTTCACGACAGTCAAGCGGGACGTAAACAGGTTCTTCATCAGTTCCGGCGAGCGTTGCCGTCATGAAGGTGCACCTGGCTCTGGCGGCGGTCGCTCTGACCGCGCTCCTGCTGACGACGACCCAGCTGGCAGGGGAGACGTCTCCTGCGGCCGCTCCCACCGCGCCATCGGTCTCGTCGCAGGTCAGCTCCGCCGAGGCCCCGTCCTCGCCTGCGGCCGCGCCGTCGTCCGCCCGCGTCTACGCGTCGAGCTCCGACCTGCCCGACGGCCCGGAGTTCCCGGTCGCGGGCGCCGGCACGTTCCACGTCGTCCCGGGAGAAGGACCGGTCGTCGGCACGGGACCCGTGCGCACCTACGCCGTCGAGGTCGAGGACGGCATCGTCGCGGACGAGCAGGGCTTCGCAGCGTTCGTGGACGCGACCTTGGCGGACCCGAGGGGCTGGACGGCCCGTGGCCAACGTTCGGTGAAACGCGTCTCTGGTGCCGCATCGGTGCGTGTGCGCCTCACGTCCCAGCAGACCGCACGGGCCGTGTGCGGGTTCGAGATCCCGGTCGACGTCTCGTGCCGTGACGGCAACTTCGTCTACCTCAGCGCCGCACGATGGGTGCGTGGCGCCGTCGCGTTCCTGCCGGACCTCAACGCGTACCGGACGTACATGGTGAACCACGAGGTGGGGCACGCGTTCGGGCAAGGCCATCAGCCGTGCTCGGTGGCGGGCGGACCGGCGCCGGTGATGATGCAGCAGACGTTCAGCGTGGCCAACGACGAGATCGTGCGCATCACGAACGGCGTGCCTCAGGGCGCGGTGATCCCGCAGAACGGCAAGGTCTGCACGCCCAACGGCTGGCCGTACCCGTGACCTTCCCTCACTTGTGGTTGATGTCGGGCTCCATAGCCTGACGGCATGGACGTGGACACGAGGCTGCTGAGATATTTCGCCGCCATCGCCGAGGAGGGGAACCTCACGCGCGCAGCGCACCGGCTGTTCGTGTCACAACCATCGCTGACAAAACAACTCAAGCACCTGGAGTCGCAACTGGGCGTGCGGCTGTTCACGAGGTCCAGCACCGGAATGCGGCTCACGGAGGCAGGACATGTTCTCGCCGCCCGCGTACCTCCCGTGCTCGCGGGCTGGGACGCCGCCGTGAGCGAGACCCGCAGCGCCGCTCGGGTGCTGCGCGTCGGGTTCCTCGCCAGTGCGGCGAACGACGCGACGCGGTCGATCGTCGCGGCGTTCGGCAGGATCAGGCCGGGCTGGCGGGTGGACCTGCGGCAGGCGCCGTGGTCGGACCCGACGGCCGGTCTCGCCGGAGCCGAGGTGCCCGTCGCGTTGCTGCGCCTGCCCTTCCCGGGCGAGGAGGCGTTCGGCGTGCGGACGCTGTTCAGCGAATCCCGTTGCGTGGCACTGGCGTCCGACCACCCGCTGGCCAGCCGCACGTCGATCGAGTTCCGCGAGCTGTGGGACGACCCGGTGATCGTCGCGCCCGCGTTGAAGGGCGCCTGGCGGGAGCACTGGCTCGCGTTGTCCGAACGGGACGGTCGCGAAGTGCGCATCGGCGCCGTGACAGAGCAACCGGACGAGTTCTTAGGCGCCATCGCGAGTGGTTGCGGCATTTCGCTCGTGCCTGCCTCCACGGCCCGTTTCCACTCACGGCCAGACGTCGTCTACATACCGGTGAAGGGCGTAAGCCCCAGCGACGTCGCTGTGGCGTGGCTGCCGGACGCCGGTGAGACCGCCGCGGACTTCGTCCGGTGCTGCGTCGACGTCACGCGCTCGCGGCGCACCGGGTGCGGCACTCGCTCGGGCTGAACCCGTGCACACGCTTGAACGCGGCGCTGAACCCGAACGCGTCTGCGTACCCGACCCTGCGCGCCACCGAGGCGACCGTCGCCGACGACTCGGCCAGCAGGTCCGCCGCCACCGCCATCCGCCACTCCGTGAGGTAGGTCAGCGGCGGCACCCCGACGAGCTTCGCGAACCGGCTCGCGAGCGTCGTCCGCGCCACCCCGGCCTCCCTGGCCAGCAACGGGAGCGTCCAGGCCCGTTCGGGGTGGGCGTGCATGGCCCTGAGGACCGGCCCGACCACCGCGTCCGCCTGGGCACCGAGCCACCCGTCCGCGTGCTCGCGGTCGAACCACTCCTTGAGCGCGCACACCATCAACCAGTCCAGCAACCGATCCGCCACGACGCCGGGCCCGTCCGTGCCGATGGTCGCGTAGAACTCGGCGCACCCGTCCTCGCCGGGCGCCACCAGCGCGTCCGGCAACACGGCCGTGAGCCGCCGCGCCACCGCGGTGTTGACCTCGTACGTCCCGCTGACGACCGAGGCACGTCCCTGCGCGGCAACGGACTCCTGCACCACCAGGATGTCCCCGGCCCGCGCCGTCTCCCCGCGCACGCTGATCTCCCCGGCCGCGACCGCGTACAACGTGAGCCCCGGCAACACCCGCGTCCCGTCGATCTCGGTCCGGCGCACCCCGGCACCATCGGCGCGCACCCCGCGCAGCAGTACGTCGAACGGCTCCATGCACCCCACGATACGGCCCGAACGATCGAACATCGTCGATGAACTCTCACCCATGTCCCCGCCCGCCCCGGCCCGGTTGGCTGAGGACATGAGCGAAGAGATCCTGGTCCTGGGCGCCACCGGCAAGACGGGCCGCCGAGTGGTCGAAGCCCTGCGGGCAGCCGGCGCGGTGCCGCGCAAAGCCTCCCGCGCCACCGGCTTCGACTGGACCGACCCCACCACCTGGAAGAAGTTCCTCGACGGCGCGAGCGCGGCCTACCTGATCGCCCCGGAGGACCCGGCCGTCATCGCCCCGTTCACCGAACTGGCCGCGACGTCAGGCCTCCGCCGCATGGTTCTGCTCTCCGGCCGAGGCCTCGACCAGACCCCGCCCGAGGTCTTCCAGGGCATGCACGCTGCGGAGAAGGCGGTCCGCTCGAGCGGCCTCCCGTGGACCGTCCTGCGGGCCAACAACTTCAACCAGAACTTCTCCGAGGAGATCTGGCAGCCGGAGATCGAAGCGGGCCGCCTCTCCCTCCCGGTCGACGACACCCCGGAACCGTTCGTGGACGTCAGCGACATCGCCGAGGTAGCCACCCTCGCCCTCACCACCGACGAGCACGAGGGCCAGACCTACGACCTGACCGGCCCGGAAGGCGTCACGTTCGCAGCAGCGGTGGCCAAGATCGCCCAAGCCACCAACCGCCGAATCGAACTCGTCGAACTCACTCCGGCCCAGTACCGCGATGTGCTGATCGGCGCAAGCGTCCCGGAGGAGGTAGTCGCAGACCTGAACGGCATGTTCGACGGCATGCGAGCAGGCAAGCTGGCCACCCCGACGGACGACATCCCCCGCCTCCTCGGCCGACCGGCGAAGAGCTTCGACGCCTACGTCTCGGAAACCTGGCGCTGACGAGGCAACAACAGGTGCACGGCGAACCCGGAAGCCGTGGCCAGCACCGCCTGGTAGACGACCGACGGCTGGTACCCGCCTCCGATCAGGAACGCGGCGTCCAGCCCGGTCGTCCACCAGCCGGCCAGTTCCCCGAGCCCCAGCACGTGCCACCCGAAGAACCCGGCGCACCAGGCCCCGACCACCCAGGCCGCCGTGCCGCCACGCCGGACGAAGAGGAACGTCGACACCGCGGCCACGGCGTTGAAGGCGAGGGCGATCCCGGTCAACGTCGCGTCGGCACCCCACAGCAGGGTCGCCAGCGTCTGCACCACGAGCACGCCGACAACCAGCCAAGTGCCCAACCGCGTCTTGTCCACGAGCCCGATTATCCCGCAGCGCCATCAGCGTCCTGCCGTGCTTCGATGTCGGGGTGATCCCGAGCGAAGCGGACCTCGCGGACGCGCTGACCGCAGCAGTGCGCGCGGCCGTCACGGACCTGTTCGCGAGCAACCCCGGCCACACGTTCTACTTCGTCACGCTGACCACACCGGGCGAGGCGTTCGGCCCGGCGCTGTCGGCGTGGTCGCACGAGGCACTGGCAGGACGAACGGACGCCGACGACGTCCGCTACTCCTACGCCGACTCGCCGTTCTCGATCGTGGGCGAGGAGCACCTGGCACCGGTCCGCGCCCTGTTCGCCGCCCGGCCGCAGGTGTTCGACCTTGAGGACGACGAGGCCGAGGCGGAGTACGACCTCCGGCTGCGCGCGATGGAGACGGCGCTGCGCAGGCTGTCCGATGAAGGGCTGTTCGGCGTCGGTGAGGCTCGTGCGCGCGTGTTGGTCCTGGTCGAGGTCGTCCCCGGCGACGAGGAGAACGTTCCCTGTGCTCGGCGGCTGAACCCGCCCGGGCCTGCGTTGGACGCGTGGCTGGCTTGTTTCGCCTAGGTCTGGAAACGCATCGGGCCGATCTCCTGGGGAGATCGGCCCATCTGCTTGCTACCTGTGGTGTAGCGCCCCTGGCAGGATTCGAACCTGCGACCTCGGGATTAGAAGTCCCTCGCTCTCTCCACTGAGCTACAGAGGCTGGAGGGGTGCGAAAGTGGCCACGAAGTGTGGCCACCGGTGCCCCCACCGGACACATCGTCCGGAGTCGATCGACCGTTTCCGCCCTACGTCCAAACGGGTGATGAAAAAGGTCTAAACGTGACGCGGATCACGTTCGCGGGGCCGTTGAGGCTCTCTCCACGAGGGAAACTTCGAGTCTCGTCGGCCGTGGCGGTCTGCCGCCGGCCAGTAATTTCAGCGCCAGCTCGCCGGCGCGGCGGCCCTTGTCGGCCAGGGGTTGACGCACAGTAGTCAACGGTGGGTCGCTGTAGGCCGCTTCGGGGACGTCGTCGAAGCCGACGACCGAGAGGTCTCCTGGGACGGTCAGCGTGAGGTCGCGGGCTGCCTGGAGGGCGCCGAAGGCCAGTTGGTCCGACGCGCACAGCAGAGCGCTCGGGCGCGGCGTGCGGGTGAGTAGCCACCGCGCGCCGAGACGTCCGAGTTCGCGATCACTGCCGCGGGCCTCCCACACCGGTACATTGTCCGGTTTCACCCCGGCTTTTTCCAAAGTGTCGAGGTAGCCGCCCAGTCGGTCGCGGCTCACGCGGAACGGCACGGCCGAACGGCGCTCCGGCGAGACCGGTCCGGATACTCCGTCCGGGTGCAGTGCGAACATCAGGACGCCGAACCTGCGGTGTCCCAGGGACAGCAGGTGTTCGGCGGCCGACGCGGTGCCGGCGTAGTCCTCCACCTCGACTCGCGCCGAGTTCGGCAGGACCGGCTGGTCGATCACGACGAGCGGGAGGCCGCGGGCGGCCACGGCGTCCAGGGCCGGGGCCGAGTCGGGGAGTGAGTAGGCGACCATCACGTCTGCCTGTGCGCGCGTCACGATCGATGGACGCGGACCGCCCGTGGAGTCTCCTGGCATCAGGACGAGGCTGTGGTCGTGACCGTCCACGGTCTGTGCGAGGCCATCGAGCACGATGGAGTGCGCGGGATCTGAGAACGCTCCGGACAGGCCCTGCGGCAGCATGAAGCCCACGGCGGCGGACGAGCGGGTCGCGAGCGAGCGGGCCACGGGGTCCGGGCCCGCGTAGCCGAGGGAGCGCGCCGTTTCGAGGATGCGTTCGCGCAGGGACGACGACAGCTGGTCCGGCCGGTTGTACGCGTTCGAGACCGTCGCCCTCGAGACCCCGACGGCGGCGGCGACGGTGTCCAGCGTCGGCCTGCGTCGGCGGTCGGAGTCCACGCACGCATCGTATTCGAGAGATCGCGTCACTACTGCTGGTGCCGCTGAAGCGCTTCAGTCATGCTGGAACGCATGTCCCCACGCCTGGCCACCTTCGTCGTCTTCCTCTTGAACGGCGCTGTCTTCGGCACTTGGGCCTCTCGCGTGCCCGCGCTGGCCGAGCAGGTCGGTGCCGAGGTGGGCAGTCTCGGCCTGGCCCTGCTCGGGGCGAGTGCGGGTCTCGCGTTCACGGCGCCTTGGGCGGCACGGATCTGCGCTGTCCATGGGTCGCGTGGGGTGCTGATAGCGAGCAGTCTTCTTAGTCCGCTGCTTCTGCCCGTGCTCGCGTTGTCGCAGTCGACGCCGCAACTCGGACTGACGCTCATCGCGCTGGGAGCGAGCATCGCCGCGATGGACGTGTCCATGAACATCGCCGCGGTCGTCGTCGTGCGTGACTTGCGGCGGTCGTTGATGCCGCAGTTCCACGCGGGCTTCAGCGTGGGCGGGCTCATCGGGTCGTTGGGCAGCGCCGCCGCGGCGCAGGCTCAGTGGACGCCCATGAGGCACTTCCTGCTGGCGGCCGTCGTGGGCGTACTTGTGACCGCTCTCATCGCGAAGGCGATCCCCGGAGGAGTAGGCGAACGTCACAGGAAAGAGGTCGCCGAACGCGCGAACGTGCTCAAGAGCCCGGTCCTCTGGCTGTTGGCGAGCGTCGCGCTGTGCAGCGCTATCGCGGAGGGGGCGGCGGCGGACTGGTCCGCGCTGTTCATGGTGCGTGAGCGCGGTATGGGTGACGCGGCCGGCGCATACGCCTATGCGGTCTTCTCGGTCACGATGGCGCTCGCACGGTGGTTCGGCGAGCCCTTCCAGCGCCGCCTGGGGCCGCACCGCCTGCTCGCTACGGGCGGAGGACTGGCCGCGACGGGGCTGGCGCTCGCCGTCGTGGTGCCGTTCCCCGCTGCGGGCTACGTCGGGTTCGGGCTGGCCGGGCTGGGGCTCGCGTTCTCGTTCCCCGTGGTCATGGACCTCGCGAGCGAGACCGGCAAACGGGCGGACGGCAGCGGTGGCGAGCGCGAGCTCGGGCTGGTGACGACGATCGCCTACACGGGGTTCCTCGCGGGACCGCCGATCGTGGGCGGGCTCGCGCACGTCAGCTCTCTCGTGCTCTCACTCGGGTTCGTGGCGATCGTCACGGCGCTGATCATTCCGACGACGCTGCTGGCCCGGCGTGCGGCTAGGCAGGCGGCATCCGTTTGAGCGCTTCCACGCTGAGGGGTTCGAGCGCCTTCGTGACCTGGCTCTCGGTGGCGTTGCCGCTCATGCCGACGGCCACCATCAACGACTCGTTGCGCGTCACGGCGATGGTGGCGGTGCAGATCGTGTCCTTGTCCGCGGACGGCTTGGAGCAGTGGAGCCACGTTGCGTGCTTGGACGTCTCGACCTCGCGGCCCGTCTGCTGTGACTTCTTCGAGTCGTCGAACGACCGGTAAGGCACCGCTACCAGCGCATACGTTCCCTCGTTGAGCGTGTAGAGGCACGAGTTCGCCAGTTCGGTGCGCGGCACGGGCTTGAACTTCAGCGTGCCGAGCGGCTTGAGGTCCTTCTCCGTCACCAGGGCGCACGGGTCGACGCCGGCGGTCTTGCGGGGCGTCGCGATGGCGAGCGGCGGGAGCGGGGCGGCGACGGGTTCGCCCTGGATGGAGTACGTGCAGCCGGTCAGGGAGAGCAGCACGAGCAGGAGGAGGGAAGAACGGCTCACACGGCGCAACACTAGAGGGTCGTAGGCTCCGGGGCGTGCCAATCGAACGCTCCACCAGAACGGGTTTGGTGCCCCTCGTCGTCATCGGCTTCGCAGTGGCGGCTCTCGCGGCCGTCGCGCTGAGCTCGTTCGAGAGCAACCCGCCAGTCGGGGTGCAGATCGTGCGAGTGCTGACTGAGACGGGTGCGGTGGTGACCATCGGCTCGTTGTTGTTGGCGGCGTTCCTCGTGCCACCGCAGAAGACCGGCCTTCTCGCAGCGGACGGCTACGCGGCCATGCGCACCGCTGGGTGGTTCGCGCTCGTGTGGCTCGTGGGTGCGCTTCTGTCGGTGCCGTTCACCACAGCCGCCGCGATCGACCGTCCGGTGAGCTCGTTCACCTTCAGCCAGATGGTGGCGACGGCGATGCTGCTGGAGCAGTCGAAGGCATGGCTCCTGACGGCGATCATCGTGGCGTTGCTCGCCCTTGGCTGCCGTCTGGTGCTCTCGTGGGGATGGACGACCGTCCTGCTGTTCGGCGCCATCTTCGCGTTGATCCCAGTCGCGGTCACGGGCCACTCGTCGTCGGGTGGCTCGCACGACATGGCGACCAACAGCCTGTTGTTCCACCTCGTCGCCGCCGTGCTCTGGGTGGGCGGCTTGATCGCGTTGCTCGCGCACGGCAGGCGTGGCGGCGCGCACCTCCCGCTCGCCGCGACCAGGTTCTCGAAGATCGCACTGGTCTGCTGGATCGTGATGGCGGTGTCGGGCGTGGTGAACGCGCTGGTGCGCATCACTCCGGCCGACCTCGTGACGTCCACGTACGGCTGGCTGACGCTAGGCAAGCTCGCGTGCCTGCTGCTGCTCGGCGTGTTCGGCTACTTCCAGCGCGAACGCGGCGTCAAGGGCGTGGTCGACGGCAGGCCGCACGCGCTGCTCAAGCTCGCCGGCCTCGAGGTCCTGCTGATGATGTTCACCATCGGCCTGGCCGTGGCGCTGGCCCGCACACCTCCTCCCGGTGGCAGCACCGAGCTGCCGAGCCGCACCGAGATCGCGATCGGCTACGACCTCGACGGGCCGCCGACGCTGTCCGCCATCCTGTTCGACTGGCGCTTCGACCTGATCTTCGGCACGGCGGCGCTGGCCCTCGCCGTGCTGTACGTGCTGGGTGTGCGCAGGCTGGCGCAGCGCGGCGACAAGTGGCCGGTGGGCCGCACCGTCGCGTGGCTGTGCGGCTGCTTCTCGCTGCTGTTCGCGACGTCGTCGGGCATGGGCCGGTACTCGCCGGCGATGTTCAGCATCCACATGGAAGCGCACATGGTGCTGTCCATGCTGACGCCGATTCTGTTCGTCCTGGGTGGACCGGTCACGCTGGCCTTGCGCGCGTTGCCGGTGAACAAGGAGGTGCCGGGGCCTCGGGAGTGGGTGCTGGCGTTCGTGCACTCACCGGTCGCACGGCTGCTGACGAACCCCTTCGTGGCACTGGGGCTGTTCGTCGGTTCCTTCTACGCCTTGTACTTCTCGGGGCTCTTCGAGTCCGCGCTGCCGTTCCACTGGGCGCACCTCGCGATGAACGCGCACTTCATCCTCGCGGGCTATGTCTTCTACTGGCCCGTGATCGGCGTGGACCCGTCACCGAACAAGCTGCCACCACTCGGGCGGTTGGGGCTCTTGTTCGCGTCGATCCCGTTCCACGCGTTCTTCGGCGTCATCCTGATGAGCTCCACGACCGTCATCGGCGAGCAGTTCTACCGCGGCCTGGCGTTGCCGTGGGTGCAGAACCTGCTGGAGGACCAGCGGCTCGGCGGCGGCATCGCGTGGGCGGCGGGGGAGATCCCGCTGCTCGTGGTCATGGTCGCCCTGCTCACGCAGTGGGCGCGGCAGGACGGCCGGGACGCGAAGCGGTTGGACCGCAAGGCCGACGCCGATGGCGACGCCGACCTCGAGGCCTACAACGCGATGCTGCGGAAGATGGCGGGCAAGGACTAGTTCGTGATCGGCCTGCGGAACCCGCGGACCGCGAAGAACGCGCCGACCGCCGCGATCACGCCGCTCGTGAGCAGCGCGCCGGCCACTCCCGTGACGGGGTGGGCGAGTGCGAGGCTGCGGGCGGCGTCGACCGCGTAGGTCAGCGGGTTGACCTTGGCGATCGCCTGCAGCCAGCCCGGCAGGCCGTTGATCGGCACGAACGCGCTGGACGCGAACATCAGCGGGAACATCGCCAGGAAGCCGACGGTCTGCATGAGCTCCGCCTTGCGGACCCAGGCGGCGATCGCGATGAACACCCAGCTCAGCGCCCATCCGACGACCAGTGCCAGGCCGAGCGCGGCGAGGGTGCCGAGCATGCCGCCGTCGGGGCGGAAGCCGAACACCAGGACGCCGAACCCGATCATCAGCACCAGCTGCGCCGCGGTGCGGACCGCGTCGGAGAGGTTGCGCGCCAACAGGACCGTGCTCGGGCGGATGGGCAGCGAACGGAACCGTGCGAGCACACCGTTCGACATGTCCTGCACGAGCCCGATGCCGGACGCGAGAGAGGACTGCATCGCGGTGTTCACGAGGATCGCGGGCAGCAGGTAGTTGATGTAGCTCATGCCCGGCGGGAAGTTCGCGGTCGACGTGATGCTGCCGAAGATCTGGCTGAACAGCGTCAGCATGATCAACGGCTGCAGGATGCTGAAGAACACGAGTGCGGGCGTGCGCAGCAGTGCGCGCAGAGAACGGCCGGTCAGCACGAGGACTTGCGTCGGGTAGCTGCTGCCGTGCCAGGTCAAGGTTGCCATGATGTCCCCCTAGTTCGCGGCGAGAGTGAGGTAGACGTCGTCCAAAGTGGGCTCCTTGAGGCCGATCTCGTGCGCCTCCAAGCCGTTGTCGTCCAACGCGCGCACGACCGTCGCAAGGTCGCGTGACGCGCTGACGGGCGTCGTGAGCGTGAGGCCTTCCGCGACGGGGTGGAGTCCCACGGAGTTGATGGCCTTCAACGCGGTGTCCACTTCGGACGCCGAGTCGAGCGTGACGGTCACCGTGCGCTGGCCGACCTGGGCCTTCAGCTCGGCGGACGTGCCCGAGGCGACGACCTTGCCGTGGGACAGCACGGTGATCGAGTCGGCCAGGCGGTCGGCCTCGTCCAGGTACTGGGTCGTGAGCAGCACGGTCGTGCCGTCCGCGACGAGCTTCTCGACGATCTCCCACATCGCGAGGCGGCTGGCGGGGTCGAGGCCGGTGGTCGGCTCGTCCAGGAACAGCACCTCGGGGTTGCCGACCAGCGACGCGGCCAGGTCGAGCCGCCGCCGCATGCCACCGGAGTAGGTCTTGGCGTTGCGCTTGGCGGCGTCGGTGAGGTCGAACTGCTCCAGCAGGTCGTCCGCGCGGGCGTGGGCCTGCCTGCTGCTCGCGCCGAGCAGGCGGGCGATGAGCACGAGGTTGTCGTGGCCGCTGAGCTGCTCGTCCACGGCGGCGAACTGGCCGGTCAGGCCGATGCGGCTGCGGACCTCGTGGCTCTGCTTCACGACGTCGAACCCCGCGACCCGCGCGGTGCCGGACGTCGGCGGCAGCATCGTCGTGAGGACGTTGACCAGCGTGGTCTTGCCGGCGCCGTTGTGGCCGAGCAGGCCGAGGACGGAGCCCTTCTTCGCGGTGACGCTCACGCCGTCGAGCGCGTTCACGTCACCGAACCTCTTGCTCACCTCGTGGGCTTCGATCATGAGCTCACTCATTTGCTTCCCCCTTTGAGCGCGCCGTGCAGGAAGAGTTCGACGATGTCGGCCGGTTCGGCGGCGGTCTGGCCGAAACCCGAGCCCATGCGGTTCGTGAAGACGGCGCCGAGCAGCATCCGCGCGGCGAGGTCGTGGTCGACGCGCAGGTCGGCGTCACCGAACAGCTGCGCGACCGCGCCGGTCAGCTGTTGCATGCCGATCGGCGGTCCCTGGTGCTTCTTGTGGTCCTCGCCGTTCGGGTGGTAGCCGGACTCGCGCAGGGTGCCGATCAGGCCCCACATGCGGTCCAGGTATCCGCTGAACGCCGCGACCCCCGTGGTCAGCCGCTCTTCCAGGGGCACGTCCGAGGGGATCTCTTCGAGACGAGAGACCTCCTCGTCGGAGCGCAGCGCGCGTTGGACGCACGCGTCGAGCAGCTCTGCCTTGTCCTTGAAGACGCGGAACACCGTGCCCTCCGCGATTCCCGCCGCGGCGGCGATCTGGCTGGTGGTGACGTTCGCGCCGGCCTTCACGACGAGCGGCAGCGTCGCCTGGACGATCGCCTCGCGGCGGTCCTCCGGGCTCATCGCGGGGGCGCGGCGGCGGCGTGGTTCCTCTGACACGTCCGCCACTGTATGAGTGAGCACTCACTCATGTCAATGAGTGGGCACTCACTCACTCGTGCGCCGCCGGTGCGCCACTACCACGGACCCCCGACGATTCCGCGCTCCGAGACCGTTCAAGATCTCGACCTGTCCACATCCCGCGAGTTGTCCACAGATCCGCCGCCACCCCGTCCCCGCCACCCGCCTCCGGAGCAACCTGGACTCCGAACCCGCGACCTGGAGGCGAATCCGATGTCCTGGAATTCCACCGTTATCACCGTTGTTGGCACCGTCGTCAGCGAGATCACGTACAAGCACGGCGAGGACGGCAAGTCGAACGCGTTCTTCCGCATCAGCTCGACCGAGCGCCGGTACAACACGGCGATCGGCGACTGGGAGGACGGCGAGACCCTGTGGCTCGGCGTCTGGTGCTGGCGCAAGCTGGCCGACAGCGTGAAGACCACGTTGTCCAAGGGCGATCCGGTGATCGTCCAAGGCAAGTTGCGGATCCGCAACTACGAGAAGGACGACGTGAAGCGCCAGGCGTTCAACCTCGACGCGTTGCACATCGGGTTGGACTTGAGCAGGGTGCAGTCACTCGGCTCCGTTCCGGTCGTTGAACCGCGGGCTGCCGAAGATCTCTCCGAGGAGACCGTTCCTTTCTGAGCCGTTCGGGGCAACCAGGTTCCGGACTTCGGGAACTCACCCGATCGGGCAGCACGCGCCGGACAAGATGTACGTACTGAGAACCACGAAGAAGGAGGGAAGCTCGTAGGTCGGGGCCGCCGGGGACCGATCGCCGAGAGTCGTTCACGTTCGAACGGAACGAGCAGGTCACCGAGTCGCGTGGCCCTCGATCCAGGCGTGGGCGGTGGCTTGTCGGCGACCGAGGTCAGGAGTCTCTGGGCACCGCTCTACGATCGCCGCCATGGCCGAGTTCATCTACACCATGAAAAAGGTGCGCAAGGCGCACGGTGACAAGGTCATCCTCGATGACGTCACGATCATGTTCTACCCCGGCGCGAAGATCGGTGTGGTCGGTCCCAACGGCGCCGGCAAGTCGAGCGTGCTCAAGATCATGGCGGGGTTGGACACGCCGAACAACGGCGAGGCGTACCTGTCTCCGGGTTACACCGTGGGCATCTTGCAGCAGGAACCGCCGCTCAACGAGGAGAAGACCGTCCTCGGCAACGTCCAGGAGGGCCTGGGCGAGATCAAGGTGAAGCTGGACCGCTTCAACGAGATCGCCGAGCTGATGGCGACCGACTACTCCGACGAGCTGATGGAGGAGATGGGCAAGCTCCAGGAGGAGCTCGACCACGCCGACGCGTGGGACCTCGACTCCCAGCTGGAGCAGGCGATGGACGCCCTGCGCTGCCCGCCGCCGGACGCCGACGTCACCAAGCTCTCCGGTGGTGAGCGCCGCCGTGTCGCGCTGTGCAAGCTGCTGCTGAGCAAGCCCGACCTGCTGCTGCTCGACGAGCCCACCAACCACCTGGACGCGGAGAGCGTCCTGTGGCTGGAGCAGCACCTCGCGCAGTACACCGGCGCCGTGCTCGCCGTGACCCACGACCGGTACTTCCTCGACAACCTGGCCGAGTGGATCCTCGAGATCGACCGCGGCCGGACCCACCCGTACGAGGGCAACTACTCCACCTACCTGGAGAAGAAGGCCGAGCGTCTCGCGGTCCAGGGCAAGAAGGACCAGAAGCTGCAGAAGCGCCTCAAGGACGAGCTGGAGTGGGTGCGCTCCGGCGCCAAGGCCCGCCAGGCCAAGTCCAAGGCGCGTCTCGACCGCTACGAGGAGATGGCGGCCGAGGCGGAGAAGACCCGCAAGCTCGACTTCGAGGAGATCCAGATCCCGCCGGGCCCGCGTCTGGGCAACGTCGTGGTCGAGGTCGACAAGCTCAAGAAGGGCTTCGGCGACAGGGTCCTGATCGACGACCTGTCGTTCACGTTGCCGCGCAACGGTATCGTCGGCGTCATCGGCCCGAACGGTGTCGGCAAGACGACGCTGTTCAAGACCATCGTCGGCCTGGAGAAGCCGGACGAGGGCGACGTCAAGGTCGGCGAGACCGTCCTGCTGTCCTACGTCGACCAGAACCGCGGCGGCATCGACCCGAAGAAGAACGTGTGGGAGGTCGTGTCCGGCGGACTCGACTACATCCACGTCGGCAACGTCGAGATGCCCTCGCGCGCGTACGTCAGCGCGTTCGGCTTCAAAGGTCCGGACCAGCAGAAGCCCGCGGGCGTGCTGTCGGGTGGTGAGCGCAACCGCCTCAACCTCGCGCTCACGCTCAAGCTCGGCGGCAACCTGATCCTGCTGGACGAGCCGACGAACGACCTGGACGTCGAGACCCTCGGTTCGCTGGAGAACGCCCTCGAGCAGTTCCCCGGCTGCGCCGTGGTCATCTCCCACGACCGGTGGTTCCTCGACCGCGTCGCCACGCACATCCTCGCGTGGGAGGGCACCGACGAGGACCCGTCGAAGTGGTACTGGTTCGAGGGCAACTTCGAGGGCTACGAGAAGAACAAGCTCGAGCGCCTGGGTGCCGACGCCGCGAGGCCGCACCGTGTCACGTACCGCAAGTTGACACGGGACTGAGAGGGCAACGGCGACGTCGTGGCGGCGAGGGGCGAGACGCAGGCGAACGTCGAGGTGAGCACGCTGGTCGTGCCCGCCTGGATGCTGCGTTGGCGCGCACCGGAGCTCGCTCTGGTGCTGGGCGAGCGAGCGGTGGCGCTCGCCTCGACCCGCCGCGACGAGGCCGACCGCCTGAGGGCGGAGTCGCTCGTGGTCTTCGCGGGCAACCGCGTGGGCCGCGAGGTCCGCTTCGCCGACCGGGCGCTCGACGCCCTGAAGGCGGCGGAGGCCGCCAACGAGTACGAGACCGCGTGGCTGTTGCGGGTCGAGCTCGCGGCGTGCGCGCGGTCCGTGGGAGCCCCGCTGACGGGGTTCGCCGCGATCACCCCCGTGCTCGAGGCGCCGGACGTGCCCGCGGAGCTGCGGGCCGCCGCGCTGGTCCAGGCCAGCGAGTGCCTCGTCACGGTCGGCCGCGGCGACGAGCCCACGCGGGCCCTGGCCGAGGCCGACCAGCTCTACGTCGCCGACACGACGCTCGACGAGGACACGCGTCTGCTGCTGCGTGGCCTGATCCGCGCGGTGCAGGCCGCACAGCACCGGCGGTGGGGTGATCTGGCCGCCGCCATCGGTGCCGCGCGGGAAGGGCTCGACCTGCTCGGCAGGTTCTCCGATCCGTGCGCGGACAGCGGCCAGGCCGCCGGCAGGCTCACGCTGGAGCTGGCGCTCTCGCTGATGGACGCGAACCGGCTGCTCGACGCGAGCGACGTCGGCGCACCGCTGCTCGACCGCCCGGTGCGGGCGCCGTCGGCGTCCTCGGTGGGGTGGTTGCGCTTGGCGCTGGCCACGCGCGTGCACCTGCCCGCCGGTCGGGTCGAGCTGGCTCGCGAGATGCTGCGCGAGGCCGTGGCGAGCGCCGAACGCCACCAGCTCGACACGCTGCTGGCCGAGAGCCTGCTCGCGCTGGCGCACGTGCACGAGGTGTCCGGCGAGCTGGCCGAAGCGCTGACGAACCTGCGCTCCGCGCACGCCGCCGAACGCCGCCGTGCCCGTGCGGTCTACGCGGTGCGCGCCCGGCTCGCGGCCGAGTTCTCCGGTGTCCACCGCCAGCCCGCCGACCTGCACCAGCAGCTCGCGAGCGTGCTCCGTCCCGTCGAGGGCATGCAGGTGGTCACCGACGGCGTGCTGTCCGCCGCACTGAAGCAACAACTCCGGCAGTGGCGTCCGGTCCAGGTCCGCAAGGGCGACGGGCTGAACAGCAAGCGCGTCCGGCGCGCTGCCGAGGACATGACCGTGGAAGGGTTGTCCGCGGCCCGACAACACGCCGCCGACCGGTGGCGCATGGTCCAGCCGTTCGGCGAACCCGATGACATGACTCCGGAAGCCGTGGAAACGCCACCCGCACCCCTGCCGTCCTCCTCTTCTTCGACTTCCTCCTCCGACCGCACCGTCCCCGCCTCGGGCCTGATCGCCTCCGCGGGCGCGATGGTCAGCGGCCGCCGCCGAGCGGCCCGCGTGGCCGCCGGCGAGATCGACGACGACCGGCCGACCACCATCGCCGAAATCCCCATCACACCGCCTCTTCCCGATCCCGGGCCGCCGCAGGACGAGCCGAAGCTCTCCGTCGAGCAGGAACGCAAGCGCAAGGTCGAGCAGCAGCTGATGGAGCTGCAACGCGAGGCCCGCCGCCAGATCGAGGAAGAGCGCCAGGCCCGCGCCGAGCAACGCGCCCAAGCCGAACGCGAGGCCCAGGCCGCCGAAGAGGCCGCCCGCCAGGAGGCAGCGCGCCAGGAAGCCGCTCGCCAGGAGGCGGCGCGCCTGGAAGAGGCCGCGCGTCTCGAAGCGGCCCGCCAGGAGGAAGCCCGCCGCGAGGCGGCTCGCCAGGAAGAGGCGCGCCAGGAGGCCGTCCGCCAGGAGCAGGCGCGTCTGGAAGCCGCCCGGCAGGAGGCGGCACGTCTGGAGGCCGCGCGTCAGGAGCAGGCGAGACAGGAAGCGGCCAGACTGGACGCCGCGCGGCAGGAGGAGGCCCGCCGCGAGGCCGCCCGCCAGGAGGCGGTCCGCCGCGACGTGGCCCGGCAGGAGGCGGCGCACCAGGAGGTCGCCCGCCAGGCCCAGGAACGCGAGGAGGCGGCCAGGGAGGCCGCCGCGCGGGCCGAGTCCGGGGCGCAGTCCGAGAGCGTGCTCGACATGCTGAAGGCCCAGGGTCTGCGAGCAGGCGGTCGCCGCCGCCGCGAGGCCGAGCCGGAGGCCAAGACCCCGTCGTGGCGCGTCGAACCGCCGTCGAGCCTCCGCCAGGACAGCGCCGCCGCCGAACCGTCGCGCAACTACTTCGAGGACTCCGGCACCCGCCCCGACCACGCGGTGGACCCGGACGGCCTCGCCCGGCCGGGCCTGTCCGCGGCGTTCTCCCGCGCCCCCGCGACCACGGACTTCGGCCCGCACCTCGACGAACCGGCCTACCCGCTGCACACCCCGGCCGCGGGCTTCCCGGCCGCCGCCGAGGACCCGGACGAGCGCAAGCTCCCCGACCTGGACTTCAGCGGCCTCGACTTCAGCGGCCTCGACTTCAGCACCGCGAAGTCGAAGCCCACCCTCTCCGTGCCCACCCCGCCCGAACCGGCGGAGGAGCCTGAGCAGAACCCGTTGCCGCCCGTCCCGGACCCGGTCCCGGCCACGCCGACCCCGTCCGAGGTCCCGCCGGCCCCGGAACCGGACCTGATGACGACCACGTTCCTGAGTTCGGCGGACGTGGACGACGACCCGGCGGACCTCCCCACGACTCCGGTCCGGGCGCAGCCCGAGCAGTCACAGCCGACGTTCGGCACGCAGACCACCTTCGGCACCCAGACCTTCGGCACGCAACCGACGTTCGGCACCCAGGTCTTCGACTCCGCGGAAGCCCCCGGCCCCAGCCAGGAGACCACGGTCGCGCCCGACCCGGACGCGCCGACGGAGAAGAGCTTCCGCGCGGTCGGCACCCCCGACCCCGCCAAGGCGGCCGACACCTCCGAGGACCGGGCCGGCCGCCCGAGCAGCCGTCGCAGGCCGAGCGAGCTGAGCCTCGCCGACCTGCTGGCCGAAGCGCTCGTCGCCTACGAGACGGGCCGCCGTTCCGACGAGGACCAGGTCGACGCCGCGGACCTGGCGGCCTCGACCACGGACTGGTCGGCGACCGCACCGGACGCCACGAAGGACCAGCCGGCCGACACCGACCCGGCCACGCGCCCGGCAGACGTGCGGGACGGTGCCGCGGAGTCCGCTCCGGGCTTCGGCACGGGCGAGCCGTTCGGCCCGGGCTTCCGGATCGGCGCGGAACCGGCGGAAGTCGAGGCGGGTGCGGGCCTCGGACCGGGGGAGACCTCCGGACTTCGGGCGGGTGCGGACGCGCCGACGGGGGTGGCACCTGGCCTGGGCTTCGGCGCGGGTTCGGTGGGGACGACGTCCGGTGCGGAGAGCACGGCGGGTGGCGATGCGGCCTTCGGGGCCGGTGCGACGTTTGGTGCAGAGAGTTCAGCGGGGGCCGGTGCGGCCTTCGGGTCCGGCACGACGTTCGGTGCGACGGGTGCCGACGCGGTCTTCGGAGCTGGCACGACGTTCGGTGTGGAGAGTGCGGCGGGCACCACCGACGCTGCGTTCGGTGCGGGTGCGGGTGCGGATTCCGGGGCGGGAGCCGTGCCCGGTTCGTCCGCAGCGGCCGCGGCGTTCGGCACGAGTGCCGACTCGGCGGCGGAACCCACTACCGGCGCGGCCTTCGGGGCGGGCGGAGCGTTCGGATCGGACTCCTCGACGGGGATCGGCTCCGGTTCGCCTTTCGGATCGGACTCCGCGACCGGGACAGACTCCGGTTCGCTCTTCGGGGCGGCGGCCGGTTTCCCGGCGGCCCCGGCCGCCTCGAACGAACCCGACTTCCTGCGTGACTCCGAGCAGCGCTTCTCCGGGTCGAAGGACCCGGCGGCGGGGACGGCGTTCAGCTTGGAGTCGTTGTTCCAGACCGGGTCGTCCTCGGGTGCGCGGGGCGGGTCGGACGGCGACGCGAACTCGGCGGAGGCCCTGTTCGGCTCGGGTGCGTCGTACATCATCCAGATGAACCCGCCTGCCGACACCACGCCCACACCGCCGGTGCAGCCGTCCTTCGGGCAGCAGGAGTTCCGGGCGGAACCTGGTGTCGGAGGGACCTACGGGACCGGGTTCGCCGCGCTGCCGACGGAGTCGGCTCAGGAGAAGACCGGGCCGATCGCTCCGGTACCGGGGGCGTCGGACAGCGAGACCACCGGTCCGATTCGTCCCGTCCGGGGTGATGGACCTCCTGGTTGGACCCTGCCCGGGGTGTGAGGGTGGCCAGCGCCACACCTCAAGCCTTGCCCAACCGCGCCGGGTCGCCGCAGTGCTTCCGGGCGCGGGGCCGGGCGGTGGCGGGTGGCGCTGGGCTGCGCCGGGAGGTTTCGCGGTTCGCCGGTGGTCACGCCACCGGTGGGCCCATGATCGGATGAAAGCTGTGGCGCGACCGGGTGTCGGGGCCGGCGGTGTTTGCCGGTGCCGGGTGGCGTGGAAGAAGAGAAAAGCCTTGTCGCCACTGATGAAGTGACTCGATTCAGCCCACGATTCAGTGGTCCGTCAGTGCCCCTCCCGTTGCCGGTGATTCGCGCCACCCCATCTAGGGTGGGGTCGGACCCGGCACACAGAGGTGCCGGATAGCGTGGAGTCGCCTGAAGATGACCTCGACTGGAGCCCCGACCCGTACCGACGACGTCCCCGCGGCCCCCGCCGCGAGTGACGGCAGTCCGACGGCCAGTCCTGAGCAGGTCCGTGACGAGCTGATCGAACGGGCCGCCGCCAATGCCCCCGAACTCGCTGACCTGATCCGCCTCTTCTACCGTCACGTGCCCGCCGAGGAAGTCAACGACGACGACCCGGTGGACCTGGTCGGAGCGGTGCGATCGAACTACCAGCTCGCCGAGAGCCGCGTTCCCGGACGCGCCGCGGTGCGCATCCTCAACCCGACCCGCGGTGCCGACGGGTGGCAGTGTCCCGTCACCGTGGTGCAGGTCGTCACGGACGACATGCCCTACCTCGTCGACTCGGTCGCGTCCGAGCTCACGCGAGGTGGCGTGCAGGTGCAGCGCATCGTGCACCCGATCGTCGTCGTGCGGCGTGATCCCGTCACCGGCGAGCGCACCGAGGTGCTGCCGACCGCCGACCCGGCCGATCCGCCCGCTGACGCGCTGGCCGAGTCGTGGATGAACATCGAGGTCGACCTCATCACCGACCCCGATCGTGCCCGCGAGCTCGAGACGCGGCTGCTGACGGTGCTGACCGACGTCCGCGAGGTCGTCGAGGACACCGACCGCATGGTCACCACGGCCCTGCAGCTGGCCGAGGAGCTCGAGAAGGACTCGTCCGAGGACACCACCGACGGCTCGAAGCTGCTCAAGTGGCTCGCGGACGGGCACTTCACGTTCATGGGCTACCGCCAGTACGAGCTGGTCACCGAGGACGGCGAGCCGGCGCTGCGAGCCGTGCTCGCGAGCGGCCTCGGCGTGCTGCGCCAGGACAGCCTCGCCGCGCGCAGCCTCACCGCCGGGCCGGACAACGGCGCGCAGGCGCTCAGCCCCGACCTGCTGGTGCTCACGCAGGCGAGCGCGCAGAGCAGCGTGCACCGCAGCGTCTACCCCTACTACGTCGGCGTGAAGACGTTCGACGGCGAGGGCAACGTCACCGGCGAGCACCGCTTCCTGGGCATCTTCAGCACCACGGCGCTGCACGAGAACGTCCTCGACATCCCCGTGGTCGAACGCCGCGTGCGCGACGTGATCCACCGCGCGGGCTTCCCGCTGCAGTCGTACTCCGGCCAGCGGATGCTCGAGGTCATCCAGAACTACCCGCGCACCGAGCTGTTCTCGGTCGACGCGGAGACGCTCTACCAGACGACGACGGGTGTCATCGCGCTCGCGGAACGCCGCCGGCTGCGGCTCTTCCTGCGCCGCGACCCGTTCGGCCGGTTCTTCAGCTGCCTCGTCTACCTGCCGCGCGACCGCTACACGACGACGAGCCGCCTCGCGATGCAGGAGGTGCTGCTCGCCCAGCTCGGCGGCCTGAACCTCGAGTACAGCGCGCGCATCGGCGAGTCGGCGCTGGCCCGCGTGCACTTCATGGTGCACACGGACCCGGCGCGGTCGCTGGAGCCGGACGTCCAGGCGATCCAGGCCCAGCTCGCCGAGGCCGTCCGCAGCTGGGACGACCGCATGGTCGAGGCCGTCGTCGGCGACGAGGGCGACCTCGGCGCCGAGTCGGCCACCGAGCAGGGTCAGCGGTTCTCCACGGTCTTCCCGGAGGCCTACAAGGAGGACTTCTCCGCCGCCACGGGCCTCGAGGACTACCGGCGCATCGAGGCGCTCGTCGAGGGCGACCTCGACATGGTGTTCTACGTGCCCGAGGACGCCGAGCCCGGCGAACGGCGCTTCAAGCTCTTCGTCACCGGCGAGGGCATCACGCTCTCGGACGTGCTGCCGATGCTGCAGCGCATGGGCGTCATCGTGGTCGACGAACGGCCGTACGAGATCGCCCGCGAAGACGGCGTGCAGTGCTGGATCTACGACTTCGGCCTGCGCATCGACAAGGCCGCGCTCGCGCAGCTGTCCGAGGCCGACCTCGAGAACGTGCGCGTGCGGTTCCAGGACGCGTTCGCCGCCGTCTGGCGCGGTGAGGCCGAGGTCGACCGGTTCAACTCGCTGGTGCTGCAGGGCGGGCTCACCTGGCAGCAGGCCGCGATGCTGCGCGCGTACGCGAAGTACCTGCGGCAGGCGGGCACGCCGTACTCGCAGGACTACATCGAGGACGCCGTGCTCGGCCACACGTCCGTGGCGATCGCGCTGGTCGCGCTGTTCGAGGCCCGGTTCAACCCGGCGCTGAGCGACGCCACCCGCGCCGCGCACACCGAGACCATGGTCACCGAGATCGGCAAGCTGATCGACGACGTGACGAGCCTCGACGCGGACCGGATCCTGCGCAGCCTGCTGAGCCTGATCAACGCCACGCTGCGGACGAACTACTTCTTCCGCGACGCCGACGGCAACGCCCGGCCGTACCTGTCGGTCAAGCTCGACCCGCAGGCCATCCCGGACCTGCCGCAGCCGCGGCCGAAGTTCGAGATCTTCGTGTACTCGCCGCGGGTCGAGGGCGTGCACCTGCGCTTCGGCAGCGTCGCGCGCGGTGGCCTGCGCTGGTCCGACCGCCGCGAGGACTTCCGCACGGAGATCCTCGGCCTGGTCAAGGCGCAGGCCGTGAAGAACGCGGTCATCGTGCCGGTCGGCGCCAAGGGCGGCTTCGTGGTCAAGCGCCCGATCGCCCCCACCGGCGACCCCGGCATCGACCGCGAGAACTTCATGTCCGAGGGCATCGCCTGCTACAAGATGTTCATCTCGGGCCTGCTCGACCTCACCGACAACCTGATCAACAACGAGGTCGTGCCCGCCCCGCAGGTCGTGCGCTACGACGCCGACGACACGTACCTCGTCGTCGCCGCCGACAAGGGCACCGCGACGTTCTCCGACATCGCCAACGGCGTGAGCCAGAGCTACGGCTTCTGGCTGGGCGACGCGTTCGCCTCCGGTGGCTCGATCGGCTACGACCACAAGGCCATGGGCATCACGGCCAAGGGCGCGTGGGAGAGCGTGAAGCGCTCGTTCCGCGAGCTCGGCGTGGACACGCAGACCGAGGAGTTCACCGTCGTCGGCATCGGCGACATGTCCGGTGACGTGTTCGGCAACGGCATGATGCTGTCCGAGCACATCCGGCTCGTGGCCGCGTTCGACCACCGGCACATCTTCATCGACCCGAACCCGGTCGCGGAGACGTCGTTCGCCGAACGCGTGCGGCTGTTCAACGTCCCGCGCTCGTCGTGGGACGACTACGACCGCTCGCTGATCAGCGAGGGCGGCGGCATCTTCCCGCTCACGGCCAAGTCGATCCCGGTCTCCGAGCAGGCCCGCGTCGCGCTGGGGCTGCCCGAGGGCGTCGTGAAGCTGTCCCCGCCGGAACTCAAGAAGGCGATCCTCCTCGCGCCGGTCGACCTGCTGTGGAACGGCGGCATCGGCACGTACGTCAAGGCGTCCACCGAGTCGCACGCCGACGTCGGCGACAAGGCGAACGACTCGATCCGCGTCGACGGCAACGAGCTGCGCGTCAAGGTCATCGGCGAGGGCGGCAACCTGGGCCTGACCCAGCGCGGCCGCATCGAGTTCGCGCGCATCGGCGGCAAGGTCAACACCGACGCGCTCGACAACTCCGCGGGCGTCGACTGCTCCGACCACGAGGTCAACATCAAGATCCTCCTGGACCACCTGGTCCGCGAGGGCTCGGTGGAGCAGCAGCAGCGCAACGAGGTCCTCGCCGAGATGACCGACGAGGTCGGCGAACTCGTGCTGGCCGACAACTACTCGCAGAACAACGTCCTCGGCGTCAGCCGGGCGCACGCGGCCCCGATGCTGTCGGTGCACGCGCGTCTCACGGCCGACCTGGAGGCGCGCGGCGCGCTCAACCGCAAGCTGGAGGCGCTGCCGAGCCCGGCGGAGTTCAAGGCGCTGGAGAAGGCCGGCCAGGGCCTCACCTCGCCGGAGCTCGCCACGCTGCTCGCGTTCACCAAGCTCACGCTGAAGGAAGAGCTGCTCGCGAGCGACATCCCGACGATCGACACGTTCACCCGCAAGCTCCCGGACTACTTCCCGAGCCTGCTGCGCGAACGCTTCGGTGCCGCGATCCCGAACCACCCGCTGGCCCGTCAGATCATCACCACGGTCGTCGTGAACGAGGTCGTGGACGGCGGCGGCATCTCGTACGCCTTCCGCCTGGCCGAGGAGATGAGCGCGTCGGCGACGGACGCGGTGCGCGCGTACGCCGTCGTCACCCAGGTCTTCGACCTGCCGCAGATCTGGCGCGAGATCGAGGCGCTCGACAACGTGGTGGCCACGGAGGTCCAGGACAGCATGGTCCTGGAGACCCGCCGCCTGCTGGACCGCGCGTCCCGCTGGCTGCTGTCGAACCGCCCGCAGCCGCTCGCGGTCGGCTCCACGATCAACCGCTTCCGCGGCGTGGTCGAGGAGCTCAGCCCGTTCGCCTTCGAACTGCTGCAGGGCAAGGAGCTCGACGTCGTCGCGGGCAAGGCCGACCGGTACGTCGAACAGGGCGTCCCGGCCGAGCTCGCCCGCAAGGTCGCCGCGCTGCTCTACATGTACGGCCTGCTCGACGTCACCGAGATCGCCGAACTGGCCGAGCGCGAGCTGGGCCCGGCCGGCGGCGCGGGTCCGGAGCGCACGCACCGCGAGACGGCCGAGCTGTACTTCGCGCTGTCCGACCACCTCGACATCGACCACATGCTGGACTCGGTGACGAGCCTGGAGCGCGGCAACCGCTGGCACGCCCTGGCCCGGCTGGCACTGCGCGACGACTTCTACTCGTCGCTGCGGGCCATCTCGGTCGACGTGCTGCGGGCGAGCGACGAGGACGACACGGCAGCCGAGAAGATCGCCAAGTGGGAGCAGGCCAACGCCTCCCGCCTGGCCCGCTCGCGCGGTGCGCTGGAGGAGATCAACCGGGTCCACCAGCTCGACCTCGCGACGCTGTCCGTCGCCGCACGCCAGGTGCGGAGCATGGTCAGGTAGAGGCGGACGGACGAACGCCGGGGCGCCGCGGAATCCCCTCCGCGGCGCCCCGGCTCTGTTCCAGGCCGCCGGAGAATCCCTCCACGGCGGCCTAGGGTGTTCCCGCGTCAGACGACCTGGTCGAGTTCGGCGCGCTGGGCGATCGCCTGCCGCAGCCACTTGCGGCCGATGACGACCAGCAGCGCCACCCCGACCGCTGCCACCGTGCCGGCGCCGGACCCCATCCACAGCCCCAGCGTCTCCATGCCGTCGGCGGGCGAGGGGATGTCGGCGAACGTCACGTAGACGAACAGCCAGGCGAGCACCAGGGCACCGCCGGCGATGGCGCCGATCGCGATGTTCGTCCACGTCACCGACCCCGCCGAGAACACGGTGCCCTCGGCGGCGCGGTGCAGCATCCCGCCCAGCGCCACCGCGAGCAGCTGCAGGCACGCGACGAAGACGATCGCGGAGATCACGAACGGCAGTCGCACCGACTCGTACGGCGGGAAGAGCTCGACCTCGTCCGCCGCGAGCGTCGGGATGACCACGACCTGCGCGAACAGACCGGCCAGGAACGCGATCGCGAGCAGGGCCTGCAGGAAGAACACCAGTGCGCGAGACATGAATCGAGTATCGAGAGCTGCCTATCGATTTTCAATCGGCTGGTGTGGAGGTCTCGTGAAGGTTCGTGAACGGTAGGGTCCCTGCATGGGTGTCTTCGTCACGGGTGTGCGGCCGCGGTGGTCGGACATGG
Source organism: Lentzea sp. NPDC003310 (assembly GCF_040610935.1). Taxonomy (NCBI): domain Bacteria; kingdom Bacillati; phylum Actinomycetota; class Actinomycetes; order Pseudonocardiales; family Pseudonocardiaceae; genus Lentzea; species Lentzea sp. NPDC003310. The sequence goes on from NZ_JBEXNC010000011.1 coordinate 313,312, forward strand.
ATGCGTTCGGTCACGTCAACCACGCGAACACGGTGACGTTGCTCGAGGACGCCCGGATCGAGCTGCTGTTCACCGAGGCCGCCCGGCACGGTGTCAAGGAACTGGCGCAGGGCATGGTCGTCGCGAAGCTCGTGGTCGAGTACCTGGCGCCGATCGTGTTCACCGGCGAGCAGGTCCGCGTGGAGATGTCGGTGCGCGAGCTCAAGGCCGCGTCGCTGACACTGGACTACGTGGTGCGCATCGGCCGCGACGAGAACAGCCCGGTGGCGGTCAGGGCGGAGACGCTGCTGGCGCCCTACAACGTGACGACGGAGCGACCGCGCAGGCTGACCGAGGCCGAGCGCGACTTCCTCGCCGGCTGGCGAGCAGGGGGAAACGGTGCCTGAGCTGGTGTTGGCCGACGCGGCCGAGAGAGACGACCTGGGCGCGTTCGCGGCGAGGGCGGTGCGGCTCGAAGCGCAGTCAGTCGTGCGGCTGCGCAACCGCAACGACGAGCTGCTCGACGCGTGGGTGGCCACGCCGTTCGACGCGCTCGCGACGCGGACCGTTGCGGGACAGGCGAACCCGGCGGACGTCACGGTGTCCGGATCGGAGCTGCTGACGGGCCTCGCGGTGATGCGCGACGAACGCATCGACCCCGGCCCCGCCAAGGACCTGATGTGGCGCTCGGCCCTGCCGCCCGCCGAGGGCTGGCTCGTGGTCGACCGGTTGCCGGTCGAGGTCGTCGCGAAGATCGCGGACGAGGGCGTCGAGGTGGCGCGGGAGAACACCGGCCCGCAGGGCACGCCGCCGGCCTCGTTGCTGGACCAGACGGTGCTGACCGTCAGCGGGTCCGGACTGGACGTCAAGATCCCGCTGAGGGTCCTGTTCGCTCTGTCGGGCATGGGTTTCCTCGGCGAGGACGGCGACGTGCGGGTGACCGCGACCGACTCGTGGCTGCGCATCGACGCCCGGTTCGGGGCAGTTGTCCGGCGTCGGCACTCGATGCTGCCGCTGCTCGTCTGACCTGGAGTTAGGTCCAGGTTCGCGGGTGCGGAAAACGGTGCGCCGCAAGCGGATGCGCGTGGCACGATGTCGCGCGTGTCCGCCGAAACGCAAGTGGAGAGCGAGTACCGCGTCTCCACCCTGGAGCTCTTCTTCGACCTGGTCTTCGTCTTCACCATCACGCAGCTGACCCGAAGGCTCGCCGACGACACGTCGCCGCTGGGCTTCGGGCAGGCCGTGATCATGCTGTTCGTGATCCTGTGGATGTACTTCGGGTACGTCTGGCTCACGAACGCGGTCGCGACGGACACCACCGTGCGCCGGTTGCTGCTCATGGTCGGCATGGGCGGGTTCCTGGTGATCGCCCTCGCGATCCCGAACGCGTTCGAGGTGGCCGGTCCGGCGTTCGGCATCGGGTACCTGATCGTGAACCTGGTGCACTCCGGGCTGTTCATCGCGGCGGGCAGTCCCGGCTCGGCCGCCGCGATGGCGCGCCTGGCACCGTTCAACCTCGGGTCGGCGCTGCTGGTGTTCGTCGGCGGTTTCCTGCCCGGCGCGTGGCGCGCGGTGGCCTGGACGGCCGCGGTGGTGCTGATGATCGTCTCGCCGTACGTGAACCGCCGGCACGGCGAGTTCCGCATCCGCCCGGCGCACTTCGTCGAACGGCACGGGCTCGTCGTGATCATCGCGCTCGGCGAGTCGATCATCGCGATGGGCATCGGCGCGGCAGGGTTGCCGCTCACGGTCCCGCTGGTGGTCGCCGCGTTGCTCGGACTGGCGCTGCTCTACCAGCTCTGGTGGTGCTACTTCGGCCGCGAGCAGGACGTGCGCGCCGAACACCGCCTCGCCGCCCTGCCGCCGGCACAGCGGGCCAGGAAGGCGTTGACGGCGTTCGGTTTCGCGCACGCGCCGATGCTGCTCGGTGTCGTCGTGGTGGCCGTGGGCGTGAAGAAGACCATCGGGCACGCCACGGACCACCTCTACCTGAGCGGTGCGCTCGCACTCGGCGGTGGAGCGGCGCTCTTCCTGATCGGGCAGGTGTTGTTCCGGGCGTTGCTCGGCATCGGCACCGTGAAGTGGCGCGTGACGGCCACCGTCGCCTCGCTCGCCACCGTCCCGGTCGGGTTGTGGCTCGCGATCGCGCAGGTGGCCGCGCTCGTGCTGGTGTTCGGTGCCCTGCTGGCCGTCGAGGACCGGCTGAAGGCCTAGACGAGCCAGACGGCCGTGTCGGGCGGCAGCTGGTCGCCGTCCATCGGGCCGGACGACAGCAGCACCTGACCGGGCGGCAACGGCACGGACGCGCCGGACGTGTTCAGCGCGCAGATCAGCCCGCCGCCCTTGCGCCGGAACGCGAAGCAGCCGGCGGGCGCGCCGTACCACTCGAGCTCCTCACCGGCGAACGAGGAGTTGGACTTCCGGTGCTCCAGCGCCTCGCGGTAGAGCGAGAGCATCGAGCCCGGGTCCTCCAGCTGCGCCTCGGCGGTGAGGTGGTCCCACTCGTTCGGCTGCGGCAGCCAGGTGTTCACGGCCGTCGAGAACCCGAACGGCGGCGTGGTGCCCTCCCACGGGATCGGCACGCGGCAGCCGTCCCGACCGCGCTCGGTGTGGCCGGAACGCTCCCAGGTCGGGTCCTGCAGAGCCCAGTCCGGCAGCTCCACGTTCGGCAGGCCGAGCTCTTCGCCGTTGTAGAGGTAGATGACGCCCGGCAGCGCCAGCTCGACCAGCGTCATCGCGCGGGCCCGCTGCTCGCCGAGTGCGCCGCCGCCGTACCGCGTCACGTGGCGGACCACGTCGTGGTTGGACAGCGTCCACGTCGCGGGCGTGCCGGACGGGGCCACGGCGGCCAGCGAGTGCTCGATGGCCGAACGGACCGCGTCGGCGTCGAAGCCCGCCTCGACGAGGCGGAAGTTGAAGCCCAGGTGCAGCTCGTCGGGACGGACGTACGCGGCGAAGCGCTCGTCGTCCTTCACCCAGATCTCGCCGACGGCCATGGTGCCGGGGTAGCTGTCCATGACCTTGCGGATCATGCGGTGGATCTCGTGCACGCCGTCGTTGTCGAACCGCGGGTCGTGCGCGTCGTCGCTCAGCACGCCGGGGGCCTGCGGCCGGATGTCCATGTCCGGCAGGCCTTCGGGCTTGGCCATGCCGTGCGCCACGTCGATGCGGAAGCCGTCGACGCCGCGGTCGAGCCAGAACCGCAGCGTGTGCTCCAGGTCGGCGCGGACCTCCGGGTGCTCCCAGTTGAGGTCGGGCTGCTCCGGCGCGAACAGGTGCAGGTACCACTGGCCGTCCGGCACGCGGGTCCAGGCGGGGCCGCCGAAGACCGACGTCCAGTTGTTCGGCGGCTGCGAGCCGTCGAAGCCGCGGCCGTCGCGGAAGATGTAGCGGGCGCGCTCCATGCTGCCGGGGCCGGCGTGCAGGGCCTCCTGGAACCACTCGTGCAGGTCGCTCGTGTGGTTCGGGACCAGGTCGACCGTCACGCGGATGTTGTGCTCGTGCGCGTCCGCCACCAGCCGGTCGAACGCGGCCAGGTCGCCGAACAGCGGGTCGACGTCACGCGGGTCGGCCACGTCGTAACCGTGGTCGGCCATGGGGGAGCGGTAGAACGGGGTGAGCCACAGGGCGTCGACGCCGAGCAGCTCCAGGTACCCGAGCCGGGACCGGATGCCGTCGAGGTCGCCGACGCCGTCGCCGTTGGAGTCGGCGAAGGAGCGCACGTAGACCTGGTAGAAGACGCTGTCGCGCCACCAGGCGGACTCTTCGGCGATCTCGGGGCTGAGGTCGGAGGATCGTCGCACGGGGGGTCATCCTGCCATTCGTCGCGCTGCCAAAGGACCCGAACGGGTGATGGTCGGTCAGGACCAGCTGTTCACGAGGCTGTTCGCGGCCATCTCCATGTAGTCCCAGAGCTGCTTGCGGTGAGCCTCGTCCAGGCCGGCTTCGTCGACGGCGATCCTCATGCAGCGCAGCCACGCGTCCCGCTCGATCGGACCGATCTTGAACGGCACGTGGCGCATCCGCAGCCTCGGGTGGCCCCGGTTGTCCGAGTAGGTGTGGGGACCGCCCCAGTACTGCATCAGGAACAGCCGCAGGCGCTCCTCCGCAGGTCCGAGGTCCTCTTCGGGGTACAGGGGGAGGAGGACCTCGTCGGACTTCACCTCTTTGTAGAAGCGCGCGACGATGCGGTGGAACGTCTCCTCGCCACCGACCTGTTCGAAGAAGCTCACGGGGTTTCCCACACCCCCATCCTGACTCACGCGGGCGCGCGCGTGCAGGCCGCCCCGGGTGTAGTTCGTGCCATAGGCGTGTGAACTGGCAGGACGCCGGGTGATCATCGTCTCGAATGGGTGTTCTAACTCACCCGGCGTCTGCGTTTGAACTACTTGGCGGTGAAGCCGGCTTCTTCCAGTGCGGGCATCAGCTGCGCGCGCAGGTTGCGCTGGACCGCCCACTGGCGGCCGGGACGCGTCTTGACGGTCACGCGCAGGGTGATGCCCTCCGGCGTGAACTTCTCGACGCCCAGCACCTCGGGCTTGGCCGTGAGGTCGGCCTTCAGCGGGTCCTTGTCGGCCACCTCGGACGCCTTGCGCTCCAGCACCTGGGTGGCCTCGGCGAGGTTCGCGCCGTAGCTCAGCGGCAGGTCGACGACGGCGACCGCGAAGCCCTGCGACGAGTTGCCGACGCGCAGGATCTCGCCGTTGCGGACGTACCAGACCGTGCCGCCGGTGTCCCGGATCGTGGTGGTGCGCAGCGCGACGGCCTCGACGGTGCCGGTCGCGGGGCCGAGGTCGACGACGTCGCCCACGCCGTACTGGTCCTCGAGGAGCATGAACATGCCGGCGAGGAAGTCCTTCACCAGGTTCTGGGCGCCGAAGCCGATGGCGACGCCCAGGATGCCCGCCGAGGTCAGGACCGGGGTGATGTCGAGCTTCACCACGATCAGGATCTCGAGGAACGCGATTCCGAAGATCATGATCGTGACGATCGACTTCAGCACCGAGCCGATGGTGCGGGCGCGCTGCTCGCGGCGCTCGGAGATGAGGTTCCCGAGCGCCTGCGGAGCGCGTTCCCGCAACGGCTTGAGCAGGCCCGGCTTCTTGCCTTCCTTGCCGGGCGTCGTGATCCGGTCGATGACCTTGCGCAGCATGGCCCTGATCACGAAGGCGGCGATCAGGATCAGCACGATCTTGATGCTGCCCGCGATGATGTCGGGGCCGTACCTCTCGAAGAAGCCGACCGCCTGCGCGGTCTTGTCCGAGATGTCATCCACGGGACTGGTCACGTGGTCGAGCCCTCCTACAACTCCATGCCTGTGGCATTCGCGAGAAACGTCAGCTGGTCCACGGCGAGAGACACCGTCCGGCTGACCGACCTGCCCGCGTGACCGACCTCGGTCTCGCGGCGGATCAGCACGGGGTGCTTGGCCGGATCACTTGACGAAGCGTGCTGCAGCGCGGCGCACATCTTCCTGGCGTGGTTGGGGTCCACACGAGAATCCGACTCGAACACCGTGAACAAGACCGAAGGATACTCAACGTCCGTTACCACTTGGTGATATGGCGAGTAGGAGAGCAGCCAGCCCAGTTCCTCGGAAACGCTTGCGCTGCCGTACTCGTCGGCCCACAGCCGTCCGAGCAGGAACTTCTCGTACCGCACCATGTCGAGCAGTGGCGCTGAGCACACCACCGCGGCGTACAGCTCGGGGCGCTGGGTCAGCGCGGCGCCCACCAGCAGACCGCCGTTGGAGCCTCCCATGATCGCCAGCTGCTCGGGCGTGGTCCACCCGCCGCGGACCAGGTGCTCGGCGGCGGCGTGGAAGTCGTCGAACACGTTCTGCTTCTTGGCGCGCATGCCGTCGAGGTGCCAGTCCTCGCCCTCCTCGTCGCCGCCGCGCAACGACGCGTGCACCCACACTCCGCCCGCCTCGACCCACGCGAGGGTGGTCGCGCTGTAGCCGGGGCCGCGGCCGATCGCGAAGCCGCCGTAGCCGGTGAGCAGCGCGGGGCGGGGCAGGTCGGGCTTCTGCTCGCCGCTCACGACGAACATGCGGACCGTCGTGCCGTCCTTGGACGTGTACGCGATCTGCTGCGTCGTCACGGTCGGCAGCTCGACGCGGCCGGGCGCGGCCTCGTGCAGCGCGATCTCGCCGGTGGCCTTGGAGTACCGGAACACCGACTGCGGCGTCACGAAGTCCGTCCACCCGAACCACAGGGTGTCCTGGTCGTGCGGGGTCCGGTCGTCCACGACGGACAGCCCGTGCACGGAACCGGTGCCGGGCAGCGGGATCTCCCGCAGGTGCGCACCGGTGGCGGCGTCGTGCAGGTGCAGTTCGGACACCGCGTGCCGGGTGCGCAGGACGACCAGGTCGCCGTTCATCCAGCGCACGCCGTCGAGCACCGAGTCCGGCTCCTCGGCGATGAGCTCGGTCCACTCGGTGGGACGCTCCGGGTCGGCCACGCAGAGCCGCTGCCGGGGCGCGCCGTGGTTGGTGTGCAGGTAGAGGCGGCCGTCGCGGGCGACGGACGCCGAGCACTGCACACCCTCCTCGGTGAGGATCACGGGCGTGAGCGCGGCGTCGCCGTGCAGGTCGGCGATCCACACGGAGTCGTGCTTCATGGTGCTGGGCGCGCCGCTCACGACCAGCCAGCGGCCGTCGTGCGACACGGTGACCGAGTAGTAGAAGGTGGGCGCCTCGCCGTCGCCGTGGACGTTGAGGTCGGTCTCCGGGTCCGCGCCGACGCGGTGCCGCCACACGCGGCGGTGGAAGAGCTTCTCGTCCTCGGGCAGCAGCGCCGGGTCGAGCTGGCGCACGTAGTAGAACTCCTCGCCGCCGGGCAGCCAGCCGACGGACGAGTAGCGGCACCGGTCGATCGGACCTTCGAGGTGCTCGCCGGTGGTGACGTCCAGGACGTGCAGCAGCGAGTGCTCGTTGCCGCCGACGGACACCTGGTAGGCGAGCCGCTCGCCTTCGAGGCTGGGGGACCAGGTGTCGAGCGTCGTCGCGCCGGACGGGTCGAGCTCGCTCACGTCGAGGAGCACGCGCTCGGTGCCGTCGCTCTCGCGCACCACGACGACGGGGTGGTCCTGCTCGGGACCGCGGCGGGTGAAGAACGCCCGGCCGGCGCGCCAGACCGGGGTGGACACCGACCCCGTGCGCATCAGCTCCCGCAGCCTCGCGTCGAGGCGGGCCCGGCCGGGCATCGCGTCCAGCCAGGAGCGCGCGAGCACGTCCTGCGCCTGCGACCACGCCGCGGTGCGGGGGTCTGCCGTGTCCTCGAGCCAGCGGTACGGATCGGCGACTTCGCGCCCGTGGATCTGCTCGGCGAGGTTTAGCCGCTCGGCGATCGGGTAGGTGATCGTCGCAGGCAGTGGAGTGGAGGGAGCCTCAGTCACCTTGTCAAGGGTAGCGGGCTCTTGAAAACCATCTCCGATAGGGAGTTGGTTCACCCCGGGTTCGATCACGCATCCGTGACACGTCACTTATCACACGTGATTTTTTCCTGGTAAGTGTGGTCTCCTATGGCTGAACCGGTGGAGGTGGTCGCGTGCCAGACCGACAACCGACCCCTATCGGCGGCTCGCTTTCCGGCGAGGCTGCGCCGACGGTCCCCCCATGCCGAAATCAGCCCGAGCTCCGGGCCGTGCCGGATGGGGATCGAGACGGGGGAGGTTCCGGTCCGACGCCGGCGGTTTTCCCCTGGGGAAGACGCAAGGTCCTGCTGCTGAACGCCACGTTCGAGCCGCTCACGGCGTTGTCGCTGCGCCGCGCGGTCGTGCTCGTGGTCTGCGGGAAGGCCGAAGTCGTGCACGGGGACGCCTCCGGGCTGGTGCTGCACTCGTCGAAGTCCGAGGTGCTCGTGCCGTCCGTGATCCGGCTGAGCTCCTACGTGCGCGTTCCTTATCGCGGCCGCGTGCCGATGACCCGTGCCGGGCTCATGCACCGCGACCGTTACCGCTGCGCCTACTGCGGCGGGCGGGCCGAGACGATCGACCACGTCGTGCCGCGTTCGCGTGGCGGACCTCACACCTGGACGAACTGCGTCGCCTGCTGTGCGAAGTGCAACCACCGCAAGGCGGACAAGCTGCTGTCCGAGCTGGGCTGGCGGCTGCGCGTCGTTCCGGCGGCGCCGCGGGGCCCGCACTGGCGGTTGCTCGCCGGGGTGGCCGAGGCGGATCCGCAGTGGTTGCCGTACCTGGGTGAGCCGGCGGCCTGATCAGGCCGCGAGGGAGAAGTCGTCCCGGCGCGCGGTGATGCGCACGCTGTCGTCGTGCGCCGTGATGCGGACGCTGTCGTCGTGTGCGGTGATCCGCACGGAGTCGTCGAGCGCCGTGATCCGGACCGAGTCGTCGAGCGCGGTGATCCGCACGCTGTCGTCGTGGGCCGTGATGCGGACGGAGTCCTGCTGCGCCGTGATGCGGACGCTGTCGTCGTGCGCGGTGATGCGCACGGAGTCGTCGAGCGCGGTGATGCGGACCGAGTCGTCGTGAGCCGTGATCCGGACCGAATCGTCCATCGTGATCCGGACCGAGTCCTCACGCGCAGTGATCCTGACGGAATCCTGCCGCGCGGTGATCCGAACGGAGTCCTCACGGGCGGTGATGCGGACGGAATCGGCACACGTGATCCTGACCGAATCGCTCGCCGTGATGCGGACCGAGTCCGCCATGGTGATGCGCACCGAGTCGCGGGCCGTGATGCGCACGGAATCGGTCGCGGTGATCCGAACGGAGTCGTCCATCGTGATCCGGACGGAGTCACTAGCGGTGATACGCACCGAATCGTCCTTGTAGCTCGGAAGAGTGAAGGTCACGGCCTGGGGGCGGGTCATCGTGAACATTTTGTGTCCTCCAGCTCGTCTAGGGTGGGTGCGCAAGACCCGTATAGGTGAAAAGCTAAGAGGTGGGTGATCCGGGAACAAGACCCCAAACCGGCACCCGTTCGCCTCCGACCGGGTGAGGCCTGACCGGGTGTAACCGCTGCGCCGCACGAGAGCACTCGTTGGCCTTACTGGCCGGTATGGACACGCTCTGTAGTGTCCAATCTGATGGAACGTGATGTGCGTCATACGGCAAAAGGCGTGCACGGACAGGGTTTCCGAGCGCTCACCGGCGCCTGGGCGGTCTCGCTCGTGGGCGACGGCGTGCGCGTCGTCGCGCTGCCCTTGTTCACCGCCGCGAGCACCCGCAGCCCGCTCGCCGTGTCCGCCGTGGCCGTCGCGCTCACGTTGCCCTGGCTGCTCGTCGCACTGCCCGCCGGCGCCCTCGTGGACCGCTGGAGACCGCGAACGGTGGTCGTCGCGGCCCACTGGCTGCGCGCCGGGGTGACCGGACTGCTCGCGCTGGCGGTCCACACCGGACACGCGACGGTCGTCGTCTTGTGCGCCACGGCTTTTGTGCTGACCTCCGCGGAGACGTTCGCGGACTCGGCGTCGCAGGTGCTGCTCGTCGAACTCGCGGGGCCGGGTGAGCTGGAGGCGGCGAACGGCCGGTTCGTCACGGTCGAGACCATCGGCATGGACCTCGCCGGTCCACTGGCCGCCGCGGCGCTCTTCTGGTGGGCTCCGGCGGCCTGCTTCGCGCTTGACGCGCTCTCGTTCGTCGCCGCCGCGGTGCTCGTGTCCCGCGTGCCGGACGTCGCCCCCGAACGTTCCCGGAGCGATCTTCGCGGGCAGCTGGTCGAGGGGGCGCGGTTCCTGATCAGGACTCCCGGCCTGCGGTCACTGGTAGTTGCCGTTGCAATCACCGCCGTCTGCGCGGCCGCGGTCAACGCCATGCTGGCGCTCTACTCCATCCAGGTGCTCGGCCTTCGCGAACCGGTGGTTCCGTTCCTCGTCGTGTGCATGGCGGCCGGTGCTCTGCTAGGCGCCCGGCTGTCCCCGAGGCTCGCGGCGCGCTGGGGTGCCGGCCGCGTCATGGTCGGGTTCCTCGCGTTGCTCGGCGCCGCGTTCGCGCTGTTCGGCCTCACGTCGTGGCTGGTCGTGGCGGTGCTGGCGTGCGTGTTGTTCGGCACGGCGTCCGCAGGGTGGAACGTGCTGTCCGCGACCCGGCGGCAACGGCTCACGCCCGGACCGATGATGGGCCGCGTGACCAGCGCTTACCGGGTGCTCGCGTGGGGGCTGTCGCCGCTGGGCGCGGGCCTCGCCGGACCGCTCGCCGAGGCGACGTCGCTCGGCGCCGTCTACGTCGTCGCGGGCTCGATAGTGGGATTGACCGCGATCTTGCTGGCCCGGCCGCTCGTGCGCGGCTGAGTTCGGCTACCGTACCCGCCGTGACCATCGTGGAGACCGTTCTCGTCTTCGCGCTGATCCCGCTGGCGATCTACGGCGTGATCACGCTGCTGACGGTGAGGCCAAAGGCCACCCGGATTCCCCGGTACCGGCCCGGCCAGGAGTGGGGCTACGCCCCGGTGTGGTGGAGCGCGAACCCGGCCGGGTTGAGCGCCGAGCACCACAGCGCAGCCGAGTCCGGTGCCTCGGGCTCGACCGCCAAGGGAGGCGCACGTGGCAACTGGTAAGGCGATCGAGCCCGTCGACCCGTCGACGCTGCCGCTCGGCGCCGTCGTGACGAACAGCGGCCGGGTGTCCGCGGCGAAGATGTACGAGCCGCACGCCCCGGAGCTGCCGTTCACGCCGGCCCAGCTCGCGCAGCTGGACGAGGCGCTGACGCTCTCCAGCCGGTCCACGGGCCTCGACTTCAGCGTGTACCTGGGCGAGCTGGGCGCGAACGCCCACGAGCGTGCGCAGGAGCTGCACGCCTCCACGGAGCGCCCGACGCACCACGTCCTCGTGGCCGTGTCGCCGGGCGAGCGCGTCGTCGAGGTCGTCACGGGCGAGGAGTCCCACCGCCGTCTCGCCGACCGCGGTGCCAAGCTCGCCGTGATGAGCATGGTCGCGTCCTTCAAGGAGGGCGACCTCGCGGGCGGCCTCGTGTCGGGCCTGCGCATGCTGACCGACCAGGCCGGCAAGCGGTCCTGATCCAGCTTCGGAACGCCCCCGGCACCGCGCCGGGGGCGTTTTTCACGCGCTGACGCGGTTGTGCGCGACCACGAGGTCGGAGATCCGCTCCCAGCCGAGGCTGCGGTACAGGTGCACGCCCGTGGTCGACGAGAACAGCAGCCCGGTGCGCGCCCCGTCCTCGACCGCCGCCCGGACCAGCGCGCCCATGACGACGCTGCCCAGCCCGCGCCGCCGATGTGCCTCGGCGGTCTCGATGCGGTGCGCCACCGCGTCCTCGCCCACGACGGCCATTAGCCCGCTCGCGGCCAGGTCGCCGTCGGCCGTCAGCACGCGGACCTCGATCACCGGGTTCCTGGTGACCTCCACCGCGTAGCCCTCGGGCGGGTGCGGTGCCGGGTGGCCTTCGAGCGGCCGGCGCATGAACGTCTCGTCCGGCCGTGCGACGACGAGTCCGGCCGCCTCGATCTCCGCCACGACCTCCTGCGGCGACTGCGTGGGCACGCTCAGCCAGCTCGGTTCCGGTGCCGCGGCGACGGTCGCCGCCAGCGCGTCAACCTTCTCGTCGTCGGTGGCGATCCACTCGTGCACGCGGTGCGGCCGGTTCACGTGGACCACCAGCTGACCGTCGCGCCACTCGGACGTCAGCCCTTCGGCCGCGATCCAGCCGCGGTGCCAGCGTTCCACCAGTTCGCCGATCATGTCTCCCCCTTGTGTGCCAACGGGAAGGCCCCGTGCCGCCAGCACAGCGGCACGGGGCCTTCCCCCATCAAGCGAACTCAGGAGCGGTCGAACTCCTGCGCGGCCAGCGCGCGCACGATGCCCGCGCGGCCCTCGGACACCAGCCGGCGCAGGGCGGGCGGGTGCTCGTCGGCGAGCCACGCGTCCGCTGCCTCCACAGTGGACTTCGCGATCGACCAGGCCGGGAACATGCCCACGACCATGGACTGCGCGCGTTCCGAGGAACGGCGGTCCCACACGCCCTTGACGTCGGCGAAGTAGCGCTCGACGTACGGCGCGAGCAGCTCCTTCTGGCTCGGGTGCGAGATGCCCGCGATGATCGCCTCGCTGACCGCGTTGGGCAGCTCGTCGTCGTTCACGGCGCGGTCCCACGCCTCGTCCTTGGCCTCGGTCGTCGGGCGCAGCGCGCGGGCGGACTGGGCGCGGCGGTGACCGGTGGAGGTCGGGTCGCGCTCCTCCTCGGCGTTGATCTCGTCGAGTCCTGCCCTGCCGTGCGCGACGAGGGCCTGCAGCAGGCGCCAGCGCAGGTCGGTGTCGACGTCCAGGCCCTCCAGCACGGCGCTGCCGTCGTACCAGCCGCGCAGGACGTCCACAGTGGAGTCGTCGAGCACGGACGAGGCGAGCGCGTTCACGAACGCCAGCTGGTGGTCGGAACCCGGCTCGGCCGCCTGCGCCAGTTCCAGCGCCTTCGCGACGAACCGGCGCCAGCCCTCGGCACGCCACGAGTCGTCCGCGTAGGACGACAGCGAGGTTTGCGCCTGCAGCAGAAGTCGTTGCACGACACCGACCTCGGACTCGGAGTGCAGTCCGCCGAGCACCAGGTTCACGAAGTCGCGGGCCTTGAGCTCGGCCTCGCGGGTCATCTCCCACGCGGCCGACCAGCACAGCGTGCGCGGCAGCGGCTCGGCGATGTCGGAGATGTGGTCGATCAGCGCGGCCAGCGAGTCGGGGTCGAGGCGCATCGTGCAGTACGTGAGGTCGTCGTCGTTGACCAGCACGATCTTGCCCCGGTGGACACCGACGAGCTCGGGGACCTCGGTGCGGTCGCCCGTGACGTCCAACTCGTGGCGGTGCGTGCGGACGAGCTTGCCGCTGCCGTCGTCGTCGTAGACGCCGATCGCGATGCGGTGCGTGCGCAGCTCACCGGCGCCCGGACGCGCGCCGCCCTGCAGCACGGCGAACTCGGTGAACTTGCCCGAAGCGTCCACGGTGAACTTGGGGCGCAACAGGTTCAGGCCCGTGGTCTCCAGCCACTGCGCGCTCCACCACGACAGGTCGCGGCCCGACGCCTCCTCCAGCGCGCCCAGCAGGTCGGCCAGCGTGGCGTTGCCCCAGGCGTGCTTGGCGAAGTAGACCCGCAGGCCCGCCAGGAAGTTCTCCAGCCCGACGTACGCGACCAGTTGCTTGAGGACGGACGCGCCCTTGGCGTAGGTGATGCCGTCGAAGTTGACCTCGACCGCCTGCACGTCGGAGATGTCCGCGGCGACCGGGTGCGTGGACGGCAGCTGGTCCTGCCGGTACGCCCAGGACTTCTCGATCTTCGCGAACGTCGTCCAGGCCTGGCGGTACTCGGTGGCCTCGGCCTGCGCGAGCACGGACGCCCAGGTGGCGAACGACTCGTTCAGCCACAGGTCGTCCCACCAGCGCATGGTGACCAGGTCGCCGAACCACATGTGCGCCATCTCGTGCAGCACGGTCTCGGCGCGGCGCTCGTAGAGGTAGCGGGTGACGCGGCTGCGGAAGACGTAGTCCTCGAGGAACGTGACGCAGCCGGCGTTCTCCATCGCGCCCGCGTTGAACTCGGGCACGAAGCACTGGTCGTACTTGCCGAACGGGTACTGCACCCCGAACGCCTTGTGGAAGAACCCGAAGCCCTGCTTGGTCTCGGTGAACAGCCGCTCGGCGTCCATGTGCGGGGCGAGCGAGGCGCGGCAGTAGATGCCCAGCGGGATCGTGAAGTCGCCCTCGACGAACTCGTCGCGCCACTCGGCGTACGGACCGGCGACCAGCGCGACGATGTAGGTGGACATCGGCTTGGTGGTGGCGAACGTGTGCACGTCCGCGCCGCCCTCGCCGTCCTCCGTGGCGATGATCTCGCCGTTCGAGACCACCTTCCAGTCGTGCGGCGCCGTCACCTTCATCGAGTAGACGGACTTGAGGTCGGGCTGGTCGAAGCACGCGAACATGCGCTTGGCGTCCGCGGTCTCGAACTGCGAGTAGAGGTACACCCCGCCGTCGACCGGGTCGACGAACCGGTGCAGGCCCTCGCCGGTGTTCATGTACCGGCAGTCGGCCTCGATGGTGAGCTCGTTCGTCTCCGCGAGGTCCGACAGCCTGATGCCGTCCTCCTCGCGGTAGTCGGAGACGTCGATCTCGCTCCCGTTCAGCACAGCGCGGTGCACGGTCGCCGCCACGATGTCGATCCACGAGGAAGCACCCGGAGTCCGGCTGCGGAACACCACGGTGGTGGTGGAGCGGAACGTGTCCGAACCCGGCTTTCCGCCGCCGTCGGTCAGGTCCAGCTCGATCCGGTAGGACTCCACTTCCAGCAGCTCAGCACGGTCCTGAGCCTGGTCGCGGGTGAGGTTGGGCGCGGCCACTGGTCACCTCGTCTGCCACGCGTTTGGTTACGCGCTGACGTCGTCGGGAATGGTTATGACTCCCGCATCCAATCACGGAACCGGCGTACGGGAAGAGATGACAGGGTGATCTGGTTGGGCTGATGGGGCGATAACGCCACCGACCGTCACTGAAGGGGCACGCATGACCGACAAGGCGAAGGTCGACTTCTACTTCGACCCTCTTTGCCCGTTCGCCTGGATCTCCTCCCGGTGGATCCTCGAGGTGGAGAAGGTCCGCGACATCGACCTGAGCTTCCACGTGATGAGCCTCGCCGTGCTGAACGAGGGCCGCGACCTGCCCGAGCAGTACCGGGAGCTCATGACCAAGGGCTGGGGTCCGGTTCGCGTGGCCATCGCCGCAGAGCAGAAGTTCGGCAACGAGGTGCTGCCGAAGCTGTACACCGCGATGGGCACGCGCATCCACAACGAGGGCAACCAGGACTTCGACGAGGTCATCAAGCTCGCGCTGGCCGACGCCGAGCTGCCGGCCGAACTCGCCGAGGCCGCGCACTCGACCGAGTACGACGAGGCGCTGCGGGCGTCGCACCACCGCGGCATGGACCCGGTCGGCATGGACGTCGGCACGCCGACCATCCACATCGACGGCGTCGCGTTCTTCGGCCCGGTGCTCACGAAGATCCCGCGGGGCGAGGAGGCGGGCAAGATCTACGACGGCGCCCAGCTGCTCGCGAGCTACCCGTACTTCTTCGAGCTCAAGCGCACCCGGACGGGTGACCTCGACTTCAGCTGATTTTCTGTCAGGGGTGCTCGCTAGCGTCCTGTGACATGGCAGACCACCGCGTCGAAGTCGAGGTCCGGGGCCCCTGGTCGCTCCAGACGTCCCGGGCCTTCTGGGAGGGCTTCACGCCGTCCGCGTTGCCTCCGCGCCCCGGTGCGGCGCTGGAGGCGACGTTCCTGGTCGAGGGTGAGTGGCGCCGTGCTTCGGTCTCCGTGACCCAGCACGGCGCCACTGCCGTGTTGTCCCTGTCCGGTGATGGCGATCTGGACCGGGCCGCCGCCCAGGTGTGCCGTTTCCTGTCCTTGGACGTGGACGGCCGGGGCTGGCCTTCGGTGGCGTCGCGCGATCCCGTCATCGCGTCCGCCCAGGCCGCCTTACCCGGCTTGCGGCCGTGCGGCTTCTACTCGGCGTACGAGGCGGCCGCGTGGTCGGTGCTGGCGCAGCGCGTCCGCATGTTGCAGGCGGCGGCTTTGAAGGCTTCGCTGCTGGAGGACGGTGTGTTTCCGTCTCCTGCCTCGCTGGTGTCTCGGCCGCTGGACCTGCCGGGGCGCAAGGCCGAGTACCTGCGGGCCGTCGCGGAGGCGGCGCTCGACGGGCTGCTGGACGCGGTGTCGTTGCGCGCGATGAAGCCGGCCGCGGCCGTGCTGGCGGTGCAGCAGGTCAAGGGGCTGGGGCCGTTCGCGGCCGAGCTGGTGGTGCTGCGCGGTGCGAACGAGCCGGATGCGGTGCCGCACAACGAGTCCCGGCTCACCGATGAGGTGGCGGAGCGGTACGGGCGGCCGTTGGGCGAGGTGTCGGAGGCTTGGCGGCCTTATCGGACTTGGGCGGCGGTGCACCTGCGGGTGTTGCGGGAGCGGCGGCTGGGAGGGGTGGTGACGCCTGCCTGAGGTGCCGCGCGGACGGTGGCGGCGCGGACGGTGGCGGCGCGGACGGTGGCGGCGCGAACGGTGGCGGGGAGGCGGGATGGCGCCGGGGTAGTGGTGGCGCCGCCGAAATTTCGCCGCTGCGCTTTGCTCGTGTCGCCCCGCCCGTGTCGCCCCGCCCGTGTCGCCCCGCCCGTGCCGCCCCGCCCGTGCCGCCCCGCCGCGCTCTGCCCACCTCGCCCGGTACCCGTCCCGCTCCTGCCGCCACCGCCCGTCCCCCTGCCCCCATGCCCACCTCGACGTGACCCCCACCCCGAGATGTGACAGGCTGGCCCGAAGTCAGCGAAGTGGTGTCACATCCCAGGAGGGCTCTCGTGATCGAGGTCGTCAACCCCGCCACCGAGGAAGTGATCGGCACGCTCACCGAGGCCACCCCGGCCGACGTGGACACCGTCGTGGCCGCGGCCAAGACAGCCTTCCCGGCCTGGTCGGAGACCTCGCCGGCCGAGCGGGTCAAGGCCGTCCGCGCGATCATCGACGGTCTGCGGGACCGCGCCACCGAGCTGGCCGCCGCGATGACCCGCGAGATGGGCACCCCGCTCACCTTCAGCCAGAAGGTCCAGGTCGCGAACCCGATCGCCATCGCCGAGGGCATCGCGGACGTCGTCGAGCAGGGCTACTTCGAGCCCGAGGAGATCGGCAACTCGCTGGTCTTCCGCGAGCCCGTCGGGGTGGTCGCGGCGATCACGCCGTGGAATTTCCCGCTGCAGCAGATGGTCGCGAAGGTCGTGCCGGCCCTCGCCGCGGGCAACACAGTGGTGCTGAAGCCGAGCGAGCTCGCGCCGACGACCGCGGACCTGCTGGCCGAGATCGTCCGGAGCGCGACGCCGGCTGACGTGTTCCAGGTCGTGCACGGCACCGGTCCCGTGGTCGGTGAGGCGCTGGCCGGTCACCTTGACGTGGACATGGTGTCGTTCACCGGCTCCACCAAGGCCGGGCGGCGGGTGTCCGCGGTGGCGGCCGAGACGGTGAAGCGGGTCGCGCTGGAGTTGGGCGGCAAGTCAGCGTGCATCGTGCTCGACGACGCCGACCTCGGGCGGGCCGTGAAGATCGCCGTCGCTAACTCGTTCATGAACAACGGGCAGGCGTGCAGCGCGTGGACCCGGTTGCTGGTGCCCGCCGACCGCCACGACGAGGCCGTCGAACTGGCCGCGCAGGCGGTGAAGAAGTACGCGTCGGCCGATCCGGGCGAGCCGACGACCCGCATCGGGCCGGCGGTGTCCGCGGCGCAGCGCGACCGGGTGGTCGGGTACATCCGCACGGGGATCGAGGAGGGCGCGACGCTCGCCGCCGGTGGGCCGGAGGCGCCGCTCGACAAGGGGTTCTACGTGACGCCGACGGTGTTCGGAAACGTCACGACCGAGATGACGATCGCGCAGGAGGAGATCTTCGGGCCGGTGCTGTCGGTCATGCCCTACGCCGACGAGGACGACGCGGTCCGGATCGCGAACTCCACCATCTACGGGCTGGCGGGTGGCGTGTTCTCCGCCGACACCGACCGGGCGCTGAGGATCGCCCGCAGGCTCCGGACCGGGCAGGTCGACATCAACGCGGGCGCGTTCAACACGAGCGCGCCGTTCGGCGGGTACCGGCAGTCGGGCAACGGGCGCGAGTTCGGGCGGTTCGGGCTCGACGAGTTCTGCGAGGTCAAGTCGGTCCAGCGGTAATTGGGCTGCGGGAACGGCCGCACCCGCGTATCACTGCGGGCATGGCTGATCCGGCGCTGAGCATCAGGACCATCACCGAGTCCGACCTCCCCGCGTTCCACCAGGTGTTCGCGTGGTCGTTCCTCGACGAACCCGTCGGGGACCACCGCTGGCTGAAGGTGCTGGAGCTCGACCGCGCGCACGCCGTGTTCGACGGCGACGAGATGGTCGGCACCGGCGGCATCCTCACCCGTCAGCTGACCGTCCCGGGCGGCCTGCAGGCCGACGTCGGCGCGGTGACCGTCGTGGGCGTCAAACCGGGCCATCGCCGGCGGGGCATGGCCTCGTTGCTGATGAAGACGCAGCTGCACGCCATGCACGACGCCGGTGAGTCGATCGGCATCCTCTGGGCGTCGGAGGGCGGGATCTACCGGCGGTTCGGCTACGGCGAGTACGCGTCGAGCCTGTCGATGCTGACCATGCCGACGCGGATGCCGTTCCACGCCGGCGTGTCCGTCAGCCCGGCGCGGATCCGGCAGGTCACCCGCGACGAGGCGATGCCGTTCATGCGCGAGGTCCACGACCGGGTGCGCCGCACCCGGACCGGCTGGCTGAGCCGCGTGGAGAACACGTGGGACGTGCACCTCGCCGACGCCGAACGCGACCGCGGCGGCCTCACGTCCTACCGCTACTGCCTGCACCCCGAGGGCTACGTGGTGTTCCGGGTGAAGCACGAGGGCGACAACGGCGGGCCGAAGCACGAGCTGCACGTGCGCGAGCTGGTCTGCGAGACCGAGCAGGCCTACGCCGACCTCTACCGGTTCCTGCTGGACCTCGACCTGGCCGGCAGCATCTCGTTCTACACGGCCGCGGACGACCCGATCCTGCACATGGTCGACAACCCGCGGAAGGTGCGGCGCGAGTTCACCGACGCGTTGTGGCTGCGGGTCGTGGACGTGGAGAAGGCGCTGCCGCTGCGCCGCTACTCGTCCGATGTGGACAGTGTGCTGGCGGTCGAGGACGACCTGTGCCCGTGGAACTCCGGCCACTGGCGGCTGACCGTGAAGGGCGGTGAGGCGGTGGTCACGCGCACGGAGGACCCGGCGGACGTGACGCTCGACGTCGCCGCGCTGGGCAGCGCCTACCTCGGCGGGGCAAGGCTTTCCGTGCTCAGGCGCGCACACCGCGTGGTCGAACACACGGCCGGACACGTCGACGCGCTCACGTTGGCGTTCCTCGGTGCACATGAGCCCCATTGCCCCGAGGTGTTCTGACGGAACTACGACCGGCGTTCACTCGTTGACGGTTTACCTGCCGTGGGAGGTAAAGCCGTGGGCACCGTCGTGTGGATCGTCGTACTCGTCCTGCTGGTCGCGGGCGTGTTCTACCTGGTCAGTCAGAGCAACGCGCGCAAGGCGCGGGAGCTCGACGACGCCAAGGCCGAGGCACGCCGCTGGGTCGAACGGCTGGGCGGGCAGGTGATGAGCCTCACCGGCAGCAACGCCGCGGCGACGCAGGCGCTGGCCGACGCGTCCGAGCGCTTCACCGCCGCCGGGTCCCAGATGGAACAGGCCCGCACGATCCCGCAGGCCAGGCTCGTCACCGAGACCGCGATGGAAGGCCTGCACTACGTCCGCGCCGCACGTCAGGCGATGGACATGGACCCCGGTCCCGCGCTGCCCGAGAGCGCCGGCCAGAAGCAGGCGGGTGCCGTCAGCGAGGACCGCCAGGTCAGCGTCGAGGGCCACCAGTACGCCGCGTCGCCGCACTCCGGTTCGGGCACGCCGTACTACTACCCCGGCGGCATGGTCGCCGGACGTCCGGTGCCGCGTGGCTGGTACTCCGAGCCGTGGTGGAAGCCCGCGCTCGTGGCCGGCGCGTGGGGCGTGGGCACGTTCCTGCTGATGGACGCCATGTTCTCCGGCATGCACGGAGTCGGCGACTACGGCATGGCCGACGCGGGCATGGGCGACATGGGAGACATGGGCGGTGCCTCCGACGTCGCCGACATGGGCGACACCGGAGGCTTCGACTTCGGTGACATGGGCGGCGGCTTCGACTTCTAGCCGCGCGTCAGGGCTGGCAGACCGGGCACCAGAAGAGGTTGCGGGCGGCCAGTTCGGTGGTCAGCACCTCGGTGCCGCAGACGAAGCACGGCTCCCCGGCACGGCGGTAGACGTACACCTCACCGCCGTGCCGATCCATGCGGGGCGCGCGGCCCATCGCACGGGGCATGTGCTCGGGGCGGACCGTGTTGATCCGGCCCACCTTGACGCCGTCCTTCATCAGCACGACCAGGTCCGCCCAGATGGCGTCCCACAGCTCGCGGCTGACCTTGTTGCCGACCAGCAGCGGGTTCACGTTGTGCCGGAACAGCACCTCGGCGCGGTAGACGTTGCCGACGCCCGCGAGGACCTTCTGGTCCATCAGCAGCACGGCGAGCGACTGCTTCGACCGGGTGATCCGCTCGAAGGCGAGGTCGGAGTCGGCGTCGCGGCGCAACGGGTCGGGCCCGAGCCGGTCGCGGATCGCCTTCACCTCGGCCTTGTTCAGCACCTCGCACGCCGTGGGACCGCGCAGGTCGGTCCAGTGCGTCTCGCCGACCATCCGCATCCGGACCTGGCCGACGGGCAGCAGGACCGGCAGCGGCGACTCGGTGAACGTGCCGTACAGCCCGAGGTGGACGTGCACGATCGCGTCCGGGCCGTACACGTGGAAGAGGTGCTTCCCGTGCGCCTCGGCCCGGACGAGCCTGCGACCGTCCACAAGGGACGCCGCGAAGCGCCCCTGCGGACTCGTGACGGACACGGGCTTTGCCGCATACCGACGCTGGTGCAGCCGCGCGAGGCGGTGCAGCGTGTGGCCTTCGGGCATCAGGCCTTGTTCTCGTAGGCGCTGACCTGGTCGATGCGGCGCTGGTGGCGCGGCTCGCCCGAGAACGGGGTCTTGAGGAACGCCGAGACGATCTCGGTCGCCTCCTCGGTCGTGTGCTGGCGGGCACCGATGCCGACCAGGAGGGCGTCGTTGTGCTGGCGGGCGAGCTGCGCGGTGTCGACGTTCCACGCCAGCGCGGCGCGGGCGCCCTTCACCTTGTTCGCGGCGATCTGCTCGCCGTTGCCCGAACCGCCGATGACGACGCCGAGGCTGCCGGGGTCACCGACGACCTTCTCGGCGGCGTCGACGCAGAACGACACGTAGTCGTCCAGGGCGTCGTACTCGTGGGCGCCGACGTCGACGACCTCGTAACCCTGCTCCGTGAGAGCCGTGGACAGGTGGGACTTCAGCTCGAAGCCAGCGTGGTCTGCTGCCAGATAAACGCGCACGTCACGGAGTCTGACACGCTGGGGGATGTGTTCAGCCAAGAGGGGTACCAGCTGAGGCTGGAGTGGGGGCCCGAGGGCGTCGGCGCGCTGCGGGACTGCGACGTGCTGGTCGTCGTGGACGTCCTGTCGTTCACGACCTCCGTCGACCTGGTGGTCGGCAACGGCGGCCAGGTCCGCCCCTCGCGCTGGCGGCCCGAATCAGGGCGGACGCTGCGACCGGCGTCACTCGCTGGGGCGACCGGGCTGGTCGAGCTGCCGTCGCCGAACGGGTCGAACCTGTGCTCGCTCGCCGCGGAGACCGGCGCGCACGTGCTCGCGGCCTGCCTGCGCAACGCGACGGCCGTGGCGAGGAGGGCGCAGGAGCTGGGGAAGACCATCGGCGTGGTTCCCGGCGGCGAGCGCTGGGGCCTCGACGTGCTCGGGACCGGCCCGCGCGAGTTCGGGCCGTTGCGCCCGTGCGTCGAGGACTACCTGGGCGCGGGCGCGGTGATCGCGGCGCTGGCCGGGACGGCGTCGCCGGAGGCGCGGATGGCGGCCACCGCGTTCCGGACCACCGACGTCCCCGCCGCGGTGCGGGGCTGCGGTTCCGGCCGGGAGCTGATCGACAACGGCCACGCCGCCGACGTCGACCTCGCGGTGCGGATCAACGTCAGCAACGCGGCTCCCGTGCTGGTGGACGGGGTGCTGCGGTGATCGAGATCGCGCCCGGCGTGTTCGTCCGCCGGCACACCGAGCTGGACCTGACGCTGGGGCTCGTCGTCGGGGCGGGCGAGTCGCTGCTCGTCGACTCCGGCATGGACCCGGCCCTCGCGCACGAGGTGCGGCCGTCGCGGATCGTGTTGACGCACAACCACTTCGACCACGTGCTGGCGACCGAGGCGTTCCTGCCGTGCGAGGTGTGGGCGCACGAGGACTGCGTGGTCGACTCCGGCCTGCTCGCCGACCGCGCGGAGTACTACGACGAGCCGTTCGAGGGCAGGCTCGTCGCGCCCACGCACACGTTCCGCGAGATGGTCACCCTGGACGTCGGCGGTCGCCGCGTCGACCTGCACCACTTCGGCCCCGCGCACACCTCGCACGACGTGGTGGTGCACGTGCCGGACGCCGGCGTCGTGTTCGCCGGAGACCTGGTGGAGCAGGGCGCGCCCGCGCAGGCCGGTCCGGACGCGACGCCGTCGAACTGGCGGCACGTCCTCGACCGGCTGCTGGAACTGGAACCGCGGATCGTCGTGCCGGGTCACGGGGACCCGGTCGACGCCCGGTTCGTGCGGGAGATGGTTATCCCGGGGGCCAGCTGAGGCCGCGCCCGCCGAGGACGTGGCAGTGCACGTGGAAGACGGTCTGGCCACCGTCGCGGCCGGTGTTGAAGACGAGGCGGTAGCCGGACTCGTCGATCCCCTCGGACTTCGCGACCTGGTGCGCGGTGGCGAGGATCTGCCCCGCGAGCACCGGGTCGACGTCGCCGATCGCCACGTGGTGCTCCTTGGGGATCACCAGCACGTGCGTGGGCGCCTTGGGGTCGATGTCGCGGAACGCGAGCGTCGTGTCGGTCTCCGTCACCACGGTCGCCGGGATCTCGCCCGCGACGATGCGGCAGAACAGGCAGTCGGTCACACCGGCATCGTATTGGGCCCGATGGACTCTGTTGTTCTTCCCCCGCAGCGATAAATCATGGCGGCGTGAAGGGCGCCAAGCTGCTGGTCGTCGTCCGGTGCCTCATCAGCTTCGCGATCGGCCTGCTGCTCCTGATCCTCGCGATCCGCTTCGGTGAGGCGCTCTGGCGCGCCTTCCACTAGCGCACGAAGCAGAACTCGTTGCCCTCCGGGTCGCGCATGACCTGGAAGCTGCCCTTCTCGTCGGTGTGCACGACCCCGTCGCGGGTGGCGCCGAGGCTCACCGCCTTCACGACCGCCGCCTCGATGTCCTCGACCTCGAAGTCGAGGTGGAACCGGTTCTTCACGTCCTTGCGCTCCGGCACCGGCTGGAACGACATCCGCACCCCGCCGGGCGGTTCGACGTGCGCCCACCCGTGCTCGCGCTCCACCGGCTCGCCGCCGAGCAACTCGGCCCAGAACCGCACGAGCGTCGCGGGGTCGTTGCTGTCGAGCACGATCTGTTCGAGTCTCACGTCTCCACCAGGTTCTCTCGGGCCCAGTCACAACACAGGTCGAGCAGTCCGAGCACCTTGCGCCCCTGCGCGGTCAGCTCGTACTCGACCCGCGGCGGGTTTTCCTCGAAGGCCTCGCGCGAAACCGTCCCGTCGCGCTCCATGGCCCGCAACGTCTCGGCGAGCACCTTGGCCGTCACCCAGGGCATCTCACCCCGCACCTCACCGAACCGCCGCCGCCCGCCCTGCAGCGCGCGCAACACGTGCGCGGTCCACCTGCCACCGATCCGGTACGGCAGCTCGTGCGTGCATTTCACCTGCTCACCCCCGATACCGTTGCGGAAACCGGCCGCCCGCAGCCTACCTTCGCGCTCATGGCGAAGATCGTTGTTTTCGGCGCGTCCGGTCAGGCGGGACGGCGCATCGCGGCCGCGGCGGAGTCCCGCGGCCACGAGGTCACGAGGGTCGGCCGGGACCCCGGCGTGCGGGCCGACGTGGCGGCGGGCCACGACGTGGCGGTGAGCGCGGTGGTCGACCTGTCCCGCGACCCTTCCGAGTTCTACACGTCGACGGCCCGCGCACTGGTGGCGTCCGGTGTGGGGCGCGTCATCCTGGTCGGCATCTACACGCTGCTGGAGGACTCTGCCGGCGTGCGCGTGGTGGACGGGCCGGACTTCCCGGCGGAGTACCGGCCGTTCTGCCTCGGGCACGCGGCGGGGGTGGAGGTGCTGGCGGCGTCCGACGCGGACTGGCTGGTGATGAGTCCGGTGGGGAACTTCGGCGGCGTTGCGACCGGGCGGTACGCCGTGGGTGAGGTGGACCCGGCGGACGAGCTGTCGTACGAGGACTTCGCGGTGGCGGTGGTGGACGAGATCGAGACGCCGGCGCACCGGCTCGTGCAGATCGGCATCGCCTCGGCGTGACCCAGTTCACGAAAAAGGCCCGAGTGCGGTGAGCGCTCGGGCCTTCGTCAGAGCGGGCGACGGGAATCGAACCCGCGTAGCTAGTTTGGAAGACTAGGGCTCTACCATTGAGCTACGCCCGCAGTGCCGCCCTTGTGGGGCTGCGATCACTACCTTAGCGGGTGGCGGTAAGCTGTGTGCAACCGGGGCGTGGCGCAGTTTGGTAGCGCACCCGCTTTGGGAGCGGGGGGTCGCAGGTTCAAATCCTGTCGCCCCGATCGGTTGACGAAAGCCCTCGACAGAGCACGTGGTCGGGGGCTTTCGGTTCACTTCAGGTAGCGGCTCGCCCACGCCGCCAGCACCTCCGCCACGTACGCCGCGTCCGCCCGGTCGGTCAGCAGGTGGTCGGCTCCGTCCAGGGACACGAACGACTTGGGGTGGCGCGCCGAGTCGAAGACGAGCCGGGCGTTGTCGATGCCCACCGTGTCGTCCTGCGGCGAGTGCATGACGAGCAGCGCGCGGCCGAGATCGGCGATGCACGCCGTCTGGTTCTGCTCCTTGATGTCGCGCAGGAAGCCGGTGCTGATCCGGAACGGACGTCCGGCCAGCAGCACCTCGGCGACGCCCGCGGCCTCGATCTCCGTGCGGGACGGGCCGAGCAGGTGCTCCACGTGCGCGGTGTCGAAGGGGGCGCCGATGGTCACCACCGCCTTGACCGACGGGATGCGGCGTGCGGCGGCGAGGACGGCGGCGCCGCCCAAGGAGTGTCCGATGAGGACGCTCGGGGCGCCGGTGGTGTCCTTCAGGTGATCGGCCGCGCAGACGAGGTCGTCGACGTTCGAGGTGAAGGTGGTGTTCGCGAAGTCGCCGCCGGACTGGCCGAGGCCGGTGAAGTCGAACCGCAGGACGGCCACGCCGCGTTCGGCCAGGCGGCGGGAGATGCGGGAGGCGGCTACCGAGTCCTTGCCGCAGGTGAAGCAGTGCGCGAAGACCGCGGTGGCGACGATCTCGCCCTCGGGCAGTTCCAGGCGGCCTGCCAGGGCGTGGCCGTCGGTGCCCGCGAAGACCGCTTTCCGGTTGTCCATGCCCTCTATGGTGCGTCACGTGCGCTATCAGTACCTCGACGACCGGCTGCGGCAGGCGTTCGACCACGCCGGGCTCGACCGGGGGCAACGGGCGTTGCTGCAGGGCGTGCTGCGGGCGCTCGACCCCGACGCGCACCTCGGTGAGCACGTCGCGGGGCTCAACAGCGCCGTGCTCGCGGTCACCAGGGCCAAGACGGCGCTGGAAAGTCATGCCGCGGAGGACCAGCCGCGGTGGAACCTGTTGCGGCGCATCATCACCACGTCGCTGGCGTGCATGGACGCGGCGAAGCCCGCCTACGAGCACGGTGGCGGGATGGTGCTGGCCAAGGCGCGCAGGGTGCTCGTCAAGGTCGACGCGGCCATCGCGGCGGACGGGCAGAAGCTCGACCCCGCGGTCACGGCCGCCGCGGCGGCGAAGCTCGATCCCAGGGCGCTGGGCAAGGCCGTCCGGAAGTGGATCACTCCACTGTGGAACGGGGTCGAGCTCCCGTTGCGCGCCAGGATGATCGCCGAGGTGGCGGTCGTCGTGGCGGTGCACGGGCAGGACGGCCGGCAGTTGCGCGCGGACCTGCTGCGCTGGCTCAAGAAGCCCGGCGACCTCGGTGAGGTGCTGTGGCCGCGGGAGCAGAAGCACGTCGTGGCGTTCGTGGTGCGGGGTGCGCGCGTGCTGCGGCACCTGGACGGGCTGCTGCCCGGAGCGCGGCAGGAACCGTTGCACCGCAACAGGTTGCCGAAGGACGACTTCCTCAAGGACGCTGTCACCGGGTCGTCGGTGCTGGTGCGGGTGCCGGTCGAGGCGGCGGACGTGCACACGGCCGCGCTGCGGGGCCGCCGGGTGCTGAGCGAGGTGCTCGACCAGTACGCGGCGGGGGAGCGGCTGACCGAGCTGCACATCGCGCCGGTCTGGCAGGTCAGCGGGCCGGGCGGGCGCGTCACCCGCGGCACCGAGCACCAGCGCACGGTCGGCAACGCCTATCCGCTCACCGCCTACTGGCCGGTCGAGCTGCGCAGCGCCATGCGGGTGGCGAACCTGGCGCGGCAGGTCGACGCGCCGATGGCGAGCGCCGGGCTCGCGTGGAGCGCGCTGGAGGCGACCGGGCTCGACCCGAGCAAGATCGCGTGGCTCGCCAAGGCCTGTGCGCTGCAGGTGCTGCGGCAGCACCTGGTCAGCCTGCACGTGGTCGTCACCAACCACGACACCGACCTGCGCCGGCCGCTCGACGCGCAGGTGCCGACGACCGGGGTGAAGCACCACCTGAAGTCGGTGGACGCCTGGCTGGAGGCGCTCATCCCGCACAACCGCCCGAACGCGCAGCTCGGCGCTGCCCAGGAGGCCATCACGGCGCTCGCCGAGAGCGAGGGCGGTCTGGTGCACGACCTCGTGGAACTGTGGAGGGCGCGGCTCGCCGACTCGGAGGTCCTCGCGGGGTGGTTGCGCGAGCAGGAGGACACCGCCGCCGCACTGCTCGAGTGGCTCTACGTCACGCGCAACCTCGCGTTCCACGCCGGACGGTTCGCGTCCCCCGCCGACACGCTGACCGCGCACGCCGGTCAGGCCGTCGCCGACCTCACCCTGGAGTTCCTCGGCAACTGGCGCACCGTCGAACGGCGGCAGGGCCGGCAGGAGACCTCCGCCGTGGAGATCTACCGCCGGCTCGCGCAACGGCAGGACCAGCTCGTCGCCCGGCTCAAGCGCGCCGGGTCGGTCCGCAGGCTGAGCGTCGAGGACATCTCCGGCCCCGACGAGAAGTGGTGGTCTCGCGGCCGGAACTAGTCCACGAGACGTGGACTTTAGTTACGGCTTGGCCTTCGTGAGCCAGTCGTCGACGCGGTCCGGGTTCGCCTCGACCCACCGCTTCGCCGCCTCGTCGGGCGACATCTTGTACTTCGCGATGAACGACGCGACCGTGTCCTGCTCGTCGTTGCTCCACTGGAAGTTCTGGACCAGCCGTGCGGCGGGGCCGCCCTTGTCCACGAACTTCTTGGAGGCGATCTTGTCGAGCTCGTAGCGCGGGTAGTCGCAGGCGACCTTGGCCGCGTCCGCGTCACAGCCCGCCGTGTACTCGGGGAGGTCCACCTTGACCAGTTCGATGTCGAGGTGCAGCCACTGCGGCTCGAAGAAGTAGCCGATGAGCGGCGTCTTCTTCTCCTGCGCCTGGCGGAACGCCTTGATCAGCGAGTCCTCGCTGCCCGCGTAGACGACCTTGTAGTTCAGGTTCAGGTTCTTGACCAGGGCCTCGTCGTTGGTGACGAACGACGGGTCGCCGTCGAGCACCTGGCCCTTGCCGTCGGACTGCGCGGTGCGGAACTTCTCGGCGTACTTGTTGAGGTTCTGCCAGTTCGTGATGTCCGGGAACTCCTTCTTCATCCACGGCGGCACGTACCAGCCGATCACGCCCTTGTTGCCGGACGGGCCGACGCGCACGGCGGTGCGCTTCTCCTCGATGTACTTCTGCTTCAGGTCCTCGTGACCCCAGTTCTCCAGGATCACGTCGATCTCGCCCGAATCGAGGCCCTGCCAGGCGGTCTGCTCGTCGACCTCCTTCTTCGTCACCTTGCACCCGAGCCGCTTCTCGGCGAGGTACGCGACCACGGCCGCATTCGCCGCGTATCCGACCCACGGGTTGACGGCGATGGTGATGGAGTCGCAGGGCTCGGTCGGTGCTGCCGAACTGGACCGCGGTGACGCCGTTGATCCGCTGCCACAACCGGCAATTGTCAAGACGAACGTCATTGCGAGAGCGATTCTGGGGGCTTGCACGAACAGCTCCTCGTCGGGGGGAAGAGCGATGTAGGAGACCGCTCAGTTCAGCTTTTCCCCATCGATCAGATCGCGTCAAGTCATGGGATGACTGGATGTCCACAAAGGATCGAATTTGTATCAGCCCTTGACCGCACTCGTGCGAAGGTCAATGCTGTCGCGCATCGAGAAACGGTGTGCGTAGTCCGCAACAGCAGTCCGCAACAGGTCGGAGTGGTTTGGCGTGGATCCCGTGATTTCGGTCAGGGACCTGTGGAAGGTGTTTGGCCCCAACGCGGCTCGGCTGGTGGCCTCGGACGAGCTCAAAGCCTTGTCGCGGCAGGAGTTGATGGACCGCACCGGTGCCGTCGCCGCCGTGCGCGGAGTGGACTTCGACGTCGCTCCCGGCGAGATGTTCGTGGTCATGGGACTGTCCGGATCGGGCAAGTCCACTCTGGTCCGGTGCCTGACGAGGCTCGTGGAACCGACTGCTGGAACGATTATGTTCGAGGGCGAGAACATTCTCGACGCGGACGCGAAACGTCTGCGTGACCTGCGCAGGCACAAGTTCTCCATGGTGTTCCAGCACTTCGGCCTGCTTCCCCATCGAACGGTCGCCGACAACGTCGGTTACGGGCTGGAAATCCGCGGGGTACCGCGCGCGAAACGCGGGGAGCGCTCCCAGGAAGTGATCGACCTGGTCGGTCTGACCGGCTACGAGAAGTCCTTTCCGGATCAACTTTCCGGCGGTATGCAGCAACGCGTCGGTCTCGCGCGCGCTCTCGCGGGAGATCCCGACGTCCTGTTCTTCGACGAGCCTTTCTCCGCGCTCGACCCGTTGATCCGGCGCGACATGCAGTCCGAGGTCATCAGGCTGCACCGCGAGGTCGGCAAGACGATGGTCTTCATCACCCACGACCTGAGCGAGGCGCTCAAGCTGGGCGACCGCATCCTGATCATGCGCGACGGCAAGGTCGTGCAGGTCGGCACCGGTGACGAGCTGGTCGGCGCGCCCGCGGACGACTACGTGCGCGACTTCGTGCGGGACGTGCCGCGCTCGCAGGTGCTGACGCTGAAGTGGATCATGCGGCCGCCGACGCCGGAGGACGAGCTCGACGGACCGGAGCTGCCGCCCGACACCGTGGTGCGGGAGGCCGTGCGCAGCGTGCTGAGCGCGCACAAGCCGGTCAAGGTCGTGCGGGACGGCGAGCTGCTCGGGGTCGTCGCCGACGAGGAGATCCTCGGGGTAGTGGCCGGGGAGGCGTGAGCATGGTCGCCGTCGCCGCGCCCCCGTCGCCGCCGCACCACCAGCCGCAGCAACGACAACCCGGTGTGCTCCGGTACCGGAAGTCGCTGATCGTCGCCGGGATCGTGGTCGCCTGGCTGGTCCTGTGGCTCGTCCTGCGCAACGTCTGGACGCTCTCGCTCGGCGCCGCCGACCTGACGCCGTTGCACCGCTGGATCAACAGCGTCAACGACGCCGTCGGCGCGTCCAGGAACTCGAACCCCGTCTTCCTGTACTTCTTCAACGAGATCCGGCTCGTCATCGACGAGTTCGTGACCTTCATCCAGGCCCTGATCGCGCAACCGTCGTTCGACCGGCCGGTGCCGGTGATCGGCTGGCTCGGCGTGGTCGCGATCGCGGGCTTCGTGAGCCTCGCGGTCGCCGGCTGGCGGATCGCGCTGCTCGCGGTCGCCGGTTTCGTGTTCCTCGGTCTGCAGGGCCTGTGGCAGGAGAGCATGGACACGCTCTCGCTGACGCTGGCCGCGGTCGTGATCTCGCTGCTGTTCGGCATCCCGCTGGGCATCTGGGCGGGACTGTCCGATCGGGCCAACCGGGTCCTGACGCCGGTGCTCGACTTCATGCAGACGATGCCGACGTTCGTCTACCTCGCGCCGCTCACGCTGTTCTTCCTGATCGGCCCGGCGTCGGCGACCATCGCGACCCTGATCTACGCGGCGCCGCCCGCGATCCGGATCACCGCGCACGCCATCCGCTCGGTCCCGCGCAACACCGTCGAGGCGAGCGAATCCCTTGGTGCGACGCGGAACCAGACGCTCGTGAAGGTGCTGCTGCCGTCCGCGCGCAAGACCATCGTCCTCGGTGTCAACCAGACGATCATGGCCGCGCTGTCGATGGTCACGATCGCCGCGCTGATCGACGCGCCGGGGCTCGGCAAGACCGTCGTGAAGGCGTTGCAGACGCTCGACGTCGGCACGGCGTTCAACGCGGGCCTCGCGATCGTGGTGCTCGCGATCGTGCTGGACCGCGTGACGACGGCCGCCGCGAGCGAACGGCGGAAGCTGCCCCGGTGGGCGTTGTTCGGCGGCCTCGGCGTCACGGGCGTCTGCGTCTACCTCTCCTACACCTACCTGTGGGCGGCGGAGTTCCAGTCGGACGTGGAGATCGGCAGTTCGATCAACAAGGGCGCGACCGCGGTGACGGAGTGGGCGCAGGACTCGCTTCCTGTGCTCACCAACGGGTTCAAGGACTTCGTCACGTTCGCGTTGATCAACCCGCTGCAGGCGCTGCTGGCCGAGTCGCCGTGGTTCCTGGTGGCACTGGTGATCGTCGCGGTGTCGTTCCTCATCGCCGGCGTGCGCTGCGCGATCGTATCCGCGGTGTGCGTCGCCCTGCTGATCGCGACCGGCCTGTGGCAGGACTCGATGATCACGCTGGCGTCCACGCTGGTCGCCACGGTCCTGGTGATGGTGCTCGGGATCGTCGTCGGCGTCTGGATGGGACGGAGCAGGCGGGCCGACCGGGTCATCCGGCCGGTGCTCGACGCGGCGCAGGTCATGCCCGCGTTCGTCTACCTCGTGCCGTTCCTCGCGTTGTTCTCGGCGTCGCGCTTCACCGCGATCATCGCGGCCGTCGTGTTCGCGGCACCGGTCGCGATCAAGATCATCGCGGACGGCGTCCGGGCGGTGTCGCCCGCGACCGTCGAGGCGTCGACGGCGCTCGGGTCGAGCTCGTGGCAGACGATCGTGAAGGTGCAGCTGCCCATGGCGCGCGGGGCGCTCACCCTCGCCGCCAACCAGGGCCTGATCTACGTGCTCTCGATGGTCGTCGTCGGCGGTCTCGTCGGCGCCGGCGCGCTCGGTTACGACGTCGTGGCCGGGTTCTCGCAGGGCCAGTTGTACGGCAAGGGGCTCGCGGCCGGTCTCGCGATCGTCGTGCTGGGCGTCATGCTCGACCGCCTCACCCAGGCGGCCGCCAAGCGGTGGACCAACTAGGAGGTCTGGAAAGTGGCTAGGCACAGCGTGCTGGGAACCGTGAGCGCAGGGCTCGTGGCGCTCGTGGTTTTGGCTGGTTGCGGTGGCGCCAAGGTCGGTGACACCTCCTCGGGCGCGACCGGCGACTGCGGCACGTTCAACCTCGCGATCAACCCGTGGGTCGGTTACGAGGCGAACGCGGCCGTGCTCGCGTACGTGGCCGAGAAGGAGCTCAAGTGCAAGGTCACCAAGAAGGAGCTCAAGGAAGAGGTGGCCTGGCAGGGCTTCGGTACCGGTGAGGTCGACGCCGTCGTCGAGAACTGGGGTCACGACGACCTGCGCAAGAAGTACATCGACGAGCAGAAGACCGCCGTCAGCGCGGGGTCCACGGGAGTGAAGGGCCAGATCGGCTGGTACGTGCCGCCGTGGCTCGCCAAGGAGCACCCCGACATCCTGGACTGGAACAACCTCAACAAGTACGCGGACAAGTTCAAGACCTCGGAGTCCGGCGACAAGGGCCAGCTGCTCGACGGCGACCCGTCGTTCGTGACGAATGACGAGGCTCTGGTGAAGAACCTGAACCTCAACTACAAGGTCGTCTACGGCGGCAGCGAGACCGCGTTGATCCAGGCCTTCCGCCAGGCGGAGAAGGACAAGAAGTGGGTCATCGGCTACTTCTACTCGCCGCAGTGGCTGCTCAACGAGATCAAGCTCGAGAAGGTGAAGCTGCCCGCGTACACGCCGGGATGTGACGCCGACGCCGAGAAGATCGCCTGCGACTACCCGGACTACGACCTCGACAAGCTCGTGTCGAAGAAGTTCGCGGACGCCAACGGTCCCGCCTTCCAGCTGGTCAAGAACTTCAAGTGGACCAACGAGGACCAGAACACCGTGGCGAAGTACATCGCCGAGGACAAGATGAAGCCCGAGGACGCCGCCAAGAAGTGGGTGGACGCCAACGGCGACAAGGTGAAGGCCTGGCTGCCCAAGGCCTGATTCGCGCGCACGACCGCAAGGGGTGTGGTTCCCGGACGAGAGGAACCACACCCCTTGCGGTCTTCCAGCGCATCACGCGGCCTGCGGCCCGGCGGGTACCTCAGGCTCGTGGCGGTGCGTCATGCGGTGCCACCACGACCGCGGCTGCCCGCCGTTGCGGTAGAACTCGCGGACCCGGCGGGCGTCCTCGCGCAGGGCCTCCTGCCGGTAGTCCATCTCCGCCTTGATCGCCTCGGGCGTCCATTCCATCCGACTCACTCCTCAGGTCGTTCCCTGGTGACGATGAGATTGCTCCTGAGGGGTGGCCTCCTACATCGGACGATCACCTAAGGTCGCGCCGCAGGACCCCTTACGTCGCACTCAGGTAGCCGGATCAGCGGATCCCCGAGGCCGGGGTAAGGGGCCACGATCGGAGGCATGACTGTCGCCCACTTACCCGCGCGACCTGCGAAGTTCTTCGATCCCACCACCGAGGTGCACTTCGACGAGCAGCTCGGCACCTGGCACGTGTTCGGCCTCGCCGACGTGCAGCGGGTGCTGACCGACGAGGAGACCTTCTCCGCGGGCTACGGCCTGACCGACGAGACGCGCCCGCTCGCCAACGCCATGCTCAGCGGCATGTGGGCCGCGGACGGGCAACGCCACCGCGACCTGAGGGCCGCCGTCGCCGACCCGTTCAGCCCGCGCGTCCTGACCCGGCTCGAGGAGCGGATCCGCGCGATCGCGACCGAGCTGGTCGACGACCTCGACCCGGCCGGGTTCGACGTCGTCGCGCGCATCGGCCGGCCGTTGCCGACGAGGGTGATCTGCCACCTGCTCGGCCTGGACCTCAGCGCCGAGGCGCTCATGACCGCGTGGCTGGAGGAGTGGTACAAGGCGTCGGTCACGACGAACACGCTGCCGTCGCAGTCCGAGATGGCCCAGTTCTTCGCCGACGAGCTCGACCGCCAGCGGACCGAACCGAAGGGCGGCCTGATCGCCGAGCTGCTCGCCGCCCAGGACCGCGGCTACCTCGTGGACGGGCGGCCCCTGTCGGACTGGGACCTGGTCGGGTACTGCGCGATGCTGCTCGGCGCCGGCGTCGACACGGTCTACGCGAGCATCCCGAACGCGGTGCTGTTCCTGACGGAGTTCGGCTGCTGGGACGAGCTGCGCGCCGACCCGTCGCTCATCCCGGGTGCCGTCGAGGAGACCATGCGCTGGTACCCGGTGTTCCCCGGGCCGCGCCGGCTGGTGCTGCGCGACGTGGAGATCGGCGGGCAGTCGATCGCGGCGGGCCAGTGGGTCACCGGGTGGCTCAGCGCGGCCAACCGGGACCCGTCGCGCTACGCCGACCCGGACACGTTCGACATCCGCCGCAAGACGCGGATCATGACGTTCGGGCACGGCCCGCACCACTGCCTCGGCGCGGGCCTCGCCCGGCTGGAGCAGCGCGTGCTGCTGGAGGAGATGGTGCGCCGGCTCCCGTTGCTGCGCAGGGAGACCGGCGCACCGCTCGTGCGGAGGGAGTGGATGCTCGACAACCTCGAGACAGCCACCTTCCGCTTCGACTAGGTCCTGTCCTGCAAGTTCGTCCGGTGGCAGGCGCGGGCGAGAGACCCGGAGGCGGTGCCGCCGCGGCGCCCTCATACCGGGCGTATCCGGGCGTCGCGGCGGTGCCGTCTCCGGGGCCCTCACCCGCCACTGCCGCCCGACGGGACTTGCCGGACAGGGCCTAGTTGGTCAGGGCGTTCGTCCCGGCCGCCTTGCGCACGCTGGTCGTCGTCGCGCGCGCCTGGTTGTCCTCGGGCCTCGCGTCCGAGCCCCAGCCGCGGTCGGGCATCGTCGCCTCCACCCGGAACTCCACCGAGCCCTTCGCCGCGTCCTCGGCCGAGTACGTGTAGGCGAACGGGAAGTCGGTGCGGCCCGACGCGGACGCCGGCACCCACTGCGTGCCGCGGCCGATCTCCAGGTCGTACCCGCCGGGGGCGCCGCCGACCTTGTAGAGCGTCACGCGGACGTTCTCGTCGTGCCGGGTGTTGGCGACGGTGGCCTTGAACGACTTGGTCTGGCCCGCCCGTGCCGACGCCGGCACGGAGAACCCGGTCACCGACACGTCGTGCGTGTCGACCTTCAGCGTGTCCGAACCGGTGCCGGTACGGCCGTCCTTGGTCGCGCCGGTCACCGTGATCGTGTAGTCGCCGTCGGCCGCGTACCGGTGCCTGATCGTCTCGCCGGGCACGATCTGCGCGGAGCCGCCGTCACCGAACTGCACCGTGCCGCTGACGAACGGCCGCTGGTCGCCGGTGTAGGGCGCGATCGTCACGTCGGTGAAGACCGTGGGGTTGTTGGGGTACGCGTTGACGAACGGGCGCAGCGGCTCGGCCTCGCCGAGCTCCACGAAGAACGGCCCCGCGCTCCCCACCGAGTCCGCCACCCGGATCAGGTACGACTCACCGGGCGTCGCCGAGAACACGTTGTGCTGGTAGTTGCCCTCGCCGGACCACTCGCAGTCCACTTCGGACAGATCGGAGGCGCGGTACACGCTCACCGCCGTCCGGTCGGACAGCACCCGCACGAACTTCGCCTCGGTCGGCGTGTACCGGTACCAGACCGACTGCGTCGCAACGGGATCGCAGCTCGCCACCGGCTCGCCCGGCTCCGCCGACGCACGCCGCAGATCACCCTCGTACCGCTCGGTGAGCTCCACCGGCTCCGCGGCCGCGCGGTCGTCGTTCGGTGCGGGGGCGACGGGCGTGAGGGACACGGTGACCGGCCCGGCGTACCACGAGTAGTACTCGACGACCATGACGTGGTAGGTCACGCCCGCCTGGACGCGGAACGTGTCGTCGTGCGGGCTGTTGGAGTCGCAGGCACCCGGTACCGGCGCGAGCGCGCCGCGGTCGCCCGTGAACACGCCGAAGAACGGCCCGAAGCGCGTGGACTCCGTCTTCAGCCGCACGATGCCGTCGGCGGGGGCGGTGTAGCGCAGCCACACCGAGCTCTCGCCCCAGTGGTTGCAGGCGTTGGGGTCGTCGGTCGCCTTGGTGGCGCCCGTGGTGTCGATCGTCTGCTGGAACGGCACCGCGGACACCTCGACCGCGGTGTCGAAGTCGTCGCCCGCCGCGGCGGCCAGCGCCACCGCCGGCGCACACGTGGCGAGCACAGCCGCGGCGAACGCGGACGCGAGAACTCTCTTGGACAGTCTCATGATCTCCCCCGGATCAGTTCGCGACGGCGGCGGCGGTCGTCAGCGCCGGCTTGACGGTCGTGGCGATCGTGATGACCTCGTTGTCGGAGGGGATCGCGTCGCGCACCGGGTAGTCGAGCTGCGGCTCGACGACCGCGCGGAACGAGACCTTGCCGGTCACCGCGTCCTGCGGGGTGAACGTGTAGGCGAAGGGGAACTTCACCTTGCGGGTCGGGTGCGCGGGCACGTCGATCGTGAGCGTCCCGACCTCCTGCCAGCCCTGGCCGTTGCCGTTGTCGCGGTAGACGGTGGTCTTCACCTTCTCCAGGTAGCGGGTGTTCGACACCTGGACGGCGAGCTGCTTCTGCTCACCGGCCCGCGCGCTCGTCGGCACGGTGAACTTGGAGATGCCGACGTCGTGCGTCTTCACCGTGACCGTCGTCGTGCTTGTCGCCGTGCGACCGTCACCGGCCTTCGAGCGCACGGTCACCGTGTAGACGCCGTCCGCGGCGTAGCGGTGCGACTGGTGGTCGTCGGTGCTCGGCGGAGCGGTCGTGCCGTCCCCGAAGTCCCACTCGGTCGTGACGGGGTCGTTGTAGTCGTTCGTGTGGTCGAGGGAGAACCCGATGGTCTCGAACATCGACCGCTCGTGTGAGTAGCCGGTGTAGACGCTCGTCCGGAACGGCTCGCTCTCGCTCAGTTCCAATGTGGACGGGTAGCTGTAGTAACCGCCGCCGGACCACTGGAAGTAGTAGGTCTTGCCGGCCGTGACCGCGACCGACTTGCCGCTGTAGTGCTGCGGGCCCTCGCAGCCGACGAACGTCAGGTCGCTGATCGAGGTGCCCTCGTAGACGGACGCGGTCGGACCGGAGCCCCACCCCTCGACGTGCAGGAGCACCGAGTGGTCCCGCGTCGGCGTGTAGGCGTACCAGACGGACGGCGCACTAGAACCGGAGCACACGTTCGTGCTCGGCTCACCCGCCTCGCGGGAGGCACGGGTGTAGTCCGGCTGCGCCGCGCTGAACGGCAGCGCCGAGACCTGCTCCGCGTTCGCGAGGTCGTCGTTGGGCAGGTGGGAGATCCGGTCCAGCGCGAGCTTCGCCTGACCGCCGCTCACCATGAAGTGGTAGGTCGTGCCGGCCTTCGCGGGGAACGTGAGCGGCGTGGCCCGGTCGGTCGTGCAGCCGTCGTAGTACGCGTTCCAGACCTGCTTCAGGTCGCCGCGCTCACCCGTGAACGTCGACACGTTCAGGTCGCGGTCGCTGCCCTCGGTCTTGAGCCGCAGCAGTCCGTCCTCGGTCGCGGTGTAGCGGAACCAGGCAGAACCCTGGATCGAGTAGCCGCGGCAGCCGTACGGGTCGTCGCTCGCCTTGGTCGACTCCGTCGTGTCCTGCGCGACGGAGTACGGCAACGCGGCGACGACCGTGGCGGCGTCGAAGTCGTCGTTGGACGGTGGTGCCGCCTGTGCCACCCCGGGCACCAGCACCCCCAGCAGCACGGCGGCCGCGACCGCCAGCGATCTTGCGGAAGGCATGCGAAAGTTCCCCCTAGAACCCCAGAACCCCGAGCCTCCGATGGCCGGGGCTTCCCCGGCCCTTTAATCGCGCCGGGCGGGGTCTTTGTTGCCCCGCCCGGCGCGAATTGCTCTGTTCGGCCTACTTCTGCCAGGCCGTGACCTCGCCCGCCCACCGCCACGGCTCCGCGGTGCCACCGGACAGCGAGTTGAAGTACTCCCAGCCCGCCACGCCGCCGAAGTTCGCGTACTTGGTCTTCAGGCTGGTCACGGTGTTCTTCAGGGTCGTCATGCTCACGTAGCCCGACCCGCCGTTGGCCGTGCTGGTGAGGGTGCCGAGCACGACCTTGTTCGCCGGGATCACCCGGCGGTTGATGATCTGGTCGTAGTTCGAGGTGCTGCCCGCGTTGCCCCAGCCGTTGTAGAACTGGCCGTTGAACCACGCGATCTTCGAACCGTGGCTGCGGTACAGGTCCTCGTAGTTGAAGCCGGACAGGTTGCCGCCGCCCCACAACGCGCTCGCGACCGGCGACAGCGTGACGATGAAGTTCGCGCCGAAGTCCGTCTTGAGCCGGTCGATCACCCGCCGGATGCCCGCGATCGACATCCGCTCCTCGACGTCGAGATCGACGCCGTTGAGCTTGTAGGTCCGGATCGTGTCGCGCAGCAACGGGTAGTAGGTGTCGAACTGCGTGTCCAGCCTCGCGAACGAGCCCTGGGCCGCACCGCCGACCATGCCGATCACGTTGACGCCGCGGGCCTGCATCGCGGCGAGGTCCTGCCACATCTGCGTGTACCGGGAGTGCGACGGCGGGTGGTCGTTGAGGTGGACGATCCTGTTGTCGTTGAGGTGGATGGCCGCGACGAGGACGTCGGTGACGCCGGTGCCGCGGTCGAGCAGGGGCTTGGGCGAGACGTACGTTCCGGTCGCGCCGTTGCTGTACTGGGTCTGGTAGTAGACGACTGTTCGCTTCTGGGTGGCCGCCTGGGCCGGTGGCGCGGCGAGCGCCACCAGCAGCAGGGCCAGGAACAGCTTCTTCATGCGCTACCTCGTAATCCGCAGGGTGATCACTTGGAACGGGCGCAGCACCACCTCGGCCGTCGCGTCGGCCAGGGGCCGTTCGAGCAGGTCGGTCTCCTGGATCGCCGTGTGGGCGAAGGAGGTGCTGATCGAGGCGCGGGCACGGCCGCCGTGCGCCTCGTAGAGCCGGACGATCACGTCGCCCGACCGGTCGTCGGCCAGCTTCACGGCCTCGACCCTCACCGCCGGGTTGTCCGTGCGCACCAGTGGTTCCGGCGCGTGCGAACCCCGGACGTGCTGCGGCGGCAGGTTGATGCGGTAGCCGGCGTCGATGGCCGCCGGCAGGTCCCCGACCACGAGGGCGTAGCGGAAGCGGTGCTCGCCCTGGTCGGTCTCGGGGTCGGGGAAGCGGGGTGCGCGTAGCAGGGACAGGCGCACGGTCGTGGTGGTGCCGCCGTCCTCACGGGTGGTGCGGGTGACCTCGTGGCCATAGGTCGAGTCGTTGACCACCGCGACGCCGTAGCCGGGCTCGCCGACGTGCAGGAAGCGGTGGGCGCAGATCTCGAACTTCGCGGCCTCCCACGAGGTGTTCGTGTGGATCGGGCGGTGCAGGTGGCCGAACTGGGTCTCGGCGGTGGAGACCTCGGCGCGCAGGTCGAGCGGGAACGCGATCTTGAGCAGCTTCTCCCGTTCCTGCCAGTCGACCTCGGTGTCGAAGTCGACCTGCTTGGCGCCCTCGCGCAGGCGGATGGTCTGGGTGAGGATGGACTTGCCGAACTTCGCCCGCACGACCACGCCGTCGGTGCCGTCGATCCGTTCGGACGGGGTCAGGTCGGCCTTCCAGTTGCGGTAGAACGGGTCGATGTCCCAGGCGTCCCACTGGTTCGGGTTGTCGCGGTGCAGCTGCGGCATGCCCGCGAACCCGTGCGGCGGCAGCACCTCGCGGTCCTCCTCGAGGTCGAGGATCGAGAGCACGATGCCGTCGGCGTCGATCGTGACGCGCAGCCTGCCGTTGTCCAGCACGCCGTCCGCCGGTGCCACGAACGGCCTGGGCGCGTCGCCGCCGAGCACGTCGAACGTGAGCTCGTCGTCGCCGTCGCCCTTCAGCGCGTCGATCGCGGACGCGCTCAGGGCCTTCAGTTCGGACGCCACGCGCGCATAGGTCGCCTCGGCCTCGCGGTGCACCCAGGCGATCGAGCTGCCCGGCAGGATGTCGTGGAACTGGTGCAGCAGCACGGTCTTCCACAGCCGGTCGAGCTCGTCGTACGGGTAGTCGTGGCCTTGGAGCGCCGCGGCCGTCGCCCAGTGCTCGGCCTCGCGCAGCAGGTGTTCGCTGCGGCGGTTGCCCTGCTTGGTCTTGGCCTGCGTGGTGTAGGTGGCGCGGTGCTTCT
Organism: Lentzea sp. NPDC003310; assembly: GCF_040610935.1. Classification (NCBI taxonomy): domain Bacteria; kingdom Bacillati; phylum Actinomycetota; class Actinomycetes; order Pseudonocardiales; family Pseudonocardiaceae; genus Lentzea; species Lentzea sp. NPDC003310. The sequence goes on from NZ_JBEXNC010000011.1 coordinate 352,382, forward strand.
CCAGGTACAGCTCGCCCGCCCACACCGGTGCGTCCGGGTACTCGTCCTGCGCGGCCTGGAAGAACTCGCGCGGCGGTTCGACCTTGACCGTCGGCGAGCCCTCGAGGTTCGCGACGCGGTGCGCGGTCTCCATCATCTCGCGGGTGGGGCCGCCACCGCCGTCGCCGTAGCCGAACGGGACCAGCGACCGCGAGGCCTTGGCGTGCTCGGCGAACTGCCTCGACGCCCGCGCCAGCTCCTCGCCGGACAGCGACGAGTTGTAGGTGTCGACCGGCGGGAAGTGTGTGAAGACCCGCGTGCCGTCGATGCCCTCCCACCAGAACGTGTGGTGCGGGAACTTGTTGATCTGGTTCCAGGACAGCTTCTGGGTGAGGAACCAGCGCGAGCCGGACAGCTTGATCAGCTGGGGGAGTGCCGCGCTGTAGCCGAACGAGTCCGGCAGCCACACCTCCTCGGTCTCGACGCCGAAGTGCTCGAGGAAGAAGCGCTTGCCGTGCACGAGCTGGCGGGCCATCGCCTCGCCGCCGGGCATGTTGGTGTCCGACTCGACCCACATGCCGCCGACCGGCACGAACTGTCCACTCCGGACCTTATCGCGGACCCGGTCCCAGACGTGCGGGTGGTGCTCGCGCATCCACTCGTACTGCTGGGCCTGCGAGCACGCGAAGTAGAAGTCCGGGTACTCGTCCATCAGCTTGGTGACGTTGGAGAACGTGCGCGCGCACTTGCGGACCGTCTCGCGCAGCGGCCACAGCCAGGCGGAGTCGATGTGCGCGTGGCCGATCGCGGACACCTTGTGCGCGGAGGCGTTGGCGGGCAGGACGAGCACGCCCGCCAGTTCCTCGCGGGCCAGGTCGGCGGTGGCCGCGACCTCGTTGAGGTCCAGCGCGTCCATGGCCCGGTCGAGCGCGTGCAGGATCTTGTGCCGGCGCGGGTCGTAGTCCTGCAGCTCCTTCATCAGCGACTGCAGCACCTCGATGTCGAGCATCAGGTGCCAGACCTGGGGCTGGAACACCGCGAGCTCGGCCTTGAGGATCTTGTACAACGGGTCGGTGCCCGCCGTCTCCTTGTCGCCCAGCGCGGTCGGCAGGAACGGGTGGAAGTCGAGGATGGTCGGGTTGCCCGCGGCCTCGAGGTAGAACAGGACCTCGGAGCCGTCGACCGGCAGGTAGGTGTTGCGCGGCTCGATGCCCTTGATGGGCACGCCGGACGCCGTGTACGCGAGGCCTTCGGACTGGAAACCGGGGCCGGGGTGGGTGAAGCCGAGGTCCAGCACGACCTCGACCTGCCTGCCCTCCCAGGCCTTCGGGACGGTGCCGGTCAGGCGGAACCAGCTCGTGCTCCACGGCGCGCCCCAGGCGTCGCCGACGCTCGCCGGCGCGTAGGTGGCGGCGAGGGCCTCGGCGACCGGGACGGGCTCGTCCGGCACGGTCCAGACGGCGAGCTCCAGCGGCGCCGTCTCGCCGTAGACGGCCGGGCGGATGCGTTCCTTCAGCGTGCGGTCGAGTCGTTCTTCCAGCAGCGCGCGTTCGTCGTGCACGTGATCACCCCAGCTCGATCGAAGCCCGCACGCCGTCCCGCGCGAGGCCCATCCACTCTTCGAAGAAAGCACCGCCCGGCCCCCACGAGGGCCGGTCGCCGTGCAGCGTGATCGGCGTGCGCGCGACCGGCTCGTGCACTGCGTCGCGCACGATCCGGGCGATCGCCTCGCCGAGCGGCTTGACCTCGCGTTCCGTCGTCAACAACCCCAACTCGTACTCGCGTTCGGGGAAGTCCACCAACGCACGGTCGACGTCGTGCGAGCACCACCACGTGACGCCCCACAGGTTCGAGCAGGTCAGCACGTTCGCAAGCGTTTGCTCGGCGAACCGCGGCGCCTGCTCGGCGCTGATCTCCGGCTGGGCGGCGCCGACCTCCTGCAGCCACACGGGCCGGTCCGGGTCCTTCGCGTGGGCCTTGGAGAGCTCCACGAGGTACTCGGCGTGGTGGACGCTCTCGGGGGAGAGCGGGCCGTAGCGCTGCGCGGTGCCGTTGAAGACCCACGAGTGCACGGTCGTCATCGCGCCCTTGGTGGCCGCGTGCTCCGGCAGGAACGCGTGTTCGCTCTCGTACCAGACGGCGTCGTACTCGGAGTGCACGTGCGGCAGGCCCGGTGCGGCCTTCTCGCACTCGTCGAGCAGCGCGTCGATCCACTCGCCCGCCTGCACCGGGGAGCACGGGTTCGACTCGGTGAGCAGGTTGACCTCGTTGCCCAGGGTGAAGCCGAGGAAGTTCGGCTTGTCCTTGAGCGCCTCGGCCAGCGTGCGGACGTAGAAGCGCTGCCCGTCGATGACGTCGGGGTCGGTGAAGATGTTGCGGCGGTGCCAGGTCTGCACCCACGACGGGTAGAAGTCGAAGCTCGACAGGTGCCCCTGCAGCACGTCGACCTGCACGTCGAGGCCGGTGTCGCGGGCGGCGTCGAGCACCTGACCGAGCTGCTCGACGGCTCTCGGGCGGACGAGCCCTCTGTTGGGCTGGAAGACCGGCCACAACGGGAACACCCGCACGTGGTCGAGGCCGAGACCCGCGATGGACTCGAGGTCGCGCTTGACGTCGTCGAGGGAGAAGTCGAGCCAGTGGTGGAACCAGCCGTGGGAAGGGGTGTAGTTCACGCCGAAACGCAAGGTTGAGCTCCTCGGGGTGTCATCCCTTGATCGCGCCTTCTCCCACTCCGCGGAAGAAGTGCTTCTGCAGCAACAGGAACAGCAGGATCAGCGGTACGACGGCGATGATCGTGCCCGCCGCGACCAACCGCTGGTTCTGCACGAACGTGCCCTGGAGGTACGCGAGACCGATGGTGAGCGTGTACTTCTCCTGGTCGCTCAGCACGATGAGCGGCCAGAGGAAGTCGTCCCAGCTGAACATGAACGAGAACAGCGCCACCACGACCAGCGTGCCTTTCACCGACGGCAGCGCGAGGCGGGTGAAGCGCTGCCACGCGTTGGCGCCGTCGATGACCGCGGCTTCCTCGACCTCGGCGGGGAGTGCGAGGAAGGCGTTGCGCAGCAACAGGACGTTGAGCGCGGCGATCGCGCCGGGCAGCACGACCGCGGTGAGCGTGTTGGTGAGCCCGAGCCCGCGCATCACCAGGAACAGCGAGATCATGATCGCCTCGAACGGCACCAGGATGCTGCTCGCGAAGATCACCGCGGCGAACCGGCGGCCGCGGAACTCCAACCGTGCCAACGCGTAGCCGGCCATGGCCGCGCCCAGGCAGTTCGTGACGACGTTGACGCTCGCGACCCCGAGGGAGTTGAGCGCGAACGACCAGACCGGCACCACGTCGGCGACGGCCGCGTAGTTGGCGAACGTCGGGTCGTCCGGGATGAAGTCGGGGACGAAGACGTCCTCGCCCGGCCCCTTGATGCTCGTCGCGAACTGCCAGAGGAACGGCCCGATGCTGATCGCGAGGATGGCGAGCAGCCCGAGGTAGCGCAGGCCGAGGTAGAGGTGCGCGCGGGTCACAGCTGGTCCTCCCGGCGGTTGAGCTTGAGGGTGACCAGCAGCAGGCCCAGCAGGATGACGAAGAGGACCACGCTGAGCGCCGACGCGTACCCGACCTCACCGGTGAGGCCGCGGCCAACGGACTGGATGAGCATCACCAGCGTGGTGCTCGCCCCGCCAGGCCCGCCCGTGCCGCCGGAGAGCAGGTAGATCTCGGAGAACACGCGGAACCCGTTGACCGCACTCAACGCCGCGACCAGCACCATCGTCGGCCGCAGGCTCGGCACGGTGACCGACCAGAACCTCCTGACCGGTCCCGCGCCGTCGACCATCGCGGCCTCGTGCAGGTCCTTCGGCACGTTGGCGAGCGCGGCCAGGTAGATCACCATGTAGTAGCCCAGGCCGCGCCAGACCGTCACCACCATCGAGCTGACCAGCAGGAGCGTCGAGTCGGTCAGGAACCCGATCCTGGTGCCGCCCAACGCCTCCACCACGTTGTTCACCAGGCCGCGGCTGTCGAGCAGCCACGTCCAGATGAGCCCGACCACGACCGTGGACGCGATCACCGGCGTGAAGAACGCCGTCCGGAAGATCCCGATGCCCGGCACGATCTTCTGCGCGAGCATCGCGATCAGCAGCGGCAACAGCACCAGCGGCGGGACGACGCCCACCATGTAGAGCAGGCTGTTGCGCGCGGCGGCCCAGAACTTGGGGTCCTGGACCATCCGCACGAAGTTGTCCGCACCGGTGAACTGCCCGCCGCCGAGCGCGCTCGCGTCCGTGAACGCGAGCACGATCATGTTCAGGAACGGGAAGATGACGAACAGGCCGCAGACGGCCAGCCCCGGCGCCAGGAACAGCCACGGTGTGTACGGGCGATGAGTCATCCTCGGCCTACTTGAGGAGCCGGTTGCACTCGTTGACCGCGTCGTCCAGTGCCTGCTTCGGCGACTTCTTGCCGAGCATGGCGTCCGCCAGTTGCTGCAGGAGGGCCTCCCGCATCTGGTCGCTGAACTGCACGGGCGTGTAGTTCACCGCCGTCTTGAGCTGCTTGGCCGCCGCGACCCGCACGCGTGCCTCGTCGCTCCCGTCCTCCGTCGTGAAGTACGGGTCGTCGCCGCCCTTGCTGGTGCTCGGGAAGATCGACGCGAGCTTGGCGAACTTCACCTGGTTCTCGGCGTTGGTGAGGAACCGGCCGAACGCGAGCGCGGTCGCCTGGTTCTTGCTGCTCTTCGGCACGCTCACGCCGTGCAGGAACATGTTGGCGCTGCCCGTGTTCGTGATGGGCGTGCTGATGCCGACGTTCGCGTAGAGACTGGGCGCGTCGGTCTTGAACTTGCCGAGGTCGTAGGCGCTGCCGGGGTTCATGGCGGTCTGTTGCGCCATGAACTTCGCGCCGGCGCCGGTGTAGTTCTGCGTGAGCGCCTCGGGGATGAGCGCGCCCGCGTCGTACATCCGCTTGTAGGTCTCGACGAACTCGACGCCCTTGGGCTCGTTGAACGTGAACTTGTCGTCCTTGAAGAGGGTCACCCCGTACAGGCCGAAGTCGGCGATGCTGGGCGTCTGGCCGAGGATCGCGATCTTCTTCTCGGCGAGCTTGAGGGCCGTGGCCTCGAGTTCCTCGAAGTCCTTCGGTGGCTTGTTCGGATCGAGGCCGGCCTGCGTGAACAGGGCCTTGTTGTAGAAGAGCGGGCCGGTGTTGAGGTACCAGGGGAAGCCGTAGCAGCCGCCCTTGCCGGGGATCTCGAACGCCTGCCAGGCGTTCTCGAGGTACTCGGGCCTGGCGTCCTTCAGGCTCTCGTCGAGGTCGACGAGCTGGCCCGCCTTGGCGAGCGGGAAGCTCAGGTCCGGCGGGACGTTGATGACGTCGGGCAGGCTCCCGGCGCTCGCGTCCGCCATGACCTTGGCCAGGTACCCGTCCGCGGGCTGGTCGACCCACTTCACCGCGGTGCCCGAGTGCTGCTTCTGAAAAGCGTCGACGACACCGTTGACGTAGTCGGTGTACTTGGGCTTGAGGGACCAGGTCTGGAACGTGATCTCGCCCGTGACCTGCCCCGATGCTGATGAACCGGTGTTGGACGTGCCGGACAGTCCGCATCCCGCCACGGGCACCGCCGCCAGGCCCGCGAGGAACGTGCGCCTCTTCATTGACACCCACCTCCTTGCTCGCGGACCCTAGCTAAACCGGTTTATCTCCGGCTAGCCTCCGAACGTCTTGTTGTCTCGTTCCGGACAGGGTGCGTGCGTGTGAAGAGGCCGACGATCAAGGACATCGCGGCGGCGGCCGGCGTGTCCAAGGGAGCCGTGTCGCTGGCGTTGAACGGCCGGTCCGGCGTGTCGGAGTCGACTCGTGCCCGCGTGCTGGAGGTTGCTTCGGGCTTGGGGTACCGGCCGTCGGTCACCGCTCGGGCGCTGTCCTCCGCCTCTGCTGACGCGGTCGGGCTGGTGCTGGTGCGGCCGCCGCGGGCGCTGGGGGACGAGGCGTTCTTCTTCCAGTTGATCGCCGGGATGCAGTCCGAGATGTCGTGCGCCTTGTTGTTGCAGGTGGTGGGGTCTCGGGAGGAGGAGATCGCGCTCTACCAGCGGTGGTGGGCCGAGCACCGGGTCGACGGGGTCTTCCTCGTCGACCTGCTGGTGTCGGATCCTCGGGTTGCCCTCATGTCGTCGCTCGGGTTGCCGGCCGTCGTCGTCGGCGGGGCCGGGCATCACGGGTCGCTGGCCTCGGTGTGGGCTGATGACTACGCGGCGATGACTTCCGTGGTGGAGTACCTGAAGTCGTTGGGGCATCGGCGGATTGCCCGGGTCGCCGGGTTGTCCTCTCTGTTGCACACGGTTCGGCGGGATGCCGCTTTTGCTTCGTCCGTTGTGGACGGGGTGGTGGTGCCTGGGGACTACACGGCTGAGGCTGGGGCGTTGGCCACTCGTGCTTTGCTTGCGTCGGAGTCTCCGCCTACGGCCATCGTTTACGACAACGATGTGATGGCGGTGGCTGGGGCTGAGGTTGCTGCCTCGTTGGGGGTGGGGGTGCCTGCCGAGTTGTCGATTGTTGCTTGGGACGACTCGGTTTTGTGCCAGCACGGGAGGTTGACTGCCCTGTCTCGGGACACGTTCGCGTTCGGGGCTCGGGCGGCTCGGGCGTTGGTGGCGGTGATCGGTGGGGCGTTGCCTTCGGATGTGGAGGACGTGTTGCCGGAGTTGGTGGTTCGGGGGAGTTCTGGGGTTGCGCCTGGGGTTTGAGTTGGCGCGGCACTTGTTCCGTTCCCCTGCTGCGTGCGGCGACCTTGCGTTGCGTGCTTCCCCTGGGGCTCTGCCCCAGACCCCGGCAATCTGATCAGGGGGCCAGCGCTGCCCGTGGGTAGATGGCACGCCTGTTGCGTAGAGCGGCTGCCTGTTTCGTAGTTTGGGCGCCTCGGCGGTGGGGTCCCATCACGAGCCGCACCAAGAGCGG
>NZ_JBEXNC010000012.1:0-63031 GCF_040610935.1 Lentzea sp. NPDC003310
TCGCAAGGGCCCCGAAGTCAAGCCCCAATCGCGATCGTCGCGAAGCGGCGATGTCCGGCACCGGCTCGGTACGAGCAAAGGTGACCACGCTGGAAAGCGACGGGACGCACGGTGACAGGTCGCACGCCACCCCGTCAGGAGTACTGGACCTGAAACTCCTTGATCCCGTTCAACCACCCGGACCGCAACCGCCGAGGCTCCGCAACCTGCCGGATGTTCGGCATCGCATCAGCAATGGCGTTGAAGATCAAATCAATCTCCAACCGAGCCAGGTTCGCCCCGATGCAGAAGTGCGCCCCACTCCCCCCGAACCCCAAATGAGGATTGGGATCCCGGGTGATGTCGAACTCGGTAGGCCGCTCGAACACTTCTTCATCAAAATTGGCAGACGAGTAGAACATCCCCACCCGCTGCCCCGCCTTGATCTCCACCCCACCCAACGAGGTGTCCGCCATGGCAGTCCGCTGAAAAGACACCACCGGCGTGGCCCACCGAACGATCTCGTCCCCAGCAGTGGCCGGCCGAGAAGACTTGAACAACTCCCACTGCTCAGGATGGTCGAAGAACGCCTTCATCCCGTGCGTGATCGCATTGCGAGTGGTCTCGTTCCCCGCCACCGCCAGCAGCAGCACGAAGAACCCGAACTCCTCCGACGCGAGCCCGGCGCCGTCCACATCGGCCTGCACGAGCTTGGTCACGATGTCGGACCGCGGGCACTTGCGCCGGTCCTCCGCCATCGTCCACGAGTACCCGAGCAGCTCGGTGGCCGCCGTCAGCGGCTCGATCTCGAACTCGGGGTCGTCGTAGGCGATCATCTGGTTCGACCAGTCGAAGATCTTGCGCCGGTCGTCCTGCGGGATGCCGATCAGCTCCGCGATGGCCTGCAACGGCAGCTCGCAGGCCACGTCGGAGACGAAGTCGCCGCTGCCCTTCTCGAGCGCCTCGGCCACGATCTGCTCGGCTCGTGCGGCGAGGGCCTCCCGCAGGCTGTTGACCGCCCGGGGCGTGAAGCCGCGCGACACGATCCCGCGCTGCTTGGTGTGCGTCGGCGGGTCCATGTTCAGCAACAGCAGCCGCTGCATCTCGATGTTGTCACGCGGCATGTCCTCCTTGAACCGGATGATCGCCGTGTTCTCGCGGCTGGAGAACAGCTCGCTGTTGCGCGAGACCTCCTTGACGTCGCGGTGCTTCGTCACCACCCAGAACCCGTCGTCGGGGAACCCCGCCGATCCCTGAGGGATGGAGTTCCACCAGATCGGCGCCGTGCGGCGCAGTTCGGCGAACTCCTCGAACGGCAGCCGACTCGCGTACATGTCGGGGTCGGTGAAGTCGAAGCCTTCCGGGATGCGCGGCTTGCCCACAGGCACCTCCTAGGTGGAACGCGTTCTATCCGATTCAAACACGCTTGCGGCTTGTGCTGAAGCCCCCACACGGCCAATCTGGAGCTACAAAGGAACGTGTTCTAGTTTCCGAGGAGGCTCGCGTGGGCAGTCCGGTGATCGTGGGAGCGGTGCGCACGCCCATCGGCAGGCGGAACGGCTGGTTGTCCGGCCTGCACGCGGCCGAGCTCCTCGGTGCGGCACAACGAGGTCTTCTCGACAGGACCGGTGTCGATCCGTCCACGGTCGAACAGGTCATCGGCGGCACCGTCACCCAGGCGGGCGAGCAGTCCAACAACATCACCAGGACCGCGTGGCTGCACGCGGGCCTGCCGCAGACCACCGGCTGCACCACGGTCGACGCCCAGTGCGGGTCGGCGCAGCAGTCCACGCACCTCGTCGCGGGCCTGATCGCCGCGGGCGCCATCGACGCCGGCATCGCGTGCGGGGTCGAGGCGATGAGCCGCGTGCCGCTGCGCAGCAACATCGGCGAGACCGGCATGCCGCGCCCCGACTCGTGGGCGATCGACCTGCCCAACCAGTTCGTGGCCGCCGAACGGGTCGCCGAACGGCGTGGCATCGGGCGCGAGGAGGTCGACCGGTTCGGCGTGCAGTCGCAGAACCGGGCGCGGGCCGCGTGGGCGGCGGGCCGGTTCACCGCCGAGGTCGTGCCGGTGAAGGTCGGCGAGGAGCTCGTGGACACCGACCAGGGGCTGCGCGAGACGAGCCTGGAAGCGCTGGCGGCGCTCAAACCCGTCGTGCCGGACGGCGTCCACACCGCCGGCACGTCGTCACAGATCTCCGACGGCGCCTCGGCCGTGATGGTGGTGGACGAGGAGTTCGCCAAGCGGCACGGGTTGAAGCCGCGCGCCAGGATCGTCACCCAGTGCCTGGTCGGCTCGGACCCGTACTACCACCTGGACGGTCCGGTCGACGCCACTGCGCGCCTGCTCGACCGCAGCGGCATGAAGATGTCGGACATCGACCTGTTCGAGGTCAACGAGGCGTTCGCGTCCGTCGTGCTGTCGTGGGCGGCGGTGCACCGGCCGAACCTCGACCGGGTCAACGTCAACGGTGGCGCCATCGCGATCGGCCACCCCGTCGGCAGCACCGGCACGCGCCTGATCACCACCGCGCTGCACGAGCTGGAGCGGCGGGACGCCACCACGGCGTTGATCACGATGTGCGCGGGCGGCGCGCTGGCCACCGGCACGATCATCGAACGGATCTGAACGGGTACCCCGCCCGCCGGCTCTCGTGCTGGAACCGGCGGTAGAAGTCCTTCATCACCGCGGCGACGTCGTTGTGGCGGTCCAACACGGCAAGAACCCGCGGCGGAACTCCCTCCGACCGCAACGCGTACGCGAACCACATCAGCAGGTGCGTGACCGTGTAGTGGCGGTCGTAGTCCCGGTGCTCGGCGAAGAACGCGGTCTCCTCCTCCGACATCTCGAACCGGGAGGAGATCGCGAGGCCGTAGTCGGCGAAGTACAGCCGGGAACCGTCGGTCAGCACGTTCCGGAAGTGGCCGTCGAAGTGCAGCAGGCCCTGGGAGCCCATGAACTCCACCCCGGCCGCCAGCTCCCGTTCGACCAGCTCGCAGGCGGACTCGAGGTCGTCCTGGCGGTTGAGCCAGTCGTGCAGGGTGTGCGGGAACCACTCCAGGAACAGCGCGATGCTCGCCGTCGACTCCCGCAGCGCCTCGATCCGGGGACCGACCTCCGGTCCCCAGTAGCCCACGGCCTGCTCCAGCTCCTCGGGCAACGCCTGACCGGGGTGCGGCAGCACGCGCCAGTGGTACATCAGCGGAAAGCCGTCGTACGAGCCCTCCAGCACCCAGTCCGTCGTCATGGCGTGCACGGCCAGTTCACGCCACGCCCCGAAGCCCGCCGCCCCGATCAGGCCGACGCCGTAGTGCAGGCGCATCGGCAGGTCGTAGAGGTTCGCGGTCGAGCCGGGGTGCCGCAGCTCCAGGTCGGTGACCGGCAGGCGCTTCACGAACACCCGCGTGCCCGCGACATCCAGCAACGCCGTCGGCCCGCCGATCCCCGCCACACCCGGCTCGGCCCGCTCCAGCAGGGCGCTCAGCTCGGCGTCATCGAGCCGGGACAGCGCGGCCGCGACGGTGGCGTGGGAGTCCAGGCGGGTCACATGATCGACGTTACTCGGCTCCGTAGACCGGCACCGGGTGGTCGTCGGCGACGAGCTTGCGCACCACGGCGCCCAGTTCGTCGGGCGACCAGCGCTCGCCCTTGTCGATCTCCGGGCCGCGCCGCCACCCGTGCACGACGCACACCCGCCCGCCGTCGACCTCGAACATCCGCCCGGTCACGTCCCCGGCCTCCTCGCTGCCGAGCCACACGACCAGCGGCGAGACGTTCTCCGGCGCCATCGCGTCGAACCCCTCCTCCGGCGCCGCCATCATGTCCGCGAACGTCGCCTCGGTCATCCGGGTGCGCGCAGCCGGCGCGATGGCGTTGACCGTGATCCCGTACCGGGCCAGTTCCGCGGCCGCGACCAGCGTCAGCGAGGCGATGCCCGCCTTGGCGGCCGAGTAGTTCGCCTGGCCGACGCTGCCGAAGAGCCCCGCGCCGGACGACGTGTTGATCACCCGGCCGGTGACCGAGCCCCCCGCCTTGTGCACGGCCCGCCAGTGCGCGGCGGCGTGGTGCAGCGTCGCGAAGTGGCCTTTGAGGTGCACGCGGACGACCTCGTCCCACTCGTCCTCGCTGCACCCGACGACCATGCGGTCGCGCACGATGCCCGCGTTGTTGACCAGCACGTCGAGGCCGCCGAAGGTCTCGACCGCCGTCTGCACCAGCCGCCGCGCGCCCGCCCACGTGCCGACGTCGTCGGTGTTGACGATCGCCCGTGGCCCGATGAGGTCCGCCACCTCGCCCGCGACCGCCGCGGACAGGTCGTTCACGACGACCCTCGCCCCGGTGGCGCCGAACGCCAGCGCGTGGGCGCGGCCGATGCCCCGCCCCGCCCCCGTCACGATCACGACCCGGCTCATGGAGCTCCCCCCTCGGCTGCGGTCAGGAACGCGGGTGCCTCTCCCCCGCCGTGCACGAGCAGGGTCGCGCCGCTCACGTAGGATGCCAGCGGCGAGGCCAGGAACACCGCGCAGGCACCGACCTCGTCCGGCGAGGCCAGCCGTCCGAGCGGCACGGTCCGCGCCACGGCGTCGATCCCCGCCTCGGAGCCGTAGTGCAGGTGCGACTGCTCGGTCCGCACCATCCCGACGGCCAGCGCGTTGACCCGGACCTTCGGCGCCCACTCGACGGCCAGCGACGACGTCAGGTTGTCGAGCCCGGCCTTCGCGGCGCCGTACGCCGCCGTGCCCGGTGACGGCCGCCGTCCGCTCACGCTGCTGACGTTCACGATCGACCCGCCCGCCGCCTGCGCCTGCATGACCGCGTTGGCGGCCTGCGAGACCAGCAACGGCGCCAGCAGGTTCAGCTCGACGATCTTCGAGTGGAACCGCGGCGACGCCTTGTCCGCCAACGCGAACGGCGCCCCGCCAGCGTTGTTGACCACGACGTCCAGCCGTCCGTGCTCGGCCACGACGCCGTCGACCAGCCCGGCCACCTGCTCCGCGTCCCGCACGTCGCACGGCACGAACGACGCGCCGTCCACCTCGGCAGGCCGGCGCGCGCACGTCACGACGACGGCCCCGGCCGCCAGGAAGGCGCGGGTGATGCCGAGCCCGACACCCCGCACGCCGCCCGTCACGAGGACGACTGCTCCGTCGAGGTCCAGTTCCACATGCACCTACCCCGGTCGCTCCGGCGCTGCTAAATTACCAAGCAATCGCTTGGTTCGGAAGGCGGCGCGATGGGAATCTCCAGCAGCCACACCGAAAACGGCATCATCGAGGTCACCGTCGACTATCCCCCGGTCAACGCCATCCCCTCCCAGGGCTGGTTCGACCTGGCCAGGGCGATCACGTCCGCGGGCGAGGACCCGGACGCGCGGGTGGTGATCCTGAGGGCCGAGAACCGCGGGTTCTGCGCGGGCGTCGACCTCAAGGAGATCCAGCGCGCCGAGGGCTACCACGCGCTGGTGGCGGCGAACCGCGGGTGCGCCAAGGCTTTCGCGGCCGTGTACGACTGCGAGGTGCCGGTGATCGCCGCGGTGAACGGCTTCTGCCTCGGCGGCGGCGTCGGCCTGGTCGGCAACGCGGACGTCATCGTCGCGTCCGACGACGCCACGTTCGGGCTGCCCGAGGTGGACCGCGGCGCACTCGGCGCGGCGACGCACCTGGCCCGGCTCGTGCCGCAGCACCTGATGAGAACGCTCTACTACACGGCCCGCAACGTCAGTGCGCAGACGCTGCACCACCACGGCAGCGTGGTCGAGGTCGTGCCCCGCGCACAGCTCGACGACGCGGCGCGCGAGATCGCCAAGGAGATCGCGAAGAAGGACACGGCGGTGATCCGCGCGGCCAAGGAGGCCATCAACGGCATCGACCCGCACCGCGTGCACCACAGCTACCGCTTCGAGCAGGGCTTCACCTTCGAGCTCAACCTCACCGGTGTGTCGGACCACGCCCGGCAGGCCTTCCTGGACGGAAATCATGCGCGACAAGCGAATGACAGCTGACGAGGTCGTCGGCGAGATCAAGAGCGGGATGACCGTCGGCATCGGCGGCTGGGGGTCGCGACGCAAACCGATGACCCTGCTCAAGGCGCTGCTGCGGTCGGGCGTCGAGGACCTGACCGTCGTCACGTACGGCGGCCCGGACGCCGGGTTGCTGTGCGCGGCGGGCAAGGTCCGCAAGCTCGTCTACGGCTTCGTCTCGCTCGACTCGATCCCGTACGATCCGTGGTTCAAACGGGCGCGCGAGACCGGTGCGATCGAGGTCCTCGAACTGGACGAGGGCATGTTCCAGACGGGACTGCGCGCGGCGGGCCACCGGCTGCCGTTCCTGCCGATCAGGGCGGGTCTCGGGTCGGACGTGCTGAAGTACGCGCCCCAGCTCAAGACCGTCACCTCGCCCTATGACGACGGTGAGGAGCTGGTCGCGATGCCGGCGTTGCGGCTCGACGTCGCACTGGTGCACCTCAACCGCGCGGACCGGCACGGCAACGCCCAGTACCTCGGCCCGGACCCGTACTTCGACGACCTGTTCTGCCTGGCCGCGGACCGGCGGTACGTCTCGTGCGAGCGGGTCGTGGAGACCTTCGACGGACCGCCGCAGACGTTGCTGCTCAACCGGATGATGGTCGACGGCGTGGTGGAGGCCCCTGGGGGCGCGGGGTTCACGAGCTGCGTCCCCGACTACGGCCGGGACGAGGCGCTGCAACGCGAGTACGCGACGGCGGCCGCCGATCTCGAGCAGTGGCCCGGCTTCTACGAGAGGTTCGTCGGATGAGCGACATCACGCGCGCCGAAGTCTGCGTCGCGGCCTGCGCCGATCTGTTCCTCGGCGCCGGCGAGACGCTCGCGAGCCCGATGGGCCTCGTCCCGTCGCTGGGCGCGAAGCTCGCCCGGCTCACCACAGAGCCGGACCTGCTGCTGAGCGACGGAGAGGCCTTCCTGCTCACGCCGGACGGCGTCGTGGAGGGCTGGCTGCCGTACCGGCGGGTGTTCGACGTCGTCGCGCACGGACGGCGGCACGTCGTGATGGGCGCGAACCAGGTCGACCGGTTCGGCAACCAGAACATCTCCGCGATCGGCGACCACGCGCGTCCCAGCCGGCAGCTGCTGGGTTTCCGCGGCGCTCCCGGCAACACCGTCAACCACCGCACCAGCTACTGGGTGCCGCGGCACAGCCCGCGCGTGCTGGTCGAGGCCGTGGACGTGGTGTCCGGCGTCGGCTACGACCGCGCGACCGGCCCGTTCCACGACGTCCACCGCGTCGTCACGAACCTGGCGGTGCTCGACTTCGCCACCCCCGACCACTCCATGCGCGTCGTCTCCGTGCACCCCGGGGTGTCGGTCGACGAGGTGCAGAAGCAGACGTCGTTCCCCCTGGTCGCGCAGGACGTCACCGAGACCCGGTTGCCGACCGACGAGGAACTGGAGCTGATCAGGACCAGGCTCGACCCGGAGGGCAAGCGGGACAGGGAGGTTCCGGCGTGAGGACCGCGCTCACCGACCTGGTCGGCGTGCGGCACCCGGTCGTGCAGACCGGGATGGGCTGGGTCGCGGGCCCGCGCCTGGTGTCCGCGACGGCCGAAGCGGGCGGGCTCGGCATCCTCGCGTCCGCGACCATGACCTACGCCGAACTGGAAGTCGCGATCAAGGAGACCCGGTCGCGCACGTCCGCGCCGTTCGGGGTGAACCTGCGGGCGGACGCGCACGACGCGCCGGAGCGGATCGACCTGCTGATCCGCGAGCAGGTCAAGGTCGCTTCCTTCGCGCTGGCCCCGAAACCGGACATGATCGCGAAGCTGAGCGACGCCGGTGTCGTCGTGGTCCCGTCGATCGGCGCGGCCCGGCACGCGGAGAAGGTCGCGCAGTGGGGCGCGCACGCGGTGATCGTGCAGGGTGGCGAAGGCGGCGGGCACACCGGTGGCGTCGCGACGACGTTGCTGCTGCCGAGCGTGCTGGACGCCGTGGACATCCCGGTGGTCGCGGCCGGCGGGTTCTTCGACGGACGGGGCCTGGCCGCCGCGCTGGCGTACGGTGCGGCCGGAATCGCGATGGGCACGAGGTTCCTGCTCACCCAGGAGAGCACCGTGCCGGACGCGGTCAAACAGGCTTACCTGCAACGGGATCTGAACGGCACGGTCGTCACCACACGCGTCGACGGCCTGCCGCACCGGGTCCTGCGGTCGGACCTGGTCGAACACCTGGAGAAGGCCGGGCGGATCAGCAGCCTCGCGCGGGCCGTCGCCAACGCCGCGAGGTTCCGGCGGCACACCGGGCTGAGCTGGCGCGCGATGATCCGCGAGGGCCTGGCGATGAGGCACGGCAAGGACCTCACCTGGTCGCAGGTGGTCATGGCCGCGAACACGCCGATGCTGCTGAAGGCCGGTCTGGTCGAGGGCAGGACGGACGCGGGCGTGCTCGCGTCGGGTCAGGTCGCCGGACTGCTCGGCGACCTGCCGACGTGCGCGGACCTGATCGAGGGGATCGTGGCGGACGCCGAGGCGGCGATCGACCGGCTCAGAGCCGTTCGATGATCGTCACGTTGGCCTGACCGCCGCCCTCGCACATCGTCTGCAGCCCGTAGCGGCCACCGGTGCGTTCGAGTTCGTGCAGCAACGTCGTGAAGAGCTTCGTGCCGGTCGCGCCGATCGGGTG
The DNA here is from genome assembly GCF_040610935.1 of Lentzea sp. NPDC003310. Taxonomy (NCBI): domain Bacteria; kingdom Bacillati; phylum Actinomycetota; class Actinomycetes; order Pseudonocardiales; family Pseudonocardiaceae; genus Lentzea; species Lentzea sp. NPDC003310. Next base: position 8,634 of record NZ_JBEXNC010000012.1, read on the forward strand.
GCCCAGCGCGAGCGCTCCGCCGTTGACGTTCACGCGGCCGAGGTCGACCTTGAGCTCCTTGGCCCACGCCAGCGCGACCGACGCGAACGCCTCGTTGATCTCGAACAGGTCGATGTCCGAAATGGACATCCCGGCGCGTTGCAGCGCGTACTTCGTGGCCCGGATCGGCGCGGTCAGCATGTAGATCGGGTCGGACCCGCGCGCGGACATGTGGTGCACGCGCGCTCGCGGCGTGAGCTTGTGCTCGCGCACCGCCTGTTCGGACACGACCAGCACCGCCGAGGCGCCGTCAGAGATCTGCGACGACAGCGCGGCGGTCGTCCGGCCTCCCGGCCGCAACGGCTGCAGCTTGGCCATCTTCTCCGCGCTGGTGTCCGGACGCGGGCACTCGTCGGCCGCGATCCCGTCCACCGGGGCGATCTCGCGGTCGAAGCGGCCCTCCTTGATCGCGGTGATCGCCCGCAGGTGGCTCTGCAGCGCGTAGTCCTCCATCTCGCGCCGGGACAGGTCCCAGCGCACCGCGATCAGGTCGGCGGCCCGGAACTGGCTGATCTCCTCGTCGCCGTAGCGGTGCCGCCAGCCCTCGCAGCCCTCGAACGGGCTCGCCGCCGTGGATCCGGCCGTCGTGGCCGAGCCGATCGGGACCTGCGACATGTTCTGCACGCCGCCCGCCACCACGACGTCGGCCGTGCCGCTCATCACCGCCTGCGCCGCGAAGTGCAGCGCCTGCTGGCTCGACCCGCACTGCCGGTCGACCGTCACGCCCGGCACCTGTTCCGGGAACCCGGCCGCGAGCCAGGACGTCCGCGCGATGTCGCCCGCCTGCGGGCCGACGGTGTCCACGCAGCCGAAGATCACGTCGTCCACGTCCGTCGGGTCGACGTCGACGCGGTTGAGCAGCGCCGTGATCACGTGCGCGCCGAGATCCGCGGGGTGCACGTGGCTCAGCTCGCCACCACGCCTGCCCGCCGGGGTCCGCACAGCCTCGATGATGTACGCCTCGGCCACGAGGGCCCTCCTTCTGCGTCCCTTGCTACGTCTTGGAGTTCTTCCGGCGGCCCGTGGCGATGCCGTCGAGCAGGATCGCGAGGTACTGGTCGGCGACCGACTCCGCCGACAGGCCGCCGTCCGGCCGGTACCACCGCACGGCCACCCACACCGTGTCGCGGATGAACCGGTACGCCACGTCCACGTCGAGGTCGGCCCGGAACACGCCCGCGCTGATGCCCTCCTCCAGCAGCACCGTCCACAGCTTGCGGAACTCGACGCTGCGGTCGTCGATGTAGGAGAACCGCTCCAGGCCGGTGAGGTGCTTGGCCTCGTTCTGGTAGATCGCGACCGCCGCGTGCCGCGTGTCGATCGACTCGAACGACGCGACGACCAGCGCCTTCAGCGTCTGCTTGGGGCCGAACCCGGCCTCGACGATCTCCCGGTACGAGCTGAACAGCTCGTCCAGGAACGTCCGCAGGATCTCGTCCACCATCGACTCCTTCGAGTCGAAGTGGTGGTACAGGCTGCCGGACAGGATGCCCGCCGCGTCCGCGATGTCCCTGACCGTGGTCTGGCCGTAGCCTCGGTCGGCGAACATCTGCGCGGCGAGCTCCAACAGCTGCGCCCTCCGGGTGCTCATCGGTCGTTCCTTCCTCACGGGTGCTGACTGCTCACCGAGACGACCTCGCCCGTCAGGTAGGACGAGTAGTCGCTGGCGAGGAACACGATCACATTCGCGACCTCCCAGGGCTCGGCGGCGCGCCCGAAAGCCTCGCGGGACGCCAGTTCCGTCAGCAACTCCTCACTGGTGACCTTGGTCAAGAACGGGTGCGCCGCCAAGCTCGGCGCGACGGCGTTCACCCGGATGCCGTGCTCGGCGACGTCCATCGCGGCGCACCGGGTGAGCGCCATGACGCCCGCTTTCGCTGCGGCGTAATGGGCTTGACCCTTCTGGGCACGCCAGCCGATCACACTCGAGTTGTTAACGACGACACCGCTTCGTTGGACGACCATCTGGCGTAACGCGGCCCTGGTGCAGCGGAAGGTGCCGTTGAGCGTGACGTCCAGGACGCGCGCCCACTCGTCGTCGGCCATGTCCGTGATCGGCTTCTCGCCGCCGAGGCCCGCGTTGTTGACCATGACGTCGATGCGGCCGTACCGCTCCACCGTCTCGTCGACCAGGTGCTGCACCTGCTGCTCGTTCGTGACGTCGCACGGCACGGCGTGGGCGGTGCCCAGCGCCTCGTGCGTCTCCTTGAGCCGGCGCTCGTGCCAGTCGCTGATGACGACCGTGGCGCCCTCTTCGAGGCAGCGCCGGGCGGTGGCGGAGCCGATGCCGGTGCCGGCCGCGGCCGTGACCACGACGATCTTGTCCTCGAGCAGGTCGTGGCTCGTCATCTCGGCAGCCCCAGGATTCGGTGGGCGATGATCTCGCGCTGGATCTCGTCGGAGCCGCCGTAGATCGTCTCCGCGCGGCTGAACAGGAACAGCCGCTGCCACTCGTTGTCGTCGATCATCGACTCGGGGCCGAGGGAGTCCATCGCGAGCTCGCCGAGCCTGCGGTGCCAGCCGCCCCAGAACAGCTTCAGCACCGACGCCTCCGGCCCGGGCTCGTCGTTCAGCGTCCGCATCGTGTGCGAGCGCATGACGTGCAGGTCGAGCCACGCCCTGGTGAGCCGTTCGTCGTCGCTGGTGGCCATGACCGCGTCGAGCTGCCGGCGGAAGGCGACCTGGTGGCCGAGCATCGCCGTGCCGCGTTCGAACCCGAGCGTGGCCATGGCGATCTTCCAGCCCTCGCCGGGCGCGCCGACGATGTTGGCCGCGTCGGTGACGGCGCCGTCGAAGAACACCTCGTTGAACTCGGACGTGCCGGTGAGCTGGCGGATCGGGCGGACCTCGACGCCCGGCTGGTCCAGGGGCACGAGCAGGTACGACAGGCCGTGGTGCCGCTGGGAACCCGGTTCGGTGCGGCAAAGGACGAAGATCCAGTCCGAGTAGTGCGCGTTGGACGTCCAGATCTTCTGGCCGGTGATCACCCACCGGTCGCCGTCGAGGACGGCCTTGGTCTGCACGGACGCTAGGTCGGAGCCCGCTCCCGGTTCCGAGTAGCCCTGGCACCACAGCTCGTCGAGGCTGCGGATCTTCGGCAGGAAGCGCTGCTTCTGCTCCGGGGTGCCGAACGCGACGAGCGTGGGGCCGAGCAGGCCCTCGCCGACGATGTCGACCTTCGCCGGGGCGTCGGCCTCCGCGTACTCCTCGTGGAAGACGACCTGTTCCTCGACGCTGCGCTCGCCGGGCCAGCCGAGGCACGTCCACCCGCTCCGCGCGAGGTGCCGGTGCCAGCGCAGCCGCCCCTCGAACGCCTCGTGCTCGCGGCCGGGTCCCCCCAGGCCGCGCAGCTCAGCGAACTCACCGACGAGGTTGGCGGACAACCATTCCCGCACCTCGCGCCGGAAGGACTCCATGGGCCATACTCTAACCTACCAAGCACTTGCTTTGGAGGGCGTCGTGTCGAACGTTCCAAGCAGGCAAACGGTTTCAGCCGCGCTCGACCGCGCCGCTGCTTCGTACATCGACGCGGAGGCGTTGGTGGACGGGGAGGTTCGCCTCTCCTGGCTCGAGCTGCGGTCGGCGGTGCGGGACGCCGCCCGCGCACTCGCCGGGCTGGGCGTCCGTCCGGGTGACCGGGTCGCGTTGTGCGCGCCCAACTCCGCCCGGTGGGTCGTGGCCGCGCTCGGGGCGTTGCACGCGGGGGCGGCGCTGGTTCCGGTCAACACCCGGTTCACCGCCACGGAGACGCTGGACGTGCTGCGCCGCAGCGCCGCACGGGTGCTGGTGGTGGAGGGCGAGTTCCTCGGGCGGGACCGGGAGGCGGAGCTGCGCGCGTTGTCGCGGGACCTGCCCGCGGTGGTGCGGTTGCCGGTGACCTGGGAGGCCGCACCGGTCGATCTCCCCGATCTGACGGAAGATCAGCTCTGCGACGTCATGTACACGTCGGGCACGACCGGGCGCAGCAAGGGGGCGATGAGCGCGCACCGGCAGTCGCTCGGGGTCGCCGAGGCGTGGGCGGCGTGCGGCGAGCTGACGGCGGCGGACCGCTACCTGATCGTCAACCCCTTCTTCCACACCTTCGGTTACAAGGCGGGAATCCTGGCGTGCGTGCTGACCGGCGCGACGATCGTGCCGCAGCCGGTGTTCGACGTCGTCGAGACGATGCGGCTGATCGAGCGGGAGCGGATCACCGTGCTGCCCGGCCCGCCGACGATCCTCCAGGCGCTGCTGGACCACCCCGACCGCGGCTCGTTCGACCTGTCGAGCCTGCGGCTCGTGGTCACGGGTGCGGCGGTCGTGCCGGTGGTGCTGGTCGAACGGCTGCGCGCCGAGCTGTCGCTGACGGTGCTCACGGCGTACGGGCTGACCGAGGCCGTGGTCGCGACCATGTGCCGGCCGGGTGACCCGCCGGAGACCGTCGCGCACACGTGCGGCGCGCCGATGGCCGGGTTCGAGCTGCGGCTGGGCGAGAAGGACGAGGTGCTGCTGCGCGGCCCGAACGTGATGCTGGGCTACCTCGACGACCCGGAGGCCACCGCCGCGGCGATCGACGCCGAGGGCTGGCTGCACACCGGCGACGTCGGGCGGATCGACGCGCACGGCTACCTGTCGATCACCGACCGGCTCAAGGACATGTACATCTGCGGCGGGTTCAACGTCTACCCGGCGGAGGTCGAGCAGGCGCTCGCCCGGCTGCCGGGGATCGCCGAGGTGGCCGTGGTCGGGACGGCCGACGCGCGGCTCGGCGAGGTCGGGCTCGCGTTCGTCGTGACGGCGCCGGGAGTCTCGCTGACCGCCGCGGAGGTGATCGGGTTCTGCCGCGAGCGGCTCGCGAACTACAAGGTCCCGCGCGCGGTCGAGTTCGTGCCGGCGCTCCCCCGCAACGCGATGGGCAAGGTCCTCAAAACCCAACTGCGCAAGGAGAACGCGTGACAGTCTCGTACGAGCGGCGGGACGCGGTCGCCGTCGTGACCATGAACCGCCCGGAGTACCGCAACGCGCAGAACTCGGCGATGACCTACGCCCTGGACGAGGCGTTCACCCGCGCGGTGGACGACGACGAGGTGAAGGTGATCGTCCTGGCGGGCGCCGGCGACCACTTCTCCGCGGGCCACGACATCGGCTCGCCCGGCCGCGACGTCGACACGTCGTTCGAGCGCAAGGCCGTGCTGTGGTGGGACCACGTCGGCCGGGACGGCGGTGACCTCCGGTTCGCCCGCGAGATGGAGGTCTACCTCGGGATGTGCCGCCGGTGGCGGGAGATCCCGAAACCGACGATCGCGATGGTGCAGGGCGCGTGCGTCGCCGGTGGGCTCATGCTCGCCTGGGTGTGCGACCTCATCGTGGCGTCCGAGGACGCGTTCTTCGCGGATCCGGTGGTGCGCATGGGGATTCCGGGCGTGGAGTACTTCGCGCACCCGTGGGTGCTGGGGCCTCGCGCCGCCAAGGAGGTGCTGTTCACCGGCGACCGGTTCTCCGCCCAGCGCGCCTACGAGTGGGGCATGGTGTCGCGGGTCGTGCCGCGGTCGTCGCTGGAGGAGGAGACCTTCTCGCTGGCGGCGCGGATCTCCGCCATGCCGCGGTTCGGGCTCGCGCTGGCCAAGAAGGCGGTCAACCAGTCCGAGGACCTGATGGGGATGCGGGCCGGCATGGACTCGGTGTTCGGGCTGCACCACTTCGCCCACGCGCACAACGCCGAGGTCGGCACGGACGCGCTCGCCGGGATGGACGCCCGGTCGATGAAGAAGGCGTCCGGCTGATGGACCTCTCGCTGGACGCCGCCACGCTGTCGTTCCAGGCGGAGGTGCGCTCGTGGCTGGCAGCACACGTGCGCCCACTGTCCTCGATGGACACCGCCGTGGGCTTCGAGGAGCACCGCGAGTGGGAGCGGAGGCTGGCCGCCGAACGTCTGTCGGTGGTCTCGTGGCCCACCGAGTTCGGTGGGCGCGAGGCGTCTTTGCTGCAGTGGCTGGTGTTCGAGGAGGAGTACCACGCGTCCGGGGCGCCCGGCCGGGTCTCGCAGAACGGCATCTTCCTGCTGGCGCCGACGTTGTTCGCGCACGGCACCGACTCGCAGCGCGCGCGGATCCTGCCCGCGATGGCCCGTGCCGACGAGGTGTGGGCGCAGGCCTGGTCCGAGCCCGAGGCGGGTTCCGACCTGGCGTCGTTGCGCAGCACGGCGGTCCGCTGCGACGGCGGCTGGCTGCTGCGCGGCCAGAAGACCTGGAGCTCGCGCGCGGCTTTCGCGGACCGCGCGTTCGGCCTCTTCCGCACCGGTCCCGGCGAACGCCACCGGGGCCTGACCTACCTGCTCTTCGACCTGCGCGCCTCCGGTGTGACCGTGCGCCCGATCAACCAACTCGACGGCGAACCGGGCTTCGCCGAGATCTTCCTGGACGACGTCTTCGTGCCGGACCACGACGTCGTCGGCGAGGTCGGCGACGGCTGGCGGGTGGCGATGAGCACGGCGGGCAACGAGCGCGGCCTCACCCTGCGCAGCCCCGGCCGCTTCACGGCGGCGGCGTCCAGGTTGGTGGAGCTGTACCGCAAGAACCCGGACCCGGCGCTGCGCGACCGCGTGGTGGACGCGTGGATCGGCGCGCAGGCCTACCGGCTGCACACGTACGGCGCTCTCGCCTCGCCGCCGTCCGGGCCGGCGGCGAGCGTGACGAAGGTGTTCTGGTCCGAGCTGGACGTGGCGCTGCACGAGACGGCGCTCGACCTGCTCGGCGAGGTCGCGCCGGGGTGGCGCGACGGGTGGCTGTTCTCGCTGTCCGGCCCGATCTACGCGGGCACGAACGAGATCCAGCGCAACGTGATCGCCGAGCGGATCCTGGGGTTGCCACGATGATGTTCACGCTCTCGCCGGAGCAGGCGGACCTGGCCGGGGTGCTGCACGGGTTCCTGGCGGCCGGGAGAACGGACCTGGCGGCGCTGGGACTTCACGAGGTGACCGACCCGGTCGACCTGGTGGTGGTGTTCGAGGAACTGGGACACCACGCCGTGGCGGGGCCGCTGGTGGAGTCGCTGGCGGTGGTGCCGGCGCTGACCGGCTCTCCGGACGGGGTGTCGTGCTCCGTGGCGTTCCCGCCGCTGCTCCCCCACGCCGTGGCGGCCGACCGCTACCTCCTCGTCGACGGGGACACCCTGCACGAGGCCACCGCGACCGCAGAGCTGCAGTCGGTCGACCCCGCGCGCCGCCTGGTGGAGCTCGCCGCCGGCGCCGTCCTCGCCACCGGCGTTCCCACGTCCCGCGCCTTCGACCTCGGCGTCCTGACCTGCTCGGCCCAGCTACTCGGACTCGGCCGCGCGCTGCTCGAGCTCACCACGTCACACGCCAAGGCCCGTGCCCAGTTCGGCAAGCCGATCGGCCAGTTCCAGGCGGTCAAGCACCACCTCGCGAACGTCCTCATCGGACTGGAGCTCGCCCGGCCGCTCGTGCACGGCGCGGCGGTCACGATGACCACGAGGGACGTGTCCGCCGCCAAGGTCGCCACCTCCGACGCCGCCTGGCAGGCCGCCCGCACCGCCCTGCAGGTGCACGGCGCCATCGGCTACACCGAGGAGCACGAGCTCGGCCGTTTCCTGTTGCAGACCAGAGCCCTGCGCACGGCGTGGGGCAGTCCGTCGATGCACCGCGCACGCGTGCTGGAGGCGTTGTGACACCGGAACAACTCGCGTTGCGGGACGCCGTGCGCGGCCTGCTCGACAAGCACTCGGACGTGCGCGCGGCGATCGAGACGCCGCACGGCTACGACAAGGCCGTGTGGGCGCGGCTCACCGAAATCGGCGTGCTGCCGATCCCCGAGGAGCACGGCGGGTCCGGGGCGACGCGAGCCGAGACCCGCATCGCGTTGGAGGAACTCGGCCGCACGCTCACGCCGTCACCGCTGCTGGCGTGCGCGATCGCCGTGGAAGCCCTGCTGGCGGCGGAAACCGACGGCACGCTGCTGCGGCGCATCGCGGACGGCGCGATCGCGACCCTGATCTGGCCTTGGCACGCCTCCGAGATCGCGGCCGCGGGCGACCATCTCAGCGGCACCGCGCGGTACGTCCTCGACGGCGACCTGGCCGAGATCATCCTGGTCAGCGACGGCACGCACCTCTACGAGGTCGACCCGGCCGTCCGCCGCGAGCACACGCCGACCATGGACCGGACCCGCCGGCTCGCCACTGTCCACCTGGACAACACACCGGCGAACCGCTTGGGCGACTGGTCGCCTGCCGTCCGGACCGCCGCGGTGGCCGCACTAGCCGCGGAACAGGTCGGCACGGCGGCCCGTGCCCTCGAACTCACTGTCGAGCACACGAAGACGCGGGTCCAGTTCGGCAGGCCGATCGGCTCGTTCCAGGCGCTCAAGCACCGGATGGCCGACATGCACGTGCGGGTCGAGACCGCTCGTTCGGCGGCGGGGGCCGTCGTCGACGAGGTGTCCGCGGCGGTGGCGAAGGTCTACTGCTCGGAGGCGCTGTTCGAGGTCGCCGCCGAAATGGTCCAGCTGCACGGCGGCATCGCGATCACGTGGGAGCACGACGCGCACCTGTACTTCAAGCGGGCGCACGGCAGCCGCCAGCTGTTCGGCAGCCCGGCCGTGCACCTCGAACGGCTCGGGCAGCGCGTGCGGTAGCCGTCAGGCGGCGGGCGTGGCGACCGCTCGGCGCCACGCCCAGATGCCCGCGGCGAACGCGGCGATCCCGATCACCCCGATCGCGCCGCGACCGAACGCGTCCACGCTGTCGTAGTCGAACACCACGCCTTGGAGGACGACGTACGCGGCGAAAGCGATCCCGGCCATCCCTCCGACGATGAAGACACCCCACTCGAACGCGGACGACAGCCCACCCCCGGAAAGCCACTCCGCGACAGCGAGCACCACACCCGCGACGAACCCCGCCGCCACCACCGCGACGTACACCACGACGGCGGACGCGCCGAACCAGAAGGCGAGCTGCTGAACGCTGAACTCCTGCCCGGACGCCACCTCCACCAGCGTCTGCACGGTCCCGAGAGCACCGATCGCCGCACTGATCAGTCCCAGTACGACGGGTCCGCGTCGCTTCAGATCAACGTCCACCAGCACCTCCCGGCCGCGCCAGTCCGTGCCTGCTCGTCGCAGCGGGACGCTCCGGCGTTACGCCGCTCGGCGCAAGCGCCTAGGCCTGGCCCAGCACGCGGCGGAACGTCGGGCACTCCAGGTGCGTCGGCGCCGGGCACGCCGCCGCGTGCCGCAGGTCGTCCCGCATCAGCGCGAGCTTGCGGATCGTCGCGTCCAGCTCGTCGGCCTTCGCGGCGAGCATCGCGCGGTTCGGCGACGGGCGGCCGTCGGGCGAGAACATCAGCGTGATCTCGTCCAGCGAGAACCCCGCCGTGCGGCAGACCGCGATCAACGCGAGCTGCTCCAGCACGCCCGAGGAGAACACCCTCGTCATGCCCTGGCGCCGCACCGACGCGATCAGGCCCCGTTCCTCGTAGTAGCGCAACGTCGAGGCCGGCACGCCCGAGCGGCGGACCACCTCGCCGATGCCGATCTCCGCGGAGTCCACGACACTTGACCTCAAGCCGACTTGAAGTAGGACGGTAGGAGCATGACATCTGAGGTGAACAGCGAGCAGGCCACCTGGTGGAACACCGCCGGGGAGGGCTGGGCGCAGGCGCAGGACATCGTGGGTCTGGTGCTGAAGCCGTTCGAGGACCTGCTCGTGGAGGTCGCGAGGCAACGGCCGCGCACCAGGGTGCTCGACGTCGGCTGCGGCACGGGCGCGGTCACGAGGGCGATCGCGGACGCCACCGGCGCGAGCTGCGTGGGCGTCGACATCGCCGAGTCGATGCTGGCGGCGGCGCGTGCGCACGGCAAGGCGGAGTTCGTCAGGGCCGACGCGCAGGTGCACGCCTTCGACACCGACTTCGACCTGGTCGTGAGCCGGTTCGGGGTGATGTTCTTCGCGGACCCCACCGCCGCCTTCGCGAACCTGCGCAAGGCCGCCAGCGGCGAGCTCGGCTTCGTGACGTGGCGCGGCCGGGACGAGAACCCGTTCATGACCACCGCCTCCGAGGTCGCGGCCAGGCTGGCGCCCGACGCCCCGGCACCGGACCCGAACGGGCCGGGCCCGCACTCGCTCGCGGACCCGGACCACACCCGCGCGGTGCTGGGTGAGGCCGGGTGGACCGGAGTCGAGGTCACGCCGGTGGACCGGACGTGCACCATGCCCGCGGACCTGCTGGTGCCGTACCTGAGCAACATGGGGCCGGTGTCGCGCGCTCTGAGAGAGGCGCCGGAGGAGGAGCGCGGTTCGTTGATGGACGGGGTGCGGAAGGCGTTCGACGGGTTCGTGCACGACGACGAGGTGCGGATCCCGGCGGCGTGCTGGCTCGTCACGGCGCGGGTGCCATGACCACCGGGCCCGGCACGACCTGCTGAGCACCGGAGCCTGGCGCCGTGACCACGGACGGGCGCAGCACGCCCCGCTGAGCGCCGGAAACCGGCGCCGGTGCCGTGACCACCAACGGGCGCGGCACCACCCGCCGAGCGCCGCAGACCCACCGTCACGGCACTAACTCCACTCCGACTGGCGCTGCCACGTCAGCAGGTTGTCCAGGACCTCGCCGGACCACCCGCGGGTGTCCAGCTCGGCGTGCGAGGCGTAGCGGCCGCGGTAGAACAGCAGCGGCTGCGCCTCGCGCACCGGTCCGAGCTCCACCACCGCGCCGACGACCATGTGGTGGTCACCGGCGTCGTGCACCACCGACACCTCGCAGTCGACCCACGTCAGCGCGCCGTCGAGCACCGGTGCGCCGGTCGGGGACGGGGTCCACGAGATGCCGGCGAACTTGTCCGCACCCGCGCGGCCGAACACCGTGGAGATCTCCCGCTGGTCCTCCGCCAGCACGTTCACGCAGAACGAGCCGGACGACGCCATCGCCGCCCAGCTCCGCGAGGTCCGTTGTGGACAGAAGACGACCAGCGGCGGGTCCAGCGACAGCGCCGCGAACGCCTGGCAGGCGAACCCGACCGGGCCGTCGGCGGACATGCCGGTCACCACCGTCACCCCGGTGCAGAAGTGCCCGAGCACGGAGCGGTAGCGGGCTCCTGCCTCTGACCGCATTACTTCTGGAAGCCCACGCTGAAGTCGTGTCCCCACAGGCTCACCGCCGTGCTCTCGCGTGCGATCCAGTCCTCATCGGACACCTGCCGTCCCTCGCAACCGAACTCGACGTCGAACCCGCCGGGCGTCTTCATGTAGAACGACAACATCAGGTCGTTGACGTGCCGGCCCAGCGTGGCCGACATCGGCACCTTGCGCCGCAGCGCGCGGTCGAGCGTCAGGCCCACGTCGTCGGTGTTCTCGACCTCGACCATCAGGTGCACGATGCCGCTCGGCGTCGGCATCGGCAGGAACGCGAGGCTGTGGTGGCGCGGGTTGCAGCCGAAGAACCGCAGCCACGCGGGCGGTCCGTCGGCGGGCCTGCCGACGAACTGCGGGGGCAGGCGCATCGAGTCGCGCAGCCGGAAGCCCAGCACGTCGCGGTAGAAGTGCAGGGCGGCCTCGTCGTCCGAAGTGGACAGCACGACGTGCCCGAGGCCCTGCTCCTCCGTCACGAACCGGTGCCCGTACGGGGACACGACCCGCCGGTGCTCCAAAGCCGCGCCGTGGAAGACCTCCAGCGTGTTGCCGGACGGGTCCTCGAACCGGATCAGTCCGTTCACCCGCCGTTCCGCCAGGTCCTCCGCGGTGCCCTCGACGTAGGCGACCCCGGCCGAGGCAAGGCGTTTCGCGACCTCCTCCAGTTCCGCCTCGGTCGCGGCCTCCCAGCCGGAGGCCTGCAGCCGGTCGGTGTCGCCCGGCACGATCACCAGTCGGGCCGGGAAGTCGTCCATCCGCAGGTACAACGCGCCGGGCGTCGTCCCCTTGCCCTCGACCATGCCGAGGATCTTCAGCGCGAACTCGCGCCACCGGTCCATGTCGGTGGCCTCGATCCGCAGGTACCCCAGCGACCGGATTCCCATCACGCCTCCGTCAGGAAGTCGAGGGCGAGCCTGTTGAACTCGTCGAACTTCTCCAGCTGCGCCCAGTGCCCGCACCCGCCGAACACGTGCAGCTGTGCGCGCGGGATCAGCTTCGTGGCGAGCAACGCGCCGTCGAGCGGGTTCACGCGGTCCTCGCGGCCCCACACCAGCAACACCCGTTGGCGCAACCGATAAGCCTCGCGCCAGAGCATGCCCTGCTCGAAGTCCGGGCCGGAGAACGACTTGCCCAGCGCGGCCATCGCCCGCAACGACTCCGGCTGCCGCGCCGCCTCGAACCGTTCGTCGATCAGCTCCTCGGTGATCAGCGACTGGTCGAACACCATGATCCGCAGGAACTCCTCGATCTTCTCCCGCGTGGGGGTCCGCGCGAACGCGCTGAGCTTGCGCACGCCCTCGGTCGGGTCGGGCGAGAAGACGTTGAGCGACAACCCTCCCGGCCCCATCAGGACCAACCGGCCGGCTCGTTTCCCGAAGTCGAGAGCGAACCGGACCGCCGTGCCACCGCCCAGGGAGTTGCCCAGGATGTGCGCCTGCTCGACCCCCAACGAGTCCAGCAGGTCTTTCAACGCCCTGGCGGCGAAGGAGAAGTACTGGTCGTGCTCGGCGGGCTTGTCCGACTGGCCGTAGCCCGGCATGTCGACGGCGAGCACCCGGAACGACTTCGCGAACACCGGGACGTTCGCGCGGAAGTTCGACATCGCCGACGCGCCCGGCCCGCCGCCGTGCAGCATGACCAGCGTCTCGGCATTGTCGGCACCGGCTTCGTGGTAGTGCAGTCGTACGCTCACCAAAGCCCCCTCAGAACAGCCCGTCGCGGACCTGGATGCCGAGCTCGTTCTTGCCGTACAGCACGAGCACGCGCTCCGGGTCGTTGCCCGCGTGCACCCGTGCGGCGTGCGCGTCGCGCCAGAAGCGGGGCAACGGCAGTCCGGCGTTGATCGCCTTGCCGCCCGCGCTCTCGAAGAGCAGGTCGATCGCGGCGAGCGCCCGCCCGCTGCCGAGCACCTGGTCGCGCCGGGCCCGCAGGCGCAGGTCGAGCGGGATCCTCGTCTCCGCCACGGCGTGCGCCCACTCCTCGCTGATGTCCTTCTCGAGCGTCCACCACGCCACGTCGATGTCGGCCGCCGCCGTCGCGATCCGCACCTGCGCGAACGGGTCGTCGATCGACTTCTCGCCGAGGTACGCCGCCCGGACGCGTTCCCGGGTCGCGTCGACGTGCAGCGCGTACGCCCCGGTCGCCATGCCGATGATCGGCGCCGTCACCGCGTACGGGTGGATCGTGCCGTACGGCATGCGGAACAACGGCCCGGGGTTGACCTCCTGGCCGGGGCACTTGCAGCGCGCGGTGTGCTGCATGCTCAGCGCCCGGTGCTCCGGCACGAACACGTCGTCCACCACGATGTCGTTGCTGCCCGTGCCGCGCAGGCCGACCGTGTCCCACACGTCGTTGATCGTGTAGTCGGAGATCGGCAGCAGGAACGTGCGGAAGTCGACCGGCTTGCCCTCGTCGTTCATCACGAGACCGCCGAGCAGCACCCACGTCGCGTGGTCGCAGCCCGACGAGAAGCTCCACTTGCCGCTGAACCGGAACCCGCCCTCCACCGCCGTGGCACGGCCGGTCGGCGCGTAGGAGGACGAGATCCGCGTGTCCTGGTCCTCACCGAAGACCTCGGCCTGCGCCCGGTCGTCGAACAGCCCGACGTGCCACGGGTGCACGCCCAGCACCGACGCGACCCAGCCCGTCGACCCGCACGCGCTGCCGATCATCCGCACGGCGCGGTAGAAGTCGAGCGGGTGCGACTCGTGGCCGCCGTAGCGCGCGGGCTGCAGCATCCGGAAGAACCCGGCCTCCTGCAACGCCTTCACCGACTCCGGCGGCACCCGGCGCAGCTCCTCCGCCTCGGCCGCGCGGTCGGCGAGCGCGGGCAGCAGTTCCCGCACCTTGCCGAGGATTTCCTCGCTCATCGGACTTTCTCCCTGCTCAGCTCCAGTGCGATGTCGATCAGCTGGTCCTCCTGGCCGCCGACGAGCTTGCGCTCACCCGCGCGGACGAGGATCTGCGCGCCGGACACGCCGTAGCGTTGTGCCTGCGTGTAAGCGTGTTTGAGGAAGCTGGAGTAGACGCCCGCGTACCCCATCATCAGCGCCATCCGGTCGAGCAGGCACTCCTCGGGCATGACGGGCCGGACGACGTCCTCGGCCGCGTCCACGATCTTGAAGAAGTCGACGCCGGTCTCGAAACCGAGCTTGTCGCACACGCCGACGAACGCCTCGAGGGGCGTGTTCCCCGCGCCCGCACCGAACCCGCGCACGCTGCCGTCGATCTGGCGCGCGCCGGCCCGTGCCGCGGCGACGGAGTTCGCGACGCTCAGGCCGAGGTTCTCGTGCCCGTGGAAGCCGACCTCGGCGTCCGAGCCGAGTTCCGCGACCAGCGCCTCCACCCGCTCGGAGACCTGTTCCAGCACGAGGGCTCCGGCCGAGTCGACGACGTAGACGCACTGGCAGCCCGCGTCGGCCATGATCCGCGCCTGCTTCGCCAACGCCTCCGGCGGTTGGGAGTGCGCCATCATCAGGAATCCGACGGTCTCCAGGCCGCGTTCGCGAGCCAATGCGAAGTGCTGCACGGAGACGTCGGCCTCGGTGCAGTGCGTGGCGATCCGGACGATCGAGGCGCCGTTGTCCTGCGACACCAGGATGTCGTCCTTCACCCCGACGCCCGGCAGCATCAGCACGGCGATCTTGGCCTGCTGGGCCGTCTCCACCGCGACCTTGATCAGCTCCTGCTCGGGGGTGTGGCTGAAGCCGTAGTTGAACGACGACCCGCCCAGCCCGTCGCCGTGCGTCACCTCGATCACCGGCACCCCGGCGCCGTCCAGGGCCGCGACGATCGAGCGCACGTCCTCGGCCGTGAACTGGTGCCGCTTGTGGTGCGAGCCGTCACGCAGTGACGTGTCGGTCAATCTGAGCTGCACGGGCGATCTCCTCCCCCACCTTGGTCGCGGCGGCCGTCATGATGTCGAGGTTCCCGGCGTACTCCGGCAGGAAGTCGCCCGCGCCCGCGACCTCCACGAAGATCGCGACCCGGCCCGCGTCGTACTGCGGTTCGCGCAGCAGCCGGAATCCCGGGACGTACGACCGGATGTCGGTCTCCATCCGCGCGATCGAGTCCGTGATCGGGTCCGGATCGGTGTCCTCGGGGATCGCGCAGAAGATCGTGTCGCGCATGATCATCGGCGGGTCGGCCGGGTTCAGCACGATGATCGCCTTGCCCCGTTCGGCACCCCCGATCGCCTCGATGCCGCGACTGGTGGTGCGGGTGAACTCGTCGATGTTGGCCCGCGTGCCCGGCCCCGCCGACACCGAGGCGACGCTCGCGACGATCTCCGCGTACGACACCGGCACGACCCGCGACACGGCGTGCACCATGGGGATCGTGGCCTGGCCACCGCAGGTGATCAGGTTGATGTTGGGGGCGTCCCGGTGCTCGCCGAGGTTCACCGGCGGCACGACGTACGGGCCGACCGCGGCGGGGGTCAGGTCGACCGCCCGGATGCCCGCCTCGGCGTAGCGCGGGGCGTTCGCCCGGTGCACCGCCGCGGACGTCGCCTCGAAGACGATGTCCGGCAGCTCGTCCTGGCGGAGCAACCACTCCGCGCCGTCGACCGACACCTCGAGCCCCCGGTCGGCCGCGCGCCGCAGGCCCTCGCTGGTCGGGTCGATGCCCACCATCCAGCGCGGTTCCAGCGCGTCCGAGCGCAGGAGCTTGTAGAGCAGGTCGGTGCCGATGTTGCCGGAGCCGACGATGGCCGCCTTCACCCAGTCACCCCTATTCGAACTTCAGGTCAACGGATCCGAGTCCGGTGAACTCGGCGTGGAACTCGTCGCCGGGCCTCGCGTCGATGGCGCGCGTGCACGACCCGGGCAGCACGATGTCGCCCGCGAGCAGCCGGACGCCGAAGCTCGCGACCTTCTGCGCGAGCCACGCCACCGCGATCGCCGGATCGCCCAGCACGGCGTCACCGCGTCCTTCCGCGACCACCTCGCCGTTGCGCCGCAACGTGGCCGCCACCGCGCCGATGTCCAGTTCGGACGGACGCACGCGCTCGGAGCCGAGCATGAACCCGGCCGACGACGCGTTGTCCGCGATGGTGTCCTGCAGCCCGATCCGCCAGTTCTCGATCCGGCTGTCGATCAGCTCGATGGCCGGCGCGACGAACTCCGTCGCGTCCAGCACGTCCTCGATCGTGCAGCCCTCGCCGGGCAGGTCGCGGGCCAGCAGGAACGCGATCTCCACCTCGACCCGCGGGTAGAGGTAGGCCGAGGCGTCCGCGGTGCCCGCGAGCTGCATGTCGTCGAGGAGGTGGCCGTAGTCGGGTTCGTCGACGCCCATCATCTGCTGCATCGCGAGCGAGGAGAGCCCGACCTTGTGGCCGATGACGTCCCGGTTGCGGTGGCGGACGTTGAGCAGCTGGATCTCGTAGGCGTCCACCACGTCGATCTCGGGGTACAGCTCCACCAGCGGCCTGATCGGCACGCGGTCGCGTTCGGCCGCGCGCAGCAGCTCCGCGGCGGCCTCCCTGTTCTGGGTCGTCAGCACCTGGCCTCCTTCACCACGTTCTGTCCCGCACGCCGGCCCGAGAAGACGCAGTCGGCGAGCGCCAGGCCGCTGACGTAGGACTCCGAGCACACCCCGACCGCCGACCGGCCCGCCGCGTACAGACCCGGAACCCCCTGCACCTGACCGGTGTCCTCGTCCACGACGAGTCCGCCGAGCGTGAGCATCGGGCACGGGTAGCCGAACCCCGCGCGCACCGACACGTCGATCAACGAGTAGGGCGGTGTGCCGACCGCCTCCGGCACACCGATCCCGGCCTTCGCGGCCACAGCCTCGATCGTCGGCGCGGTGACGAGGCCGCGGCCGAGCAGGTAGCGGACCTGCCAGCGCTGGAACGGCGCGGTCTGGGTCTTCACCTGCGCCTTCGCCACCTGGAGGATCTCGTCGTCGATCAGCAGCCACGCCTTGCCGCCGCGCGCGACGATCTCACTCCCGTTGGCCGCGCCGTAGAGCTTCGCGTCACCGAACCGCCGCC
This sequence comes from Lentzea sp. NPDC003310, assembly GCF_040610935.1. Classification (NCBI taxonomy): domain Bacteria; kingdom Bacillati; phylum Actinomycetota; class Actinomycetes; order Pseudonocardiales; family Pseudonocardiaceae; genus Lentzea; species Lentzea sp. NPDC003310. The sequence continues at coordinate 25,792 of NZ_JBEXNC010000012.1, forward strand.
CGGCCGAGTCGACCAGGACCCCGCGCTGCAACGCGCTGGGCGGCGTGACGAACCGCCACACCGAGATCTTGTCCATGCGCGCGGTCTTCCCACCGGCGGCGACGCCGAGCCGGATGCCCGCGCCGTCGTCGCCGGGCGTGCCGAGCGCGAGGCCGCCGCGATGGGCCGGGGCGTGCTCGTGCACCAGCGCCCGGTCCGCGATGAAACCGCCGGCCGCGATGACCACGCCCTGCCCAGCGGTGATCACCAGCGGCCGGCCGAACCGTTCGAGCCGTGCGGCCAGCCCGAACAGCCTCCTGCCCAAAGGCGGGTAGTAGAGCCACGGTTTGGCGCCCGCCCTGGACAAAGCGCGGTGGAGCAGTCGCGGCAGGCCGGTGAGCGTGCGGCACCGCACGCCGGTGACGCGGCCGTTCTCCTGGACCAGTTCCAAGGCTCGGGTCTGCGGCATGACCCGCACGCCCGCGCGCCGGGTCGCCTGGGCCAGGCGACTGAAGAACTCCCTGCCCGACGTGCCCTTCGCCCTGGTCCGGTGCCCGCGTGGCGCCGGGTCGGGCCAGGCGTCCTCGCTGCCGGAGAGGTAGAGGTAGTAGTCGTCGGTCGGGTACGAGGTCTTGAACGGCGCGACCCGCGCGTCGAACGGCACGCCGAGGTGTTCCAGCCAGGCCAGCATCGACGCGCTGTCGTCGCAGAACCGTCGCAGCGTGGCGGGCGAGACCGCGTCCCGGACCTCGTGCTGGAGGTAGGCGTACATCGCGTCGACCGAGTCGGCGACCCCGGCCTCGACCTGCTGCCGCGTCCCGCCACCCGCGTAGACCACGCCGCCGGACAACGCGGTCGCACCGCCACCGCCGAACCGGTCCAGCACCACCACGGACGCACCGGACGCCGCAGCCTCGACGGCGGCGCACGCGCCGGCCGCGCCGAAGCCGACGACGACCACGTCAGCGGTGACTTCCACGCAACCCTCCAGAAACAGGTTCTTGGTGAGTCGACTTGCCTGGAACTCCTACACCATAGCGCCAAACCGCCTCAGAACTATAACCTGTTCTAGTCTGAGCTCCGGGGAGGTGCGATGTACGACGTGATCGTCGTCGGCAGCGGCGCGGCGGGTATGACAGCCGCGCTCTGCACCGCTCGACACGGCTTGAAGACCCTGATCGTCGAGAAGGCCGAGCACTACGGCGGCTCCACCGCGCGGTCGGGCGGCGGCATCTGGGTGCCGAACAACGCCGTGGTCGCCGCCAACGGCGTGCCCGACTCGCCGCAGCGGGCGAGCGAGTACCTGGCGCACATCGCCCCCGAGGTCCCGGCCGACCTGCGGCAGGCGTTCCTCGACGGAGGACCCGCGATGCTCGCGTTCGTCGTGGCGAACACGCCGCTGAGGTTCCGCTGGGTCCGCGAGTACGCCGACTACTACCCGGAGGCGCCCGGCGGCCAGCCGCGCGGCCGTTCGGTCGAGCCGCTGCCGTTCAACACGAAACTGCTCGGCGCGGAGATCGCCGACCTCGAACCGCCGTACGTGCCGACGCCGGCCGGCATCGTGATCACCCAGACCGACTACCGGTGGCTGACGCTGATCGGGCGGCACCCGCGCGGCATCGTCACCGCCGCCAAGGTCTTCGCCCGCCGGTTCCTGCCGGGCCGCCGCCTCACCATGGGCCAGGCCCTGTCGGCCGGGCTCAGGGCAGGGCTCAAGGAGCTGGACGTCGAGATCAGGCTCGGCACCGCCATGACCGACCTGCACTTCGAGAACGGCCGGGTGGCCGGGATCCTCGTCGGCGAGAAGATCCTCTCCGCGAGGCACGTCGTGCTGGCAGCGGGCGGGTTCGAGCACAACGAGCAGCTGCGCAAACAACACCAGAACATCGGTACCGAGTGGACGGTCGGCGCGAAGGCCAACACCGGCGACGGCATCGAGGCCGGGCAACGGGCCGGAGCGGCCGTCGGTCTGATGGACGACGCCTGGTGGGGACCGTCGGTGCCGCTGCCGCGCGGCCCGTACTTCCTGCTCGCCGAACGGTCGCTGCCCGGTTGCGTGCTGGTCGACCGGACCGGTCGCCGGTTCGTGAACGAGGCCGCTCCCTACATCGACGTGGTCAACGCGATGACCGGCGACACCTGGCTCGTGTTCGACCAGTCCTACCGCGGCCGCTACCCGTTCTGCGGCATCCCGCCGCGCCGCCCGCTCCCCCGGCGCTGGAAAGAATCCGTGCTCACCGCGCCGACTCTCGAAGAGCTCGCGCAGGCCGCGGACCTTCCCGAGCTCGTGGACACCGTGCGGCGGTTCAACACCTTGGCCGTCGACGGCAGGGACACCGACTTCCACCGCGGTGACAGCGCCTACGACCGCTACTACGGCGATCCGCGCACCAAGCCCAACCCCAACCTCGCGCCGCTGACCACCGGCCCGTTCTACGCGGTCCGGATCGTGCCCGGCGACCTCGGCACCAAGGGCGGCCTGCGCACCGACACCCGGGCGCGCGTGCTGCGCGAGGACGGGTCGGTGATCGACGGCCTGTACGCGGCGGGCAACACCAGCGCCCAGGTCATGGGCCACACCTACGCGGGCGCGGGCGCCACCCTCGGACCGGCGATGACGTTCGGGTACCTCGCCGGCCTCGACATCTCTGGAGGAGAGCGATGACGCAGGACGGTGTGCGGACGATCGACGCGGGCGCGCCGCCGGCCCGGTTCGCGCGCGGCTGGCACTGCCTCGGCCTCGCGAGCCACTTCCGCGACGGCAAACCCCACGCCGTCGAGGCGTTCGGCACGAAGCTCGTGGTGTTCGCGACCGACGACGGCAAGATTAACGTGCTGGACGGGTACTGCCGGCACATGGGTGGCGACCTCACCCAGGGCACGGTCAAGGGCAACACCATCGCCTGCCCGTTCCACGACTGGCGCTGGGCGGGCAACGGCCGCTGCGTCGACATCCCTTATGCCAAGCGGGTTCCGCTGCGGGCGCGCACGCGGTCGTGGATCACGTTGGAGGAGAACAAGCAGCTCTTCGTGTGGAACGACCCGCAGGGCAACCCACCGCCCGAGCACGTCACGATCCCGCGCATCGAGTCGGCGTTCAGCGACGAGTGGAGCAACTGGACCTGGGACTCCGTCGTGATCGACGGCGCGAACTGCCGCGAGATCATCGACAACGTCGTCGACATGGCCCACTTCTTCTACATCCACTTCGCGTTCCCGACGTACTTCAAGAACGTGATGGAGGGCCACGTCGCCTCGCAGTACCTGACCACCCGCGGCCGTCCGGACGTGGCGATGGGGTCGAACTACACCGGAGACGTCGAGGTGCGCTCGGAGGCGGCGTACTACGGGCCGTCGTACATGATCGACTACCTGTGGAACGACTACAAGGGACTGGAGATCGAGACGGTCCTGATCAACTGCCACTACCCGATCTCGCCGACGTCGTTCAAGCTCCAGTGGGGCGCGATCGTGAAGAAGCTGCCGGGCGTGGACGACGTGCACGCGGACAAGATCGCGGCGAAGTTCGCGCGTGGCATCGGCGTCGGGTTCCTGCAGGACGTGGAGATCTGGCAGAACAAGTCGCGCGTCGACAACCCGTTGCTGTGCGAGGAGGACGGGCCGGTCTACCAGCTGCGGCGCTGGTACGAGCAGTTCTACGTGGACGTCGAGGACGTCAGCGACGACATGGTGCGGCGCTTCGAGTTCGAGGTCGACACGAGCCGGGCGATCGAGGTCTGGGAGAAGGAGGTCGCCGAGAACCTCGCCCGTCAGGAGCAGGCGACGTGAGCGAGCGCGACGAGTTCCTGGTCGGGGGCATGGTTCCGGTGGGCTGCGACTGCGGGAACCGGGTGCTGGTCAAGAAGAACAGCCCGCAGCACACGTCGGTGCAGTGGCTTTCGGACACGCGCGACTGCCCCGAGCTGTGCGGTGCGCGGGCCGCGCTGGTGCCGACGTGCCTGCGGTTGCGCGACAGCATCGAGAAGGCCGTGCGCGAGGGGTTCCTGGAGGTCGCCGATGGCTGAGGTGCACCGGCTGCGGGTCGAGGCCGTGGTCGAGGAGACCGCCGACGCGCGCTCGTTCGTGCTGTCGGGTGCCTCGTTCTCCCCGCGGCCGGGCCAGTTCCTGACCGTGCGGGCGGGCGAGGTGGCCCGCTGCTACTCGCTGTCGAGCGCACCGGGCGAGCCGCTGAAGATCACCGTCAAGCGCACGCCTGACGGGTACGGGTCGCGCTGGATGTGCTCCGAGCTGCGCGCGGGCATGGAGCTCGACGTGCTGGCCCCGGCCGGGGTGTTCACGCCCTCGTCGCTCGACGGCACGCTGCTCGCGTTCGCCGCGGGCAGCGGGATCACACCGGTCATGTCGATCATCCGGGCCGTGCTGACGGGTGGCTCCGGGAGGGTGTTCCTGTTCTACGCCAACCGGGACGAGTCGTCGGTGATCTTCGCGGCCGAGCTGGCCGAGCTGGCCCGCGCGCACCCGGACCGGCTGACCGTCGTGCACTGGCTGGAGTCGGTGCAGGGCCTGCCGCACGGGCTGCGGGCGTTCGTCCGTCCGTGCGACGAGGCGTTCGTGTGCGGGCCGGCGCCGTTCATGGAGGCGGCGCGCCAGGCGTTGCACGACGTTCCGGTCGTGCACGTCGAGAAGTTCGTGTCGCTGTCGAGTGATCCGTTCTCCTCGGTCGAGCCGCTGGTCGACGACCGGCCCGACGCCGTGGTCGAGGTGGAGCTGGACGGTGAGCGGCACCGGTTCCCGTGGCCCGCCCGGACGAAGCTGCTGGACCTGTTGCTGGACAACGGCCTCGACGCGCCGTACTCGTGCCGCGAGGGCGCGTGCAGCGCGTGCGCCTGCCGGCTGGTCGAGGGCGAGGTGAAGATGCTGAACAACGACGTGCTCGACTCCGAGGACATCGCCGAGGGCATCGTGCTGGCGTGCCAGTCGGTCCCGGTCACCGACACCGTGAAGATCAGCTACGAGTGAGGGGCGCCTGATGCCGATCGATCCCGCCGTCGCCGTCGGGGCGGAGCTGCCCGAGGTGAAGTTCTCCTGGGCCGAGTCCGACGTGCTGCTCTACCACCTGGCGCTGGGCGCGACGGAGCTCCGCTACGTCTACGAGCGGGGGTTGCGGGTGCTGCCCACGTTCGGTGTGGTCGCGCCGCGCTTCCACGAGACGGCCGCGCCGGTGGTGTCGTTCCCCGGCGTCGACATCGACCTCGCGCGGGTGCTGCACGGCACGCAGGAGATCACCGTGCCAGCGCCGCTGCCGGCGTCGGGCGAGGCCGTGCTGCGGACGCGGATCTCCGATGTGTGGGACAAGGGCAAGGCCGCGGTGATCGTGCAGGAGGCGACGGCGTTCACCCCCGGCGGCGACGCGCTGTTCACGACCCGGTCGAGCATCTTCGCCCGCGGCGAGGGCGGGTTCGGCGGGGATCGCGGACCGTCCGGCAGGGTCGAGGTGCCGGACCGCGAGCCGGACCACGTGATCGAGACCCCGACCCTGCCGCAGCAGGCCTACCTGTACCGGCTCTGCGGCGACCGCAACCCGCTGCACGCCGACCCGGAGTTCGCCGCCGCGGCCGGGTTCGACGCGCCGATCCTGCACGGGCTGTGCACGTACGGCGTGGTGTGCAGGGCGGTGGTCGACGCGGTGCTCGACGGGCCGGAGCAGGTGAGGTCGTTCGGGGTGAAGTTCGCGGGCGTGGTCTTCCCCGGCGAGACGCTGACGACCAGGGTGTGGCGGGACGGTCCGCGGCTCGTCGTGACGACGTCCGCCGGGGACCGCCCCGTGCTGACCGACGCGCTGCTAACCCTGGCCGAGGACTAGGCCGCTGGTCGGGACGCCGGTGCCGGCGGTGACCAGGACGTGCTGGACGTCCGCGACCTGGTTCACCGCCGTGCCGCGGATCTGCCGGACGCCTTCGGCGATGCCGTTCATGCCGTGCAGGTAGGCCTCGCCGAGCTGGCCGCCGTGCGGGTTGAGCGGCAGTGCGCCGTCCAGCTCGAGCGCACCGGACGCGACGAAGTCCTTGGCCTCTCCCCTGCCGCAGAAGCCCAGCTCCTCCAGCTGCACCAGGACGAACGGCGTGAAGTGGTCGTAGAGCACGGCGACGTCCACATCGGACGGACCGATCCCCGACCTCTCCCACAGACCCCGCGCCACCACGCCCATCTCGGGCAGACGGGTCAGGTCGTCGCGGTAGTAGCTCGTCATCGTGAACTGGTCGGCGCCGCTGCCCTGGGTCGCCGCCCGCACGTGCGCGGCCTTGTTCGGCAGGTCTCGCGCGCGCTCGGCCGACGTGACCACGAGCGCCACCCCGCCGTCGCTCTCCTGGCAGCAGTCCAGCAGCCGCAGCGGTTCGGCGATCCAGCGCGACGCCTGGTGGTCGTCCAGCGTGATCGGCCGGCCGTGGAACCAGGCGTGCGGGTTGGTGGCGGCGTGCTTGCGGTCGATCACCGCGATCCGGCCGAAGTCCTCGGACGTCGCCCCGTACTCGTGCATGTACCGGCGGGCGAACATGGCGACCATCGCCGCCGGGGTGCCCAGCCCCATCGGGTACGACCAGCTGTTGTCGATGTTGGCGGCCGCCGCCGTCTGCACCTGCCCGAACCGGTGTCCCGACCGCTCGTTGAACGCCCGGTAGCAGACCACGACCTTCGCCGCGCCGGTCTCGACGGCCATCGCGGCCTGCTGGACCGTGGCGCACGCGGCTCCACCGCCGTAGTGGACGCGGCTGAAGAACGTCAGCTCCGGGATGCCGAGCTCGCGCGCGACGGCGATCTCGGCGTTGGTGTCCATGGTGAAGCTGACCAGTCCGTCCACATCGGACGGGTCCAGGCCGGCGTCCGCGAGTCCGGCCCGGACGGCCTCGGCGGCGAGCTGGAGCTCGCTGCGGCCGGAGTCCTTGGAGAAGTCGGTCGCGCCGATCCCGACGATCGCGGCGTTCACGCGGGCACCTCGATCCGCACGGTTCCGGTGACGTGGTCGCCGTGGTCGGTGCGGCCGACGACCTCGATGGTCAGGTCCTGCTCCTCGCGCCCGACGACCTGGCCGAAGAACTTCAGCGTGTCGTAGGCGAAGCAGGGTGCGCCGAGTTTGATGTTCACCTGGCGCACCAGGACTTCCGGGCCCGCCCAGTCCGTGACGTAGCGCTGCACGAGTCCGGTGGTGGTGAGGATGTTGATGAAGATGTCCTTCGACCCGCGCTGGACCGCCAGGTCGCGGTCGTGGTGGACGTCCTGGAAGTCGCGGGTGGCCAGCGCGGTGCTGATCACGAACGTCGGGGTGGCCTCGACGTGCCACTCGGGCAGGGAATCACCGATCCGCACGGGGCCTCCAGCTCGGCATGGTCAGCTCGTCGTCGACCTTGGTGAACACGACCTCGACGCGCTGCCCGATGGCGGGCTCCCCGTCGAACTCGCCCAGCATCCGCACGCCCTCGTCGAGTTCGACGAGGGCGATGACGAACGGGGTCCGCTTGCCCGGCACCTGCGGGTGGTGGTGCACGACGTAGCTGTAGATCACGCCGTGGCCGTCCGAGACCAGGTAGGTCGGTTTGGTGGCACCGCACTCCGGGCACATCGGGCCCGGCGGGTGGCGCAGGAGCCCGCACCCGCCGCACCGCTGGATGCGCAGCTCGCCCTGCCGGGTGCCCTCCCAGAAGTACTCGGTGTCGCGGTTGACGGACGGGCGAATGGCTTGGAGCGCCTTCGGCTCCTCGGGCTTCGGTTCGGGCCTGGCGGCGGGCTTGAACTTCAGCACCCGGAACCGCATCTCGGCGACGGCCTCGTCCCCGACCCACCACGTGCTGCGGGTCGTCACGAACCAGCCCTCGCCCAGGCCCGTCCGCTTCGGCCCGGTGACGTCCTCCAGGCTCGTCGTCACCGATAGCTGCTCGCCGACCTTCAAGTACCGGTGGTAGGTCTGGTCACTGTTCGTCGCGACCACCGAGGTGTACCCGGCCTCGTCGAGGACGGTCATCATCTGCCCGAGCGGGTCGTCGAGCGTGCGCTGGCCGTGCAGCCCGGCCATCGTCCACACCTGCACCATCGCGGGCGGCGCGACGCCGTCGTAGCCGGGGTGCCGGTCGCCGATGGCCTCCAGCCAGTTGTTGATCATCGGCTGGTTGACCGGGTCCCGTGCCAGCCGCGGTGCGCACTCGCCCTGTTCGGCGATGCGCGCTGCCTCCTTCTCGATGTCGGTCATCGCACCACCCGTGGCAGTCCCAGTCCGATGTTGGCGATCAGTTCGCGCTGGATCTCCTGCACCCCGCCGCCGAACGTCAGCACGAGGTTGCGCCGCGCCTGGACGTCGAGCCAGCGCACCAGCTCCCCGTCCGCGCCGTGGCGGCCGACCAGCTCCTCCAGCAGGCGGCCGACGCGCTGGGTCCGGTCGGCCGCGAACACCTTGGTGGCGCTCGCGTCCGCGACCTCCAGTTCGCCGCTCGCGACCTGCCAGTTCAGCAGCTCGTTCACGCGGTGCACGGCACGTGCCTCGGCGAGCGCCCGCCGGACGTCCGGTTCGCCGAGCAGCTCCCGCTCCGCCGCCCAGCCGTGCACGCGCTCGATCAACGCCCCGATGCGGCCGGACGGGCCGAGCATGACGCGCTCGTGGTTGAGCTGCGTGGTGATGAGGCGCCAGCCCTTGTTCTCCTCGCCGACGCGGCGGTTCTCCGGCACCCGGACGTCGTTGTAGTAGGTGGCGTTGACGTGGTGCGCGCCGTCGCACGTGATGATCGGCGTCCACGAGTAGCCGGGATCGGTGGTGTCGGCGATGAGGATCGTGATGCCCTTGTGCCGCGAGTCCGGCGCACCGGTCCGGCAGGCGAGCCACACGTAGTCGGCGTCGTGACCACCGGTCGTGAAGATCTTCTGGCCGTTGACGACGTAGTGGTCCCCGTCGAGGACTGCCTTGGTGCGCAACGCGGCCAGGTCCGTGCCGGCCTCGGGTTCGGTGTACCCGATGGCGAAGTGCAGGTCGCCGCTGAGGATCTTCGGCAGGAAGAAGTCCTTCTGCTCCTGTGTGCCGTAGGTCTGCAGCGTGGGGCCGACGGTCTGCAGCGTCACGTACGGCAGCGGCACGTCCGCGCGGGCCGCCTCGTTGACGAAGATCTGCTGCTCGACCGGCCCGAAGCCGAGTCCGCCGTACTCCCGCGGCCAGCCGACGCCGAGCCGTCCGTCGCGGCCGAGGCGCTTCACGAGCTCGCGGTACGTCGCGCCGTGCCGTTCGGTGAGCATCGCCTCGCGTTCGGCGTCGGACATGACGGTCGCGAAGTACTCGCGGAGCTCGTCGCGCAACGCGCGCTGCTCCGCGGTGAGGTCAATGAACATCGATGGCCCCCAAGCGGTGCTCCACTCCGCCGACGAACCGCGTCAGCTCCTTGGCCGCGCCGTAGTAGCGGTGCATCGGGTAGGTGATGTCGAGCCCGAGGCCGCCGTGCAGGTGGTGGCAGGTGTGCACGGCCGGCAGGGCCTCCGCCGCGAGCCAGTACGCGGCGGTGTCGAGGTCGGCGTCGTCGAGGCTCCACGCGGCGGTCAGCGCGGCCAGGTGCAGCGTGCGGGAGGCGATGTAGACGTCCGCGACGAGGCAGGCCGCGGTCTGGAAGGTGGCCAGCGGCTTGCCGAACTGGTGGCGGGTGGCGACGTGCTGCACGGTGAGGTCGAGGGCTCCGGCCAGGACGCCGTCCGCCACCGCGCACGCGCCGACGAGCGCGAACCGGCGGAGGTCGTCGGCCGCGCCCTCCAGCAGCTCGCCGCAAGCACCCTCCAGCCGGACCGTCCCGTCCACAATGGACACACCTGGTTGAGCCGGGTCGACGACGAACACACCCGCGTCCGTGCTGACCAGGATCCGTCGCGCCTCGGCCGCGAACGGCACGTTGATCTTCACGCCGGTGATGCCGTCCGGTCCCGCCGTCGTCGCCGGTCTGGCGGGCAGCGGGTGCGACGGTTCGCTCAACGCCGCGGTCAGCACGCCGTGCTGCTCGGTCACCAACGGCAGCAACGCGTCCTGCTGCTCGTCGGTGCCGTGGCGGGCGATCGGCAGCACCCCCAGCGCGAGCGTGGCCAGCGCCGGCACGTCCACCGCCCGCCGGCCGACCTCGGTGAGCAGCACGGCCGTCTCCAGCACGCCGAGCCCGTCACCGCCGAGCCGTTCCGGAACGGCCAGGGCCAGCAGTCCCGCCTCCCCCAACGCCTTCCACGGGGTGTCGCTCTCCCTGCCCAGCACGTCGGCCGCCAACCGGGCGATCTCCTGCTGGGTCTCGTCGAGCTGGAAATCCATCTAGGGCTCCCTCGGTAAGCCGAGAATCCGCTCGCCTGCCAGGTTCATCAACACCTGCGTCGTCCCGCCCGCGATGCTCAGGCAGCGGCTCAGCAGGAACTCGTACACCTCCGCGCCGTCGGCGGCACCGTCCGGCCCGAGCAGCTCGACCGCGAACTCCGCGACGTCCTGCCGCTGCCGCACGCCGACGAGCTTGCGCACGCTCGACTCCGCACCCGGCCCCTGCCCGCTCAGCACCCGCAGGCTCGCCCGCAGGTCCAGCAGCGACACCGCCAAACCCTGCGCCACCAGCGCACCCAGCCGTTCGGCGTGCTCGGCAGCGGCCGGTGACCTCAGCACCTGTTCGAGGGGTTCGCCCAGGGCCGAGCCCATCGCGACGCGTTCGTTGGCGAGGGTCGTGCGGGCGAGCCGCCAGCCGTCGTTCACCTCGCCGACCACGCAGTCGTCCGGCACGAACACCTCGTCGAGGAAGACCTCGTTGAACCGCGCGTCGCCGGTGATCTCGCGCAACGGCCGCACGTCCACGCCGGCCGACCGCATGTCGACCAGGAAGTACGTGATCCCCTTGTGTTTCGGGACGCCGAAGTCCGTGCGGGCCAGGCAGATCGCCCAGTCGGCCTGGTGCGCGAGCGACGTCCACACCTTCTGCCCGGTCAGCTGCCAGCCGCCCTCGACGCGGTCGGCCCTGGTGCGCAACGACGCCAGGTCCGAGCCCGCCTCGGGTTCGCTGAACAGCTGGCACCAGGTCAGCTCACCGCTCAGCGTCGGCGGCACGAACCGCGCCTGCTGCTCGGGGGTCCCGTGGCGCAGGATCGTCGGGCCGGCCCAGCCGCCGATGACCAGGTCCGGACGGCGGACCCCGGCGCGGGCGAACTCGCTGTCGATGACCAGCTGCCGCGCCTGGCCGGCGTCCTGCCCGTACGGCCTCGGCCAGTGCGGCGCCAGGAAACCGCTGTCCGCCAGCCGTTCCCGCTGCCCCGCGGGGTCGAGCCCGGCGATCTCCTCGGCGAACGCCGCCACCTCGGGATCGCGTTCGACGTCCAGCGAGTACGAGCGGCGGGACCCGGCCAGCGCGAGCTCCGCCACCCGCCGACGCCAGAAGGCCACGCCGCCCGCGAGTTGTTGCAGCGCCACCGCCCGGCGCAGGTAGCGGTGCGCGTCGTGCTCCCAGGTGAAGCCGATGCCGCCGAGCACCTGGATGCAGTCCTTGGCGTTGCGCACCGCCGCGTCGAACGCCACCGCACCCGCGACCGCCGCCGCCAACGGGTCTTCACCACCGGTTCGCGCCGCGTCCCACGCGACCGACGAGGCCTGCTCCGCCCGGCACAGCATCTCGACGCAGAGGTGTTTCACCGCCTGGAAGGACCCGATGACGCGCCCGAACTGCAAGCGCTGCTTCGCGTACTCCACAGCGGTGTTCAGACACCACGCCGCGACCCCGCTCGCCTCCGCGGCCATCAGCGTCACGGCGAGGTCGGTCGGGTCGGCGACGGCGTCACCGGGCGCGTCGACGACGACCGAGGCCAGCGAACGTGAGTGGTCCACGGCTTCCAGCGGTGTCACCGTGACCTGCCCGGCGGGCACGAGCATCCAGTTGTCCGCTCTGAGCAACATGTGCGTCGCTTCGGCCGCGCCCACCACGTGACCGGCACTGAAACCGAACCCCGCGACCCCCTCGAAGTCCGGGAACAGCACCGACACCAGGGCCGTGGGCAGCAACGGCCCGGGAACCAGGTTCTCGGCGGCCCGCTCCAGCATCACCGCGAGATCGGCGACCGTGCCGCCCTCCCGCGTCACCTCGAAGAACCCGACCTTGACGAGATCGGCCCACTCACCCTTGGCGGCGTCCACGCTGTCGCGCAGCGCGCGCTGTTCCCCGGTCGTGGCGATCGGCATGCGGCCTCCTCACAGGACGTGAAGAAGTTTATAGAACGTGTTCTATTTCGAGCAACAGATCATGGCTGCGAAACCGATCGAGTATGATGCGGAGGCAGCTGCAACACGTTTCAGGAGGATCATCTCCGTGTCACCTTCGAAGTCGCGCACGGACGCGCTCATGGCGGGCGACGAGCTCAGCTCGGCCGCACAGCGCGAACGTCGCAAGCGGATCGTCGACGCGACCATCGCGCTGGCGTCCAAGGGCGGGTTCGACGCCGTCCAGATGCGCGCGGTGGCGGACCGGGCGGACGTCGCGCTGGGCACGTTGTACCGCTACTTCCCCTCGAAGGTCCACCTGCTGGTGTCGAGCCTCGCCGTGGAGCTGGAGCGCGCCCAGGAGAAGATGGACCGCACCACCGTGCCCGGCGAGTCGCCGTACGAGCGCGTGCTGTTCGTCCTCGGCCGCATCACCCGCGGGCTGCAGCGCAACCCGCACCTCACCGAGGCGATGACGCGCGCGTTCACCTTCGCCGACGCGTCGGCGGGCGCCGAGATCGACCGGGTCTCGCTGCTGATGGAGTCCATGTTCACCAAGGCGATGAGCGACGAGCCGGCCACGGACGAGCAGAAGGCCATCGCCCGCGTGATCAGCGACGTGTGGCTGTCGAACCTGGTCGCCTGGGTCACCCGCCGCGCCACCGCGACCGACGTCGCGAACCGCCTCGAGCTCACGGTCCGCCTGCTGCTCAAGTGAGTCGTCCTGCGGGATGACCCGCGAGTCACTCCGCTGAACGATGCCGGTGCGTCCGGCCGTGACTACCGTCTGTCCTATGAAGACGCTCCTGGTCGTCCTCGCCGTGCTGGGCGTGGTGGGCGGCGGCACCGTGCTGCTGGTGAACCACTTCGGCGGCTGGACGACGTTGACCGGCAAGGCCTGGGCCATCACCTACGAGGTGTCGGCGGAGCCCGCCGAGACGCTCGCGGAGGTCACGTACGCGGAGTCCGCCACCCGGTACCGCAACCAGCGCCCGCAGACCGTGACCACCGAGAAGCCGTTGCCGTGGCAGCTCGAGGTCGTCGTCAACGCCCGGGAGACGGCGAAGGTGTCCGCGACACCCCGCGGCGCTCAGGCGCTGACGTGCCGCATCCTGCTGGACGGGGTGAAGGAGCTCGCGGCGAAGACCGGCAAGCCGGGCGAGACGGTCACCTGCGACGCCGCTCTCGGCGCCTGACCAGCGGCGGCACCACGACCAGCACGACGGCGGCCAGGACCACGTAGACCGCCGGGCGCTCGATCCCGAGCAGGGCGCACACCGCCCCCACCACCACCCCCAGCAGGACCAGGCCGAGCACGATCGACGCTTGCTTCCAGCGTGGCGACACGACGGCCGCTCCCTTCCCCCAGCGCCGGACCCCCAGGTGCCGGCCGCGTGTTCGGGGATCGGCCTGCCCGGCCCCGCCTCAAACCCTGCGGTGGTGGACCTCGTGCCGGCTGCACGTCCCGGGATCTGCCTGCCCAGCTCCTCAAACCCCTGTGGTGGTGGGCCTCGCGCCGGCGGCACGCCGGTCGACCCAGCCTGATCCCCTGTCGTGTCCGGCGACCGGCAACTGTCCTGTTTCTGTCCGAACATTCCCGGTGCCCGCGAGGCACAATCGTCAGCACGAGATCGGGAGTGGTGGCGGTGGCGACGCGGCACATCATCGGCGCGCTCGTGGCGGACTGGGACAGGGTGACCGGTCTGCTCGGCGACGACGGGCGCAGGCAGGTGCGCGAACTGGTGGGCGCCGTGCGGTCCGCCGCCAAGGCCTCCCAGCGCGTGGCCCTCGCGCACGCGCTCACCCGGATCCTCGGCGAACGCCTGCCGCACGACGACCCGGTGTTCGCCGAGGCGGGCCCGCGGCGCACGAGCGCCGAGGAGGTGGCGAGCCTGGACCGCCTGCTGGTCTCGTTGTCGGGCGACCCGCTGCGGTTCGGACGCCCGCGCAGCGCCGAGGAGCGGATCCTGACCCACGACTGGGAGTCGGCGGCGAAGCTGCGCGCGCACGGGCACGTGGTCGACGTGCCCGGGGTGATCCGGCTGCCGCGCGACGACGGCACCGCGGCGGTGCCGCTGTTCCAGTTCGACGAATGCGGCGAGCCGTTGGAGGTCGTGGTGCGGGTGAACCGGGTGTTGCGCGCGCACGACGACCCGTGGGGCGCGGCGGACTGGTGGTTCAGCACGAACGTCTGGCTCGCCGGACCGCCGTTCGACCTCGTCGACCGCCTGCCGGACGACGTGCTGGTGACCGCCGCCGTCGCGGTCGTGGAGGGTTGACCCGGTGCCGGACCACCCGCCTCCGCCGTGGCTCACCGGCCACCCCGTGCGCGAGATCGTCCCCGCCGGCCGGGTGTTCTTCCGCGTGCACCCCGCCGCGCGCGACGCCGGGGTGTTCGACCCGCGGCACCGCGGGGTGTTCGGCGGCGGCCGGTTCGACGCGGGCGCCGGTGCCGCGCACCGGACCCTCTGCCTGTCCGCCGCACCGGAGACCGCTGTCGCGGAACGGTTCCTGCGCGAGTTCGCGGGCACCCCGGGCCTGCGGCGGATCCTGCCGCGCGCCGCGCTCGCGGGCCAGGTCCTGTCGGAGGTGCGCACCACCGCCGAGCTGAACCTCGTCCGCCTGTACTCCGCGCAGGACCTCGACGGGGTGCACCAGGACAGGTGGCTCACGACCGCCCCTCCGCACCGGTTCGGCACGACCAGGGAGTGGGCCGCCTGGCTGCACGACCAGGTGCCGTGGGCGGACGGCCTGCTCTGGCAGTCGGCCGCCGACAGCCCGCGCGAGACGATCGTGCTGTTCGACGACCGGTGCGAGGCGCCCGCCTCGACAGGGGAAGCACGGGCGCTCGACGCGCCGGAGCACCTGCCGTGGCTGGCGGAAGTGCTGGAGCCGCACGGTGTGCGGGTCGCCCCGCCGTCGCCCACCGGTCCCCGCTTCTTCATCAGTTACCGCGGCGCCGACGCCGAGGCGGTTCCCGAACTGCTGCACCGGGAACTGAGCGGGCGGTTCGGCGAGCAGGCGGTGTTCCGCGACGCGCGCCCGGCACCGGAGCACGCCACGGCGGTCGAGCAGGCCGTGCGCGGGTGCGAGACGGTGATCGCACTGGTGGGCAGGCACTGGGAGAACCTGACGGACGCCGACGGGGTGCGGCTGCTGGACGACCCGGAGGACCGCGTGCGCCGCGAACTGGTGCTGGCGCACCAGGCGGAACGCGAGGTCGTCCCAGTGCTCGTCGGACTGCGCTTCTCGCTCGACAAAGGCGTGTTGCCGCCCGACCTCGCGCACCTGGCGGACGCGCCGTCCCACCACCTGCGGCGCGGGTGCGGCGAGCCGGACGTCGCGCGGCTGGTGGACGACCTGGCCGGTGAGTAGGCGGGCGCCCCGGAGAGAGCCGGGACGCCCGCCGAGGCCTCACACGGTGTCGGTGTGCGTGACGCCCGCGGTGCGGTAGTCCTGCACCGCCGTCTTCACCTGGGCCGGGCTGAGCACCTGGTCCTTGGCGAAGTACACGTAGTCGACGTCCTGCTGGTACGCGCGTTCGGCGCTGCTGCCCTGCAGGCCGCCCGAGATGAACCACAGGTTGAAGTTGACCGACATCGGCGTCTCCGGGTAGTACTTGTCGCCGTGATCGGCGACGAGGTTGCCGTCGATGTAGTACTTCACCCTGCCGTTCGCCACCTGGAACACGAGGTCGTGCCAGCCGTTGTAGCTCTGGCGCTGGGAGTTGTGGATGTTGTCCGCGACCCACGGCTCGTTCTGGTAGGTCTCCCAGGTGGTCTCGTACATGATGTTGCCCTGCTCGCCCCAGCCGCCGTTGGGCAGGTACTCGAAGTCGATCTCGCCGTAGTTCGGCGCCATCGGAGCGTCGAGCGGGGTGATGGTGAAGAACGTCTGCACGACGTGGTCACCGTCCGGGCCGAAGACCGGGGCGTCGCTGAACTTCACGCGGGCCGCGTAGGTGCCCTCGAAGAACTTGCGCTGGTGGAACAGTTCCGTCTGCTTCGCGGCGGACCCGTTGTTCCACGAGTCGAGGCGCAGGACCTTCTGGCCGTCGACGGTCGGGAACGTCACGCGCGACGCGTCCCACTCGGCTCCGGGGACACCGGGGCCGCCCGCGCCCGAACGCACGGTCCAGCCGCGCTGGCTGATCCGCGAGTCGCTCGAGTTGTTGTAGGCGAAGTCGTCGAACATCTTGGCGCCGTTGGGGTTCGGCGGCGTCGTCGTGGTCGTCGTGGTGGTGGGCGGGGTGCCACCGGGAGGGGTGCCCCACAGCAGCGTGCCGCCGCGGTGCACGGTCACGTTGTTCCAGGCCGAGTAGGAGCTCTGGGCGCGGAACGAGTAGTCGTCGGTCTGGGTGATCGGGCCCCAGTTGGTGCGGTAGAAGCGGAGTTGCAGGTCGCCGGAGTCGGCGCCGGGGTTGAGCGCACCGGCGCCGGAGGTGAAGCCGACCTCCAGGTACCGGTCGGCGGCACCGCCGTTGAGGGTGCCGAACTGGCCGGTCACGTTGCCGCAGCCGCGCACGGCCCACGAGCAGGCGAACCGGTACCCCACGTCGGGGGTCTCGCTCTTGAAGTAGTAGCGGATCTTCACGTCGGACAGCGGCACGCTCGTCGTACCGGAGTTGACCAGCTTGAACCACGGTTCGGACTGGTCGGTGGTCGCACCGGACGCGCTGGTCCGGTACTGGGCGGTGATCGCGTCGGCGGCGAACGCGTTCGGTGCGACGGCCAGTGCGGCCACCGCCAGCGCCGCGCACGACGCGGCTACGAGTGCTCGCAACGTTCTCTCCTCATTTCGGCAGGGACGGACAGGGCGGCGAGCCTTTCCGAGTGGAGGCGCATCCGGGTGGTGAAGCCCTCCCACTCGGGGCGCTGGGACCAGAGGGTGTCGGCCAGCGCGGCGAGTCGGGGAAATGCCAGGTACTCCAG
This sequence comes from Lentzea sp. NPDC003310, assembly GCF_040610935.1. Lineage (NCBI taxonomy): Bacteria > Bacillati > Actinomycetota > Actinomycetes > Pseudonocardiales > Pseudonocardiaceae > Lentzea > Lentzea sp. NPDC003310. The sequence goes on from NZ_JBEXNC010000012.1 coordinate 42,895, forward strand.
GTGGTCCCGCGACCGCACGTGCTCGGTCCACAGCTGGCACTGGGCACCGAGCACGCCGTCGGGCAGCGGCACGTGGTAGACGTCGCGGGTCGTGACGACGTAGCCGGGCTGGCCGGCGGGTTCGCGCGGGTCGTCCGACCGCGGGTAGTCGAGGTAGGTGGACGTGTGCGGGGCCATCACGACGGGCTGGCCGCGGTCGAGCGCCTTCTCCGCCTGGGTCTCGTCCTTCCACGGCATCAGGACCGAGCGCGCGTCGCCGGTGGGTTCCCAGGCGGCGGGCACACGGCCCCGGTCCAGCACGTACCGGCTCGCCTGGCGCAGGAACTGGCCGTGCACGTCCTCGGGCAGCAGGCACTCGTCGCCGCCGAGGTGGACATGCTCGCCCGGGAACACCTCCAGCACCTCGGCGAGCACCTCGCGGACGAACCCGAGCGCGTGCAGGCCGAACGCGGCGTCGCTGATGCCCCAGCGGGTCCAGACCGGCAGGGGTTCCGGCGCGACACCGAGGTCGGGGTAGGCGGCGAGCGCGGCGCGGGCGTGGCCGGGCATCTCGATCTCGGGCATGACCGTGACGCCGCGCTCGGCGGCGAGCGCGACAAGGCCTTCCAGCTCGGCACGGGTGTAGGTGCCGCCGTGCGGGACGCCGTCGCCGTTGGTCTCGCTGCGCCAGCCGCCGACCGACGTCAGCAGCGGGTGGCTCGGCACCGGCATGCGCCAGCCCTGGTCGTCGGTCAGGTGCAGGTGCAGGACGTTGAGCTTGTGGAACGCCATCAGGTCGATGAACCGGCGCAGCACGGGCACGGGCTGGAAGTGCCGTGCCACGTCGAGCATGAACCCGCGCCACGGCAGCCTGGGCACGTCGCGGATGTCGGTGCCGGGCAACGCCCAGTCCACATCGGACACCCGGCGCGCCCGCAGCGCCTCCACCGGCAGCAGCTGGCGGAGGGTCTGGACGCCGTGCGCGAGACCGTTCGCGGTGGCGGCACGCAGCATCACGCCGTGCTCGTTGACGGTGAGCGCGTAGCCCTCCGCGCCGAGGCCGACGAGCTTCGGGTCCAGCGCGAAGAGCACCTGGCCGTCGTCCGAGAGCGGCAGCGGGAGTCCGGTGGCGGGCCGGAGCAGCGTGCGCAGCAGCCGTGCCGCGGGCTCGGCGCCGGGCGTGACGCGCACGCTCGTGCCGGAGTCGAGCGTGAACCCCTTGCCGCGGCGGACCATCCTGGTCGGGAGCGGGACGATCACCCCTTCACCGCCCCTCCGACGATGCCGGTGGTGACCCGGCCCTGCAGCACGATGAAGATCAGCAGCACGGGCAGCATGAACAGCGTCGACGCGGCCATGGTGGCCCCCCAGTCGGTGCCGAAGGTGTTGTTGAACGACGACAGCCAGACCGGCAGCGTGCGGTCGTCCTGGTCCTTGATGATGAGCACGTTGGCGAAGGCGAACTCGTTCCACGCGGTGATGAACCCGAACAGCGAGGTCGCGAGCAGACCCGGCGCGAGCAGCGGGAACACGACCTTGCGGAACGCCTGCCCGCGCGTGCAGCCGTCGACCTGCGCCGCTTCCTCCAGGTCGACCGGGATGGCGGCGAGGAACCCGCGCAGCGTCACGATGGTGAACGGCAGCGTCATCATGAAGTAGACGAGCGTGAGGACCCAGAGCGTGTCGAGCATGCCGGTGTCCCTCGCGATCACGTAGATCGGGATCAGCAGCGCCTCCCAGGGCGTCATCTGCGCGATGAACACCATGAGCACGAACGCCCTCCGGCCCTTCCAGCGCAGCCGCGCGATCGCGAACGCCGCGAGCAGCGCCACGCCGAGGGCCAGCAGCACGGCACCGCCGGCGACGAGGAGGCTGTTGCGCCAGAAGGAGAAGAACCCCTTCGCGGCGATCGCCGTGCCGAAGTGCTCGAACGTGATCGGCAGCGGCAGGAACGTCGGCGTCTCGCTCTGGATGTCCTTGGTGGGCTTGAAGGCCGTGAGGACCATCCAGTACACGGGGAACACCGAGAGGACGAACACCACCAGTGCCGCCGTGGTGCGGGAGATCCGTCCGAGGATCATGCTTCCTGCTCCTGCCGGTAGAGCTGGCGGAAGTACGCCAGCAGTGCGAGCACGAGCAGCAGCACCATGAGCATCGACACCGCCGCGCCGAGGTCGTAGCGCTGCAACGACTGCGCCACCTGGAACGCGTAGACCGGCAGCGTCGTCGTGGCCCGGCCGGGCCCGCCCTGGCTGATCACCCAGATCTGCACGAACGCCTTGACGACCCAGATCACCTCCAGGCACGTGATGAGGCCGAACATCGCGCGCAGCATCGGGAACGTGATGGTGGTGAACACCCGCAAGGCACCCGCGCCGTCGATCCGCGCCGACTCGTACAGCTCCTGCGGCACGGTGATCATCGCCGCGTACAGCGACAGCGCGGCGAACGGGACCGACTGCCAGACGATCAGCGCCACGAGGATGCCGAACGTCGCGTCGCCGTCGGCGAACCACGTGTAGCCGCGGTACTCCTCGAAGCCGAGCGCGACCAGGGCCCAGTTCACGACGCCGAGCCGCGACTGGAAGAGCCACTGGAACACCGTGGTCGCCGCGATGATCGGCGTCGCCCAGGTGAGCACGAGCCCGCCCATCACGAGGAACCGCAACCACTTCCCGAGCCGGACGAGCAGCAGCGCGACCAGCGTGGACAGCACCATGATCAGCACGACGTTGATCGCCGTGAACACGAGCGTCCGGCGGACCACGCCCCAGAACTCGGGGTCGTTCAGCACCTTCGCGTAGTTCGCCAGGCCGACGAACCTCGCGTCACCGCGCACCAGCTGCGGCAGGCCGAACTCCTGCAGCGAGATGATCACGTTGCGGACCAACGGGTACAGCAGCAGGTAGGCCGTGGTGAGCACGGTCGGCGCGATCAGCAGGTACGGCAGGACCGAGCGCTTGCGGCGTTTCGGGACGGCCGGCGCGGTCTCCCGCACCGGCCTTTCCGCGAGGAGCGTCATTTGCCGGAGTTGAGCGCTTGGGTGATCACTTCGTCGGCCTTCGCCGCCGCCGACTTCGGATCGGCGCCGGTGAGGACCGCGGTCTGGAACTCCTTGATCGGGTTGCGGGCCTCGACCGCCGCCCAGTTGGGCGAGTTCGGGGTGGCGAACCCGTTGGCCGCGCCGGCCGCCATCGCCTTGGTGCCGGGGTCGTCGCCGACCGACGACGCGAGCGACTTGCGGTTCGGCACGTAGTTCATCGTCTTGGCGAGCTCGACCTGCCACTTCTCGCCGGCGAGCGCCTTGACCACCTCGTACGCGCCGTCCTGGCGGCTCGACGCGAGCGGGATGATCAGGTCGGAACCGCCGGTGAACACCGCACCGGGCTTGTCCGCGGTCTTGCCGGGGATCGGGAAGAACCCGATCTTGCCCTCCAGCGCCGGGTTGGCCTTGATGACGAGCTTCGCCGAGCCGGGTGCCGCGATGTACTGCGCCACCTTGCCGCCCGCGACCACGTCCGTCTGCTGCGGCTTGGCCTCGTCGGCGTCCTTCGGCCCGTCGCCGAGCGCCTGGAGCTGCTTGTAGAAGTCCATGCCCGCCAACGCCTCCGGCGTGTTCAGCGTGCCCTTCCACCTGTCGCCGTCCTGCTCGGCGAGGTCGCCGCCCTCGTCCCAGACGAAGCCGGACAGCGTGTACCAGTTCTGGCCGGGCAGGTAGATGCCCTGCTGCTCGCCCTGGTCGAGCTTGGCGGTCGCGGCGAGCCACTCCGCGCGCGTCTTGGGCGGCGTGACCTGCGCGGCCTCGAACAGGTCCGTGCGGTAGATGACCACGCGGTTGGCCGCGTAGAACGGGATGCCGAACTGCTTGCCGTCGACCGCGCCCGGTTCGGCGAGCCCCGGGATCCAGTCGTCACCCTGCAGTTCGCTCTTCTTGCCGGACAGGTCGGTCACGCCCTTGCTGGCCACGTACTGGGCGACCTGGGTGTTGCCGACCTCGATCACGTCGGGCGGATCAGTGCTGGCCAGAGCACTGGTCACCTTCTGCGTGATGCCGTTCCACTCCTGGATCTGGATCTTGAGGTCGAGGTTCGAGTGGTCCCGTTCGAACTCGGTCTCGAACTTCTGGACGAAGTCGTCCGTGGCCGTGTCCTTCATGAGCCACACGGTGATCTCCTGCTTCTCCCCTCCACCGGCGGGCGAACCGCAGGCGGACAGGGCGAGCGCCAGGACGAGTAAGGCAGCGGAGCGCGACACGACTCACCTCTCGCTGGGATGTGACCAATTGGTCAGGTCTCGACGGGTGAAGTAGAAAGTGGCATAGACCACTTCTCAGGTCAATCCCCTGGCTGGACGCGTGAGAGCGGTCCCGCGCTTCAACAGACTGGTTACTTACCAGTGGTATGCCATACTGGCCGCCGACGGAGCGGAGGGGCATGGCCGAGGCGATCCTCAAGCGGGAGCGGGTCCGCGACTACCTGCTCGAACTCATCGAGACCCACCCGGCGGGCGCCCCGATCCCCGCCGAACGCGTGCTGTGCCAGCAACTCTCGGTGTCCCGCCCCACCGTCCGCTCGGCCGTCGAGGAACTGGTCAGCACCGGCCTGCTCGTCCGCCAGCACGGCCGGGGCACGTTCGTGGCGCGCGCCAAGATCACCCAGGAGATGGTGTCCGACACCGGCTCCATGTCCCTGCCCCAGGCCTCGGGCACCTGGTCGTCCCGCGTGCTCGAACACGCCCGCATCCCGGCCGGCGCACGGGTGGGCCGGCGCCTGCACCTCTCCCCCGCCGCCGAGATCCACTACATCGCCCGGCTGCGGCTGGTCGACGGCGAGCCGATGGCGCTCGAGTACCTGCACGTGCCGGCCGCGGTCGCGCCGGGCTTGACGTTGCACGACATGGAGTCCGGCGACTTCTACGAACGGCTGCGCGAGCACGGCGTCCACGTTTCCGAGGCGGTGCAGTCGATCGAGCCCACGGTCGTGAACGACTCGGAGGCGTCGCTGCTCGCGGTTCCCGTGCTGGCACCGGCTCTGCTGTTCGAACGGCTGACGACCGACGAGCAGGGGCGGCAGGTCGAGTACGTGCACTCGATCTACCGCGGGGACCGGTACCGGATCGTGTCGCGGCTGACGCTGGGGGCGTCGCCGCGCAACACCGTGGACGTGCGGGCGCGGGTGGGCGGGGACCCGTTCTGATCAGGCCGTGAACCGCGCGCTCTGGCTGTCGATGAAGTTCTGCGCCCGCTCCAGCGTGTGCGACGCGTAGGTGCCGCTCGCCCGCGCGTCCAGCAGGGCGCTCTGCTGCGCGTCGGTCATCATCCGCTGCAGCTCCAGCCGCTGGTGCAGCGCCCTGTCCGGGTCCTGCTCCAGGAACTTCTTCTCGATGCCCTCGCTCATCGCGACGACGCGTTCCAGCGTCTGCTCCAGCAGGTGGTCGTCGAACGGCCGCCCGTCCTCGCGGCACAGCGTCGAGCTCTCCAGCAACGTCCGGCTCGCCGTCATCAGCTCGGCCGCCAGCCGGGCGTACTCGCGGCGCTCATGCTCCTCGTCGTTACCGCGGATGCCGAGCCAGCGGATGACCAGCGGCAGCGACCCGCCCTGCACGACCAGGGTCAGGATGGCGACGCTGAAGGCGATCAGGATCAGCTCGTCGCGGTGCGCGAGGTCGGTCGGCAGGGTCTGGGCCGCAGCCAGCGTGACCACGCCGCGCATGCCCGACCAGGCGAGCACCGCGCCGCCGCGCCAGCTCAGGCCCTCGCTCGCGTAGAAGGCGACGTCGGCCTGTTTGCGTTGCAGCGCGCGGACTCCGCGGTCGTAGCGCTTCTCGGAACCGGGTTGCGGGCCGCGCGCGAGGAAGCGGTCCACGAAGGAGTCGAGCTTGCTCGTGAACTCGTCGGCCCGGCGTTGCTGGCGGCGCAGCATCGCGATGGTCGGGATCATGAACGTCACCCGCAGCACGACCAGCGCCACCGTGGCCAGCACGCCGATCAGCAACGTCCGCGCCACGCCGTCGTCCGCGACGGCGCCGATGACGGAGGTGAGCTCGAAGCCCATCAGCAGGAAGACGCCGTTCTCCAGCAGCAGCTGGATCGTGCGCCAGTTGGTGCGTTCGGACAGCCGGTCGTGCGCGCTGAACTTGCGCGCGCTCAGGTGCCCGGTGATCAGGCCCGCGACCACCACGGAGATCACGCCGGACGCGTGCAGCTCCTCGGCCGGGATGAACGCGAGGAACGGGACGACGAACGAGATCGCGGTGGTGAGCACCGGCTGGCCCTGGATCCGCGAGCGCACCCACACCGACACCAGGCCGACGACGAAGCCGACGACCACGCCCACCGCCACGGCGAACGCGAAGTCGCCCAGGGCGCCCGCGAACGTGACGCTGGCCGTGATGGCGACGATCGCGGTGCGGAGCAGGACGAGCGCGGTCGCGTCGTTGACCAGGCCCTCACCCTCCAGGATGGTGACGAGCCGCGGCGGCAGGCCCAGGCGCTTGCCGATCGACGTGGCCGCGACCGCGTCCGGCGGGCTGATCACGGCGCCGAGAGCCAGCGCCGCCGCGAAGCCGATCTCCGGCAGCAGCCACCAGATCAGCAGGCCGGTGCCGAAAGCGGACACGACGACGAGCAGCACCGACAGCGCGCCGATCGTCCGGAAGTCGCGCCGGAAGTCCACGACCGGCACGTTCACCGCCGCCGAGTACAGGATCGGCGGCAGCACGATCGTCAGGATCCACTCGGGTTCCACGAACAGGTGTGGCGCTCCGGGGAGCTGACTGCAGGCCATGCCGACCAGCACGAGCAGCACAGGTGCCGCGACCCCCAGCTTCGGCGCGAAGTACGACACCGCGACGATGATCAGCACGGCCGTGACGGCGAGCAAGGCCCATTCCTGCATGACGTGCAGTTTGCTCGATCGGAACGGACCTCGCCCGGGGAGCCACGCCGGTCAGGAGGCGGGGAGCACGTGGTGCCCGTCACGGTCGGTGCTCAGGCACAGCGAGCAGATCTCACCGCCCTGCGCGCCGGCCGTCATGTCCGGCCGCTCGTACGACTCCCCGCACACCACGCAGTCGTACCGCGTGCCGCTGGGGTTACCGTCCTCGTCGAGCAGCGGCTCCGCGATGCCGTCGTCGGTGCGGCGCAGGTAGAACCGGCCGCGTGTGACGATCGCGAGCAACGGCGTCAGCACGACCGGGATGCCGACCGCGACGAGCGGCGAGTACGGCTGGATGCCCGGCCCGAACAGTCCGAAGTAGACCGAGATGGACAGAATCGAGGACGCGAGGAACGAGCCGACGCCCACCGGGTTCACCGCGAACAGCATGCCGCGGCGGAACTCCGGCTGCTTCGGCGACAGCTTCAGCACGTACTTGTTGATCGCGATGTCCGCCGCGACGGTGACGACCCACGCCATCGCGCAGTTCGAGTAGAAGCTCAGCAGGTTGTTGAGGAAGCTGAACATGTCCGCCTCCATCAGCACCAGCGCGATCGCGAGGTTGACCAGCACGAACACCAGCCGCCCCGGATAGCGCCGGGTGACGCGGGTGAACGAGTTCGTCCACGCGAGCGACCCCGAGTAGGCGTTGGTGACGTTGATCTTCACCTGGCTCAGCACGACGAGCACCAGCGCGAGCGGCACCACCAGCCACGCCGGCATGAACTGCTTGAACACGCCCGTGAACTGCTCGATCGGCTCGACCGCCGCGGCCTTGCCGACCGCGTCCAGCACGTAGATCGCGAGGAACGCGCCGATCGCCTGCTTGATCGCGCCGAACACGACCCACCCGGGCCCGGCGAGCACCGTCGCGGTCCACCACGCGCGGCGGTTCGCGGCGGTGCGCGGCGGCATGAACCGCAGGTAGTCGATCTGCTCGCCGATCTGCGCCATCAGCGACAGGCACACCCCGGCGCCGAGCATGACCGCCGCGGCGTTCACGCCCTTGTCGCCGTACGACAGCCACCGGCTCACCGACGACGGGTCCGCGACCACCAGGTAGAGCAGCGGCGCCACCATCAGCAGCAGCCACAGCGGGTTCGTCCAGCTCTGCAGCTTCGCGAGGACCTTCATCCCGTAGATCACCAGCGGGATGATCACCAGCGTCGACACCAGGTACCCGAGCCACAGCGGCAGGCCCAGTGCGTACCGCAGGCCCTGGGCCATGATCGAGCCCTCGAGCGCGAAGAAGATGAACGTGAAGCTCGCGAAGATCACGCTGGTGATCACCGAGCCGTAGTAGCCGAAGCCCGATCCGCGGGTGATCAGGTCGAGGTCGATGTTGTACCGGGCCGCGTAGTAGGCGAGCGGGAACCCGGTCACGAAGATGACGATCGCCGCGAAGCCGATGGCCAGCAACGCGTTGCCGGTGCCGTGGGTCAGGGCGATCCCGGCGCCGATCGAGAAGTCCGCCATGTAGGCGATGCCGCCCAGTGCGGACGCCCCGACGACCGCGGGCGTCCAGCGCCGGTACGACCGCGGGGCGAACCGCAGCGTGTAGTCCTCGAGCGTCTCCTTGGACGCCGCGGGAGCCGGCGCGCGCTCCACAACCTCATCAAGGGTCATGGAGTTCGACGCTACGAAGCACTCGTTTCGGTGGTTCTCCTCCTGTGTGACGGATCGGTGACGCTATGTTCACCAGCCATGGACGACCTTGTGACCACCGGGTCCCCGCCGACCGCACCCAGCACGACCGGGTCGGGGACCAAGAGGTCCGGATCGCGTCCGGGTTGCTCGTGCCGGTCTCCCGCACGCCGAGCACGACCCAGCCCGGCGCCTTCAAGGACGCCGGGATCCTCCTGACGTCCGCCGCAGAGCGCTGGCAGTACGGCAACGTCATCGAGGCGTTCGCGGACACCCTGGAACGGCACGGGATCGAAGTAACCGAACTGGAAGCCCTCTAGAGCTTCCAGATCCGCACGATCTTGTCGTCGCCGCCGGCCGCGATCCGCTTGCCGTCCGGCGAGAACGCCACCGCCTCGATCTGCCCGCTCGCCCCGATCACCGTGGCCCGGATCTTCTTCGTCTCCACGTCCCACAGCTGGATGAAGTTGCCCTGGCCCCAGGCCGCGACCGTCTGGCCGTCGGGGTGGAACACCGCGCTGGACAGCGTCAGGCCGTCGTCCGCGCGCAGGAACACCGACTTGCTCTGCCCGGACGCCACGTCCCAGAGCTGCATGCTGTTCTTGCCGTCGCCGTCGACCACCGCGAGGGTCTTGCCGTCGGGCGAGAACGAGCCGCCGTCGCCGGTGGAGTCGTTGATCGTCTTGACCGTCTTGCCGGTGGCCGGGTCGACGATCTTGATCTCCTGGTACTTGCTGCCCGCGTAGGCGAGCAGCGAGCCGTCGCGGTTGTACGACAGGGCGCTGCTGCCCCGCGCCTCGGTCAGGCCGATCTTGACCTTGCGCGTGGCCACGTCCCAGACCTGCAGGCGGCCCGTGTGCGTGATGCCGACCAGCGTCTTGCCGTCAGGGTGGAAGCGCAGGGTCTTCATGATCGAGCGGCTCTCGTCCAGGCCGCCGATCATCGAGCGGTCGGAGAGGTTCCACAGGTACGTGGTGAAGTCGCCGGTGCGGTTGCCGCCGGCCGCGAGGATCTTGCCGTCCGGGCTGATCGCCACCGCGCACGCCGACGCGCCGCCGGGGCCGTCCGGGTTCTGGACGGTGCCGATGATCTTGTTGGTGGAGGTGTCCCAGATGCGCACGAGGGCGCCGCCGTCGCCCAGGCCGTCCTCGGCGCTCGCTAGGACCTTGCCGTCCGGGCTCCACGCGAGCGAGGAGACCGACGCCTTGTGGTCGGCGAGCTGGACGTGCTCGGCGATCTCCTGCGGGCCGCTCGGCTGTGAGACCGAGGTCGTGGACTGCTCGGACCCGCCCTCCTTGTTCGCGGCGGGCTTGTCGTTGCCACCGGTGGACGGCAACTGGGCCGACTCGCCGTCCTTGTTCTTCGAGGTGAGCCACCACGCGGTGCCGCCACCGAGCGCGACGACCGCACCGACACCGGCCAGCAGCGCCGTGCGGCGGTGCACGGAGGACTTCCGGGCCACGACCGGCAGCACGACGGGTGCTCCGGCGAGCATCGCGAGAGCCTGGTCGACCGACGCGCGCTCGGCGGGGTTCTTGCGCAGCAGCCCACCCAGCAACGACGCGAGGTGCCCGGCACGTTGCGGCGGCGGCGGGTCCTGGGTGAGCAGCATCGACAGGGTCGTCATGAAGTCCTGGCCCTGGTACGGCGGCCTGCCCTCGACGGCGGCGTAGAGGGTCGCGCCGAGCGACCACAGGTCCGTCGCCGGGGTGATCGGCGCCCCGGTGCCCTGCTCGGGCGCCATGTACGCGGGCGTGCCGACGATGGAGCCGTCCGTGGTGAGCGGGACGTCGCCGGTGAGCCGCGCGATGCCGAAGTCGGTGATGACGACCCGGTCGCCGGACAGCAACACGTTGGCGGGCTTGAGATCGCGGTGCACGATTCCGGCCTGGTGGGCCACCCGCAACGCGCTCAGCATCGACGTGGCGATGTACGCGACCTGGTCCGGCGGCAGCGCGCCCTGCGCCTTGATGGCGTCCGACAGCGACCCGCCGCGGACGAACTCCATCACGATCATCGGGGTGCCGTTGTACTCGACCACGTCGTGCACGGTGACGATGCCGGGGTGGTTGAGCTGGCCCGCGAGCTGGGCCTCGCGCATGGCGCGCTGGCACAGCAACGCCCGCTGCTGCGCGTCGAGCCCGGCGGGCAGCAGCAGTTCCTTGATGGCCACCTCACGGCCGATGACCTCGTCACGGCCGAGCCACACCCGGCCCATGCCGCCGGCACCGATCACCTGGACGAGCCGGTAGCGCTGCGCCACCAGACTTCCACTCGCGTCTGTCACGGCGCGCAGCTTAGATGGGCGAACGCGCTCCCACGACAACAACCGGAAAGTTCGTGATCCATTGGATCCGTTGGTAGCCAAGCAACATCGTGCGCGTTCAATAGGTCGACAATGGACCTGTCCCTAGTGGACTCTCGCGACCTCGATCCCCACGGTGCCGAACAACCGCAGCTTGTGCAGCCTGGTCGGCTCGGCCGTGAACCCGGCCGCCGCGATCCGCTTCGGCACGGCGTCGCCGACGTTGTCGCGCAGGTGGTCCTTCGCGTGGCCGTGGTCGTGGAACACGGCGTCGGCGAGCACCAGCGCACCACCGGGCCGCAGCACGCGCCGGACCTCGGCGAGCATCTCGTCCTTCGACGGGGTGTCGAGGTGGTGCAGCATCAGGCTGGAGAACACGACGTCGAACGACGCGTCCGGGAACGCCAACTCCTGCGCGAAACCCTTGTCGAGCCGCGCGGGCAGCCCGGCGCGGCGCAGTTTGCGCTCCGCCCGCGCGAGCATCTTCAGGTCGGGGTCGACGCCGAACAGCTCGACGCCGGGGTGCCGCTTCCCCGTGGTCCGCAACAGGTTCCCGGTCCCGCACCCGACGTCGAGCACGCGCTGACCGCTGCTCAGCCCCGCCGCCGCGACCATCTCGCCGTGCACGCCGGAGAGCCCGGACACCCGGTGCACGACCTCGTAGAGGGGCAGCAGGTAGTGCTTGCCCATGCCGGGCAGGTAGTTCCGCTCCTGGGACGATATTTCGGTCATGAACTCATTCTGAACCGCCGCGTGACCCGGATTCTGTGTCGATCCACGGTTTGAATGGGATGATCTGACGGTGCGAACCCAGCGAACGCCCGTGACCGGTGACGAGCCCGCGCAGTACGCCTGGCGGCCGCAACCCGGGGAGCTGGCCGTGGCGGCGATGCGGCTCGGCCACGGCGCGGACTTCGACGGCTCGCACGAGGCCCACTCGCACGACTTCCCCGGCATCGCCTACTTCCAGGCCGCAGGCGGCGTGGTGCGGCACGGCCGCCAGGTCCGCCACGTCGAGGCAGGCGACCTGTTCGTCATCGCGCCCGGCGACGTGATGGGCCAGGCCCGCAGCGACGACCTGCTGGGCGCCCGCGGCTGGGGCGTCTTCTTCACAGCGGACGCGCTCGGCCCGGAGACGCCCGGCGCGCACCTGGCCTGGCGCACGCACCCGCTGCTGTTCCCGTTCGTCCACGGCGGGGCGACCGGCGCGTTGCGGCTGCGGGTCCCCGAGGACGCGCGCGCCGAGTGGACCACCCGCGTCGAGGCGCTGCACGACGAGCTCCACCACCGCCGTGACGGCTACCGGGAGGCGGTGTCCGCACACCTGACGCTGGTGCTGGTCGGGGTGTCGAGGCTCGCCGCGGACGTCGTCGGCGACCTGCGCGAGAACGCCGAACCGCTGCTGGCCGAGGTGTTCGACGTGATCGAGCGGCGCTACCCGGAACCGCTGTCGCTGCGCGAGGTCGCCGCCGCGGTCAGCATCTCCCCCGGCCACCTCACCTCGACCGTGCGCAGGCGGACCGGCCGCACGGTGCAGGAGTGGATCACCGAGCGCCGCATGGTCCAGGCGCGGCGGCTGCTCGCCGTGACCGACCTGCCGGTCGGGGACATCGGGCGGCAGGTGGGCATCCCGGACCAGGGCTACTTCGCGCGGACGTTCGGCAAGGTGCACGGGATGAGCCCCACGCGGTGGCGCCGGTTCAACCACCTGAACGCCCGCTGAACACCTGGGGACACCCTGTTGATCACAGGCCGTTTCGCCGCTTTCGTCCCGTGCGGCCGTGGCACTGTCGTGGCATGACCGGCTCGGCGCCCACCAAGACCGACCTCGGCACGAGGTTCCACGACCTGATGGAGGTCGTGGTGCGGCGGCTGCCCTTCGGCCTGTCCCGCGTCGTCGCGCCGAGCCTCCTCGGCTTCGCCCTGATCAACGGGTTCACCTTCGGCGTCGACCTGCTGCTGCTCGCGTTCTTCCGCGGCGGTCTCGGCCTGCCGGTGCCGCTCGCGTTCACGATCGCCTACGTGCTCGCGTTCGGACTGAGCTTCGTGCTCAACCGCGCGCTGAACTTCCGCTCGCACGCGCCGGTCGGGCCGCAGGCGGGCCTGTACGCGGTGGCGATCGCGGTCAACTACCTGGCGTTCATCCTCGGCGTCGGCAGCGCGCTGACGGCGGCCGGCGTGCAGTACCTGCTGTCGCGCGTGGTGGCCGGGGCGTGCGAGGCGGCGTTCATGTACAGCGTGATGCGCTGGGTGATCTTCCGCGACGCGCGCGGCTGAGCTGTCGCGGGTAGCCCTCGACCTCCGCGACGCGCGCTGAGCTACCGCGGGCAGCCCCCGACGTCCGCCACCAGCGCGGCCGAGCTACTGCAGGTAGCCCTCGACCTCACCGACCGACCGCGCGGGGACGTCCTCGGCGTTCTCGCCCTGCGACCGGGCGGAGCGGCGCCGGCGCAGCAGGTCCCAGCACTGGTCCAGGGCTTCCTCCACCGATCGCAGCCGGGCGTGCTCCTCGTCCGTGGAGATCTCGCCGGACGCGAGCTGCTGCCGGAGCCGGTGCTCCTCGTCGACCAGTTCGTTGATGCGGCCCAGCACGTTCTCGTCGCTCATGCACACCGACTCTACGGCGAACCGTCGGGCAGCGCCGCGAGCGACAGGCTGTTGCCGTCCGGGTCCAGCACCTCGATGTGCCGGACGCCGTTCGAGTACGTCTCGACAGGACCGTGGCCGAGGTCCTGCACCGCCAGCCGTTCCAGCGCACCGGCGAACTCGGCGACCTCCACCCCGAACGTGACCATCGAGCCACCCACGCGTGCCGCCCGGACGTCGCGGGCGTCGAGCACGAGGTAGGCGTTCTCCCCCACCTGCCAGAGGTGCTCCTCGCCGATGACCTCGTCCGCCCCGCGGCCGAAGAACACCCGGTACCACTCCAGCGACCTCGGCAGGTCGCTCACGCACATCACGCTGTGCAGGTCCACTCCGGACCCCTTCCGCTCGGCTTCGGAGAGGTGGACCGGTGCCGCGGCCGGAACTCATCGCAGCCGCGGGCGATTCGTCCGGTTGGTCCAATGAAATGGTTCAACCACTTGTTTACACTCGTGAACAGGGCCGCCGACCCGTCACGCGAACCCCTCCCTCGCGGAAGTGTTCGCCACCTCCGCCTGCAGGAGGCGTTTGTGAAGACACGCAGTCGGCTTGCCCTGGCGAGCCTCTCCGCGACGACCGCCGTAGTCGTCGCGTTCCTCGTCCCGACGACACCCGCGGTCGCGCACGGCACGATGTCCGATCCGGCCAGCCGCGTCTACACCTGCAAGAACGAAGGCCCGGAGACCCCGAAGTCCGACGCGTGCAAGGCCGCCGTGGCCGCCGGCGGCACGCAGGCCTACTACGACTGGAACGAGGTCTCGCTGCTCGAGGCCGGTGGGCGCCACCGCGAGCTCATCCCGGACGGCAAGCTCTGCAGCGCGGGCCGCGACAAGTACCGGGGCCTCGACCTGCAGCGCGCCGACTGGCCCGCCAAGCGGGTGTCGCCCGGCGCGCTGACCGTGACCTACCACGCGTCGGCACCGCACTCGAACAGCAACTTCGAGTTCTACATCACCAGGGACGGCTGGAACCCGACCATGCCCCTGCGGTGGTCGGACCTCGTGCACATCCAGACGTTCAACAACCAGAACCCGTCCACGTTCACCAACTGGACGCTGACCCTGCCGAACCGCTCGGGCCGCCACGTCCTCTACTCGATCTGGCAGCGCGTGGTCGGCAGCAACGAGGCGTTCTACACGTGCTCGGACGTCGACTTCGGCGGCGGCACGACGAACCCGCCGACGACGACCACGACGACGAGGCCGCCCACGACCACGACCACCACCACGACGACCCAGCCGCCGGCGGGCGGCACGTGGGCCGCGGGCACCGCCTACTCCGTGGGCAACCGCGTCACCTACGGCGGCGTGAACTACGAGTGCCAGCTCGCACACACCGCGCTCGCCGGCTGGGAACCGCCGAACACGCCCGCCCTGTGGCGACGCCTCTGATGCGGTTCCTGGCTCTGCTGCTCGCTTTCACGGTGTCCGGCTGCGCGGCCACGCAGCCGGACACCGTGTTGCGCGGCGATCCGCTGGACGTGATGTTCCTGCAGATGATGCTCCCCCATCACCAGCAGGGAGTGGACATGGTGGCGCTCGCGAAGGACCGCGCGCAGAACGACGAGCTGCGCACGCTGGCGGTCGCGATCGAGCGGACCCAGCAGACTGAGGCCGACACGATGCGGAACTGGCTGACGTCGTGGGGAGAACCCCTGACCGCCCCGCCGGACTCCCACGCGGGCCACGGCGGCATGCGCGAGTCCGATCCCGAGGAGGTGGCGCGACTGTCCGCGTTGCGCGGCGCCGAGTTCGACCAGCGCCTGCTCAACGTGATGATCGCCCACCAGGACGACGCCGTGCAGATGGCGCGGTGGGAGGCGGGCAGCGGCGCGAACCAGGAGGTCAAGGACCTCGCCGGCCGCATCGACTCCTCCCGCACCGCGCAGATCGCGATGATGAGGAGGTTCCTGGAGAAAACTTGACGGGTACCCGGTGGTGGCACGCCACCGAGGAACGCGGTGGTGGCACCTCCTTGTGTGTCACCACATGCGGCTCAGCTCTCGTGATCGGCGGCGTGACTCACGACGACCGACCGAGGAGGCCCGAGATGCAACCCGTCCCGTTCGTTCCGTGGGTGTGGCGCGACCCGTCCTGGACCGAGGAGCCGCGCGAGGACCTCGCGGACCGCCCCGACACCGGACTGATCGGCTACGGCGTCGAGGCCACCGACGGCGAGATCGGCAAGGTGGACGAGGACAACGCGAAGGTTCCGCACGACTGCCTGATGGTCGACACCGGACCGTGGATCTTCGGCCGCAAGGTCGTGCTGCCGGTCGGCACCGTGCGGCACGTCGACCACGCCGAGCGAAAGGTCCACGTCGACCGCACCAAGGAGCAGATCAAGAACGCGCCGGAGTACGACGCGGACGACCACGAGGACTACCGCAAGCGCACCGACGAGTACTACGCGGAGAGTTATCGAATCTGAACCGCACTGACCTGCGGAAATACAACTTCCGCAGGTCAGTGCGGGTCCGTTCAACTTCGTTGTGGACCGTACTGGCACGTTCAACGCATGGTTCTGCTCCCCGATTGCTCCCGAAGGCTGTGAAGTGTCCGCAGTTGATGTTGGCGATCATCGCTGGGGCGCGGACGCCTAGCACTACCGGGCGATCAGCTTCTTGTCACCGGCCCGGGCGATGGGCTTGCTGCACGGTCGCCGCCGCACCACCTCGAGCATCGAGTCGTCAGCCAGCCGATGGCTTCGAACGGACGCGATGAGCGTTGGCATCGCTGAAGCTCCTCGGGCGACCGCGAGTCCTCAACTCACAGTGAAATCCGTGAAGCTGCTGCCCTTCTGACCCGCATCCGTGACAATGTCCACGCTCAGCCGATAGGCGCCTGGCATGTCGAGCGAATCGCCGAAGTTGAACATGGTGATGCCTCCCGAGGTGCACCTGGTGTTGCGGAGCTTCTGCACCTCGGTACCAGCCCTAGTGAGCACCCAGGACGGATAGCAGCCCGCGCTGAGCTGGCCGACGTCATCGAAGACGTCGACGTTCGCACCCGGCCGCGCTCCCGCCCGGTACTCGGACGGCCCGACTTTCCCACTGGTCCCCATCTTGATGTTGATCACCAAGGCGCCCGCCCGTTTCGGCTGCTCTGGAGCAGCTGTCGTGGGCTGGCGCTGCGCCGGAGTCGGCGGCCGCTGGGTAGGTTGTTCCTGAGCCCGGGATGTCGGCTTGATGTCTTGAAGCGTGGGTTGAGCGGCTGGAGCCTGCGTCGGACTCGGTACGGCGTCAGGAACGCGCGCCGGGGTAGGCGAAGCGTTGGTGGCCGAGGAGCCGGTGATGCGCTCGACCATTGACAGGAAGCCATCGAGGTTCGCGGCGCCCACCACCACCCCGACGACGATGGCGATGACGCCGCCCAGCTTGCCGTACTTCGCCCAGCGATCATTGCCGGCAGTCATGTGTGGCCGCTTCTCTCGTCCGTTGTGTCGAGCCCTCTATCGGATCGCGTCGAGAAAAGGTTTCGCGTGCTGTACGGGTCGCCGCATCACGCCTGCCGGCACCCGCTCAAAACCTCTGACGTCTCCGCAGCGAGGGTCGCTGGCTGCTGAGATGTGCTTGATCGACGAGTTCCAATGCACGAAGTTGTCCAGCACCAACCACGAACTCTGATGCCGTGGTATCGGGCGTGCGTCCCGGCACTGCTTCACCGGTGACGCCGGCGGACTTGAAGTCCTCGCAAGCAGCCTTGTGTTCGGAAAGGAAAGCGGTAGAACAGTTCAGTGATGCCGTCAGGAACTTCAGGCCATGTGGAGGAGCTGAAGAAGTCGACCCTCACCGCCTCTTGCCGCCAGAACGGCGGCACGCTTGGCGCCGTGCTGGAGTTCCTCCGTCAGGCGCTCACGAGGCGTTGACGAGGGCGCGGCCAGTGCTCAGATCGATCCCCACCAGTAGCGAGCCACCGAGCGGCCCGGACAACTTGTCTTCCAGCGCGTCCGCCTGACGTTAGCTCATGACCGTCTTCTCCGGCGAGTGGTCTTGGTCCACGTAACGCAGAAGACAACGAGCTCGACTTCCGGAATTTCGCGCGTTGGCCATCAAGGGTGCGATACCACGTGGAATAGCGTCTGCCTGTCGCTGACGTGCACTCATAGGCAAGCCCTTATCTGTGCTGCGCGAACGTGTAACGGGCCTTGGAGGACACACGATCCTCTGGACGCACGATCCAGCATCTGTCGGGGACAGCTAAGGAAAGCAGTGCGCCACCGTCCCAACAGGAGCACCATCGTGTCCACTCGCATGCGTGCGTTGATCGCTTCTTTCGCCTTTGTAGTCGCCAGTACGCCCATCGTGGCATCGGCTGCGTTCGCCGCTCCCGATTGTCAGCAGGTGCTCGTCGTGTTCGCTCGCGGCTCTGACGAGAAGCCCGGAGCCAAGACTGCTACCAAGTTCCACGAAGCGCTCAAGACCAACTTCGGTTCTGGCATCAGACAAAGCTTCGTAGAACTCGGTGATCTCGACGGCGACGGCGCGGTCGATCCCGGCGGCTATCCCGCCAAGGACTTCTGGCACTGGTTCGGCGTCGATCTCAGCTTCGACCCCGACGCCGACTTCGTTCTCGACGGTTACAAAAACAGCCGTGCAACCGGCCGCAAGGAGCTCGTGAAGTTTCTGAACGAACGCGCCACGTTGTGCCGGGCACAGGGTGAAGTCGTTGTGCTCGGCGGTTATTCGCAGGGTGCGGACGTCGTCGGCGCCGCGTTGCCCCTGCTTTCCGCAGAGGCACAGGCGTCCATCGGCTACGTCGCGCTTTTCGGCGACCCCAGGTTCAACAGCGGCCTCTTGGGACCCGCGGTTTGGGCGCACGGCGACTACACCTGGCCGAACCTCGGTGGCACGCTGGGAAGCCGCGTGCCCTACATGCCAGAGGCGTTGAAGGACAAGGTCGCGGCGTGGTGCAACAAGGGGGACATGATCTGCAGTCTCAACCCGCTCGACCTCCGTCTGAACATCGACGCGCACATGGCGTATCCGGAGAAGTGGATGCCGGAGGCAGCGAACCTGATCGCGCTCAAGCTCCGCTCGGTCCGCCCGGATCTGGCCGATGACCTGGTCACCACGGTCATACCGATCGCATTGCGTCCCACAGACAAGGTGGACGTCGCGTTCGTGGTGGACACGACCGGAAGCATGGGTGACGACATCGCCAACGCCCAGGCATCGATCAACCAGGTGACCTCGGCGTTGTTCGGGCTGGCACGCTCACCACAGGTGGCGTTGGTCGACTACAAGGACTTCGGCGACCCCTACCAGGCAAGGGTTGTCACGCCGTTCACCACCGACCGCGCTGCGTTCGCCACGGCGGTGAGCACGCTCAGCGCCTCAGGTGGCGGCAACACGCCCGAGTCCGTCTACTCAGGACTCATGACGGCCTTCGGCCTCGGTTGGCGCGACGGAGCGCTGAAGCTCGCGATCACCATTGGCGACGCCCCCGCCCACAATCCTGAGCCCGGGACCGGGTACACCGCTGCTCAGGTGCTCGCTCGCGCGTTCGAACTCGACCCTGTCGTGATCAATCCGATCGTGGTCGGCGGAGATCCCGTGGCCGTCGCGAGTTTCACCGAACTCGCCGAAGGCAGCAAGGGCAAGGTGTTCACCGCCGCGGGCGCGGGCGACGTGGTGCAAGCGATCAAGGACGCGGCGAACGCTTTCTCGCTGAAGCCGGTCCCCTCCGCCGGAGGCCCGTACACGGCAGGGATCGGTGAGACGATCCACTTCACTGCCGCCGGTTCCTTCGACCCCGAAGGGGCGATCGTCGAGTACGCCTGGGACTTCGACGGAAACGGCACCGTCGACGAACGAGGACCCTCACCGACAGCGGTTCACCGCTACGACGCGGCCTACGAGGGACTCGCGTCCGTCACGGTGAAAGCCACCGACGGCGACGTCGCCGTTGGCACCGCACCGGTGCACGTCGCCGCTGACAAGCACCTCCCACGCCCTCCTGGCGCGCCGACGTCAGCACAGGCCACCTCATCCGGGGCCGACACGATCTCCCTGAAGTGGACACCTCCAGCGAATGCCGGAGACGCTCCGGTGGGCGGTTATCGGATCTACCGCGATGACGATCTCCTGCTGGGGATGACCACCGCAGAAGACCTCGGCGCCACGATCCGCGGCGTGCCGGCTGATCGCGAGGTGAAGTTCAGCGTGGAAGCCGTGAGCCGCTACGGCGCGAGCGATCGGGCGACCAGCAACGGTGTGCGCGCTGGCGCCCCCACCTCCACCAGTCCCTCGACCTCCGCCACTCCGTCGGCGACCACCCAGAGCACAACCACGCCAGCCACTCCGCAATCAACTCCTCCGCCCAGCAAACCCGGCGCTCTCTCCTACACCGGGGCGAGCGTGCTCGGCCTGGTGGCCGCGGCACTGGTGTTGCTCGCGCTCGGCGGCGGTGCGATCGTCGTCGCCCGTCGACGGAGGTCCTGAACCCGACACAGGGCCGACCCAATGGCGACCAGGACATCTCACAGGAAGTCAGCTGCCTGCGGTTGCTGACGGCCGAGTCTGGGCCGCGGGCACCAGCCCCCCGCCCCGACACCGGCGGGGGGGGTTAGACGCCGGGTCAGCTGGCCGGGCCGGGGAAACAGCCGGGCCTGCCGCGACCCAGCAGCCGCA
>NZ_JBEXNC010000012.1:63041-317452 GCF_040610935.1 Lentzea sp. NPDC003310
GCCGGCCTTGTGGGGCGCGGGGGAACCAGCCCGCGCCCCAGACTCGGTCGTGCGTCGATCGACGCCGGATCTGCTCGCAGGCCGGTGACACCTGCGAGCCGTCCGTCTACCGAGCAGCGACACAGACCCAACTCCGCCCAAGACGTCGACCAGTGCCCGCGACGTACACCGTTGGTTGCCGACCGTCTCCGGCAACCAAGGGCTCGACCGGGCTCCGCTGAAGGAGGGCATGGTCTTCCACGATCACCAGCAGACGCAGAAGACTTCGCTCATCGAGGATGATGTGCCGCGCGTGCTCCGGCTGGAGCGGTTGAGACACAAACGCAATCCCACCGATGACCGGTATTCACACGTGACCGAGTCAATGATCAGCAGGATGCTCGGACAGCTCCAGCACCGCCAGGAGCTCGAAGGCGGTTGGTCTTGGATCTCGGAAGTACCCGACAAAGTCGAGTGAACACGTTGCTTTGCAAGGGTTCAGCACGTGCGCTCCCAGATTGCTCCAGTCAGCACCAACACCTCGACGCGAGCGTTGTCCACAAGCCATCTGACCAGCGCATACGGACTGGTCCGCTGATCAGCCTCAATCTGCGAACACTACGCGGACAGTTATCGAACCTGAACTGCGCTGACCTGCGGAAATAGGACTTCCGCAGGTCAGCGCGGGTCTGTTCAAGTTCGTTGAGAACCGTACTGACACGTTCAACGCACGGTTCTGCTCCCCGATTGCTCCCGAAGGTTGCCGCCGAGGCTAGACGAAGCCTGAGCGACGACCGTTGATTCCCTTGGAATCGTTCCGCTCTGCACTACGCGGCCACAAGGGTTTCACTTGTTCCATCGTGACTGATCGTTGTCAGTCAAACCGATGCACAATTGCGGCGTGCGTTTACTCGTGGTTATGTCATAGCACTCCGTGTGAAGTCCGGCCGATTGGCGAGATACCCGTCCGTGTCTGCGCCAAGCACCACGGGGGCGACAAGTCGTCGTACAGCGCCAGTCACGTCAGCAAGTGGCCCGTGAAGATCCGTCAGTTCAGCGGCGAGTGCTTGACAGCTGACGCAGCCTTCCAAGTGCCTGCTCACGTCTGCGGCTTGTCTTCCCAGCAACCCACCGCGGGTCCAAGCGCCCAGTCTCGTGACCGCGAGACGGCAGTCGTCTGACGGTTCCTTGTCGACGTGAGCATCGACGAAAGCCTCCCGAAGCGCCTCACGTGCGCGTTGAGCCATCACCGACACCTCAATCGCAGTGAGCCCAAGCAGCGGTGCGATCTCGCCTGGGCTTTGTTCCTCGATAGCGGTGTGCCACAGCACGGTCTGCCACCGCTCGGGCAGGCTTGCAAAGGCGGTAGCCGCCAAGGCTTGATCCAGTTCAGCAACCTCAGCCTCTGGGAGGCTCTTACCGGGCTTTGGTTCCTTGCGGCTCTTGTCGTACGCGACATGACGGACCGCCGTGAGCAGGTATGGCCGGAACGCCGCGATCGGTCCGCCGCCTGCCTTAATCGCCGCCAACACCTTGGCGAACGCGTCAGCGACAAGGTCGTCAGCGTCTGTCTCTGCGGAGCAGAGCTGGTACGCCAGTCGTTGAGCAGACCGAACGTGACGCTCGAAGAGACGACCAAATGCTTCAACGCATCCGGCGCGAACGGATTCAATCAGGTCGGCATCCGAATCCGACCGACGGCGTAGTCCGAACGGCAACTTCCGCGAGGTGCCCAGATCACTGAATCGCGATTTCAGCTCGGGCGTCCTACTCTTTCGTGCCGGTTCAGCCGCCCAGGCCGTCTCGACAGCTACCACCGACTTACAGATGTCGTCGTAGCTGCCCGAGCTGAGCGCGCCGAATGTCGCATTCACTCGGTCCAAGCATCCGTCGATCTCGTCGTCGGACAGTTCACGACATGGACCGATAGCGTCGTTTGACGCCTCGATGTTCATCGATGGCCTCCCCTCGGTGCATAGCCGGCCAGGTGCTGAGACTCGCTCAGTTCAGCAACGCCTTTCCTGATCTTCTCGTTGACGGCTTGTGGCGAGATACCAAGGACGTTGGCGATCCGAGGTGTCGGGAGGTCGTCGACGAACCGGAGTACCAGTGCCAGGCGTGTCCGTTCCGGTAAGGCTGCGACCGCTCTCTCCAGGTCGACGGTACTTGCGACGTCGATCAGCGCTTCTGGCAGCGTCACTGACGCGAGGAGTTTGCCGTTGGCTAGCGCTGCAAGATCCATGCAGTCTCCAGTCAGCGCTTCAGCCTCGCCGATCTTGGCCAACTTCTTGAAGTAGTCGCAGCGGACCCATTCGGCGTGCCGGTACAGGAACCCCATCAGGTCGTCCGGCAGACGACAGTTGTTGCGACTCCGCCAGACCACCAAGCGAACAAAGGTGTCGTGACTCAACTCGTACGCGATTGCCTTCGTTGGGACCCGCCTTCGGAAGAACGCGAGGATGAGCCGGTAGGCATCGCGCAGAATCTCCTGCGAGTCAACCTCGCACTCACGTTGCTCAGGCGGATCATCTTGGACGTCTGTCACTGTGGTGCGACCTCCGTGGCATCGGCCGCTTCCACCGCGCCGAAGCTGATAGTCCAACTTGTGCCGTTGGCTTCCGTCGCAGTAACGGTGGCTGGACGGTCTTGCTTAGCGAGCGTCGAAGCGAGTTCAGACATCGTGGCACCTCGCTCCATCGCGAGAGTCACCTCGCCGCGAACCCGAATCGCTGCACTCAGCAGCCCGGCCAGGCGAGGTGGCGGGGCGATCACCAGTCCCTCGTCCGGCACGACGGCCAGATGTTCGAGCGCCATGAGAATCCTCCTCGGATGCGACGTCGCGGCTTGTAATAGTCAAACCTTCAGACGGGGTCGGACGAGAAAGATCAACAAGAGATTGTGTCGACGGTCACATGTCGAACTTCGGCTCTCATCGGGCGGCAGGACCGGTCCTAAAGCCCCCACAGCAGCCGGAAAGTCGGCTCGATCAGCCCACGCTCGTGCCTTGCTTAGCCCATCATTCTCGCGGCCGACGTCACCCCCGCAGCACTGGTCGCTCACCCGCCGAGGTCACCGACGTCGGAGTTGCGAAGCTCGCCGAGACCGGACGCCGAGCGCTGCCCATCGGTCACAACTCCAAGCTATGGATCTGCATGGAGTTGCGATCCTTGCTGAGTGCGGACGCCCGGCGCTACCCGTGCTGTCGGAGTTCGCCGGCCAAGGTCACCGGACCGTTGCGGTCCTCGCTGGGCGCGGACGCCCAGCGGCCAAGCCGCCCGGCAGCACGTAGCCGTCCCTCTCTCGCAGCAGCGCCAAGCCGCTATTTATAGGTGGTCCGAGTAGGGATAGCCCAAGTCGTATGCTCCAGCGGAGTTCTTGTGCGGCAGTAGTCAGCGCAGTTCACCGTCGTCATAGGCTGCGGTGAATCCGTCGAAGAGCGCGCCGCCCTGGAGCGCCGCGAGCAGTCGCTGGACTACCTCGTTCAACGAGGTAGTCCAGGTGGTGGACGAAATCACCCGCCTCGGGCGTTGCGAGCAAGCTGTGGCGTGGGCGCTGTGGCGCACCGGCGCCGACCCTGACCTCGGTCTCACCGCGTTGACCCGCCACCTGGCCCGACCGGAGCCCCGACACACCACCATCGCGTTGGTAGCCGACCTCGGCCCCGACGCAGCCGCGTGTGCCGACGCCCTGCGGGCCTTGACCCGCTCCGCTGACCTATGGATGCAGGCCGAGGCGGCTCACGCCTTGTGGCGGGTCACTGGCGATCCAGCTGAAGCAGCAGCTGTTCTCGCCGAGCTGTCGCAGCCTCCGGCACTGGCCGACTGTCTTCCTGCCCGCATCGCCGCCCTGTGCCACCTGGTCGACATCGGAGTGGTCGATGCACGCATCCGTTCAACGGCGCAGTCCATCATCGCCAACCCGCAGCGGATCGCCTACTCCGGAGGATGGCGTTCCTTCACCGAAGACGAGAAGTCAGAGCTGCCGCGTCCGCACTACTTCGCTGACCGCCCAGCCAAGTACAGAACGATGAACTCGTCGCCGCTGAAGCCATGGACGCGGATGATGTCGACGATCTGGCGCGATCACATCACCGAGGACGACTTGGCGCGCCCGATGCGGCACCCCGGCCGGCGTTGACCAGCTTCGCGGACACGTTGCCTGTCCAGCCTCAGCTCACCTGGAACAACCGCCGTCCCAGCTCCTCCTTCAACAGGTCCTTGAGTGAAGCGGGGTCGGCGGTGTGGTGTGCGCCGATCCGGACGGTGTGGACCCCGCACCGGTCCCAGTGACGATCGCGGTCCGCGTCGTCGGCCTTGCGCGTGAGGCCGTAGTGGTGCGGGCCATCCACCTCGATGACGAGCGCGCGACCGTTGCCCAGCACCACGAAGTCGGGCGTTCGTACGCCGACGTCCCGGAGCTTGACCCCGGGCAGCGGCATCACCGAGAAGGTCCGGTGCCGCGAGCTCTCCTTCTGCAGCTCCACGAGCAGGTCGTACACCGCTGTCTCCTCCACGCTGGTGAACGTCATCCCGTCCCGCGTGGGGTAACCGGCTGCCGCCCGTTCCCGGCGGGCCTGGTTGATGGGCCGCTCGGCAGGTGCCTGGAACGCGGCTCGTTCGCGCCAGTCAGGCGCTACCTCGGGCAGCGGTGGAAGCGCCGGTTCCACCACGACGCCGAAGACGTCCTCTCGGTTGTGCCGGTGCAGCACCGCCTGCAACTTGGTCCAGATCCGGTCTGTCACCTCGCTGGTGAACTCGGGCACGAGTGCCTGCGGTACCTCAAGGACGGCCTCGTAGGTGTCACTCCTCCAGTTGTCGCCAGGAATCGGGTGGAAGAAGCCGCCGTCACGGCGCAGGTGCAGGCGCGACGCCTGCACGAGGCGTTGCGCGAACAGGTCGTCCGCGTCGCCGAGCAGTTCGTGCGCCTGGCCGAGCACGAGATCGAGGTCTTCGTCGTCGTCATGAAACGTCACCGCACCAGGTTCTCACCCAGCCCAGACAACCTGGTCAGGACTCCAGAAAACGCCACCACAGTCCTCTGTGGACAGATCGTCTCCTTGTAAGGCCGTGGGAAGGAGACGGGAAACGGGTGGTGCCCGGCTGGAGGACCGGAGCACCCTGGACGCCATGCTGTTCATCAACTTCCGAAACGGTGACGGCGAGGACAAGGCCGCCTGGCTGGACTCGGCGCTCAGCACGATCTTCGGCGACGAGCGGGTATTCCGCTCGAGCAAGTCCATCGCTCTCGGGCGCGACTACGAACCGATCATGTGGAGCGCGGTCGAGAACTGCTCCGCGATGATCGCCGTGATCGGCGAGAGGTGGCTGTCCGACTTCAAGGAGCGGCTGTTCGAGCCGGACGACGTCGTCCGCGGAGAGATCGCGACGGTGCTGGCCGCGGGCAAGCCCGTGATCCCCGTTCTGGGGCTTGGCGGCAAGAAGCTCGCGGCGGACGAGTTGCCCGAGGACCTCGCGGGACTGGCCAAGTGCCAGTATGTACGGTTGACCTCGCGCGAACCGCACTCGATACCCGGACTGGTCGACCGGTTGATCGACGACGTGCCGGAGCTCGCGATCGGCGTCAGGGACGGGATCAGCGATCTGGCGACGTGGGCCCGCGAACGGTCCGTGTTCGCCGGGCCTGAACTGCCGGCGGACCTGGTGTTGCTCGGACGGGAGGCCGTCGCGGAGCAGCTGCGGTCCTGGCTGGCAGGTCCACCGGGGAACCTGGTCGTCCACGGGCAGACCACGGACGAGGTGGCCGCGTTCTGCGCGGCCGTCCTGGACCAGCACGACCCGCACCACCGCGCGATGCTGCTCACCTCCGAGAAGGGATGGGAGCACGCCGCGAGGATTCCACCGTCGTTCCCCGCCGTGGTGATGAGCGACAGCGTTCCGGTCCGGCAGACGCAAGACACCCGACATGTGATCATCGCACGCGACGGACTCGAGGGCCGCCCCGAAAGTCTTGTCCTGCCTCGAATACCTCGCGACCAGGCACGTGACGCCTTCCTCCGCCGGGGCCTGCCCCTGCACGAGGCGCACGACTACGCGGGCCTCGTCCGGCGCAGTCTCCGTGCGGTGACCCGCAGGCTGCACCCGAACGAGCCGCAGCCGCCGTGGACGCAAGCACCCGCGTCGGCGATCGCGGCACCGTTGACGTTGGTCAGCCGGTGGTCCGCGTCCAACGCGTCCGACCACGCCGTGCTCGCTCGGATCACCGGTCAGGACTACGCCGACGTCGACCGCTTTGTGACGTCCTCCTCGACCTCCGGCGATCCGTTGGTGCACCGTAGCGGCTCACGTTGGCAGCTTGCCGACCCGCACGACGCGTGGACCCAGCTGAGGACGCAGGTGAGCGCCACCGACGTCCAGCGGTTCAGCGCGGCGGCCCTCGACGTTCTGAGCGAGGTCGATCCGGTGCTCTCCCTTGCCGGGCCGGAGGTCATGTCGGCGGCCGTCAGAGGTATCGCCCGCACCTTTTCCGACGAGCTGCGCGAGGGAATCGCTCACGGTCTGGCGCGCCTCGGCGACTCCGGAACGACGACCGTGGCAGGCGACGAGGCGAAGACCCACGCGGCAAGGGTTGTCGTTCAGCTGTTGAGGAAAGCGAACGAGGACCGCACCGGCCTGCTGTGGCGGTCGCTCAGCGACGTGCTCCCGTTGCTCGCCGAGGCCTGCCCGCAGGTGTTCGCCGACGCTGTGGACCAGGCGATGCGCGGCGACAGTCCGGTGCTGCGCACAATGTTCGACGATTCCGAGGAACGGTCGATGTTCCGGCACCCGGCGCACACCGGGCTGCTGTGGGCGCTCGAGACACTGACATGGGCTCCAGAGCACAGCACGCGCGCGGTCCTGCTGATGGCCCGTCTGGCAGAGATCGATCCCGGCGGAAAGTGGGCCAACCGTCCGGCCCGGTCGCTCGTGGACGCGCTCATCCACCTTCCGGTGAGCCCCGTGCCGCTCGACCACCGCCCGGCGCTCATCAAGCAGGTACGGGTGCGTCACCCAGAGGTGGGATGGCAACTGCTGCTGGATCTGATCGAGCCGCATCCCTTCCTGATGTACCCGGCACGGCCGAAGGTGCGCATCGACTGGACGGGCGTCGAACAGCACCCCTCGGAGACGGCCCAGGCCTACCTGGACGAGGTGCTCGACGCGGTGCTCGCCGATCTGGCCGCGGTTCCCCGGCGCTGGGTGGAGTTCCTGCCGCGCATCAGCTGGCTTCCGCAGAGCTGGCGTGATCCGCTGCTCTCCGCCCTCGACGTGGTCGACACGAGTGTCCTGGGCGCACAGGTGACGCGCGAACTGTGGGAGGCGGGTGACGAGGTCGTGCGCCGTGAGCTGGCGGCTACAGACGGGTCTCGGCACCTCTCGCCCGAACACACCGACCGCCTGGGCGCCTTCCTGGATCGGATCGAGCCGGAGTCCGATCCGGCCAGGCACGCCTGGCTGTTCGGCTGGCATCCGCATCTCCCCGGGATCGCCTCGGCAGACCTCGAGCACCACCGGACCAAACTCGAGGAGTTGCGGCGCGAGGTCGTCGCCGAAGAGCTGGAACGGCACGGTGTCGACGGAGTCGCGCGGCTGGCCGCGGCAAGCAAGCGGGGAGACCTCGTCGGCATGATGCTCGCGCAGGTAGCGGGAGACTCGGTGCGGGAGGAGGTGTTGGGCTACCTGGGGACCCCGTTCGCGAAGGAATGGGTTTGGCGCCGGGCGGCTGAAAGCGGCCGGCAGTGGGTGGCCGACGCGGCAGCAACCCTGTCGGAGGAAACGGGCGCGCGGACCGCTTTCCTGATCGCGCTACCGGTTGGCCTGGCAGCCGAGCTGGTCTCGGCGGAGAGCCGGGAGGTGAGCGACGGCTTCTGGTTGCTGACTCCGGCGTTCCCCTTCCCCGCAGAACGACCTCAGGAGTACCTGGCGGAGATCCTTCGGCGTGGTCGGCCGGAAGCCGTCGTCGACGCCCTGTCCATGGCGTTGCACGGAAACGACAAGCCCTGGCGACCTTCCGCTGAGTTGATCGAAGCCGCTTTCGACGCACTGTTGAACTCGCCAGGACGGATCGGCACCCACACCGCGTGGGAGGTGGGAAGGCTCATCAGCTACCTCCACAGCTCGGGGCACGACCTGCGGGCGGTCGCGAGGTGGGAACTCGCCTTCTTCGACCTGTTCCACGACCGCACACCGACCGCGTTGCTCGAGGCCATCGCCGCCGATCCCGCCGCGTTCGTCGAGCTGCACCGGTTCCGCTACCTGCCGACCGGGAAGCTCAACCCCAAGGCTTTCCGGTTCTACCTGAAAGCCGAGCAGCTGCGGTGCGTACCAGGCCAGATCGGCGACCAGGTGGACCGCGAGCGCCTGCTCAGCTGGGTTCGGAACGTCCGAGACGCGCTGCACGACTCCGAGCTGCGGCGTAAGGGTGACCGAGCCATCGGCACGCTTATCTCCGCCGGTCCGCCGGGACAGGACGGAGCCTGGCCGTGCGAGCCGGTCCGGGACGTCCTGGAGCTGCCGGACGCCTACGAACTACGAGACGGGTTCGGCCTCGGTCTTGCCAACAACACCACGTTCTCGACCAGGGACCCGTACGAGGGAGGACCGCGAGAACGGGCGACCGCCCAGCAGTACTCGGACTGGGCAGACCAGATCCAGAACGAGTGGCCGTTCACCGCTCAGGTCCTCCGCGACCACGCCGAGTTCCTTCGCGCAGAGGGGAAGTACTGGGACAAGCAGGCCGAGGACGACCACGACGAGTAGTCCGGACGCTGGTTCCGCGGCCCGCCGCTCACGGCACAGGCGGGCCCCGAAGCCACAGCAGCTCTGCGCTCATCTGCCGGGGGAATCGCTCCGGGACACGACACGATGATCACGTCGGCGTTTCCGGCAGGTCGGCCAGCGCCCGCCGAATTTCGTCGTGGTGTTCGGTGGAGCACGAGTCGTCGTAGATGAAAGACGACAATCTCGCGGTAGCGCTCGCTGTCCTTGAGGTAGCCGATCGTGTCGACCATCACCTCCTGTTCCACTTCCTTGAAGTGGTGCTTGGTGCGCACGTACTTGATCTCTACGAGCAACCCGAGGTCGGGAAGCGCGAAGTCCGCGCGATAGGCGCTACGCCCGAGCTTCGGCAGGTTCTCCTCGTCGACCACGTCGTCGAAGACGGCTCGGAGCATGACCCACAGGATCGCTTGCACTTCGCGCTCCGCGTTGACCCCCCACCGCTTGGGATCCCGGTGGTGGTCGGGGGTCCCACACCCACCTCTTCATCGCCGGCGGGAAGCGCCGGAGCACCTGGCTGACCTGAGGAACGCTGACGACCAGCTGGTCCGCGCTGGCCGCGGCGGCTAGTTCCGCGAAGTGCAACCACAGCGCGGCGTGCCGGACCTCGAGAGCGCGGGACCGGCCCGCCGGAACACGTGCACGGCTCGACGCCGTGCGGCCTGCCTTTCGTCCGGGGTGTCCCGCACGCCGCCGGTCCCATGTGCGAGCAGGTAGAACGCGGCCGCGAGCGCGTCATCGGCCACCCCTACCACGAAGACCTCCAGGCACCCCGGTCCGGTTCCTGAAAGGGCTCGACCAGCTGGGAGACTCTGCTGAAGGCTTCGCGCACCTTACCGACGCGCGGCCAGTCTATCCGGTTGTGGGGGCGTGACCGTTAGCCGCAGCGGCAACCAGCCGACAGTTACGGGCTACAACAACGAGCAGACATGTGCGAGCATCTGCCGTAGCCGATAAATGACCTGGGGGTCCGAAAGTGTTTGCATCAAAATAACCAGTAACTGAGGTCTCCTCTTCTTCGCCGGGCGTCAGTCCGGCGTCACACGTGTGCGCACGTGCGCTCACGCTCTATCTTGCCAGCTGGGGGATTTGTGCTGCCCAAAAGAAGCAGAGCCGCGCTCGCGGTCGCGATCGCGTTTATGTCCGTTTTCGCGTTAGTCACGCCGTCCAGCGCCGCACCGGACAAATGGTCGAAGAAGCCGTCCGGCTCGATGTCCCTGCTCGAGAGGGACGCGATCAAACCGGGCAAGATCGGCGGTTCCAAGCCCGCAGAACGACGACCAACCGCTGAAGACGCGGCCGCGTTCGCCCGCCGCACGGGGTCGTTGTCGGTGATCAAGGCGTCTGACATCCCCGACAACGGCGAGTCGCCGCAGAACAAGGCAGAGATGGGAGTCCAGGCTGCAGCCGGCGTTCCGGACCAGCCCAAGCAGCAGGATGTCGACGCGTGCGTCGCGGACGCCAACTCCAACAACGAGGACGGACGCACCTGGAACCGCTTTCTGTGGTGCCAGCGCCACGACTCCTACGGCGAGATCATCAACGCCCAGACCGGCTTGGTGGTCGGCACCGTCACCATTACCTACACGGCCATCGCCTACGGCAACAACACCGACCGCAACGTCAAGTTGTTCCTGCGCGGTGAGGACGTCGACACCACGGGTACCTTCCGTGGTGGTGGCAGTGCCCGCATGGGTCCCGTGTGCCACTTGGACGTCAGCGGGTGTGAGGTGGTCGGCGGTCAGGTGGAGCGCCCGCTCAGCGAATGGGGCGAGGACGCCTGGGGGCCGACAGAGTGGTTCTCGTGGATCATCAGGTCCAACGAGGGCGACTCGGTGAACAGCTTGCCGGACAAGATGGCGCGGTTCTTCTGGAAGCTCGTCGGGCAGGCCGTTGACGCACAGGGAAACACGACGGTCGGCGGTGAGGGCCAGCTGCACATGCTGCGCTGCGACTCGGCAACCTACTTTCGAAACAGGCCCAAGGCGTGCATCTTCGACGATGTGGACCCGTTCTTCCAGTACTCGCTGATCGGCGACGGCGTGGATGGCGTGGCCGCGCACATCAAGAACGCACAGGATCACCCGGAGCAGACCTACCCGAACTACGGCATCCCCAAATCCATCCCTGGAAAGTACAACGGTAATTCCGGG
The DNA here is from genome assembly GCF_040610935.1 of Lentzea sp. NPDC003310. Lineage (NCBI taxonomy): Bacteria > Bacillati > Actinomycetota > Actinomycetes > Pseudonocardiales > Pseudonocardiaceae > Lentzea > Lentzea sp. NPDC003310. The sequence goes on from NZ_JBEXNC010000012.1 coordinate 73,948, forward strand.
TCCCTGCGCAGGATCCCCACGACCGGCACGGCCGACGACACCGCCGACTACCGCGCGAATCGTGCGGCGGTCGATGCGGCGTGCCGACGGAAACCCCCATATGCGAATACAGGGCTGCCCGAGATCGACACGGACGAGCAGGAGTGCGACGAATACCCGATGGCAATGACCGCAGAGGGCGCCGGCAAGGGGGACGGAAACTTCTCCGTCAAAGCGGTGCCCTCCGGTGAAAACTCCCGGGCTGGTGGTCTGCTCAACGGCTCTACCGGGTACGTCTGGCGTGACCGCATCCTGTACCGCGACTTGGACCACGGTTTCTACATCAACGTCGTGAACTGCGGTTCGTGCACGGGCGGAGGTGCTCCCCCTGGCCCTGGCGCGCCCCCATTCCCGATGGACCCGGCCGCGAAAGGACGGCTGAGCGGTTCGTTCATTCAGCCCGACCTCGTCGACCGCTGGTCGAACAGCCAGCTGACCGACGAGTTCTCGACCATGAAGTCGCAGTACATGTCCCAGCTCGTGCTGCAATGGTCGGCCAACAGCCACGACAAGCGCGAACGCGGCGCGCAGACCGCGGTCTTCCCGACCTCCCAACCCGGCTATCGACAGATCACGAACACCGACGTCGTCAGCAGGACACTGAACGCTGCGGACGCCACCGGCGTCGGCGTGTGGGTCGGCCTGCAGGTCAACGACGACTGGTGGAGGGTCTACGCGGGCGATCCGTACTGGCTTGACCGGGAGGCCGACACCGCTCTGGCCTTTGCTCGCGAGCTCGCGACCCGTTACGGCGGCCATTCGTCGTTCCGCGGCTGGTACCTGTCCTTCGAGCTCGACAACGTCCACTTCAGCTCCGACATCGCCCAGCAGCGGATGATCTCGTTCTACCGCAAGGTGACCGAGGGGTTGAAGACGATGCCGGGTGGCCCGAGGCCGACGTTGATCGCGCCGTTCTTCAACGCGGTGAACAACCGGCTGCCGGGCTGGCAGGATGAGGGCGAGTACGCGGACATGTGGCAGAGCATCCTCGAACAGGTGCAGATCGACGTGCTGGCGCTGCAGGACGGTGTCGGCGCGGGTCACGGCACGCCGGCGACGATCGAGCCGTGGTTCGCCGCGATGCGCAACGCCATCATGCTCGCCCGCGCGAGGACCGTGCTGATCGCCGACACCGAGACGTTCAAGATCGGCGCCTCGGGCCTGCAACCCATGCTGGTCAACGAGATCGTCTCGTCCATGAAGGCGGTCAAGGGCCACGTGGCCGCGTACTGGTCGTTTTCATACAACCACTACCAGTCCCCGCGCTCGCCGTTCGGCACGGATGTCTACCAGCGCGCATACCAGAACTGGCTTCAGCAGGACGCCGTGCGAACGTCCGGTTTGGACGGCGACCGGCCATCGAGGCCTACCAGCCTCACGGCGGTGGTGAACGACCCGCAGACGATCACGTTGTCCTGGGGAGCGTCCAGCGACGCTCAAAGCGGCGTGGCCGGCTACCACATCTACCGCAACGGGGAGCTCGTCGCCGACAAGCTTTCCAGCGCGTCCGGCTTTGTGGACCGCCAGCTCGATGGCTCTTCGGTGAACGTCTACCAGGTCAAGGCGTTCGACGGCTCCGGTCAGGAGTCTGACGCAAGCAACCCCGCGACCGCCACGACACCGGCATTGCCCAACTCGCCGGTGAACCATGCGCGGTGTGGTGCCGCAGACGGTCAACCCGGCTGCACCTACACGACGGACGTGCCTGCTGACCCGCTCTACGCGGACGTCGGCAGGTCACTCACCGACGGCAAGTTCGGCCCGCCGCTCTACAGCGCCGCCTGGCAGGGCCGAAACGCGGTCGGCGGCTACAACTTCATCGTGAACCTCGGGTCGAGAAAGGACATCACCGAGATCAATACAAACTGGTTCCAGGTGCGCGAGGACTACGCGTTCCTGCCGCCGAACGTGAAGTACCACGTCTCGGATGACGGCGTGAACTTCCGGCAGGTCTCGTCCATCGACATCCCCGCAGTCAGCGCAAGGATGCAGACCAAGCGCTACCGGGCCATCAACCTTGCCAATGTGTCCGGCCAGTACGTCAAGATCGAGATCGACAGCGGCACGGCGTGGACCTTGATCGACGAGGTCGAGATCCGCGGCCAGTCCTGACGTTCACCGCGGTTCTGGCTGGTCGTCCGGCCAGAACCGCACCAGGAAGCTCTCCACCCCGTGAGCGATCCCCGCCTGCGCGTCGACCTCCCGCCCGCCCCGCCGGTAACCACGAGCACGCACGTCACCGTCAAACCCCAGCACCAGCGGCCCGGCGGTTGCGTGGCCCGCGCCGAGCTCCCAAAGCTCGACCGAGCCCTCGTCCAGCCGCAACGCGACCTCCTGCGGCACTCCCCAACCATCCTGTGTCGGCGGTTCCGCGGTCCAAGCCTCGACCCGGACCGACGCGTAGTGGTAACTGTGGGCCTCGCTCAACAGCACCAAACGGTTCGTCATTGCGAGCAGCCACCGAGTGCGGTCGGCGAAGTCGAGCGCATCTACCGGCTCCTCCACCGCGACGTCCTCGACGTAACAGTGGCGGTTGCCCATCCCGACCTCGGCTTCGAGCGCCGCTGTCATCGTCGTCACGGTCGCAGCGTAGCGGTCAGGTGCTGTAAGGCGCCAAATATCGCTCAACGTACCTGACCTGCGGGTCAAGCCGCTGCAGGTTGGGTCTGCTGTACGTAAAGGTGACAACTTGACCTGCCCTACTGGATGGGTTCCAGAGTTGGTGGCTAACTGGCGGCCTGTTCGAGAGGCTGTGCACTGTGCCCCGTCCGTACCCCGCCGAGCCGGTGGTGGACGACCTCGCCACAATCGGCCGTGTGGTCTTCGGCAAGTAGCCCGCCCGCGCTGCCGTCCCCACAGTTCCAAGAAGACAGTTCGCTGCCGAACGTCAATCTCACCCTGACGCAGATCAGCAACGCCTCACTGGCCATGCTGAACCACCAGACCGTTCTGGCTGGGCACCATCTGGCGTGACGCCGAAGCCGACGTCCAGGGCAAGGTCGGCGACCGATCACCGTTCGCACCGAGACCGTGGGCGGACCGCGTGTTCAATCGGGCCATGAACGCGCCGATAGCTAACCCCGCATCCCAGCACACCGCCATGACGCGCAATCGTCTGCGGTTGTCTTCGTGCTGAGTCAAGATGATCTGCGATGCGATACGGATACCGGCGCATCGCCATGAGCGCCCTGTTGCCGATCGCCACCGACGCGGACGTGGTCAAGATGGCGTGGAGCCGGGTCCTCGGCGCGCACTGGCGCCGATCGCATCCCGACTGGGAGGCTTGGCTCAGGTTCGGTGCGCGCCTGGGCGATGCCGAGGCGATGTGGGTCCTCGCGCGACTTGCCGCCGAACGCGCCGACCGCAAAGAACTCGTCTGGTGGTGGCGCCGGCTGCTGGAAGCGAACAACGGCGGATGGATGCAGGACCAGGTGGGTGAGCTGCAGCAGCACGGGCTCGTCGACGAGGCGATCGAGTGGCTGCGCCCGCGAGCACGGTCAGGTGACTCGAACGCCGTGCACGCGATGACGTTGCTGCTGTGCACCGCGGAGGGGTACAGCGAGGCCGTCGAGCTGATGCTTCCGATCGCCGCAGAGGGCGACAGAGGAGCTGCCTGGCGCTTGGCTCAGTTGTACGCCAAGAGCGGTAACGAGCACGAAGCTCAGAAGTGGCAGCCGACGAGCGAGCTGGTCGCGCCCCGGCGTGAGGAGCAGAAGACCTCCGAGCTGAGCGAAGCCCGGCTGCGCGCACTGCTCGATGACGGTGCGATCGGCGCGCGAGCCAAGCTGTCCGCGCTGCTACGGCGAACCGATCGTGCCGAGGAAGCCTTAGAGTTGTGGGTGGCTGGCGCCGAGGCCGGCGAGCACGTGCCGATCCTGCACTACATCGAGATTCTCGAACAGCTCGGAAGATCCGGCGAGGCGATCGCGTGGCTCGAGGAACGGGCGACCAACCGCACCTGCATGATGAAACTCGGCATGCTGTTGCGCGACAAGGGCGATCTCGACGCCGCAGGCGTCTGGGACCGACGGGCCGCACTGGCCGGACACGGATTCATTGCCACAAGGCTGGCCGAGGTCCACCGCCAGGCAGGAGAGATCAGGCAGGCCGTCGAGCTGCTGCGCCCCAGCGCGGACCACGACGCCCAGTCGGAAGCCGACCTCGTCGCGCTGCTGCCCGAGATCGGCCAGGCCTCCGAGGCCGAAGCCCGAATGCGGAATCGTCTCGAACGTGGTGCCCTCTGGGGCAGCACGACCGAACTGGCGGCCTTCCTGCGCAGGCAGGGGCGTGCGGACGAAGCGGACGACCTGGAGACCTACGGCCTCGATCCAGGCGGGGCCACCGCAGCTACCTGGAGGATCCCGCCGCCACCATGCGGCTAGATTTGGACCGCTGCGATGACGACAAGTACAACCTGATGCTGTTTCGGCGTCAGGCTGCGCAATTGTCCTGGTCAAGAAGTGTTCTCCCCGCGCACGCGGGGGTGGTCCCGGAACGCACGCGGCTGGCGGAACCCCCGAAATCGTTCTCCCCGCGCACGCGGGGGTGGTCCGACTCCCCTGCTCGCGTGGGGCCTGGCGTGGCTGTTCTCCCCGCGCACGCGGGGGTGGTCCTGGGTGGTGCGCACCGGCAGCCCGTACCTGGGGGTTCTCCCCGCGCACGCGGGGGTGGTCCCAGTTCTGCCACGTATGCGGACCCTCGGGCAGGTCATCCCCACGTACGCTGGGGTGGTCCGACGCTGGAGTGGGTCGTACGCACCGGCAGCCCGTTCTCCCCACGCACGCGGGGGTGGTCCAGGCCACGGCCTCACTTCCCGACACAAGCGCCGTTCTCCCTGTGCACGCCGGTTCCCCCCGCCTTGGTGCAGCCCAAGCAGGCCGTCGATGTTCTCCCCGGACAGCCGTGGTGATCCCGACAGCTCACTCTCGCTCACCGACTGGCACTCGTTCTAACCACGCGTGCAGGGTGGCCAGACGAGCAAGCCAGACCGGGTCCTGGTCGGCACAATTCTCCCGTCACGGAGTGGGTCCCGTCGGACCTTGCGCTGCTGGTCGTCCAGGACTCGTTCTCCTCGCGCACGCAGGGGTCCCCTGCTTCGCCACCTAGCCGCTGAGCCTGGCTAGCTCCTGGCTTTCTCGAAGGATCTCCCATGTGCAGACTACGTCGCACGTAAGTATGCCCTCCCATACAAATATTCCCCTTCATGACGACACTATTCTGCGCAACCGCGAATCTTGCCGACGCCAGCCGCAAGCGCAAGGAATATGGCCGCGGGACCCAGTCATGAAGCGGCAAAGATTCCAATCAATGCAGAATTATTGAGCCCGCAGCAGCGCGCAAACTAGCCCGGCAGGCTCAAGATCGACATGGTTCATGCTACAGCGCTAACTGCACTTACGCAGGAGAAACGCGTCGACAAGTGACGTCACTACGCCACTGCAACCGCAACCTCGCCGGCCATCCGCACCTACTCTGACACGCGGCGAGTTATTGCAAGGAGGTCTTGACCCAAGTAGCCTCCTCCCACACGAGATGCAAACAATCAAACCGATCGAAATCTCCGGCTCGCCGGAGGTGTTCCGGAGGTCTTGACGCAAGTCACGCTCCTCCCCGCCGTGGCGGGGCGCAATTCAGGTGGATAGCCACCAAGTCAAGGGACGGCATCGCTGTTCACCCAAAAGCGAACGGCCCCCGGTGCAACGGGGGCCGTCCTTACTCCCTCACCCACGCATGCAGGAAGGCAGCATCCCCATGTTACGTCGTGCGTCGCGCGATCCCGACAACAGCGAAGACCAGAGACTCGTAGCTGGACGCACCTTGCTGATCGTCTTGGCCGCCGCGGTCTTCAGCCTGATCGTCGGCGTCAGCATGGCTGCGCTCGTCTACTTCGGAACAAACGGTCTTGCAGGCCCTGCGGCACGCATCCTCGGGGCGGCGGCCGCTGGCTTACCAGCGGCGACATTGACCTTCCTCAAGGCAATCGACGTGCTGCACCGGCTGGTCCAGTGACCCGTCAGCACCCGACGCGTCTCACCGGCCGACCATCCACGAGACCAATCGACCGACCGCATCACTAGGCCAATCAGGCGAACATGCGTTCGAAGTGTCAAACGTGATCGTTCGGTCCGGTAAGAGATACGCCAGCAACTTCCCCGGCCGGCTTGCGAGAGGATCATGCTCAACGAAGTCAACTGGCTGTCTGCCTGGGCGAAGTCGGTGCGTGACGATCAGCGACGCGTGACGCATTGGCTGCCTCTGCACCAGCATCTCGACGATTCGGCCGCGGTCGCGGGTCTGCTGGTTGATCGCTGGCTGCCGTTGCAGGTGTTGAACCGGATCGCTCGTGAGCTCCCGGACGGCGTGGAAGGTGTGCGCGGTTTGGTGTGCTGGCTCGCGGCGGTCCATGACGTCGGTAAGGCGAGTCCGGCGTTCGCCGTGCAGGTGGAGGTCCTGGCTGATCGGATGCGCGAGCGCGGTTTGGTCGCGCATCCGGTGTTGGCTCGCGATCCTGGCCGAAGTGCGGTGAGCCACGCGTTGGTCGGCCACGTCGCCGTGCGGGACTGGCTTAGCCGTGTCCATGGCTTCTCTCGCCGGGGAATGGCGAATCAACTCGGTGCCATTGTCGGCAGTCACCATGGGGTGAGCCCTGACGACGGCCAACTGCAGGCCGTGCGTGGCCGTTCTGATCTGTGTGGGACCGGTGCATGGGAGCAGGCTCGGTGGTTCTTCCTGGAGCGCGCGTCGCGTGGGATCGAGCTGCAGCGGTATCGCGATGTCGAGCTCAGCCTGCCCAGTCAGGTGTTGCTGACCGCCGTCGTGATCATCGCGGATTGGATCGCCTCCAACGCCGATCTGTTCCCGCTGTATCCGATCGCCACTGCCGACGAGGCGCCGATCGAACTGACCACACTGGAGATGGAACAGCGTCTGCGGGCCGCGTGGACCCGACTCGAACTGCCGTCACGATGGGCAGCCCAGCGCATCGGCGTCGACGTTGATCAGCTGTTCCGTGACCGGTTCGACAGCTGGGTTGTAGGTGCTCGGCCGGTGCAGGCCGCCGCGGTCGAGGTGGCCTTGGCGCAGACGACGCCGGGGCTGATGATCGTCGAGGCGCCGATGGGCACAGGCAAAACGGAGGCGGCGCTGCTTGCCGCCGAAGTGCTGGCCGCGGCCTCGGGCGCGGAGGGCTGCTTCGTCGCACTGCCGACTCAAGCGACCACGAACGCGATGTTCGAGCGGGTACGTGCTTGGCTGGAGCGGCTTCCGGGTCGCGACGGTGTGGTCAGCGTGATGCTGGCTCACGGCAAGGCCTCGCTCAACGACGAGTTCGCCGGGCTGGTTCGGGAAGGCCGGTTCCGCGGAGTCGGAGACGCCGGCGACGCGGGCCTGGTCGCGCACCAGTGGCTCAGCGGACGCAAGAAGGGTGTGCTGGCGTCCTTTGTGGTCGGCACGATCGACCAGGTCCTGTTCGCGGGCTTGAAAAGCCGACACTTGATGCTGCGGCACCTCGCGTTGGCGGGCAAGGTCGTGATCATCGACGAGGTGCACGCCTACGACGTGTACATGTCGCAGTACCTGCGCCGGGTGCTGCATTGGCTGGGGGCGTACGGCGTGCCGGTGGTGTTGCTGTCGGCGACGTTGCCAGCGGACCGCCGTGCCGAGTTGATGACCGCCTATAACAGTGGCGCCGGAATCACGTCGGAGCACGTCGACGATCCCGATCCTGGCTACCCGGTCGTGCTGAGCTCGGGCACCGAGTCGCGGAGGGTGCCGCAGTCCGGCACGCAGACGGTGGTGCAGCTCGACCATCTCGATGACGATCTCGACGCCCTGGTGGCGTATCTGCGCCTGCACCTGGCCGGCGGGGGATGCGCGGTGGTGGTGCGCAACACGGTCACGCGGGTGCAGGAGACCGCCGCCAGGCTGGAAGCCGAGTTCGGCAGCAAGCACGTCACGGTGAACCACTCCCGGTTCCTCAGCTGTGACCGCGCCCGCACCGATCAGGAACTGTTGCGGCGGTTCGGGCCTCGCGGTCAGCGCCCGGAGCTGCACATCGTGGTGGCCTCGCAGGTGGTGGAGCAGTCGCTGGACGTGGACTTCGATCTGATGGTGACCGATCTCGCGCCGGTCGACCTTGTGCTGCAACGCCTCGGACGCCTGCACCGCCACGATCGGCATCGTCCCTCACGGCTTCGGACCGCTCGGTGCGCGCTGACCGGCGTCGAGGACTGGCAGTCGGAGCCTGCGCGAGCTGTGCGGGGGTCTCGTCGCGTCTATGGCGAGCACACGCTGTTGCGTGCGGCCGCGCTGCTGCAGCGCGACGCGCGTGAGTCGATCATGTTGCCGGGGAACATTTCGGAGCTGGTTCAGCTGGCCTACGGCGATGACCGTGTGGGCCCGCAGGCCTGGCAGCCCGCAATGGATGCCGCACGTGCCGCCGCCGACGCTTTGTCGCGCAGGCGCGCGGAAACCGCTGGCACGTTCTTGCTGGATCCGGTGGGTCCCCGCGCCCAGACACTGATCAACTGGGTGCACGCCGGGGTCGGCGACGTCGATGACGAGCATCGGGGTGCGGCGCAGGTTCGCGACGGCGAGGAGTCGCTGGAAGTCCTTGTGGTGCAACAGGATCGCGATGGCGGGTTGGTGACGCCGGAGTGGATCGAACGAGGCGGCGGCGAAGCTGTGCCGCTGGACAGCGTGGTGGAGCCGAAGCAGGCGCGGGTGATCGCCGCGTGTGGCGTGCGGCTTCCGCTGGCGTTGTGCCATCCCGGGATCATCGATGACGTGATCGCGGCGCTGGAGCACAACCGATTCACCAGCTTCTGGCAGACCCCCTTGTTGAAAGGACAGCTCGTGCTCGTCCTCGACACCGGCCGCAGCGCCGTCCTACGGCATGGCAAGGCCCACTTCCGCGTTACCTACGACCCGCGTCGAGGACTGATGCATGAGCGAGTCTGACCGCTTGTCCTTTGATCTGACCCACCAGCCGTGGCTGCTCGCCCGCAGCGTCACGGGCACAACCGAACAACTGTCTCTTGTGGACGTTTTCCGGCGGGCGCACGAACTGACCGGGCTACTCGGTGACGTGCCCACGCAGGTCTTCGCGCTGACCCGGCTCCTGCTCGGCGTCCTGCACGGCGCGACCGCCGGACCGCGTGACATCGACGAGTGGGAGGCGCTGTGGAACGCCGGCACGCTGCCCGCCGAGACGATCGAGCTCTACCTGGAGCGCCACCGCGAACGGTTCGACTTGTTCCATCCGGACACGCCGTTCTTCCAGGTCGCCGGGCTCAGGACGCTGAAGGACGAGACGTCGGAGTTGAGCAAGCTCATCGCCGATGTGCCCAACGGTCACCCGTTCTTCACCAGCCGCCTCGGTGGCGCGTTGTCGCTGTCGTTCGCCGAAGCGGCACGGTGGGTCGCCCACGCGCAGGCGTTCGATCCCTCGGGCATCAAGTCGGGCGCGGCCGGCGACGACCGCGTCAAGGGCGGCAAGGGCTATCCGATCGGCGTCGGCTGGAGCGGACTGCTCGGCGGCGTGCTGCCCGAGGGCCGCACGCTCAAGGACACCTTGCTGCTCAACCTGATCCCCCGCGACTACGACTCGCTCGCGAGACGGCCGGACGACGACCTGCCGGTGTGGGAACGGCCGGCGGTAGGCCCCGCGGAGGAGGAACCAGGTGGGCGTGCACCGACGGGTCCGGTCGACCTGTACACGTGGCAGAGCCGTCGTATCCGGCTGGTCCACGACGGCGACCGCGTGGTCCGGGTGCTGATCTGCAACGGCGAGAGGGCCACGCCACAGAACATGCACAACGCCGAGCCTCATACCGCGTGGCGTCGCAGCAAGCCCCAGGAGAAGAAGCTCGGCCGGTCGCCGGTCTACATGCCCCGTGAACACGAACCCGAGCGGGCGATCTGGCGTGGGCTGCAGTCCCTGCTGCCCGCGGCGCACACCGCGCAGGGCACCGACGCCCCGCCGTTCCTGACGCCACCCGTATTGCGGTGGGTCGGCCGCGTCGACGACGAGATCGGCCTGGACCTGCCGGTCCGGCTGCGCACTATCTCGATGGTCTACGGCAACCAGAGCTCCACCACCATGGACATCATCGACGACGCCCTGTCTCTGCACGCGGTCCTGCTGCACCAGGACGCGGTGGATCTCGCCGGCGTCGCGGTCTCGTGCGTGACCGTCGCCGAACGGGCCGCGAAAGCCCTCGGCGCGCTCGCCTCCGACCTCGCCGCGGCGGCGGGGTGTGGCCGTGACGAACGAGAGGGCCCGCGCACGCGGGCGATCGAGCTTGCCTTCGCAGAACTCGATCCCCGGTTCCGCACGTGGATCGCCGCACTGGCGGCCGATACCGACTTCACCGAGACCCAGATCGCGTGGCACACCACGGTCAACGCGATCATCCGCGACCTTGGCTCGGACCTCATCAACCGTGCACCGGCGAAAGCATGGGGCGGCCGGGTGGTCGACAAGCGACGCATCACGACCCTGCACGCCGACAAGTGGTTCCACCAGGAGCTGCGCAAGGCGCTGCCCCTCGCCTACCCCGCACCGGCCCCGGTCGCGTCATGACCGAGGTGAAAGGAGACGCGATGCCCACGGCACCCGCGAAAGCCAACCCGAAATGGCGCGACCTGCACACCGTTGGCACCGTGGTGCACCAGCGGATCCAGGTCCTGCAGGAAGGCGTGCTGGCCAACAGGTCTGCTGAAGTCGCCGCTCTGGCCCGGCTGCGCCGCGGTGCCGGCAAACCCGCGGGAAGCCTGCATGACATCCTCGAGCACACCCTCTCGGAGGAGTTCGTCCACTCCGGCGCCGGGGATGAGCCGACGTTCGAGGAGAACGCCGCGCACATCGTCCTGACGTTGTGGGCGGTGCACCAGCAATCCCAGCGCACGCGGATGCACCAGCGCGGTCACGGCCTGGGCCGGGCCGTGCGGCGCCTACACCCCGACGAACCCGGCCCCACGCTCACGCCGGTGGTACGCCGCTTCCAAACCCTCGGCACCGCGGACAGCCTCGGCGAACTGGTCCACCACACGCGAGGCATGGTCCAGCTCCTGCGGGCCAAAGCCATCCCGCTCGACTACGCCCTGCTGGCCGACGAACTCGTCTGGTGGCAACGCCCACGCGGCGCCGCGGGCGTCCGGCTCCGCTGGGGCCGCGAGTTCTACCGCGCACCGAAGCCCGACTCCGAGTCCTGATCTCCCTCGCGCTGAAGGAAATCCTTATGACCCGCACGATCCTCGACATCCACGTCATCCAGACCGTGCCGCCGAGCAACCTCAACCGCGACGACACCGGCAGCCCCAAGACCGCGATCTATGGCGGACAACGGCGGGCCAGGGTGTCCAGCCAGGCCTGGAAACGCGCCACCCGCCAAGCGTTCGAGCACATCCTCGACCCGTCCGAACTGGGCGTGCGTACCAAGCGCGTGGTCGAGCTGCTCGCCGACGAGATCGCCGCGCAGGACGCTGCGCTCGGTGAGCGTGCCGTCGACCTCGCGACCGACGTGCTCACCGCCGCGGGTATCACGGTCAAAGCGGCCCGCAAGGCCGACGCCCTGCAGGAAGCGGAGTTCCTGCTGTTCCTGAGCCGCCGTCAGGTCCAGAACCTGGCCGAGCTCGCCGTCACCACCGCCCGTGATGCAGGTGAGGGCAAGGTCGCGGTCGACAAGAAGGAAGCACGGGCACGCGCTGACCGCGAGCACTCCGTGGACGTGTCGCTGTTCGGTCGCATGGTCGCCAACGCCACCGACCTCAACGTCGACGCCGCCGCCCAGGTCGCCCACGCGCTCAGCGTGCACGCGGTGGACAACGAGTACGACTACTTCACCGCCGTCGACGACCACAAGAACGCGGACGACAACGAAGACGCCGGCGCCGGCATGATCGGCACCGTGGAGTTCAACTCCTCCACCCTGTACCGCTTCGCCACCGTCGACGTGGACCGTCTGCAGGACAACCTCGGCGACGCCGAGGCGACCCGCCGCGCGGCCGAGGCGTTCGTCCGCGCGTTCGTGGCCAGCATGCCCACCGGCAAGCAGAACACCTTCGCCAACCGCACCCTGCCCGACGCGGTCCTCGTCGTGGCCCGCGAGACCCAGTCGATCAACCTCGTCGGCGCGTTCGAGGACGCCATCGAGACCCAGACCGGCCGCATCGCCGAGACGATCCAGCGCCTCACCGAGCACACCCGCGATCTGCACCAGGCCTTCGACGAACAGCCCGTCGCCGCCTGGGTCTTCGGCGTCGGCGACAAGAAGATCGCGCCCCTGGCCGAACTCGCGCAGCGCAGCACCTTCGACACCACGGTGACCGAGGTCGGCGCGCTCGTCGCCGGGCGCCTGGCGGCACAGCCGTGACCAGCCTGCTGCTGCGGATGGGCGCACCGTTGCAGTCCTGGGGCACCTCGAGCCGGTTCGTCCGCCGCAACACCGACCGGGCACCGAGCAAGAGCGGCGTCCTCGGCCTGCTCGCCGCCGCCCAGGGCCGGCGTCGCACCGACCCGCTGGAAGACCTGCTCGACCTGCGAATCGGGGTCCGGGTCGAGCAACCCGGCAAGCTCGAACGGGACTTCCAGACCGCCCGCAGTAGCGACGGTTCCGCCGCGATGCCGCTGTCCTACCGGTTCTACCTCGCCGACGCCGTGTTCCTGGTCGCCATCCACGGCGACCAGACGTTGCTCGAGGGCTTGCAGGAAGCGTTGCTGCGTCCGGTTTTCCCGCTCTACCTCGGACGCCGTTCCTGCCCGCCCGCGGGCAAGCTGGTGCACGGCCTGCGCGACGGCGACATCGACACCGTCCTGGGCGCGGAACCGTGGCTGGCCTCCGCCTGGGTGCAGAAGCAGAGCCGCACAGCCCAGGTCGTGCTCGACACCGTGACCGACTGTGTCGACGGTGAACCCGGCAGCGAACTCGTCCGTGACGAGCCGCTGAGCTTCGACCCCCGCGAACGACGCTTCGGCTGGCGGTCCGTGCGCCACGGCCGAGTCACCATCCCCAACCCCGCTCACCGCCCGGCGCCCGCGGCCCCTGTCGCCGACCTCCACGACCCGATGGCGGCGTTCGAGGAGATCTCCTGATGCACCTGACCAGATTCGAGATCAACCCCGCCCGCCGCGACGCCCGCAGCCTGCTGGCCTCCCCGCAGAAGCTGCACGCCGCCGTCCTCGCCGGCTTCCCCACCCTGACCACCGCGCAGACGCAGGACGGGCGCGTGCTGTGGCGGCTCGACCAGCGCGACCACCAAGTCCTGCTCTACATCGTCAGCCCGCACAAGCCCGACCTCACCCACCTCGTGGAAAACGTCGGCTGGCCCACCACACAAGGCTGGGACACCCGCGACTACACACCACTGCTCGACCGGCTCAAGTCCGGCGACGAATGGATGTTCCGGCTCAAAGCCAACCCCGTGAGCAACCGCCGCAAGACCGCCGACGCCACACGGAGCCAGCGATTCGGGCACGTCACCGTCGCCCAGCAGACCGAGTGGCTGCTCGCCCGCACCGAACGCCACGGCTTCAGCGTCCCTCACGGCGAGCACAAGGAACCCGATGTCGCCGTCCGCGGCCGCGAACACCTCAAGTTCCAGCGCCAGAGCCGCACCGTCACCCTCACCACCGCGGTGTTCGAAGGACGCCTCCACATCACCGACCCAGCCCTGCTGCGGCACAGCCTCACCCACGGAATCGGCCCGGCGAAGGGATACGGCTGCGGGCTGCTCACCCTCGCGCCGGTGAAACGTGCCTGACATCCCCGGCGCACGACCGGTCCCGCTATCGCAGCTCGTCCGCGCACAGGACCGGTTGACGTTTCTGTACCTGGAGCACTGCGTAGTGCACCGCGACGCCAACGCCATCACCGCCCGCGACGCCAAGGGCGTCGTGCACATCCCGGCGGCGACCTTGGGCGCGCTACTGCTGGGACCGGGTACGACCGTCAGTCAGCAGGCGATGCTCCTGCTCGCCGAGAGCGGCTCGACGGCGGTCTGGGTCGGCGAACACGGTGTGCGCTACTACGCGCACGGCCGTTCGCTGGCGACCTCGTCACGGCTGCTGGAGGCCCAGGCGTCGTTGGTGTCGAACCAGAAGACCCGGCTGCGCGTCGCCAGAGAGATGTACGCGATGAGGTTCCCCGACGAGGACACCAGCGGCCTGACGATGCAGCAACTCCGCGGCCGGGAAGGCGCCCGCGTGCGCAGGCTGTACCGATTGCACGCCAAGCGAACCGGTATCAGCTGGGAGCGCCGGGACTACGATCCCAGCGACTTCGCCGGCGGTACGCCGGTCAACCAGGCGCTGTCCGCCGCGAACACCAGCCTGTACGGCGTCGTGCACGCCGTCATCGTCGCTCTCGGCTGCGCGCCCGGCCTCGGATTCGTCCACACAGGCCATGTCAAGTCGTTCGTCTACGACGTCGCCGACCTCTACAAGGCCGACATCAGCATCCCGATCGCCTTCGACATCGCCGCCCGTCACGTCGCCGACATCGGCGCCGAGACCCGCCGAGCAGTCCGCGACCACATGCGCGGAGGTGCGTTCCTCGACACCTGCGTCCGCGACATCCGCACACTCCTGCGCGAAGACGACGAAGAACTCATCGAGTATGGGCCGGAAGCTTTCGACGACATCGATGTGGTCAAGCTCTGGGACACCAAAGGACGGACAGTCGCCGGCGGCACGTCCTACGGAGATGACGACGAATGACCGTCATCGTGGTCGCCGCCTGCCCCGTGGGCCTACGCGGACACCTCACGCGATGGCTGCTCGAAATCTCACCTGGAGTCTTCGTCGGCAAAGTGACCGCGCGAGTCCGGACCCTCATGTGGATTCGCGTAGTCGAGATGATCAGCACCGGACGAGCGATCATGGTCCACGCAGCCGACAACGAGCAAGGACTCGCGTTCCAGGTCCACGACCACAACTGGGAACCGGTGGACTTCGAAGGGCTCACGCTCATGTTACGGCCGACCTCCGACACGGAAACCGACGACGAGCCAGCAGAGCCACGCCGGCATGGATGGAGCAACGCCAGCAAACGCAGGCGTTACGGACGTCGTTGACCTACCAACTGAATCAAAAACGCACTCAACCCAGACAAACATGCTGGTCACGACGTGTTCTCCCCGCGCGTGCGGGGATGGTCCGCCCAGCGTGATGTGCTCCATCATGCTGAAAGCGTTCTCCCCGCGCGTGCGGGGATGGTCCGTGGCAGGAGTACCTCGACATCTGGTCAGGCCTGTTCTCCCCGCGCGTGCGGGGATGGTCCCGACGCGATGCCGGGCAGTCTCACCTGGGTACGGTTCTCCCCGCGCGTGCGGGGATGGTCCCCCCGCGGGCGAGTGACCGCCCCACACGTAGGGGTTCTCCCCGCGCGTGCGGGGATGGTCCCTCGTGCAGGGCGTCGGAGGTGTACAGCTCAGCGTTCTCCCCGCGCGTACGGGGATGGTCCCGCGTCGGGCATCACCCGCACGAGCGTGTCGTGGTTCTCCCCGCGCGTGCGGGGATGGTCCGCGGCCCTGCACCCCCGGCATGAGGCGCGCGATGTTCTCCCCGCGCGTGCGGGGGTGGTCCCCCGGCGACCGAGGCGCCGGCGAACGTCGCGGCGTTCTCCCCGCGCGTGCGGGGGTGGTCCCGCGTACGGCACGAAGGTGCGCACGACGCCGATGGTTCTCCCCGCGCGTGCGGGGGTGGTCCCAGCAGGAAGGCGGTCGTGCCGCCGGGAATGTCGTTCTCCCCGCGCGTGCGGGGGTGGTCCTGGGTCAAGGACCGGATCGCGAAGGACGCCCAGGTTCTCCCCGCGCGTGCGGGGTGGTCCCGGCTTGGAGTTCTTGATGCGCTGCCGCATCCGGTTCTCCCCGCGCGTGCGGGGGTGGTCCCGCGTTGACGACGGCGGCGTTCTCCTTGACGGCGTTCTCCCCGCGCGTGCGGGGGTGGTCCGCGCCACCGCCGTCACCTCTTTTCAGTTATGCAGTTCTCCCCGCGCGTGCGGGGGTGGTCCCCACGCCTACCGACCTCCTGGCGGGATGACCTTGTTCTCCCCCGCGCGTGCGGGGGTGGTCCCTGGTACGTCGCGCACGGCGGCCGTCGTCACCGGTTCTCCACGCGCGTGCGGGGTGGTCCCTACGGCGGGTTCGACGAGAAGACCGTTCAGCTGTTCTCCCCGCGCGTGCGGGGATAGTCCGGCCGCGATCGAGGCAGACAAGACCCTGGGCGGGTTCTTCCCGCGCGTGCGGGGGTGGTCCACCGCGGGTTGGGTCCGCATCACCCGGCCCGACGTTCTCCTCGCGTGTGCGGGGGTGATCCGGGGTTGCCTTGTCGCTACGCACCGTCGCGTGGAGTTCTCCCCGCGCGTGCGGGGATGGTTCCTCGTTCCAGACGGTGGTGTCGGTCTTGACGTCAGTTCTCCCCGCGCGTGCGGGGGTGGTCCCCTGTACTGATTTGGAGGGCTACAGCCGTGCTGGTTCTCCCCGCGCGTGCGGGGGTGGTCCCGGGCGGCGCCGCAACGGGGATGAGCTGAAGCGGTTCTCCCCGCGCGTGCGGGGGTGGTCCCGACGTGGCGATGCCGTTGGACCCCGAGCCGAGGTTGTCCCCGCGCGTGCGGGGGTGGTCCCGGCCGCGACAGCCCGCCGGAACCGTCTTCCTCGTTCTCCCCGCGCGTGCGGGGGTGGTCCGCGGTCTTCGTCGGTGCCACGCGATCACCCCACGTTCTCCCCGCGCGTGCGGGGGCGGTCCGTCGACGACGTACGGCACGCCGACGCTGCGCGCGTTCTCCCCGCGCGTGCGGGGGTGGTCCGGCACGGACCGGCGCAGCCGTTGAGGTGTTGGTGTTCTCCCCGCGCGTGCGGAGGTGGTCCCGCGATCGGGTACGGGAACTCCTTCAGGGTTCTCCCCGCGCGCGGGGGTGGTCCGGGCGAGTACTGGCTCGCCCCGCTCGGAACCGCGTTCTCCCCGCGCGTGCGGGGATGGTCCGCCCTCCAGCACGATCACCACCGCCGGATACACGTTCTCCCCGCGCGTGCGGGGTGGTCCCGTGACGCTCATGGACACCCTGGGTGGTGCCGGGTTCTCCCCGCGTGCGGGGGTGGTCCCGCGCCGCCCAGGTCCGGCCAGTGCCGTCCCTCGTTCTCCCCGTGTGTATGTGGGTGGTCCCAGGCCCAGGAACCGACCTCCGAGCGAACCCGTTTCCCCGCGCGTGCGGAGGTGGTCCGGTCTTGGTGCGTGAGGACCCGCCCGTGGTCCGGTTCTCCCCCGCGCGTGCGGGGGTGGTCCCGCTCCACAGGGGTTCGGTGCCACGGTCTGAGGGTTCTCCCCGCGCGTGCGGGGGTGGTCCGGCCCAGGTGCAGGTGAAGTGGGTCAAGCCGGCGTTCTCCCCGCGCGTGCGGGGGTCGCCCAGGCGGACAGTCACTCAGCTGGTATGTAACCACGGCTGACAACCCTTCCCGCACTAGCGCCACCCTCACCGGTGAACACCACCCGCTCGCCGCGCAGCTAACCGGAGCAGGGTTGCCTGCCTACCATGCAGCAAGTAGGCAACCCCGATCATGATCTATCACTGCCGAGGAGCGGCACGCCTGCAGCCAGGGCGCTGGGAAGCACATGACCCCTCTCCGAGCTATCAGCAACAGCCAGCTGCTCACACACGTGGATCAGGACCGCTTTGGACTGCTCCTCGTTCAGGCTCACGCGTGAAAGTGAATGAACGATCTCCTGGTAAAGCTTGACCGCTTCGCTCTGCTCCTCGATGAGAACGGAGCCTTCCTGCTCCAGGAAGACCAACGGTTCGTACGTGGGGAAGGTCAACCGGGTGAACGCACCGGAAAGGCCCGCGTGCGCGCCGATCGCCGTTGGCACGATCCTGATCGTCACGTTCGTGCGTACCGCCGTCAGCAGCACTTGGTGAACCTGGCTGACGTGAGTTTCATGGCCGCCCACGGGAAGATGCAGCGCCTGCTCGTGAACATAGAACGTGCAGTGCAGATCACGGCGCGAAAGCAACCCCTGTAGCTCCTGTGCGGCCCTCAGACGCTGGACTGTCTCGTCGTCCGGCAGGTTCGGAGAGGCCGCGATCACCTCACGCATGTAGTCCGGTGTCTGCAAATAGACCGGCAGCCCGTGCGGGTGCCACATGGTCAACGTCTTCGCCGCTTCGACGTTCTCGACGAGAGTCCGGAGTCGGGCGGGTGGGCAGAGGGCGTGCTTCTGCCACCAGCCTCTAACGTGCGCCACGGGCCGCAGATCCAAAAGATGGTCTCGTTCCTCGACGGGCGTCCGGCATACGCCCAGCAACAGGGCCAGCTCCGTCTCGGTGCAGCCGATCTTGCCGTTGAGGAAGTCCGACAGCTTCGCCTCCTGCCAGCCGACGAGTTCAGCCACTCGGCGCGCGGGCATCCCGGAGGCCTTGATCGCTGCACGTACGCCTGCGCCGAACTCGCGACCACGAGCCGTGGAGCTTCTCTGTGGCATGGAGAATTCCTTGCTGTAGCTGGGATCTGTTGTGCCAGGCACAATCAGCCAACTGCCCCAGCACAGCCCGGACCAGCTCATCAATCGCGCAGCGACCCAGCACAGATCCCGCAACCACCACGGCTCAGCTGCAGAAACGTCATACCGGGGACGCGGTAGCCCGATGGGGTGGTTGCACCAACGCCAAGCAGCTCAGAGGAGCGCTTCCGCGTTGGCCGCGAGCGCGGCAGTGAGGTCCGGGTGGTCGCCCTTATCGATCCGACGCAAGAGCCTCGAAGCGACGTAGAGCTGAGCCACCCGGCCAGACTCCGACTCCAACACATCACCGAAGACAGAGCGCACGCGTTCGACCATCTCCGGGACCAGGAGGCTGTAGCTCAGCAAGGTCGCAGCGTCCGTACCCGCAGGGCCGCGCCCCCATCCCTCCCAGTCGAGCAGGCCGAAGTCCGGCCGCATGAGGTTGGCCCAGTGCAGGTCGCCGTGCACCGTCTCCCAGACAGGAACGACGGGATCAGCCGAATCCCCGAACCTCTGCCGGATCCGGCTGCTGACCAACTCCTGGTCCGCGTTGACGCGATCGGTCGAGGTGGATGCGATCACATCGACGGTGCGGCGGAGTTCCGTCCACCACGCGTCACTCAGTTCGAGCGACTCGCGGAGTACGTCGGTGCGCGAGCATGGCGAGCCTGGCAACAGCGTGAGGACCTCGGCGCGCTGCTGCCGGTGCTCCTCCCACTCGTAGACGTCGAGCACGCGCGGTTTGGCCAGGCCGGTGAGCACATTGGCGTCGAGGTTGCCGGTCCAGAAGTCGCCGTCGACCCACTGCTTGTTCTCAGACACCACGCGCAGCCAGAACTGTTCCTCGCCACGGTGCGCGAGCGCGCCGATCGAACGATCCATCCAGCCGAGCCGCGGCTCGCCGGCCAGGACGAGACCGAAGTGCGTAGCGGCTCGTTGGAGGTTCTCAAGCATCCACTCGCGGAACTGGGCGTCGGCGTCAGTGAGGTCCCCGGCCATCGTTAGTCCTCGGTGACGTAGCGCAGGTAGGCCTCGGGTGTCGCCATGTAGCGGCGCCAGTGGTGGACCAGGGCGAGGTCTTCCCACTTCGACCGCTGGAAGCCGTGCTCCCCCACTTCGATGATGTCGGCGTCCGGTGTGGACGCCAGGATCGGTGAGTGGGTCGCGCAGATGATCTGTGCGCCTGACTTGCCGAGTTCGTACATCAGGTGCATCAGGCGAAGGCAGGACTGGAATGACAGCGCGGCTTCTGGCTCGTCCATCAGGTAGAAGCCCGGCTCGCGGAACATCGCGGCGAACACGGTGAGGAAGCCCTCGCCGTGGCTCATCTCGCTGGTGTCCTCGTCCCAATACCCGTTCATGCCGCTCACCGCGTTCATGAACCCGAACGCGGTCTCCGCTCGAAGGAAGTAGCCCTTGCGTTTCGTCCGCGGACCGATGCGATGCCGCGAGCCGAGAGCGGTGGTCTCGAACCGGACCATCTCGCCCAGCTCTGACTTGGGCCTGTTATTGACGTACTTCCGCCCAGCTCGCCCGCCGTGCGCGTCCAGTCCCCATGCCTCGGCGAACGCTTCGACCAGGGTGGACTTTCCGGAGCCGTTCTCCCCCACGAGGAAGGTAACCGGCCGCTCGAACGTCATGTCCTCGTCCGCCAACTGGGCGACGCACGGGACGTCGAGCGGCCATTGCCGCCGTGAGCCACGGGGCAGTGACTCGTCGGGGATGTAGGCGCGGCGGGCGAGCATGAGCGGCAAATCCTTCGGTCAGTGGTAGTCCGGAGCGCAGGCTCCCGTAGGTGTGCAGTTACCAGCTGGTCGACACGCCGGGCTGCAGCTCGGCCCGCACTGCGGATCACACATGTTCGGCACGCACGGATTCAGCGGTCGCCGCGCGAACTCTGTCGCGAGCTGTGATGCGGTCTGCGTCATCCGCGGTCCTGTCAGAATGTCGACGAGCGACTCTTCCCGCACGTTGCCCACCGGCAACCATCGGGCGAAAACGCACGGCCACACCGACCCGTCCGGTGCGATCGCGACCCTACCGTCACCACACTGACCGCACAGTTCACCCAGCTCAGGGCCACCATTCCGGACGCCGCGACCCACCTGGCGCAGACGATCGACCCGCACCTCGCCCCCGACCCCAAGGCTCCGCAGCTGCGACACCGCCTCCTGTACCCGCTGTCCGTCCTCGATGCCGATCACGCCCACGCGCACCGGGACTGACCGCCGGACAGCCTCGATGAGGTTCGCCTTCGTTCGCTCGTAGCTTCGCCGGCCTCGCGTGATCCGCTCGTGCTGCTCAGCAACATCGGAGTAGTAGCTGGTGGCGAGCCGCACGCCGGGCTGGGAGAAGACCTCCCACAAGTCCGGGCTCACGTGCACGAGGTTCGTGAACACCTCGACCGCCAACCCGCGGTCAAGGGCGTGGCCGACGAGCACAGCAAGATCGCTCGCGCCACTGGGCGGTGGGCCTCGTGACGCCCAACCGTGTGAATTGATCCTCGTCGCCCCAGCCCCAATCTACGATGGACAACCAACCGAGTAGGCAGGGTCAGGGCACGGAGTGACTGCGGAAGAGCAGAAGGCCGACGGGCACATGCCCCTCTGTGCCATGCCCAGGCCTAGCGCCTCCACCCCATCGGTGGCCCTGGACGGACCGCCTGTGTCGCCGGTGGCGCGCATCCGGATGTACTCCCCCGACGAGTGGGAAGACTTCATTCGCGAGTGGGCCACCGCGTTGGACGAGACCTACGTCCAGATCAAGAAGCTCGGCGGAGCGGGCGACAAGGGCGCGGACATCGCCGCGTTCAAGACCGACCAGCAGTTCGAGGGGCCGTGGGATTGCTTCCAGGCCAAACATTACGAAAAACCACTCAGCTTCTCCGTCGCCGCCGCCGAGATCCTCAAGCTCTTCACGTCGGTGGTCGAGGGGGCGTACACCCTGCCCGACAGCTACCACTTCCTGGCCCCCAGGGCGCTGTCAACCCCGTTCAACATGATGGTCAGCAACCCGACCACCTTGCGCAAGAACTTCCTGGACCGACTGGTCAAAGGTGACAAGTTGGTGGAAGGTCTGCACGAAGCCACCCTCGACGCAGTACGGACGTTGGCGGCGGCAACCGACTTCTCCATGTTCAAGTCTGTGGAGCTGTTGGACGCACTGACCACCCACCGCCGAACCAGGTGGCACGCAGCCCGCTTCGGCACCTCGCTTCCTGCACGTGGTGATAGCGAAACCCCTCCAGACGATTACACGCCGGACGAAACGCGCTACCTCCAGCAGCTCCTGGCCGTGTACGCCGAGCGCTGGCCAGACAAGATCACCACGCTCGAGTCCGTGGCCGACGTGCCACGGCTGCGGAAACACCTGCAGCAGCAACGAGTGAACTTCTTTCGAGCGGAGTCGCTCAAGGCCTACTCCGCCGGAGCCGTACCCCCTGGCACCTTCGAGAGACTCCAGGACGACATCCACTCTGGCGTGATCGACATCGCCGAGGCCGACCATCCCGACGGATATGCGAGGCTGGGCCAGGTGCTGGCACATGTCGGCAGCCTCGACCTCAACCGGCACAAGCTCATCAACTACACGGACATCGACGACCGCAAGGGCATCTGCCACCAGCTCGCCAACGACGACCGGCTGACCTGGGTGGAGGAGGAATGAGAAGTCCCCTCAACAGCCCCCTTGAGTACGGGGTGCGCGTCCTGGTGATGTTGACCGAGGCCTACCCGGAGCAACTGGACATCAATCACCTCGTCCTCCTCGACCACAGCGTGTTGCACACCGCCGAACTCGGCGGTCCCCCCAGCATCCACCCCTCCGTTCCTCTGCACGCGGGCGAGTTGGGCGTGCGACGTGCGAGCGTCGAGGAGGGCTTGCAGGTGATGCTGCGCGCTGGACTGGTCGACATGCGTGCGTCGAGCGCCGGCATCCGCTACCAAGCCGGAGATGAGGCTCATAGCTTCGTGAGCTCCCTCGAAGCCAGCTACATCACCGAATTGAGGGACCGCAGCCAGTGGGTTGTCGAGCTGTTCGGCAGGATGTCGCAGGAGGAGGTCCGGCAACGGACCGCGGCGATCTTCGGGTTGCGACCGAGCGAGAACGACGACAACGACCGAGAGGAGGGCACGGGCGCATGGAACGGTTGAGCCTGCTGCACCTGACCTTCGTCGGTCCGTCCGTCGAGCCTGCCATCGTGGAGTTCGGCCCCAAGCTCACGCTGGTTCGCGGGCCGTCGGACACGGGAAAGTCCTACATCGCCGACACCATCGACTTCATGCTCGGCGGCTCAACCCTGGAGGACACCCCTGAGCGAGACGGCTACGAGTTGGTGCTGCTGGGCATCAGAATGCCCGACGGGGAACCCGTCACGTTGGCTCGAAGCACGCAGGGCGGCCCCTTCCGCCTCTTCCGAGGCGACCACCGTTCCTACCCACCGCCCGCCGACGGCACCTCCTTGTCCGCGACGCACAGTGCCAAGAGTCTCAAGAACCTCTCGCACTTCTTGCTGGACAAGATCCGCCTGGGCGGGAAGCTCATTCGCAAGGACGGTGGAGGCAACACCCACTCGTTGAGCCTGCGCACGCTGGCCCCGCTTTTCCTAGTGGGCGAGACCAAGATTCAGGCCAAGACCCCACCGATCATGACGGGGCAGCACACAACGCGGACCGCGGAGATTTCGATCTTTCGCCTGATCCTGCAGGGGCAGGACGACTCCGCAATAGAGCCGATCGAGTCGGAGACCGACCGCCGGAAGTCCAAGGCGGCCAAAGACGACGTCATCGACACGCTGCTGGCCGAGCTGCATGAGCAGCTCCAGACAGAAGAGACACTTGATCAAGTCGACAAACGTCTGGAGCGTTTGCAGACGGCGATTACCGAGTCGACGGGGAGCATCGAGCAAGCTGCAGCCGCGAGGCAGCAATGGGGGCGCAACCTGTCCAATGGTGAGCGGCTAGTCGCCGCGGCCCGGCGCAGCGTAGCCGAGTTGGACACCCTCGACGCCCGCTTCGCGCTGCTGCACGATAAATACACCACCGACCTGAACCGACTGGAAGCGGTCGCCGAGGCCGGCACGCTACTCGGGTACTTCACGCCAGGGCGCTGCGTGTTCTGTGGTGCTGAACCCGAACACCAGCACCTCAACGAGGACTGTGCCGACGACACGACCGCCTTCGCGGAGTCTGTCCGCGAGGAACAGCGCAAGACGACCGCGCTCCGCGAAGACCTGCTCAACGCTATCGCCGGACTCCGCGTCGAACGCGACGAGAAGACTCAACGACTAGAGTCCTATGCCAGCCAAGTCTCGTTGGCACAACGAGAGATTGCTCGGCTCGACGGCGTGCTCAGTCCACACCAACTGGAGCTGCGCGAGCTGCTCACCACGTCATCCCAGCTCCAACGCGACGCCGAGACCATCCGGAGAATCCAGAGGCTCGAAGCCCTACGCACCGAGATCGGGACCGAGCCAAAGCCGGAGCCGATGGCGCCCACGGCCGGCTTGCAACGCAGCGCCGTCACAGACCTGTCCCAGATGATCGCGGCACGATTGCGGAACTGGGGTTACCCCGAGGCTGACCACACCAGTTACAGCTTCGACGCCCAAGACATCGTCTCTGGCAACCAGCTGCGGTCCGCGCACGGCAAGGGTGTTCGAGCAGTCCTCCACGCCGCGTTCACGATCTCGCTTGCCCAGTACTGCTTCGACAACGACCTTCCTCACCCTGGCTTCGTCGTGCTCGACTCGCCCTTGGTCGTCTACCGCCCGCCGACACCGAACGCCGAGCCTGACGACAGCGGGCAGATCCTCGATACAGCCAGCCTCGCTGGTCGGTTCTTCGCCGACGTACAGGCAAACTTCTCCGGTCAGATCATCGTTCTGGAGAACGAGGACCCGCCGGATGCCCTTGACCCCGCCACCCGGGACATCATCTTCACCAAGAACGCAAAGCATGGCCGTTACGGCTTGTTCCCCCACAGGCAGCCGGTGGAACCAGACCCAGAGACATGATCTTGCCAACGGACCTTCCGAGCAGCTGACGTAGGCCGTCGTAGTCACGCCTCGTCAGCGGTCTCGCCCTGTGTTCCCCCAGCTCGGGCAGAAACTGCCGCAGCAACTTCTGCACGGAGCGACATGACCAAGTCACGTGCACGATCCATGCCAACACCAAGTTCCGTACGAAGTGTGTCTGCGGAGATTGGTCGCACATAACTTCGCTGGAAGCCGAGCGTGCTGTCAGCGAGCTGTGCTTCCACCGCATGCGGGTCGGCCACAGTCGAGCAGATCCCGGTGCTCGTGCGCACGCCTTCGAAGTCCACTCCGTTCACACCAGAACACTGTTCGAATGTCGATGGCTTGTCCGGTCGCTGATCGACGTGAAGGTATCCGACGTACCCGCGGCGGCGTACAGCGTGGGACTTGCAGTCAGGGCGAGGCTGCCAACGTACTACTGCGCCGCCGCCCTGACCGGCGTCGCGGCCCTCGCCCTCCATCAGTTGAGGAGCTCTCGCGGTTCCCCAAGAGCCAGATTGGCCGCCTCTTCCTCACGGAGAAGCAGCGGCCTACTGAGGGGCCTTCGACTACCAAGGCCACACGTTCACCGCCGTGGCAACTAGCGCTGTCACAGCAACCAGCAATGCCGTGATCTCGACGATAACGCGCCTGGTTGCCGCGAGGATGCGCAGCGCCGAGGTCAGGCGTGGAAACCGCTCCGGTTCGTTCATGAGTCCAGGGTGATGCATCACTTTTAGAGTACTTTCGGTTGATGCAAGACCACGAGCGGCTGATCACGGCGCTAGGGAAACGGCTAGGTGGACGGCCGAGCGAGTCCCTGCTGCAGTGCCTGAACGACCTCGGCTTCATCGAGGAAGTGGTTTCCGGGGCGAGCACTCTTGATGATCTTGAAAGCGAAGCAAGGAAGGTCATCGCGGCTGGTTCGGAGCCGTGCGCCCGCCGACCCACAGGAGCCAGAACACCGTGACCACCACGCCTGTGACTACCCCTCCCAACGCCATGCCGCTGGCCCGCAACGCCGTCTATCGAGTAGGCCGGTGTTACATGTCGTCCTGGCAAGCCACCGCGCCCGTACTCGACGCAGCAGGCGGACTGCTCCAAGCCTGGTGCGTCACTGCGGACCAGCACGGCGTCGACATGTCCGTCTTCTCCGCCGCCAGCGAGTGGGTTGACCGCCTCGCCGTCATCGCCCTGGAGATGACCTGCCGCAACGCACGCGAACTCCGACCCGCCACACACGAGCAGGCCATCGCGCTGCTTGACGCCGTAGTCATGCGACTGGCCGAGCGCGGCATCAAGGAGACGTTGTTCGGCGTGCCGCTAGACCGTCTGCAGGCACATCATCTTGAGTCACTCGTTGCATCCGCAACCCAAGAATCGTTTGACCTGGACTTCAAACGCGATCTTTACGGTCGAGGTGACAGCGAGCGCCGTAAGCTCGCTGGGGACGTCGCCGCCCTAGCGAACACCGCGGGAGGCCTGATTATTCTTGGGATCGACGAAGACGACCACGCCTGCGCATCTGCCGCCCCCGGAGTCGAAGTCAGCGATGCCGAAGCAGGCCGCATCCGGCAAGTGGTGGCGAGCTTGGTCGCACCGGTTCCTGCATTCGATGTTCTCGCCCTGCGTCATAACACGTCAGCGAGCGAGGCAGCCGGTGATCAAGCGGATACCGACCTGGGGTTCATCGCGATCGCCGTACCAAAAAGCCCTCAAGCACCGCACGCCGCCCTGGTCAACGATGCACTTCGATTTCCAAAACGCAACGGGTCAACCACTCGATACCTTTCCGAACCGGAGATCGCATCCGCCTACCGTGATCGCCTCGCTGGGCAAGCTGCTCAGGCAACGCGGGTCAACGAGATCGAGCGAGACTGTCTCGCCCGCCTAGACACGTCCGACCAGCCGTGGATAGTCGTCTCGCTGGTCCCGGACGTCCCCGGCGAATCGACAATCTCACAGAAGATCTACCGCGATTTCCAGCAGGAGATGGCCGACAAGAAGATCGGACTCTTCGCCGCCAGCACGTTCCTGCGAACACGGACCGGACGACGCCGGCTACTCGCCGACGGCGCGAGCGGCAACAACCCGCTTGCGCGATGGGCGGCACTCGACCTGCACACAGACGGCTCGGGTGTCTACGGACGGGCTCTAGAGGACCTGACCAAACGCCAGCAGCGCAATTGGATCGGAACTCCACCCGACAGCGAAGCCCTAGCCGTGCAACTGATCGACGACGAATGGATCGTCATCGGAATCCTCTCGGGGCTCCTAGCGTTGGCTCAGCATGCACGCGACCGCACGGCTGCGGGCGGCAGCGTTCTTGCGCGGGCACAACTTCATCCTGTGTCGACGGACCACCCTACT
Organism: Lentzea sp. NPDC003310; assembly: GCF_040610935.1. NCBI lineage: Bacteria > Bacillati > Actinomycetota > Actinomycetes > Pseudonocardiales > Pseudonocardiaceae > Lentzea > Lentzea sp. NPDC003310. The sequence goes on from NZ_JBEXNC010000012.1 coordinate 100,863, forward strand.
GAGATCGGTACCACCCGCAACTTCACCGAGACTCGTAGTCCGTACTCGACCACCAACGCACCGAACCCTGCCGAGACATCCGCCACGATCGACGACCTCGCCGACGCTGGGCCCGCCTTGATCGCAGTTGCTTGCCGCGTGGCAGACGAGCTTGGCCAGTTTTACGGCATAGCGGAAATGGGGCAGTTGACCACCGAAGGTCAAGTCCGGCGCCGATACTGGAGCCACGGGCTACAGGGTCCCGTAGGCAAGTGGGCTGAGGCCAACGACATTCCCGTTGTTGATGGCACCCTCGGGTAGTGCGTCACTGCTTAGGTCAGGCGTCTGTGGCTGAGGGGCTGTTGTCCGGCAGGCTCTTTCTCCCTGCCGGACAAAGACAGTTGCGATGGCCTCGCAGTTGAAGCGGCCAGTCAAGGGATGAGTCCACCGAGGCACACGTCGCGTGTCACGCGCTGGTAGGACCGGCGTCGCCATCGCCCGGCTATCTGCGACCTGTTTGAGGTACTGCGGAGTTGGCACCCCAAAGGCTGCTCACCGCTGTCAGCTCAGACGCTGCCGCAGAAGATCACAGAGATCGGAAAGGCGGTGGACGATGTGACAGCCTTCTGCCTGGCCGAGATCTGCGTCCCGGGCCAGGTTGTAGGTCTTCTTGTCCGCAACGTAGTAGTCGGCAAACGGCACGACCGTTGCTAGCGCTAAGAAGTCCAGCAGATCCGAGGGCGAACCCTTCCAGTTGCCTTTCAGATGCGTCTGGGTACGCAACGCTGTGAAGGTCTGCTGGATCGGCATCGCCTTCACGAGGGCATCTACTTTGGTGATGTCGTCGATGACGATCACCTCCGGGTCCAGGCCGAGGCTCAATGCCGCTGATGCCAGCAGCTGCCAAGAATCGCGATATGCCAGCAGGGTGAGCATATTGCGGACCTTCGCGGCAGACCGCCCCGACGTCGTGATAGCCGCAGCAATACTCGCTTCGTGTCCGAGAAACCTAGTTCCCGCATCATCAGGAACAGGCGCGAACATCGGCAGATCTACGGCCAGTCCCGGAGCGGCACGCCTAGCCAGCATCGACAGCTCGAACAAAGACGCAGCATCTCGTTCAAGATTAGCCACCGTGTACCGAAGCTTCTCAGGGAGGTCATCCCAGCGCGCTGGCTGCCCGGTGCGGACATCAACAAGATGCGCAGCCCCCTCGCGGCCGCGGAGGCAATGCGCAAGACCCCACCCGATAGGTTCGGGAGTCGAGATCTCCCTCACCGAACCCACAAGCGCAGCGACCGCCTTCAGCGCCTCCCACTCCGCGAGGCCCGAGAAGCTGAACGTCTGAAACCCACTCAGCTCGCCCATCACCACAGCCGTGTCCCAGACGGCATCAGCGTGGTCCCGCTTCCAAGTCTCCCTGTAATGGACCTGCGACAGCGGGAAGATCACCGAACCGTCCAGTGCAGCTGATCGCAGGAACTTGTAGCTTCCGGCGTCACCGTCGTTCAACTGTCCGGCACGATCACGAACAAGCTTGTCTGCGAAGCACCACTGGTCCAGATACACCACCAACGGGCGTGGCCGTTCATTCGGGGACCATCTCGGCGGCCAGATCGGAACATAGTCAGGTGGCCATACCTCGGTAAACACCGCCAGAGCGTAGCCACTGCAATCCCGCGATCACTAACCAATTGGCAGATCCACCCGGCAGTGGCCCTGGTCCCACAAGCACGCAAACCCTCACCACACGTCCCTGACTGCAACTGGTGTCGGGCATGTAAGCGTGCCGCCCTGCCCACGCCTCCTCGCCAGCATCTCGGACTTCTGAACGCAGCTCCGCGGACCTCGAGCCGAGACCTGCGGATCCTCTCGCTTCTTTTAGAGCTGCGAATCGATGCGAAACCCAGATGCTGTGGGCCGTGAACCACGGCACCATGGTCAGCCATGGCCATCACGGATGCAGACACCATCAGTCGTTTCGTGCTGCGTGCACGGAGAGTCGAAGCCCACTCGCTGGTGCAGGATCACGAGACCCTTGCTGAGTTCCTGCAAGAGACGATGATCCTCAGGATGGCTTTCGACGGCTCGGCCGCCCTGGTCCGCAAGTTGCCAGCAGACGAAGAGATCTTCGAGTCACTTGCCGCACGTGTGAGACCACTCGTCCTCGCGTCTGAATCCGTCTTCTACCAGAAGGTTCTGGCAGCGCTCGGACGGTTGGTCGGCACCTCGACCGAGGTGACCTCAGAGCAGCGCGATCGGCTTGACGAACTCGGTACAGCATGGACTGCGACTGCCGTAGGACAGCAAGTTCAAGCATATGCGTTGCAGATGGGGAACCTTGACGGTACTGATCCGACCGACTTGGTCTCCGACACCGAACTAGCGGCCGGCTGGTTGTACACAGACCTGGTGCACGTCGATGCCACAGGCTGGAAACGGAAGGCTCAAGCCTTCTCCCTGACGGAGCGCTATCTCGCCGCAGTTGGTGTGTTCAGCCGGATCGCGGCGCTTACCGTGACCACGCTGCGGCTGGTTGAGGAGTTGGACCGAGTGGGCACCTTGGAGATCGATACACAGCTCTGGGACGCCGACGTCGTTGTCGGGGCAAAAGAGTTCGTCTACGAGGGAGCCACCGCCTACGTCGCAGCGCCAGGAACGCAGATGCCCGACATCAACCAACCTTTCGCCCAGCCAGGCGGCTCCTGGACCCAGCTCGGCATAACAGATCAACTACGTGCCACCGAATCCAACCAGGTTCGCCTGGAGCTTGCGGACGCCAGCGAAAGCATCATCTCTGCACATGACGGAGCGATCGTCCACAACAGACGAGATGGCAACATCGTTAGACTGCAAGTACTTGTCGCCGACAGCTTCACGATTCGCGCAGAGTTCACTTTGAATGAAGACGGTCTGGTGCCTGGTTCGATGGCTGTGAACGCCGTAGGACGAACAAACCAGATCAGCCTCACGACGGCCATGTTCAAATTGGCGATGCACAACGCGCATACTTTGACCTTGCGCATGCCCGACGAGGACTTGCTCCGTTGGGAGCTGGAAGGTCTTAACGCAGATAACCTGAAGCGTCTGAAGCAGACCGCTGAGCTGCTGGGCGACCTCGTGGTGCTCGAAGATCTCACCGGGCAACCGCTGGATCTCGGTACTCAGTCGCTCAACCAGTTCGAGCGGGTACGCCTGAGGCAAGCACGCATGCTGTGGGAAGGCCGGACCGTCGAGTGGGATCTCACCCTGCCTCAAGTGGTGTCACCTCTGGGCGACGTACCCCAGATCATCAAGACAGCGACACCAACGCTCAGCATCGCCGGCCTTCAGCTGCAGATGCAGGAGATAGTGCTTTGGCACCCAGAGGTCACTTGGAACAACCAAGGACCAGCCCCCGAAGCAGGACCCGAAGCACGAACCTTCACCGCGACCATCCCCCAAGGCACACGGTGGCATGCATGGTTCAGCTCATCCAATCCAACCCTTGATAGTGAGGGCCGACCGCGAAGCCAACCATGGGCCCTTACCGGCATAGACCCGAAGGACACCCGGTTTTAGCAAGTGCTCATACCCTTCAGCGACTAGGGCGTGTCCTGCGGATCTTTCTCATGATCGTGTGCAGATGATGGCGTGTGGTCGGACGTGGTGAGCTGACGGACAAGGCCTCGGCAAAGATCGCGCCGTTGCTGCCCGCGCAGAACGGGCAGCGCGGTGGCAGGAGGCGCAGCCACCGGCAGGTGATCAACGCGATCCTGTGGAAGGAACGCACCGGTGCGCCGTGGCGTGACCTGCCGGAACGGTACGGGCCGTGGAAGACCGCGCACGAGCGGCTGCGGAAGTGGACCGCCGATGGCACCTGGGACAGGATCCTGGAGCACGTGATCGTCAAAGACGACTCACTCGGAACCCTGGCAGACAACCTCGCGTTCGTGATCAGCGTCGACTCCACCACTGTCCGAGCGCACCAGCACGCGGCCGGAGCCCGGAAAACGGGGGCTGCGCGGACTGGATCGAGGACCTCGCGATCGACGGGCAGCGGGTGCGGGTCGGGCGGGTGATCGCGGACAAGGCCTATGCCCACCCGAGTACCCGCGCGGCGTTACGACAGCGGCGGATCAAGGCGACCATTCCCGAACGTGTCGACCAGATCGACCGACGCAGGTACAAGGGCTCTGCCGGTGGCAGGCCACCGGCCTTCGACCCCGACCTCTACAAGGCACGCAACGTCGTCGAACGCTGCTTCAACCGCCTCAAGCAATTCCGCGGCCTGGCAACCAGGTTCACGAAACGAGCCGCCTACCACCGCGCCGAGATCATCCTGGCCTGCATCGTCCTCCACCTCAGGTGAAGATCCGCAGGACACGACCTAGTGAGACCGCGCTGACGAACAGAGTGAACCTGCGCAGCGGCCGGAGATCCTCCGCCGACGCACCGTGCAGTGCTAGGTGCCGCGTCGCCAGGAGTAGTCCAAGGATCGACAGGTCGACAGCTGGCGCGATGAGCGGGGCCACCCACGCCGGCACTCCCAGCAGCAGCGCAAGACTCAGAACGTTGCCGAACCCAAAGAAAAACGTAAGGCCCACGACCGCCGCGATGATCACCGTCACCGCACGCGACACATCCCGCAGGACGCCCGTTTGCGAGCCCGGGAAGGGCCCGAGAAGCCTGATCTGCGACGACACAGACTGACACCGGCCAGCAGACGATGCTTCGAGATCCTGCACCTGAAGTGTGGAAACGGCACCCGCCGACATCAGCCGACACCTCCGCCGAGGCACACCCGAGGACTCTTAAACGGCGGGTGGCGCAACATGCAGCCGGCACCTGGGCGGGTCAGCGGCCACAAAGATGACCAATTGCCTCTCGCCGAGGTAATTGGCCTGATGTTCGAGGACTGGGTGCTGCTGACGGCTCACGTCGACCGCCGGTCGGTGACGCGTTCCCTTCTATCTCCCTGAACGGACTGCTGCTGCCAGTACATCCGGGTGGCGAAGACACATGACCCGGCGCGCAACCCAAGCCGAGCTAGATGCCGCCTGCCTGCTTCTCGACCGCGTGGGCGTGACTGCCGAAGACCTGTTCAACTCGGTGGTGTCCCCGATGCCTACCTTCGCGGAGTACCACAACCGACTCATGAACCAGGACTCCGAAGCACAGAAATCCACAAACTTTGAGCTAGCCGTCCCGAAGAGGCTGCCTCTCTGGAGTTAAGAGGTACCAACGGCGCTCTCCATCCAACCGAGTGCGCCCGCCAGAAAGGGGCGCTCCCGATGACTCCGTCAGCCCGATGGTCATCTCCAGGATCGCGAGTGTCGACCCGTTCCGGGTCTGCAGTCATGGAGACCCCCGCCGCCACCGAAGAACACGCGGCAACGGTCCAGCTCACGGTCGCCTCGACACAGGCCCTGTTCACCCCTGCCCAAGCAGCAGAGCAGCTGCAGGTACGAGAGTCCTGGCTGCGCCGGCGAGCTGCCCGCCGAGCAATACCGTGCACGTTCCTGGGGAAACACCTGCGCTTCTCTCATGACGACATAAAGAAAATTGTGGCAGCGGCAGCACAGGCTCCGAACTTGACGAGCACCAAAGACCCTCTACACCGTCGCACTAATAGCAAACAGCGGGCGCGCAATGAACACATTTAGGTTGCCCTTCTCCCTGAAACGAGCGTTCATCTACATGTGCTCATTTTGACACATTTGAAAGGCGCTTCAAAGGAGAAGAAATGGCTTGGATAGAGAACCATGGCAGCGGCTGGCGCGTTCGCTACCGTTTGGGAGACGGGACCATCCACTCCGAGAACGGCTACACGACCGAGACAGCGGCAGGAAGACGCGCACTAGACGTGGAGTCCGACCAACGACGGAAACAGTTCGTTGACCCACGCCTCGAGAAAACGACGATCGACGAGTGGATTCGGAAGTGGTCTTCTGCGCACAACGTAAGGCCGACCACGTGGTCGAAGTACGACTCGCACCTGCGCACCCACATCCTGCCTTTCTGGTCCGGTACCGCGCTCGGCGACATCGAGCGAATCGAGGTGAAGGGCTGGGTGAACAAGACGCTGCGGTCGAAGCTCGCCGACAGAAGTGCGCGGGACGTTTTCAAGCTCTTCGCACTGATCATCGGCGAGGCGGTCGACGAGAAGCTGATCGGCTCGAACCCGTGCCGGAAGCTGCGGATCGTCTTCGCCGACTCACCAGAGCGACCTCACGCCACCACGGACGAAGTGGACGCGCTCGCAGCACGAATGCATCCCGATGATGGCTTGCTGGTGATCACGGCCGCCTACACCGGCCTGCGATGGGGCGAACTGACCGGCCTTCAGTGGACGAGGACGCACCTGAACTCGAATCCGCGCATCACCGTCGACCCCGAGTTCGGCGCACTGCACGAAATTGGAGGACGCAAGCCCACTCTCGGTCCGCCCAAGACGCAGACCAGTGCCCGCGACGTACACCTACCGCCGTTCCTCGTGAACGAACTGCTCGCGCATCGTGAACGCAATCCCGACTCGCGATTCGTGTTCCCCACGAGACGGGGTCTGCTTCAACGTCGCGCCAACTTCCGGGTTCGCGCTTGGTTGCCGGCCGTCTCCGGCAACCAAGGGCTCGGCTGGGCTCCACTGAAGGAGGGCATGGTCTTCCACGATCTCCGGCACACGCAGGAGACTTGGCTCATCGAAGACGAGGTGCCACGCGTGCTCCGGCTGGAGCGGTTGGGACACAAGCGCAGTTCCACAGATGACCGGTATTCGCACGTGACCGAGTCGATGATCAGCAGGATGCTCGAGCAGCTCCAGCACCGCTGGGAAGTAGACGGCGGTTGGTCCTGGAACTTGGAAGAACACGACGAAGTCAGGTGAACACGTTGCTTTGCAAGGGAGTCAGCACCTGCGCTCCCACATTGCTCCCAAGCAGCACCAACACCTCGACGCGAACGCTGTCGACAAGCCATCTGACCAGCCCATACGGACTGGTCCGCCGATGAGCCGAAGTCGGGGAACACTACGCGGAGAGCTACCGGATGATGCCGCCGATGCTTTAGTCCTCTATGGACGGTTTAGGCTGACGCGCATGACATCCGTGTTGCAGAACGTGGCCATCGACTGCGCGAACGCCTACGAGCTGGCGTTGTTCTGGAGCAAGGTGACCGGGCGCCCGCTGCACCCCGACGACAAGCCGGGCGACCTGGAGACCGAGGTGCTGCTGGCCGAGGGGCCGGTGCTGTACTTCAACGAGGTGCCGGAGCCCAAGACCACCAAGAACCGGCTACACCTCTGCCTGCGCCCGGATTCTACCCGCGACGAGGAGGTGGAGCGCCTGCTGGGGCTCGGCGCCACCTTCGTGGGCGACCACCGCAACCCCGACGGCTCCGGGTGGGCGGTCCTCGCCGATCCCGAGGGCAACGAGTTCTGCGTGTTGCGCAGCGCGGCCGAACGTTCCTAAGCCCGGACCTCGGGGGGTGCGAGCGCGTCGAGCACCGACGAGCGCACGCCCAGCACCGTCATCAGCTCCAGCGCCTGCAACGGCCGCAGCACCGCCGCGGTGTTCGCCACCACGACGAGCGCGCTGCCCCGGCGCAGGCACAGGTCCTGGTGGTCGAGCAGCAGTCCGATGCCCTGGGCGCCGAGGAACCCCACGCCGCTCAGGTCGGCGACGACGGGGGCGGGCGGCACGACTGCCTTGACCGCCTCCGTGAGTGTCTCGGAGAGGTCGGCGGCGGTGGTGACGTCGATTTCGCCGGCGATGTGCACGAGGACGGCGGCGCCCACGCTCTCGCGGGCGGTGCGGAAGGGGACTTGACCGTCGGTGAGCACGCGGCAACCTCCAGTTGTGACGGCACGCACGGCCGTCTAACGGGCTGGCTGCTCAACCCACCACCGACGGTAGCGCAGTCCACGTGTGTACGCGGTTCGGCGGTGTGCCGGCTACCGCCGGTAGGACAGGTTCGCTCGGATGGCGCACCCGAAGCGGGCGTAGCATCGGTCCTCGTGACCGGTTTCTTCCACGAGACCGCCTTCTACGGCACCGACGACGACTTCCTCGCGCACGCCGTGCCGTTCCTGGAGGACGGCCTGCGCGCAGGAGAGCCGTCGGTGGTGGCGTGCACGGAGTACAACACGGCTCTGCTGCGCGGTGCGCTGGGCCGCTCCACGGTGCTCTACCGGCCGGGCGCCGACCAGTACTCGCGCCCGTGCGACGCGATCGCGACCTACCGCGACCTCTTCCGCGAGCACACCGACGACGGCGCGCGGCAGATGCGCGTGGTCGGCGACGTGCCCCACCCCGGCACGGGGGCCAGCTGGGACTGGTGGGCGCGGTACGAGGCGGCGGTGAACCAGGCCTACGCGGAGTTCCCGGTGTGGGGCCTGTGCCCGTACGACACGAGGACGACGCCCGCCGAGGTGCTGGCCGACGTGGTGCGCACGCACCCCAACATCGCCGCCGCCCCCGGCACGCACGAGGTGAACCCCGGCTACCGCGAGGGGCTCGCCGGTTCGCCGCAGCTGCCGGACGAGCTGGAGGAGAAGCCGCCGCTGGTCGATCTGGTCGCCCCGACGGCGAGCGCGGTCCGCGAGGCCGTGGGTGCCGCGATCAGCGGTCTGGAGCTGAGCGAGGACGCCGCGCACGACGCGGTCTACGCGGCCAGCGAGGTCGTGACGAACGGCCTGACGCACGGTGTCGCGCCGGTCCGGTTCCGGTTGTGGGCGCACGGGTCGCGCGTCGTGGTGGCCGTGAGCGACCGCGGGCCCGGTCCGACGGACCCGCTGGCGGGACTGGTGCCGACCACCGAGACCCGCTCGGCCGGGCTCGGGCTGTGGATCCTGCACCGCACGTGCGACTACGTGTCCATGGGCCGCGACGCCGACGGGTTCACCGTGCGGGTGAGCGTCGGCGGCCAGACGTAGGGCAGGTCGTCCGGCACGGCCGGGAAGAACCGGCGGTAGTGCGCCGGGTCCTTGCGAACCAGGGCGGACTGGTGGCTGAGGTGCACCTCGGGGTCGCCCAGCCACGGCGGCAGCTCGTCCGCGGCGGCCAGCTCCTCCTGGGTGCGCACGACCCGCACGTCCCTGGCGCGGGCGAGGTCGGTCAGCATCGTCGCGGCGCAGGTGTCCCTGAACCCCAGCGAGCACCAGTGCGCCACCATCTCCAGGCCGTACCGCACGAGCGCCTCCTCGTACCCGGCCCACATCTTCACGGCCGGGTGGTGGCGCCAGCCGTGGCCCGGCACCACCAGCGCGCGCTGGATCTGGAGCGTCTCGACGCGTTGCTTGCCGAGCCTGCTCCGGTCCAGCACGCGCGCGGTGGCCGCGAAGTCCGGGTACGGCAGGAAGGTCTGCATCAGCGCACGTACTTGGCCGCTTCCGCGGCGCGGTCGGCGTCCACGTGGACCTCGTAGCGGCGGGCCTGCAGCGTCATGACGCTCGCGAAGTCACGGCGGCCGCGGGTGGTCCAGTGCGCGACGAACCCGAAGACCGCGCCCCAGAACGCACCGACCGCGAGGCTGATGAAGATGAACCAGGCCCAGGTCTGCCCGGCGGTGAACAGCCCGAAGAGCAGGCCGATGAACACACCGAACCAGGCACCGCTGGCCGCGCCCGTCGCCGCGGCACGTGCCCGCGTCATGCGCCCGGTCACCTGCTCGACCGTCCGGACCCCGTCGCCGATGATCCGGACGCTCTCCACCGGGAACCCGTCGTCGGACATCCGGTCGACGAGCCGCTGGGCCTCGAGGTAGTCCGGGAAGGTGGCCAGCAGGGCCGACTCGGTCCTGGACGATTCCATCTGCGTCACTTCGTGCTTGATGTCCACGACGTCCGGTTACCCGCCGTCAGCGCGTTCCACACGATCAACCACCCCGGCCGGTCTTCTCCTGGAGGCGGTCGATCAGCTGCGACGCCTCCACCTTGGTGAGTTCGGCCGGCACGTCCTCGCCCGCTTCCTGGGCGAGCGTGTGCAGGTACGACTCCTGCGGACCGGTCATCGGCTCGTCACCGGTGGTCCAGTCCTGCGGGTCCTTCTCCGGAGTGCGGTTCACCGCGATCCCCTTCCACTCGAACGTGCGTTCGAGATACCCTGGGGGACGGCTCCTCAATCACCGGCCGAGCACGACGTCACCGGGAGTCGTGGGCGGCGGGACGACCGTGGCGCGCGACGCGCGGGAGAGCAGGCGGTGCGCGACGGTCAGCAGCATCCGCGCCTCCATCCGTTCGCCGTAGCGCAGGTGCTCGTCCGCCGCCTCGACACAGCCCATGACCTGCGGCGACACCGCCGCGTCGGCGTCCGCGCACGTGGCGAGGGCCGTCTTGAGGCCTCTGCGGGCCTCGTCCTCCTCGACGCCCGCGAGCGCGGTGCAGACCGCGTTGTCGAGCTTCTCCAAGGCGGTCGCGCGCTGCTGTCGCGAGGACGGTCGGTCGAGTTCGGTGCTCATGCTGGCTCGCCTGCCTTCACAGCCGGAATCGTCGCGCCGACTGCTTGACGCACCCGCGCGTGAATACCCGGTTCGAGCGCCCTCAAACCGGTACTTCACCGGACGCGGCTACGGTGTCGGAATGCGTGCGACCTGGCGCGAGAAGAACGCGCGACAGTGGATCTCCGAGTTGTCCGACCGCATCGGCGTGGCCGGGTGGGCGGCACTCGCCATCACCCCTGCTCTGGCCGCCGAGGTGGATCAGCACGGTGCCGCGGTCCGGGACATCCTGCTGCTGGGCGTCGAGGGCGCCGGCACGGTGGGCGCGGTGGTCCTGCTCGCCGCCTACGGGCGCGGGCTGCTCGACCACGCGCTCGACTCCGAGTGGACGCACACGTCGTGGCTCGGTGTCCGCCTGATGGCCGTCTGCCAGCTCGCGCACGCGCACGACGTGAAGCCACTGACCGACGACGTGGCGGCTCTCCCGAAGCTGGCATGACACGAGGCGCACCCCCGGTGGGGATGCGCCTCGTCTCGTGGAGCTCGATCAGGGCCGGTCGGGCCGGCGCTCGCCGAGCACCGGGTCCTCCGCCGGCGCCGGGCGCGTGGCGGCGACCGGCATCGGCTCGGTCATCGGCTCGGCGGTGGCGGCGGGAGCGGCCGGGGTGCCCGTGCGGACGGCGTCCTCACGACCGCGCTGGTACGCCTGCGCCTGAGCCTGGGCCTGCGGCAGTTCCTGCTCGGCGCGGCCGAGCCAGCCCTCCCAGCGCTGCTGCATCGGGCGGACCAGACCGCCGCCGACACCGACGACGAGGATGCCGCCGGCCGTGGCGAGCACGGCGATCAGCACCGGCGTGGTGACGGTGGTGGCGACCCCGATCTGGTTGAGCGCGGCGATGATGCCGAGCGCCCAGATGAAGACCGACGCGATGTTCGCGAGGATCCGGCCGTAGGACAGGCCGCCCAGCGCCCCACCGATGAAGTCCTTCACCGCGCTGGCGACCGCGCCGGCCACCACGACGATGATGATCGCGACCGCGGCCTTGGGCAGCCACGACACGATGCCGGTGAGCAGCTCGGAGACGGGGTTCGGGCCCCAGACGCCGAACGCGATCTGCAGGGTGATCAGCAGCAGCGCGTAGTAGACGAGCTTCGCGAGGAGGTCGGAGGCGTCGTACTTGCTGTTCGCGAGCATGCGGCGGATGCCACCGCGTTCGACGAGCCGGTCGAAGCCGACCCGTTCGAGGACCTTGTCGACGAGTTTCGCCACGGCTTTGGCGACGAACCAGCCGATCAGGAGGATCAGCAGGAACGCCGCCAGCTTGGGCACGAACGTGGCGACCGCGCGCCAGGCGTCGGTCAGCCCTTGTCCGAAGTCCATCTCGAGCTCCCTTCGCACGGGCAGCCCGGCCGGGTCACCCGCACCTGGCCTACCCGGTGCGGGCGTTTTTCACACAGAGCTCACGAGACCTGGCGCAGTTCGCGGTCGCTCGCGACGAGGTGCTCCCAGGTCCGGCCACGCTGGCTCGGCGGCGCCTCACCGTCCGCGGTGCACACCGGGTACACCAGTCCGAAGGGAACGGGTTGGTCGAACTCATCTCCGGTGTGGATGTCGACCAGACGACGCACGTGAGCCATCACAACCACTCCCTCGCGGTGGTTCCGGTGGTACCAAATGGGTTTGGGCACCTCGAATACCCCGTGAGCAGCGCGGACATGCGCCCCGGCATTGCGACATCAGAGTGAACTGATTGTCCACTGTGGACTAACGCACGGACACCACCAGGTCGAAGATCCCGTTGTGCGGCACGGTGAGCACGTGCATCCGCCGGCCGGGGTAGGTGATCGTCGTCGCGGGGCGCAGCCGCGGCTCCCGCTGCTCGGCCCAGTCGAAGCGGATCACGGTCCGGCCGCGGGTGAGCGTCAGGCCGCGTCCGTCGAGTGCGACGGTGTCGGAATCCCGGACCACCAAGGGGATCTGCTCGGTGGCCGCACTCGTGGCGCGCACCGATCTCGTGATCCGCTCGCCCACGGTCACCTCGGTCACCACCGAGCCGGACGGCGTGCGGTAGCGGAGCCGGTAGGGCTCGCCGCCGAGGAACTCCGCCTGCTGCGCGCCGTCCGAGTCGACCACCTGGCCGGGGAACACGGTGCCCCAGCACGCGTGGTCGTTGTTGTTCTGGGACTGCACGAGCGTGCCCGCCGCCGGGTGCCACAGGAACGTCAAACCCGTACGTGCCAACGACGTCGCACGGCGCGCACCGAAGTAGCCGCCGACATACCAGCGTGGCCGCCGCACAAAGAGGAAGTCCTGTCCCTGATCGCTGCGCAGCTCGGTGAAGTGCGCGCGGCGGTACGGCAGCCGCGCGATGGCCGCCGTCCGTTCGGCACGGCTCGGGTAGCGCTCGCCGTAGAGCGCGTGCGTGAGGATGCGCGGCGAGGTGTCGGGCTTGACCAGAGCGGGCACCGGCGCCGGGGAGGCCGCCCACTCCCGGCGTGCGGCAGCGAGGTCCTCGCGGCTCGACACGAACGCGGCGAGCGCGGGCACCTCTGGCACGAACTGGGCGTTGAGCGCGGTGCGTTCGGGATCGGGCCGGGTGTCGGCGTAGAACCGCGACGACGTCCGCGAGTTGGTGGCGATGTTGGCGAACCAGCCGGAACCGTCGGGTTCGCGCAGGAGGTTGTAGCCGAGCCAGTCGGTGTACCTGCGCGTCATGGCGACGAGGTGCGGGTCGCCGGACTGCCGCCACGCGTCGGCCAGTTCGGGCAGCATGACCTCGACGTTGTAGTTGGTGTCCGCGCCGGACTCCTCGTAGAAGTAGCCGGCGGGACTCTGGCCGACCGTCGCGAGCCGGGCGAACGCCTCGGTGAGCCGGCGGCGCAGGGCCGGGTCGGGGTCCTGGTTCAGCGCGAGCGCCGCCCCCGCGAGACCGGAGGCCGTCTGGTTCGCCCAGGTCAGCGGCTTCTGCCAGACGGTGCCGGTGGCCGGGTCGAGGAACCACGTCATCGCCCGCCGCAGCGCCGCGGTCAGCTGGGCCTGCCTCGCCGGCAGCACCCTCGCCCGCCGGAGCAGCGCGTTCGTCTTGCTGAGGTAGCCCATCGCGAACCCGGTCGCGGCGAGGGAGTGCTGGTCGGGCGAGTACTCGGGCCACGAGCCGTCGGCGTGCTGCAGCCCGAGGTAGTGCCCGAGCCCGGCGTCGAGCGCGGCGAGCACCCGGGCGTTGCCGCGGTACAGGTTCCACGGGCGGGACTGGGTCGCGAACCAGGCCAGCGTGTGCACGTGCTCCTGGACGCGGGCGTTGTACTCGACGTTGGGGCTGCGCCACCAGCCTCCGCCGAAGAACCCGCCGGAGTTCATGTCGGCGACCATCGGCGCGACGAGCATCAGGTACTGCGCGAACCGTTGTTCGTCCGGCGCGAAGGCGCGGCGGTCCGGTGTGGCGGGCGGGGGCGCGGGCAAGGCGCGCGCGGGCGACGGCAGTGCGGCGAGAAGTCCTGCGGCGGTCGCACCGGTGATCAGGCTGCGACGGCTGAATGCGTTCACGGGCCTACCTCCTTGGCGGAGCACCCTCGCTCCGGCCGGCCCGCGCCGTCAAGATGCTAATTCGAATTATTACTGGGTTGACGGCAGCGCGGGTGCTGGCGCAGACTCCGTGCCAATTCGAATTGGCAGGTGGTCATGGCCAAGAGGCTCACCCAGCAGGACATCGCCCGGATGGCCGGCGTCAGCCAGGCCACGGTGTCGCTGGTGCTCAACAACCGGACCGACAGCGGCGTCCGGATCGCGGACGAGACGCGAGCCCGTGTGCTGGAGGTGATCCGGCGGACCGGCTACGTCGCGAACCCGATCGCGCGCCGGCTGCACGACCAGCGCAACCGCATCCTCGGCGTCTTCACCTACGAGGCCGTCTTCCCGAGCACCCGCGCGGACTTCTACCAGCCGTTCCTCGAGGGCATCGAGGAGCAGGCGGAGGAGGTGGGCTGCGACCTGCTGCTGTTCACGAGCGCCAAGGCGACCGAGGGCAAGCGGCGGATCTTCAGCGACGACAGCAGGATCCGGCTCGCGGACGGCTGCGTGCTGCTCGGCCGCTCGATCGACCGCGACGACCTCGCGCAGCTCGTGGCCGAGGCGATCCCGTTCGTCTCGATCGGCCGCCGCGACGACGCGGGCGGGCCGGTGCCGCACGTCGGCGCCGACTACGTCTCGGCCGTGCGGAACCTCGTGGACCGCGCGGTGGCCCTGGGGCACCGCGAGTTCGCGTACGTGGGCGCTGGAACGGGTGCGGAGTCGTCGGCCGACCGGCTGCGCGGGTTCAAGCAGGCCGTTGCGGCGCACGGTGTCCAGGGCACGCACGTCTCGTTCGCCGGGCTCGACCAGCTGCTCGGCGCGGGCGTCACGTGCGTGCTCGCCGAGGAGGTCTCCGACGGTGCCGCGCTCGTCCTCGCCGCCCGTGAGCGCGGCCTGTCGGTGCCCGGCGACCTGTCCGTCCTGTCGCTCGGTGCCGCGACCCGGCCCGCGCCGGACGACGTGGTGCTCACCGGGTTCCGCATCCCCCGGCGCGAGATGGGGCGGCGGGCCGTGCAGGCGCTGACCGAGGTGCTCGAACACGGCACCACCCCGCGGGAGCTGCTCGCCTGTGAGTTCGTCGAAGGCACCACGCTCGGCTGATCCTGGAGGAATCTGTTGCCGCACAACACTGATGTCGTCGTCGTGGGCGGCGGGCTGGGCGGAGTCGCCGCCGCGCTCGCGCTGTTGCGCGCCGGGCGCCGGGTCGTGCTCACCGAGGAGTTCGACTGGCTCGGCGGGCAGCTGACCAGCCAGGCCGTGCCGCCGGACGAGCACAGCTGGGTCGAGCGCTTCGGCGTCACCGCGAGCTACCGCGCGCTGCGCGACGGCATCCGCGACCACTACCGCCGCAACTACCCGCTCACGCCGAGGGCGCGGGCGTGGCGGGAGCTCAACCCCGGCGCGGGCAACGTGAGCAGGCTCTGCCACGAGCCGCGCGTCGCCGTGGCCGTCATCGACGAGATGCTGGCGCCGTACCGGGGCAGTGGCCGGCTCACCGTCCTGCAGCCCGCGCGGCCGGTCTCGGCGCGCACCGACGGCGACCGGATCGTGTCGGTCACCGTGGAGCACAACGGGTCCGAGGTCGAGCTCACCGCGCCGTACATCCTCGACGCGACCGAGACCGGCGAGCTGCTGCCGTTGTCCGGCACCGAGTACGTGACCGGTTTCGAGTCCACGTTGGACACCGGCGAGCCCAGCGCGCCCGAGGTCGCGCAGCCCGCGAACATGCAGGCGATGTCGGTGTGCTTCGCGATCGACCACGTCGACGGCGACCACACGATCGACCGGCCGGCGCGGTACGACTTCTGGCGCGAATACCAGCCGAGCTACTGGGGCGACCGGATGCTGTCGTTCCGCTCCCCCGACCCGCGCACGCTCAGCACCGCGGAGCGCACGTTCACACCGAACCCGGACGACGACCCGCTGTCGGTGCTGTCGGACCAGCGGCTGAGCGCGGGCGACAGCAACCTGTGGACGTTCCGGCGCATCGCCGCCCGCCGCAACTTCGTCGACGGCGCCTACGACAGCGACATCTGCCTGGTCAACTGGCCGATGATCGACTACTTCGAGTCGCCGGTGATCGACGTGCCGGACGCGGACGCGCACATCGCCGCGGCGCGCGAGCTGTCGAAGTCCGTCCTCTACTGGCTGCAGACCGAGGCTCCGCGCCCGGACGGCGGCACCGGCTTCCCCGGCCTGCGGTTGCGCGGCGACGTCACCGGCGGCGCCGACGGCCTCGCGCAGGCCCCGTACATCCGCGAATCGCGGCGGATGCGGACCGAGTACACGATCGTCGAGCAGGACCTGTCGCTCGCCGTGCGCGGCGACAAGGGCGCCGTGCAGCACGCCGACGCCGTGGGCGTGGGCATGTACCGCATCGACCTGCACCCGTCGACCGGCGGCGACAACTACCTCGACGTCGCGAGCTGCCCGTTCGAGATCCCGCTCGGCGCGCTCATCCCCCAGCGGGTGGAGAACCTCCTGCCCGCGGGCAAGAACATCGGCACCACCCACATCACCAACGGTTCCCACCGGCTGCACCCGGTCGAGTGGAACGTCGGCGAGGTCGCGGGCGCGCTCGCGGACTTCTGCCTGGCGCACCGAGTCACCCCTCGCGCGGTGCGCAACACCCCCGGCCTGCTCGCGGACTTCCAGCACCGGCTGGAACGCGACGGGGTCGAGCTCCGCTGGCCGGACGTGTCCGGTTACTAAGCCCGAGGAGACAATGATGTCCAGGCTTCTGGCGTTGATCTGCACAGCCCTGATCGCCCTCACCGCCTGCAGCGGGTCGTCGGCGCAGTCGGGGCCGAAGTCGCTGCGCATGACCGTGTGGACCGCCAACGAGGCGCATCTCAAGCTGCTCAACGAGATCGCCGCCGAGTACAGGGCGTCCCACCCGGACGTCACCGAGATCAAGTTCGACTCGATCCCGGCCGACGGCTACACCACCACGCTCACCACCCAGATCGCCGGCGGCAACGCGCCGGACCTCGCGTGGATCCTGGAGGAGTCGGCGCCGGACTTCGTGTCCTCCGGCGCGCTCGCCCCGATCAAGGGCAAGGTCGAGAAGGCCGACGAGCTCGTGCCGTCCGCCATCAAGCTGTGGGAGAAGGACGGCGAGCTGTACGCCTACCCGTTCTCCACCTCGCCGTTCGGGCTGTTCGTCAACACCGACCTGGTGAAGGACCTGCCGAAGACCTGGGAGCAGGCGGTGGCGGCGTCGGCCGGCAAGAACCTCGTGCTGCCGGACTTCAAGTACCAGAACTGGGCCGTGCTCTCGGCGATCTGGCGCGGCTGGGGCGCGCAGGCCTGGAGCGAGGACGGCCGGCAGTGCGGGTTCGCGAGCCCGGAGATGAAGGACGCCATGACCTTCGTCCACAAGGCGATCTTCACCGACAAGGCGATCCCCGGCCCCGGCACGACCGTGGACTTCTTCGCGGGCAACGCCGCGATGGCCGTCAGCCAGATCTCGCGGGCGGGTGCGTTGAAGGACGCCAAGTTCGGCTGGACGCTGCTGCCGCTGCCGCAGGGCCCCAAGGGCGACTACGCGGTGATCGGGCAGGCCGGTGTGGGCGTGCTCAAGCGGTCGAAGAACGCCGAGGCCGCCGCGGACTTCCTGGGCTTCTTCACCAATGCGGCCAACTCCGCGAAGCTCGCCCAGTTCTTCCCGCCGGTCCGGCAGTCGCTGCTCAACGCGGAGACCCTCGCGAAGAGCAACCCGCTGATCAAGCCGGAGCAACTGCAGTCGGTCGTGATCGACGGCATCAGCAAGGGCGTCGTGAAGCCGAGCCACCAGGGCCAGGAGGAGCTCAACCAGACGATCCGCGCGGCGCTCGACCCGCTGTGGAAGCCGGACGCGAACGTCGGTCAGGTGCTCGACGGCGTGTGCGCGAAGATCAAGCCGCTGCTGGAGCGCCCGTGACGTTCTGGACCTACCGCAGGCGCGACAACCTCGTCGGGTACCTGTTCGTCGCGCCTGCTCTGCTCGGCAGCCTCGCGTTCGTGCTCATCCCGCTGGGGACGGTCGGCTGGTACAGCCTCAACGAGTGGAACGTGCTCGGCGGGACGTTCGAGTTCATCGGCGGCGAGAACTACGCACGGCTCGTCGCCGACGAGAAGCTGCGCGACTCGCTCGTCGCCACGGCCTGGTTCGCCGCCGGGCTCGTGGTGCTGAACCTGTCGCTCGCGTTGCTGCTCGCGGTGCTGCTCAACCAGAAGCTGCGCGGCACCACGTTGTTCCGCACGCTGTTCTTCTCCCCCGTGCTGGTGTCGCTGGTCGCGTGGACGCTCGTGTGGCAGCTCATGCTGCAGCCCGAGGGCAGCGTGAACGGGCTGCTGGGCGTCTTCGGCGTGGACGGGCCGAATTGGCTGCGGGGCGAGTCGACCGCGATGATCTCGGTGATCGTCGTGCAGGTGATCAAGAACGTCGGGCTGAACATGGTGCTGTTCCTCGCCGCCCTGCAGGGGGTTCCGGCGCCGCTGTACGAGGCGGCGAAGATCGACGGGGCCGGCGCGTGGACCCGGTTCCGGCGGATCACGATCCCGTTGATCAGCCCGACGATCCTGCTCACGTCGATCATCACCATCGTCGGCTCGCTGCAGGTGTTCGCGCAGATCGCCGTGCTCACCCAGGGCGGTCCGGGCACGTCCACGACGGTGTTGATCTACTACCTGTACCAGCAGGCGTTCCAGTTCCACCACTTCGGCTACGGCGCGACGATCTCGGTGCTGCTGTTCGTCATCGTCGCCGCGCTGACGCTGCTGCAGTGGCGGATGCGCCGGAAGTGGGTGCTCCATGAGTCGTAAGGTCTGGCTCTACGGCCTGTTGTGCCTGCTGTGCGTGCCTTTCGTCTTCCCGACGTGGTGGATGGTCACCTCGTCGATGAAGCCGATCGGCGAGATCTTCTCCGAGTCGCTGCTGCCGCGCGAGTGGACGTTCTCGACGTACGAGACCGTGTTCAAGATGCAGCCGTTCGGGCAGCAGTACTGGAACAGCCTCTACATCGCGGTGGTCGTCACGATCGGCACGATGGCGGTCGCGGCGCTTGCCGGCTACGCGTTCGCGCGCATCCGGTTCCCCGGCCAGAACGCTCTGTTCGTGGTCGTGCTGACCGGCCTGCTGATCCCGAGCGAGGTCACGATCGTCCCGTTGTTCCAGCTCTTCCAGACGCTCGGGCTGACGAACACGCACTGGCCGCTGATCATCGTGCCGATCTTCGGCGCCCCGTGCGTGCTGGCGATCTTCATCATGCGCCAGTTCTTCATCGCGCTGCCGCCGGAGCTCGAGGAGGCCGCGCGGATGGACGGCCTGGGCCGCGCGGGCATCTTCTACCGGATCGCCCTGCCGCTGTCCCGGCCGGCGCTGGGCGCGGTCGCGATCTTCACGTTCCTGCACTCGTGGAACCTGTACCTGGAGCCGATCGTGTACCTGTCGACCCCGGACATGTTCACGCTGCCGCAGGCGCTGACCCAGTTCGTGGACATCTACGGTGGCCCGATGTGGAACGTGCAGCTGGCGGCGGCGACGATGACGGCCGTGCCGATCCTGGTGGTGTTCGTGGTGGCGCAGCGGCAGTTCATCGAGGGCCTCGCGCACACGGGCGTGAAGGGGTGATCGATCCCGAGTTCGCGGCGGCGCCCGGCTTCCCGCCGCCGCCCCTCACCCCGGACCGGATCGGGTGGCGGCGGGCGAACGGCCGGGTCGTCACCGACGCCGACCTCACGCGCGGCGGCGCGGTCACGTTCACCGAGGAGGACGCGGACGGCGTGCCCGTGCTCGTGTTGCGCCCCAGCGGTTCGGACGGCCCGCCCGTGCTGCACGTGCACGGCGGCGGCATGGTCGCGGGCACCCGCCGGTCGGATCTGCAGGTGCTGGCGGAGTGGGTGGCCGAGCTCGGCGTCACGCTGGTCTCCCCCGAGTACCGGCTGGCACCCGAGCACCCGCACCCGGCGCCCGTCGAGGACTGCTACCGGACGCTGGAGTGGATGGCGCGCAACGGTTTCGCGAACCCGGTCGTCGCGGGAACGTCGGCCGGCGGAGGGGTGGCGGCGGCGGTGACGCTGATGGCGCGCGACCTCGGCGGCCCGGCCGTGCGGGGCCAGCTGCTGATGTGCCCGATGCTCGACGACCGGTGCGAGACCCCGTCGAGCCACCAGTTCCTGTCCGGCACCTCCTGGGTCCGCACGTCGAACCTGACCGGCTGGACAGCATTGCTGGGCGACGCGCGGGGCGGCCCGGACGTGTCGCCGTACGCGGCGCCCGCGCGGGCATCCGACCTCGCGGGCCTGCCGCCGACGTACGTGGACGTCGGTTCGGTGGACGTGTTCCGGGACGAGGCGGTCGACTACGCGTCGCGGATCTGGCGGGCGGGCGGCGATGCCGAGCTGCACGTGTGGCCGGGTGGCTGCCACGGCTTCGACCAGCTCGTGCCGGAGGCGGCGTTGTCACGGCGCGCTCGTGCGACCCGCGTCGCGTGGCTGCGGCGGGTGCTTGGCTGAGGTCCTCGCGGCGGTGGGGAGGGAGAGGTCACCGCGCGCGAGGAGGTCTCGCGCCCGAGCCACGCGGTCCGCACGGCTCGGGCGGACGTTCTACTGGTAACGCGGGTGCGTGGTGTGCCATTCGAAGCCGCCGCCCATCCAGGCCTTGGTGCCCTTCAGGAACCGGTGCAGCTCCACCGACGGCACCGCGAGCAGCTCCTTGTGCCCTGCTTCGAAGTCGCGCACCAACTGGTTGTGCAGCTCCACGGTCCGTGCGGTCGCCTCGGCGATCGAGCACTCACGGTCCGCGGCGATCTGCAGCACCATGTTGCAGACCGGCTTCTCGTCGGCGGCGTCCTTCTCCACCGACACCAGGTCGTTCACGATGACCGACGCCGTGCCCGCGGCCGTGAGGAGCTGCCGCACGCGCGGGTCGTAGTACAGCGGCGCGGGCAGTTCGTAGCCTCCGACGGCGTCGATGAGCGTCATCGACGTGTAGAAGGTGTCGTGCTGCCTCGTCGCCAGGTACTGCCACGCTGGCGGGTAGTTGCCCGTGTGGCGCCACGCCGCGTAGGCGCTCCACGACACGAACATCGCGAACGTCGAGTAGCAGACGCGTTGCACGACGGTGGCCGTGCTGCGGGACGTGAGGTGCGCGATGCCCGACCGCAGCCCGACGAGGACCGGGTCGGACGCGATCCGCTCCTCCAGGTCGGCGGTGAACTCGGCGGCAGGCGCCACCGGGTCCATCGCGGCCATCGCGAGCGCCAGCCGCGGCGGCAGTTCCGCGGGGATCGCGCCCATCTCGGTGTCGTCGGCGTAGAGGTCGTCGGCCGCCCACCACGCCGCGTTGAGCCGGGCCGCGATCAGCAGCTGGTCGACGTCGTCGGTGTCCACGTGGGTGAGCACCGCGAGGCGGCCGAACATGCCGCCGAGGAACCGTTCCGGCTCCTCGAAACCGCACTCCTCGGCCCACGCGACCAGGCGCTGGTCCACCGCGGCCGCGAGCAGCGCGTCCTCGCGTTCGAGCACCGGCACGTACAGCGGCGGCGCGGTGCCGTCGCCCCACGGGCGTTCGGCGTAGCCCGGTTCCGCCGGCAGCGCGACGACCTCGGGCCGCCCGAGCCGGGCAGCGGAGGTGCCCAGCCCGGACGGCCCGGTGAGGAGATCCCTCAAGTCAGACACGGCCGCATCAGATCCTGTCGGCGACGATCAGCAGGTAGTGGAAGGACCCTTCCTTGTAGGCGGTGAGGAACGGGTCCTCGACACCCGTCGCGACGGACGACTGCGCGCGCAGCTCCCAGTACGGGATGGTGTCCGGCGTCAGGTCGACCACGCTGATCGGCACGAAGCCGTTGTCGGCCAGCGCCCGGAAGTACTCGCTGCGCGGGTGGATGTTGCAGATGTAGTGCTGGTCGATCTGGCTGACCGCGCGCGACCGCAGGCCCGTCAGGTCGTTGGAGCAGCCGGTGATGCAGACGTAGCGGCCGCCGGGCGCGATGAGCCGCGCGAACTCGCCGTACAGCTGCTGGAGGTCCACGTACATCGTGGTCTCGTTGGTCCAGATGCCGTTGAACGAGCCGGTCTCGAACCCGGTGTCGAGCATGTTCTTGAAGTGGAACCGCACCTGGTCCGCGATGCCGCGTTCCCTGGCCTGGTTGTTGGCGAACGCCACCTGCTCCTCGGAGATGCTGACGCCGTCGATGCGCGCGCCGAACCGCGCGTTGGCCATGAAGCTCGTGCCGCCCCGCCCGGATCCGCCGTCCATCAGGTGGGGGTTCGCCGGCAGGTCGCCGAACGCGTCGAGCAGCACGTCCGCCTGCGCCGTCTCCAGCCGGTGCATCTCGGCGATCATCGCCTGGTCGCGCACCGCGGCCGGTGCCTCCAGCACGGCCGGGTCGTACTGCCCGAGCCCGTAGTGGTGGTGGTAGAGGCCGTCCACCTCACCGAGCTTGATGTTGACCGGGTCCTTCTCCTTGTTCCAGTAGTCCGCGACGGAACGCTGGTAGTCGGTGCGCAGAACCGGCTTCACAGTGGGGCTCGCCATGACCTGAGGGGCTCCTGTTCGTTGGAACGCAATCTGCCGAACAGCAACTGACCTTTGCAGCCGACGGCCCAACCCGCGATCCGCCGTTCAGGCTTGGTTCGGACACGAACGGGTGTGGCCGATACTGCATCTCGGTAGGCGCCATAACCCGCGCAAGACGGGTGGCAGCCCCACTTTCGTGGGTTCCTGGCGCCCAACCGAATGACATCGACACCTGATATTCCACGCCGATCGAAATCGTCGTCACCCGATCACCGGAGCCGCGCCGGGTCCCGGCACGAATCCCGGCACACCGGCTCGAGGCGCTTCCACACCCGTTCGGACCACACGCAGCCCGACGCGCTCTCACGATTCAGACGCGTGAGCTGCCTCGGAAACTGTTCGATCGGGCAATATTCGTCATTGAAAAGCATTGCAGAATTCCCTATTTCAGGTACCTGAATATTTGACACTCATCTAAACCTCTTGCTACAAAGAAATGGCCCCGCCCTGCCAAACGAGGGTTATCAACGATGAAAACCTCCCTGCCGATACTGTCCCTGCTCCTAATGGGATCGCTGACCGTCCCCGCCGCCACCGCGATCGCCGCACCAGCACTGACAGGCCTGGACGTCTCGCCGGGAAATCGACGCGCGCCCGTTTCCGGCCTGTACGACTGGTCGAAAGCGGGATATCGCGGCACCGGCGTGCTGCCCGGGAACAATGAGGTGAACCCGAGCGCGACCTGTCAGATCACCGCGGCGGAACTCGCTTCCCAGTTCGCCGTCCGGCCGGATGACGCGGCCGACGACACGGCGGGGCTGCAGGCCGCGATCGACGCGATCAGGACGCAGTGCTCCCCCGGCGCGAGCTACACGAAGCTCAGCACCATCACGCTCCCGGCGGGTCAGCTCAGGGTCTCGAAGGAGCTCCACGTCGACGCCGACTACCTGGTCATCAGGGGAGCCGGCGCGACCGCCACGAAGATCGTCTACACGCCCGACGCGACCACCCGCTACGACGCCCTCACCCCGGACGGGTCGGACTGGGACGAAGACGGCATGACGTCCGGGCAGGGCAAGGGCGGCTGGCTGTGGCCGGGCCGCGGCCTGTTCCGGGTCCAGTCGCGCGGCGTGCACTCCGCCTACGCGAGCGACTACGCGGCCGCGCCGGAGAACCGCAAGGACATCTTCGAGGGCACGGTCAACGTGCACTGGAAGGCGGGCGCGAAGGTGAGCGCCGCCGCCAAGGCCGGTGACCGCGCGGTCAAGGTCGCCTCGGCCGGTGCGATCAAGCCGGGGATGCTCGTCAACGTCCGCGCCGCCAACTCGGTCAAGTTCTACGAGCAGCAGTTCGCGACGGGCACGCCGTACCCGATGCTCAACATGCACATGCGGCAGCAGATCTTCACCGTCGCCTCGGTCTCGGGCACCACGGTGACGCTCGACAAGCCGCTGGAGTTCGACGTCCCGGTCAACTCCACCTCGGACGGGTCACCGGCGATCGGCGGCGCGACGTACGACTCGAAGGTGTCGCCGCTGGTGGACCCGGTCCTCGGCGTCGGGTTCGAGAACTTCGGCTTCACGCAGGCGATGCCGAACCTCAACCCCGCCGAGGCCACCAACAACTACGGCAACATGGCGCCCGCGGACGAGATGCACGGCATCGTCTTCAAGTGGGCGGCCAACTCGTGGGTGAAGGGCGTCCGCGCGGAGATGACGGGCTCGCACCCGATCGTCACCGAGGAGGCCAAGAACCTGCAGATCGTCGACAACTTCCTCGACGGGTCGTGGAACAAGGGCAAGGGCGGCAACGGCTACTTCCGCGGTTCGCGGGTGTGGGACTCGCTCTACGCCGGGAACACGTCCCGCAACCTGCGGCACTTCACGTTCCAGTGGTCCGCGTCGGGCAACGTCGTGGTGGGCAACGACTTCGACTCGGACCTGAACCTGCACGGCGGGTGGGAGCGCAACAACCTGTTCGAGAACAACAGCGTGAAGGTCTCCTACGCGCACCGCTCCGGCAACTGCCGCGCGAACTGCGGTGAGGAGGGCGGCGGCGGTCCCGACGACTCGAACTGGTTCCCGATCTGGTGGGGTGCCGGCAAGAAGGCGGTCAAGTGGTCGGGGGCCTCGGGTCCGCGCAACGTGTTCTTCAACAACGGCATGACGAAGCAGCTGTCGACCGGTGGCGCCTACGACCCGTTCTACAGCGAGAAGGGCCGGATCTACCAGTTCGGCTGGAACGGCAGCGCCTACAAGCACCTGGACGTCGGCGGCACCGCCATCGCGGACTGGGCGAAGAACGAGCAGCGCGACTACACCGGCGGCCACGGCGTCGACGCGACGAGGACCGACTCGGCCAAGTCGTTGTTCCTCAAGAACATCCCGGCGAACTTCGCCGCAGGGTCCACAGAGGACAACTTCGGCGCGCGGGCGACCATCCCGGTGTCGAACGCCGACCAGCTCAAGACCGCGTTGCTCAACGCCAAGCCGGGCGACACGATCCAGCTCGCGGCGGGCACGTACCGCGGCGCGTTCGTCACGCAGAAGGCCGGCACGTCGAGCAACCCGATCACGATCACCGGCCCGTCGTCCGCGGTCCTGATCAACGACGGCCCCTCAGGCACGGCACCAGCCTGCCCCGTGCCGACGGCCGGCTGGGACCCGGGTTACGGCCTGTGGCTGCACAACGCGCCGTACTGGAACATCAAGGGCATCACGGTCGCGGAGTCGAAGAAGGGCATCATCCTCGACAACTCCCACCACGTCACGATCGACGGCGTGACCGTGCGCCGGACCGACGAGGAAGGCGTGCACTTCCGGCGCTCCTCCGCCGACGGCGTCATCTGGAACTCGACGATCACCGAGGCCGGCGTCGTGACGAAGGACTACGGCGAGGGCGTGTACATCGGCTCCGCGAACTCCAACTGGAAGTGCCACGGCAACTCCGGCGGCGTCGACAGGTCCGACCGCGTGCAGGTGCTGAACAACAGGATCGGCCCCGGTGTCTCCGCAGAGCACATCGACGTCAAGGAAGGCACCCAAGGCGGCCTGATCAGCGGCAACACGTTCAACGGCACCGGCATCTCCGGCGCCAACTCCGCCGACTCGTGGGTCGACGTGAAGGGCTTCGGCTACCGGATCGAGAACAACACCGGCACCTTCGCCTCGCCCGGCACGTTCAAGAACGGCTACGAGACGCACAACCCGGGCACCACGCCGTCGTTCGCGAACGGCTGCGGGAACGTGTGGCGTGGCAACAGGTCCGACCTCGGCAACGTCGGCGAGTACGCGGTGTACGTGTCGTCGACCTCGAAGTGCAAGGCCTACCCGAATGTCGTGCACGCCTCGAACACGGTCACCAAGGCCAAGAAGGGCGTCTCGAACATCCCGGTCACCCCGTAGAAGGCGGGGGTCGCAGGGTTCCCGGCCGGTGTACGGCGGCGTCGCCGGCCGGGAACCCTGGTTGCAGGCGGCGAGGCCCGCTTCCCGGTTCCGGGCGCGGGCCTCGCTGTTCGCTACGCGTCCTGCCGGATCGCGCGCACTTCCTCCCGCAGCGCCCGGACCTCCCGCAGCAGCAGGTCGTCGTGGCTCGCGGACCTCGGTGCCGGCAGCGTGATCTCCTCCTGCATCGCACTGCACACGACGGCGATGAACAGGTTCAGCATCGTGAACGAGCCGACCATCAGGTAGATGAGGAAGAAGATCCAGGCGAACGGCTTCTGCTCCATCAGGTCGCGCATCACGTCCGACCACCCGTCGCCGGTCGTGATCTGGAACAGCGTCAGCAACGTCGGCCCGAGGCCGGTGAACCGCGGATCACCGGTGTCGCCGAACAGGTTGCTCGCGATCACGCCGCCGACGTAGACGAGCAGCACGAGCAATCCGGACAGCGACACGAGACCGGGGATCGACCGCACGAGCGCCGTGACGACGCGGCGCATGCTCGGCACCATCGCGACGAGCCGCAGCGCGCGCAGGATCCTCAGGCTGCGCAGCACCGACAGCGGACCGGCCGTCGGGATCAACGCGATCGCCACGATGACGAAGTCGAAGACGTTCCACGGGTCCTTGAAGAACTTCCAGCCGAACGCGTAGAGCCGCGCGGCCAGTTCCAGCGTGAAGATCGCCAGCGCGGTGTGGTCGATCACCGTCAGCGCCGGGCCGAACCTCGCCTGCAGGACGGTCGACGTCTCGGCGCCCAAGGTGATCGCGTTCAGCACGATCACCCCGACGATGAACATCTGGAACCGGTTGCTCTCCATGAGCTCGGCGACGCGGGCGCGCACCATCTTCACTTGCTGCTCCTACGACAGGGGTTGTGCTACCTATCGGCGGTGCGGGCGGCCCAACTGTTCACCCGGTCGTGTTGATCAGCTCCAACCGGCTGGCGGTGCGGACCAGGTCGCGGACCTCGCCGTCGAGGACGTCGCTGAGCGGGTGGTCACTCACGAGTGTCAGCCTGACGTCGGCGTCGACCAGCACGTCCACGACGTTCGCGAACCGCTGCCGAGTCTCGCGGTGGCAGGTGCCGAGCCGCGGTACGCCGGTGATCACCCAGTCGTCGAACCGCCGCGCGAGCACCAGGTAGTCCTGCGTGGAGGTCGGCCGCTCGCAGAGGTCGCCGAAGCCGAACCAGACCGTCGTGCCCTCGGTGCCGAGCGCGGTGATCGCGCGGCCGTTGACGTCGAGGGTCACCGGGGTCCGCGGCAGGTCGGTCCTGGTGACGATGCGGCCGGTCTCGAACCGCGACCGGGGCGCGCCGTGCAGGTGCCGGTAGTCCTGGGCGCCGTTCAGCTCCACGGGGTCCATGAGCTTCTTGACCAGAGCGATGCCCGGCAGGAAGTGGTCGTGGTACAGCGGGTCGGGCAGCAGGCCGTCCGGCGGGAAGTTCGAGGTCGCGATGATCATCACCGCGCGGTCTTGGAGCTCCTCCAAGAGCCTGGTCAGCAGCATCGCGTCACCGACGTCGTGCACGTGCAGCTCGTCGAACGCCAGCACCTCCGCCCGTCCGACGAGCTCCTTCACCGCCTTCGCCACAGCGCCGCGCTGCCGCAGCCGCGCGGAGATCAGGCGGTGCAGCTCCTGGAAGAACGCGTGGAAGTGCACCCGCTTCTTGGGCTCGGGCAGCACGTCGAACAGCGCGTCCGCGAGGAAGCTCTTGCCGCGCCCGACCGGACCGTGCAGGTAGACGCCCCGGCGCCGGGCGGCGAGCTCCTCGAGCCTCGCCACGGCGTCCAGCTGTGCGTCGTCGAGCACGTACCCGCTGCTCGACACGTGTGCGCGAAGATCCACTGTTCCCCCCGCGCCAGCTTACGATCAACCCCGTGAGCAATGTCGAGGCCGAGCCCGCAGAAGTGACGTGCACCTCCTCCCCCGGCGGCGTGGAAGTCCTGACGCCGCGCGACGTCCCGCTCGGCGGCCCGCGCGCCATGTCCGTGCGCCGGACGCTCCCGCAGAAGCAGCGCTCCCTGATCGGGGCCTGGTGCTTCTGCGACCACTACGGCCCCGACGACGTCAGCATGGACGTGGCCCCACACCCGCACACCGGCCTGCAGACCGTCAGCTGGCTCTTCACCGGCGAGATCGAGCACCGCGACAGCCTCGGCGTGCACGCGTTCGTCCGCCCCGGCGAGCTGAACCTGATGACCGGCGGCAGCGGCATCTGCCACTCCGAGCAGTCCACCGCCGCGTCCACCACCCTGCACGGCGTCCAGCTCTGGCTCGCCCTGCCCGACGCCCACCGCGACGCGCCGCGCGACTTCCAGCACCACGTCCCGCCGGCCGTGGAGGTGGACGGCAGCGCGATCCGCGTGTTCCTCGGCTCGCTGGCGGGCTCCACGTCCCCGGTGCGGACGTTCACCGAACTGCTCGGCGCCGAGGTCGTGCTGCCCGCGGGCGCGTCGCTGACCCTCGACGTGGCGCCGTCGTTCGAGCACGGCGTCCTGCTCGACACCGGTGACGTGGCGGTCGACGAGACCGTGCTCGACCCCGCGTCCCTCGGCTACGTCGGCCCTGGCCGCTCGACGCTGACCCTGTCGTCCACCGGGGGCGCGCGGGTCGTGCTGCTCGGCGGGGTGCCGTTCGGCGAGGAGATCGTGATGTGGTGGAACTTCGTGGGGCGCACGCACGACGAGATCGCCGCGTTCCGGGAGGAGTGGCAGGCGGAGGCCGACCGGTTCGGGCGGGTGGAGGGCTATCCCGGTGCCCGCCTGCCGGCGCCGCCGCTGCCGGGTGGGCGGTTGCGGCCGCGCGGGAACCCGGCGTGAG
Organism: Lentzea sp. NPDC003310; assembly: GCF_040610935.1. NCBI lineage: Bacteria > Bacillati > Actinomycetota > Actinomycetes > Pseudonocardiales > Pseudonocardiaceae > Lentzea > Lentzea sp. NPDC003310. The sequence continues at coordinate 129,598 of NZ_JBEXNC010000012.1, forward strand.
CGCCGCGGACCACGACGCGCGGCCGGCCGCCGTGACGGCGCTGGCCCGTCTCGCGGCCGGTCCCCACTTCCGGGACCGGGCGGACGCGGGGCGCGCCCTCCTTCGCCGACGTGCCGGCGGCCCGGCCGGTGTTGCTGGGACTGGTGCTGGACAACGGGGACACGTTCGTCGTGCAGGAGACGGCCGAGGCGCTGTTGCGCCGCGGTTACGCGGAGGGGCTCTCGCTCGTCTGCGCCGCCTTCGCGTCCGCCGACACCGACCAGTCCGACCACCTGCACGCCGCGCTCGACGCGACCGTCGGCGTGTTCCAGCGCGATCGCGACGAGGCGCCGACCGTGTGCGGGGCCTCGTGGACGACCCCGCGCAGCCGGCAGAGGTGCACTCCGGCGGTGCCGCTCTCGTGGCCGCGCTCACCGGCCTGCAGCCATCACTTTCCGTGCCGAAATAGCTACGGAAGGCGCTTCCACATTTAAGTGGAATTTAAGGTAAGGCCGTCCCGACATCCCATGATGCGGATCGCGAGCGCAACGTCTCAGCTGGTGAACCCATCCACAGATGACCGAACACCACCAGCGAGAACATCGGAAAACCGCTGGTCGGCACAGGTGCGCTGATCAATCCCAGCAGATGGTCGCAGCCACTTGTCAAAAGTCATACTCGAGGACCATTGAAAATCACGTTCCGATCGCTTTTCCTGATCGAGGCATCCACGGAGGCTGCCGGACGTCTAAGGGGGCATGAGGAACGTGACACGAGTGGGCGCCGACTCCACCTTCGCCTTCATCGCCCCGTCCGGGCGCCCCCTTCCGGTCGACGTCGAACTCGGCTACCGCGCCGACGACCCGCACGCCGTGACCATGACGTTCCGCATGGGACGTCAGGAGACCGTGTGGCTCGTGAGCCGCGACCTGCTCGCCGACGGGTTGATCACCACGAGTGGCGCGGGTGACGTGCGGCTGCGGCCCCACAACTCCACCACCGCCGTGCTCGAGCTGCGCTCCGACGTGTCGCACGCCGTGTTCCACGTGCAGTCGTCCGAGCTGCAGGAGTTCCTGAACTCCACCTACGACGTCGTGGCGCCGGGGTGCGAGAGCGACCACGTCGACTTCGAGGCCGAGCTGCGCAAGCTGCTCGACTAGGCACGTTTTCACCCGAACGAGCCCGTATCATGGAGTAATTCCAACCCATACGTTCGAAGTCGTGACCGTGACGACTTCCACCGCGTACAGCAGGGACCTGGGCGACGAGCTGCGCCGCCTCAGGCAGAGGTTCACCGGACTGAGGGGCCGCGCGATGGCGCTGCAGCTCGGCTGGGATCCGAGCAAGGTGTCCAACCTCGAGACCGGCAAGATCCGCGGTACCGACATCGACCTGGCGCAGTACCTCACCGTCTGCGGCAAGGACGTCGACTTCTTCGAGGACTTCCTCCGCCGCTACCACAACGCCTTCGACCCGTACCTCGCGCAGACGCCGGACACCACGCGCACCCTCGCGCTGACGGAGGCGGCGGCCACCTCCATCACGGCCTACGACGTCCTGTCCGTGAACAGCCTGCTGCAGACACCGGGCTACGCGCGCGCTCTGCAAGCCGCCACCGGCCAGCCGGTCGAAGACCTGGACAGGCAGGCGGTGATCCGCCGGCCCAACGGCCCGAAGTGCGTCTTCTACCTCCACGAGCTGGCACTGCGGATGCGGCTCGGCAGCGCGCAGGTGATGCAGGAGCAGCTCGTGTGGCTGCTGGCGAACTCCTCGATCGTCCGCGTCGTGCCGGAGGAGGCGACCTCGGCGGCGTTCCGGTCGGCGTGCGCGCTGTTCGAGTTCGAGCGGGCGGCACCGCTGGTGCACGCGGAGTCGGGCCTCGCCAGGGTGTTCGTCCAGAGCGAGGCCGCCGTCGCGCACGGCCGGACGCTCTTCGCGTTGCTCGACGAGATCGCCCTGGACGAGGCCGGCACGCGGCGCAAGCTCGCGGAGTACCGCGGGCCCGCACCGCTGCGCGCCCTGGCTCAGTAGCCGTACACGAGGTCGAACGCGAGCTGCGGGTCGAACGTCCCCGCGTCCACGCCGGGCGCCTTGCCGCACCGTCCGTCGGAGTCGCCGGGCACCTTGACCCACAACAGCATCTCCGCACCACCACCGGTCCGGGCGGGCGCACCGAGCTTGCGCCCGCCCGGGTTGCACCACTCGCCGTTGTGGCCGTTGCCGTTGCGGCTGGTGTCGATCACGTACGGCTTCGTGTACCCGGGCAGCGCCCCGCTGACCGCGTCGCCGTACGCCGTCGAGGCGGTGGTGGTGTGGTAGTTGGACACGTTGATCGAGAACCCGCGCACAGTGCGCACCCCGGCCGAGTCCAGCCGCGCCGCCATGGTCGCGGCCGGCACCCACTGCGCGTTCCCGGCGTCGAGGTACGCCCACGTGTTGGGCGCCTTGGCCTTGAACTGCTCGGTGGCGTACTTGATCATCGCCGTGCGCTCGGCGACCTTGCCGGCGTCCATGCAGTTGAAGTCCGCCAACGAGTCCGGCTCGATCACCACGACGGCCGGCCGCGTGCCGATCGCCGAGGCGAACGAGGAGATCCACGCCCGGTAGGCCTCGGGAGTCCCCGCGCCGCCCCCGGAGTGGCCACCGCACGCGTCGCGGCCGGGGATGTTGTAGGCCACCAGCACCGGCAGCTTGGTGCCGGTCTTCGCGACGTAGCCCGACACGGCGGTCCTGATGTCGCCGCTCCACGCCCCGAACCAGCGGGCGATGGGCTTGGTCGAGATGTTCGCCTTGATCGCGGCCTGCCGGCCGTCGGTCGGGTGGTCGCGCACCCAGACGGCGGGGTTGGAGTCGGGGTCGACGTAGAAGCCGTCGGTCAGGCCGACGGGGCTGGCGGCGTGGGCGGCCGGGGCCGTCGCCAGGGCGGCCAGCAGGGCCAGCGCGAGTGCTCTGATCATGGCGTCGAGGCTCGCGCGGGCCGCTTAAGGGGTGGTAAGTCGGGCGGAAAGGCGGAGGAACGGCCGCGCCGGCAGGCGACAGCGGGCACCACCAGCCGCCGCACGTCCGAACACCGGCCACCACCAGCCACCGCAGGCTGGACCCACCGTCAGAGCCCGAGCCCTCCCGCCTGCAGCGCCACCACCGCCAACAGCCACCCCGTCACGGCCTCAACTCCCCCGCCTGCAACGGCAGCAACGGCGCCGCCACCCTCCCCAACGACCCGGCACGCACCACTCCCCCACCAGGCCCCGCGAACGGGTCGGCCGGGTCCACCGCGTCGGGCATCCGCGCCCACACCGCCCACCGCTCGTCCCACGCCTGGATCACCTCGAGGTGCCCGCCGGGGAGGAACCGGGCCAGGTGCACCCCTGCGACCTGCCCGGTGTTCCCCAGCAGCGGGAGCAGCCGGAAGCCGCCCTCCCGCCGCAACCTCTCGATCAGCTCCGCGCCGTCCATCTCATCTCGCCGCCAACTCCACCTCGGCCCGGTAGGCCTGCACCGCGGCGTCGCGTTCGGCCGGCGACCACCCCAGCGGGCCGGCGATCAGCGAGGCGACCTCGTCGGCCACCGACGCGCCGAAGTCCAGGTGCTCCATGGCGATCCGGGTGCGGCGGGCCAGGACGTCCTCCAGGCCCAGCGCGCCCTCGTGGGTCACCGCGTACACGATCTCCGCCGCCAGGTAGCCGGCCACGGGGGCGGCCAGCGCGGCGTCCTGCGCCACGAGCGCCAGCACGTCCGACACGGCCGAGCCGTAGCGGCGCAGCAGACGCTCCACTGTGGACGTGGGCAGGCCGGACTCCGCAGCGACGCGAGTCCGGTCCGCCCACAGCTCTTGGAAACCGACGGCGCCGCACAACGGCAGGCGCGCGGTCAGGGAAGGTGCGACGGCGCGGCCGAGGCCTGCCACCGCGGCGTTCACGACGTCCGCGGCCATCACGCGGTAGGTCGTGTACTTGCCGCCCGCGATCACGAAGAAGCCGGGTTCCCGCTCGGCGACGGCGTGTTCGCGCGACAGCTTCGAGGTGTCGCTGGAGGCGCCGGCCAGGAGCGGGCGCAGGCCCGCGTACGTGCCGACCACGTCGTCGGCGGTCAGCGGTATCCGCAGCACGGCGTTCACGTGGTCGAGGATGTACGCGACGTCCTGCGCGGACGCCGAGACCTCCTCCGGGGCGCCGGAGTACGGCGTGTCCGTGGTGCCGATGATCCAGTAGGCGCCCCACGGGATCACGAACAGCACCGACTTCTCGGTCTGGGTGATCAGGCCGCCGTCCAGCTGGATCTTCGACCGCTCCACGAGCACGTGCACGCCCTTGGACATGCGCACCTCGAACGGCGGTGCGCCGGGCGACATCGCGTTCAGCGAGTCGGTCCACACGCCGGTCGCGCTGATCACCCGGCGGGCGCGCACCACGTGCGTCACGCCGGAGAGCTCGTCGCGCACCGACGCGCCGGCGACGCGGCCGTCCACTCGCAGCAACGAGGTGACGCGAGCCCGCGACACCACCGTCGCGCCGTGCTGCGCGGCGGTGCGGACCAGCGTCGACACGAGCCGGGCGTCGTCCATCTGCGCGTCGTAGTAGCGGATCGCGCCGGCGAACGCCGAGGAGTCGACGGACGGGCCGACGGAAGCCATCTTGCGGCGGGAGAGGTGCCGGTGCATCGGCACGGCACCGGCGCCGCCGATCGAGTCGTACAACAGCACGCCCGCGCCGACGTACGCGCGTTCCCACTGCTTCTTCAGCGGGAAGAGGAACGGCACCGGCCGCACCAGGTGCGGTGCGAGCCGGCGCAGCAGCAGGCCGCGTTCCTTCAGCGCTTCCCGGACCAGCTTGAACTCCAGCTGCTCCAGGTACCGCAGCCCGCCGTGGACGAGCTTGCTGGACCGGCTCGACGTGCCCGCCGCCCAGTCGTCGGCCTCGACCAGGGCGACGGACAGGCCGCGCGACGCCGCGTCGAGAGCAGCCCCCGCGCCGACCACACCACCACCGACGACGAGGACGTCGAACTCCGTGCCGCCCAACGCTTCCAGAGAGCGGGCGCGCCGAGCCGGATCCAGCCTTGCGAACAACTTCAGCTCCTCAGGACTAGCGAACGTCGGCGTCGACCCAGTCGAACGACTTGGTGACGGCCTTCTTCCAGTTGCGGTACTCGCGCTCGCGCTCGTCGCCGTCGAGCTCCGGCGTCCAGCGCTTGTCCTCGGCCCAGTTGGCGCGCAGCTCGTCGAGCGAGGACCAGTAGCCGACGGCCAGACCGGCGGCGTACGCGGCACCGAGCGCGGTGGTCTCGGCGACGACCGGGCGCACGACCGGTACGTCGAGCACGTCCGCCTGGAACTGCATCAGCAGCTCGTTCTGGACCATGCCGCCGTCGACCTTGAGCTCGGTCAGCGGCACGCCGGAGTCGGCGTTCATCGCGTCCAGCACCTCGCGGGTCTGGAACGCGGTCGCCTCCAGCACGGCGCGCGCCAGGTGGCCCTTGTTCACGAACCGGGTGAGGCCGACGACCGCGCCGCGCGCGTCCGCCCGCCAGTACGGCGCGAACAGACCGGAGAACGCGGGCACGAAGTACGCGCCGCCGTTGTCCTCCACGGACCGGGCGAGCGTCTCGATCTCCGGCGCGGAACCGATGATGCCGAGGTTGTCGCGCAGCCACTGCACCAGCGAACCCGTGACGGCGATGGAGCCTTCCAGCGCGTAGACGGGGGCCTCGTCGCCGATCTTGTAGCAGACGGTCGTGAGCAGACCGTTCTTCGAGGCGACCTTCTCGGTGCCGGTGTTGAGCAACATGAAGTTGCCGGTGCCGTAGGTGTTCTTGGCGGTGCCGGGCTCGTAGCAGGCCTGGCCGAACGTCGCGGCCTGCTGGTCGCCGAGGATGCCCGCGATCGGCACGCCCTTGAGCACACCGCCGGGACCACCGGTGCCGTAGACCTCCGACGAGGAGCGGATCTCCGGCAGCATGGACACCGGGATGCCCATCTCACCGGCGATCTCGGCGTCCCACTGCAGCGTGTCGAGGTCCATCAGCATGGTCCGCGACGCGTTGGTGACGTCCGTGGCGTGCACACCGCCGTTGGGGCCGCCGGTGAGGTTCCACAGCGTCCACGTGTCGGTGTTGCCGAACAGCAGGTCGCCGGCCTCGGCGCGCTCGCGGGCGCCCTCGACGTTGTCGAGGATCCAGCGGATCTTGGGGCCGGAGAAGTAGGTCGCGAGCGGCAGGCCGACCTTCTGCTTATAGCGGTCGGCTCCGCCGCCGAGCGCGCCGAGCTCGTCGACGATCGCCTGGGTGCGGGTGTCCTGCCAGACGATCGCGTTGTAGACGGGCTCGCCGGTGTTCTTGTCCCACACCACCGCGGTCTCGCGCTGGTTGGTGATGCCCACGGCGGCGAGGTCACCGGTGTTGAGGTCGGCCTTGGCGAGCGCCTGGCCGATCACGAACCGGGTGTTCTCGGAGATCTCCACCGGGTTGTGCTCGACCCAGCCGGCGCGCGGGAAGATCTGCTCGTGCTCCTTCTGGCCCACGGCGACGATGGAGCCGCTGTGGTCGAAGATGATCGCCCGCGTGCTGGTCGTGCCCTGGTCGACGGCGAGAACGTACTGCGACATCGAAGAAGTCCTTTCCGGATGGTCAGCGTCAGAAGGCGAGCGAGGCGATCACACCGGCGAGCGCGCCACCGATGATCGGGCCGACGACCGGCACCCAGGAGTAACCCCAGTCGGAGTCCTTCTTGCCGATCTCCTCGCCCTCGGTGCCCTTGTAGGACATGGGGAGCAGGGCGTGGGCGATGCGCGGGCCGAGGTCGCGGGCCGGGTTGATCGCGTAGCCGGTCGGGCCGCCGAGGGAGGCGCCGATGCCGACGACGAGCATCGCCACGGCCAGCGGGCCGAGCTGCGACGGGGTCTTGGCGAACGCGAGGACCACGAAGACGAGGACGAACGTGCCGATGATCTCGCACACCAGGTTCCAGGCGTAGCTGCGGATCGCCGGACCGGTGGAGAAGACGGCGAGCTTGAGACCGTGGTCGTTGGTCTCCTCGAAGTGCGGCTTGTAGGCGAGCCACGCGACGACGGCACCGAGGAAGGCGCCGAGGAACTCACCGGCGAAGTAGACGAGCGTCGATCCGAAGCCGACCGGCACACCGGGGGCGTACTCGTCCGCGCCGCTGGTGAGGATGCCGATCGTGACGGCGGGGTTCAGGTGCGCGCCCGACTTGAAGGCGACGTACACACCGGCGAAGACACCGAGACCCCAGCCGAAGTTGATCAACAGCCAACCGCCGTCGAAGCCCTTCGACTTGGCGAGCAGCACGTTGGCCACCACGCCCGCACCCATCAACAGCAAGATGGCCGTACCGAGCACCTCGCTGAGGAACACTGACCCGAGACCCACGCTGGCCTCCCATTCGACTCTGAACGGCTGATCACCCCGTGGTGACTGCCGCGGAACGTAATGACCCGCGTCACGCCTGCTCAACAGGCACGTTTCGACAATGTCGACACCCGCCACCCCCGAAGGTGTGACCGACCGGTCACGCTGCGCGCAGACAAGGCGTTTCAGGCCCGTTTCCAGGGGTGACGGGCGTCGTAGCTGTTCGACATTGCCGACACGGGTCGTCTCAATTACGTTTCTCGCGTGCCGGGACCCATCCAGTCGATCGAACGCGCTGCCGCCGTGCTGCGGCTGCTGGCGCGTGGCTCCGGCCACCACGGTCTCACGGAGATAGCCGACTCGCTCGGTCTCGCGCGCGGCACCGCGCATGGGATTCTCCGCACGCTGCAACGGGTCGAGTTCGTCGAGCAGGACCAGACGACGGGCCGCTACCGGCTCGGCGCCGCGCTGCTGCACCTCGGAACGTCCTACCTGGACGCGAACGAACTGCGTTCTAGATCGATCAACTGGGCGGACACGCTGGCCGCGCGCAGCGGTCAGGAGGTCCGCATCGGCATGCACCACGACGGTGCCGTGCTCGTCGTGCACCACGTGTTCCGGCCCGACGACTCGGTGCAGACCCTCGGCATCGGCGCGATGCTGCCGCTGCACGCCACCGCGCTCGGCAAGGTGCTGCTCGCCTACGACCCGGACCTGTCGGCGGCCGCACGCCGGCGCGAGCTGACGTCGTTGACGCGCCGAACGATCACGCGCACCCAGATGCTCGAGCGGGTGCTGACCGAGGTGCGCGGGCAGGGCTGGGCGGGCGAGGCCGAGGAGTACATGCCGGGCGAGGCCAGCATCGCCGCGCCGATCCGCATCCCCGGTGGGCTCGTCGTGGGCGCGATCGGCATCTCCGGCTCGGCGGACCGGTTGTGCGACTCCGCCGGACGGCCGCGCCAGACGCTGGTGCGCCAGGTCGTGCAGGCCGCGGAATCCGTCACCACCTCGCTTGTCGACGAGAACTGAAGGGCTCGCCGTGCAACGGTTCGTAATGGCGATCGACCAGGGCACGACGTCGACGCGCTGCATCGTGTTCGACCAGAACGCCCGCCTCGTCGCGGTCGCGCAGCGCGAGCACCGGCAGTACCACCCGCGGCCGGGCTGGGTGGAGCAGGACGCCGTGGAGATCTGGCGCAACGTCGACCGGATCGTGCCGCAGGCGTTGCGGCAGGCGGGGATCACGGCCGAGCAGGTCGTCGCGATGGGCATCACGAACCAGCGCGAGACGTTCGTGCTGTGGGACCGGCACACGGGTGTCCCGATCGCGCGGGCGATCGTCTGGGAGGACATCCGGACCGAGGAACTCGTTGCGGAGCTGGGGAAGAAGCCCGGCCTCGAGGAGGTCCGCGACCGCTGCGGCCTGCCGCTCGCGACCTACTTCTCGGCGCCGTCGCTGCGCTGGATGCTCGACCACACCCCCGGGCTGCGCGCCAAGGCCGACCGCGGCGACGTGCTGTTCGGCACCATGGACACCTGGCTGATCTGGAACCTCACCGGCGGCGTCAACGGCGGCCTGCACGTCACCGACGTGACCAACGCGTCGCGGACCATGCTGATGAACCTCTCGACGCGGCAATGGGATCCGATGCTGCTGGAGTTCTTCGGCGTGCCGTCGTCGATGCTGCCGGAGATCCGCCCGTCCACGGAGATCAGCGGCGTGACGACGCGCGTGGTGCCGGGCATCTCGATCACGGCGGCGCTGGGCGACCAGCACGCGGCGCTGTTCGGGCAGACCTGCTTCGAGAAGGGGTCGATCAAGGGCACGTACGGCACCGGCGGCTTCCTGCTGATGAACACCGGCACCGAGCTGGTGCGGTCGAAGCACGGGCTGCTGACGACGATCGGCTACCAGATCGGCGGCGAACCGGCGTACGCGCTGGAGGGCTCGATCGCGGTGGCCGGGTCGCTCGTGCAGTGGTTCCGCGACAACCTCGGGCTGATCCACAGCGCGCCGGAGATCGAGACGCTGGCGCGCACCGTGAAGGACAACGGCGGCTGCTACATCGTGCCCGCGTTCTCCGGGCTCTTCGCGCCGCACTGGCTCGCGCAGGCGCGCGGGCTGGTCGTCGGGCTGACGTCGTACATCAACAAGGGCCACCTGGCGCGGGCCGTGCTGGAGGCCACGGGCTGGCAGACGCGCGAGGTGGTCGACGCGATGAACGCCGACCTGGGCGCGCCGACGCCGGTGCTGAAGGTGGACGGCGGGATGACCGCCGACCACCTCCTGATGCAGTTCCTCGCCGACGTGCTCGACATCCCGGTGCAACGGCCGCTGGTGGCGGAGACCGTGTCGCTGGGAGCCGCGTACGCCGCGGGCCTGGCCGCCGGGTACTGGCCGGACCTGGAGGGGTTGCGCCGGAACTGGCACCTGGCCGCGCGGTGGAACCCGGCGATGGACGCCGGGTACCGCGAGGCCGAGTACGCGAACTGGAAGCGGGCCGTGGAGCTCACGTTCGCGTGGGCCCGCTCCAGTCCGTCCACTTAGGAACGCTGCTTGCGCACCCAGGCGGCGACGTCGTCGGTCTCGATCGGCAGCGCGTCGGACAGCACGTCGGCGCCGGTCGACGTGACGACGAGGTCGTCCTCGATGCGCACGCCGATGCCGCGCAGCTCGGGCGGCAGCGTCTCGTCGTTCGGGTGGAAGTACAGGCCCGGTTCGACGGTGAGCGCCATGCCCCGTTCGAGGATGCCCTGCTGGTAGGTCTCCTGGCGGGCGTCGGCGCAGTCGTGCACGTCGAGACCGAGGAAGTGGCCGGTGCCGCAGACGATGTAGCGGCGGTGGTGCTGGCCGGACGGGTCGAGCGCCTTGTCGACGCTGACCGGCAGCAGGCCCCAGTCGTGCAGGCCCTCGGCGAGCACGCGCATGGCGGTGTGGTGGAAGGCGCTGTAGTCGTTGCCCGGCCGGACTTCGGCGAGCGCGGCGACGTGCGACTTCAGCACGAGGTCGTACACCTGGCGCTGCGGCTCGCTGAACTCACCGCTCACCGGGAACGTGCGGGTGACGTCTGCGGTGTAGAGGGAGTTCATCTCCACGCCCGCGTCGAGCAGCAGCAGGTCGGCGTCGTTCACGCGGCCGTCGCAGCGGGTCCAGTGCAGCACCGGGGCGTGCGGCCCGGCGGCGACGATCGACGTGTAGCCGGGCCCCTTGCCCTCGGTGCGGGCGCGGCGGTCGAACGTGCCCTGCAGCCAGCGCTCTCCCCCGCCGCGCACGGCCTGGCCGAGCTCCATGGCGACGTCGGCGAAGCCCTTCACGGACGCGTCGACGGCCTGGCGGAGCTGGTCGATCTCCCAGTCGTCCTTGATGCGGCGCAGCTCGGCGAGCGTGGTGCGCAGCTCGTCGCTGTGGCTGCCGGTGAGCGCGTCGAGCAGCGGGTCGACGCCCTTGGCGACGAGCGTCTCGGGATGGCGGCCGCGCAGCGCGTTCGCCAGGTCCTCGAGCGGCCGGGCGGTGATGCCGAGCGCCGCGCCCCACTCCTTCGGGCCGGCGGCGGCGCCGATCCAGAACGGGCTGCGGTCGGCGTCGCCGAAGAAGTCGACGCTGTGGACCTCGCTCGGGACCGGCACGAACAGCGTCGCGTCGGCGTCGGTGAGCACCAGCACGGCGCCCTCGACCTGGCAGCCGGTCAGCCACACGAAGTCGCTGTCGGCTCGGAACTCGTGGAAGGTGTCGTTGGACCGGACGTGCGCCCGCCCGGCGGCGAGCGCGATCCGCTTGCCCGGCAGGGCGGCGGTGAGCCGGGCGCGGTGGGCGGCGGCCGCCTCGGCGGTGCCGCGCGGCAGGTCGATCGCGCTGTCCCACTCACCCCAGTTGTCGCGGATGTAGGTGCGGAATCCGTCCGCGTCCACCAGTTTCGCCATGTCGCGGCGTGTCCGAGCCAATTCGCGTCCTCTCAGAGTGGTCCTTCGTCCCACCCTTCCCGCACTCGTGCGGGTCCCGCCAATCCCAGCTGGCCATAGCTCCAGGCTATGGAAGCGGGGAGGATGTATCCACCAGACGGCGGCAGCGCTCTTCCTACGTGAGGAGGCACCGCCATGAACCCTCGAACCCTCACCTGTCTCCTGGCCGCCGCACTCGCTGCCTGCGGTCAGCCGCCACCGCCCCGCGCTCCGCAGCCGGTGGACACCTCCACGTCGGCCACCCCTGTCACGGCGGTCCGCACCACGACCAGCACCGTCGTCGTCGCACCCGTGGTCACGACCACGACGTCCGTGCCGCCGAGGCCGCAGCCGAAGCGCACCACCACGACCACCGCTCCCCCGCCCCCGCCGAAACCCCCGGACCGCTGGGTGCTGCCGGCGAGTCTGCGCGGGTCGATCGAGCAGCAGGACGAGCGGTTCTTCCCGGAGAGCTGGGGTCAGATCCAGGGGCAGATCGCCGAGGTGTGCCCCGGTCAGGTGCTGTGCGTGGGCCACGTGCTGGTCGTCGACCCGACCAGTGGCCTCACCGACGACTGCTTCGTGGTCCCGGGCGGGATCTCGGTGCCCGACCCGCTGCACGAGGGCGGCAGGATCACGTTCCGGGTCACCAACGACCGCTGCTCCGCGGGCTGAGCCGTGCGCGCGCCCGCCGCGAGGCCGAAGGACGAGGCACCGTCGAAGGCGTTGCGGGTCTTCGGTTCCATCCTCGCGCCGACCACCGTGCTGACCGCGCTGCTGTTCTTCTTCGGCACCCGGCACGCGTACTTCTTCTGCGAGTGGTTCGGCGTGCACTACTCGGTGCTGGGCCTGACCGCGGCGGACTACCTGATCCGCAGCGCGGACGGCATGTTCGTGCCGCTGACGGTGCTGGCCGTGGCGGGCCTCGCGGTGCTGTGGGGCTACCGCTTCCTGCACGCAGCGCTGGCGCCGAGGACGTGGCGTGTGGTGGCCCGGCGGGCGGTGCCGCTGCTGGTGGCACTCGGTCTGGTGCTCGTGCTGACCGGACTCACCGGCCTGGCGGCGCCCGGTGTGTTCCGCGCGGTGGCGGGGTTGCCGGGGCTGTGCGTGGCGCTGGGCGTGGTCCTGTTCCCCGTGGCGGAACACCTGCACGCCTCGCTGTCGGGCAGGCAGGCCACCGGCGTCGTGCCGGTGGTCCAGTGGACGCTGACGTTCGTGCTCGCGAGCATCGGGCTGTTCTGGGCGGTCAACGACTACTCCGCGGCGGTCGGCGAGGCCAGGGGCTACGAGTACGAGACCAAGCTCCGCACGATGCCGGAGACCGTCGTGTTCAGCACCAAGGACCTCGGCATCCGGGCGCCGGACGTCACCGCGACACCGTGCGCCGCGCCCGACTCGGCCTACCGGTTCCGCTACGACGGCCTGGTCCTCGTGCTGCAGTCGGGCGGCCAGAGCTTCCTGCTGCCGAAGGGCTGGAACGCCCGGGACGGCGTCGCCCTGGTGCTGCCCCGGTCGGCGGACGTGCGGCTGGAGTTCTCACCGGTCGGCGCCGTCCGCGACCGGACGTGCTGAGACTCCGTATAGCCTCGCCCTATGGAACTGGAGATCCGGCACCTGAGGGCGATCTGCGCCATCGGCGACGCGGGCAGCCTGTCCAGGGCGGCCACGCAGCTCGGCATCTCCCAGCCCTCGCTCACCACCCTGCTGCAGCGGGTCGAGCGCATGGTCGGCGGCACCCTCTTCGACCGCGGCCGCTCCGGAGCCGCCCCCACGCCACTGGGCGCGCAGATGCTGCAGCGGGCCCGGTTGCTGCTGGTGGAGCTGGAGGCGTTCGGCTCAGACGCGGCGGGGCGCGGCGGCACCGTCCGGTTCGGGTCCGTGCACATGGAGTGCGTCGCGGCGCTGTTCACGCGCCTGGAGGAGGTGCTCGACGACATCACGCTGGTGGTCGACCCCTCCTCGACGGGCCTCGCCCTGGCGCTGGCGAACGGGCACCTGGACGCGGCGGTGATCGCCGTCGACGAGGAGGGCGACCTGGGCCTGCCGCGCGGCGTCGCACAACGGGTCGTGGTGCCGTGGGTCCCGGTCTACATCGCCGTCCCCGCGGGTCACCGGCTCGCGGCACGACCGGAGATCGACCTCGCCGACCTCGCCGGGGAGTCGTGGGTGGGCCCGCCGGGCGCCGAGGACGGGTCGCTGACGGCGCTGCGGGCCGCGTGCCGCGCGGTCGGGTTCGTGCCGCGGATCCGGTTCGAGATGCCGAGCGGCGCCGGCCGCCAGCTGATCGCGGCGGGCAAGGCCGTGCAGCTGGTGGAGCCGACGTCGCAGGGCGGGCCGGGGGTGGCGGTGCGGCCGCTCGCGGGGGCGCCGATGCGGATGAGGCTGGTGTTCGCGTGGCGGCGGGAGCGGCTGACCTGGACCCAGGCCAGCCGCGTGTTCACCGAGGTGCTGGGGGCCTACGCGGACCAGGCGGTGGCAAGCCCGGTGTTCCGGCCCTGGTGGGAAGAACGGGGCGCGGCCCTCGCCTCGGCGGAGTGAGCCGAGGCGCGCCGCCTTCAGCTGGCTGACGTCAGTTCACCGTGCCGAGCCAGGCGTACCAGTCCGCGTCGTAGCGGGTGCCGATCACCCGCGTGAGGTGGTCGCGCGCACCGGCCCAGTCGCCGGTCCGGTAGTCCGCCAGCACCGCCGCCACGTCCTGCGGGTGCTTCTCCACGAGGTACCGGACCGCCAGGTACCCCCAGTTGTAGACCCGCTTGGCGTCGTGGTCGTAGGTCGTGTCGAACACCGTGCTCAGCGCGTAGGTCTGCCTCCTCGCCTCGGCGATCGCGTCGGCGTAGACCTCGTTGCGGTAGCTGTAGGACAGGTGCTCGGCGAAGCCCTCGATCCACCACACGGTCGGCGTGGTCATGTTCTCCTCGAAGTCCCCGAACATGTCGAAGCGGCCGTCGAGGTAGTGCGTGTACTCGTGGTTGAGGTTCCAGATCGCGAACGTGGGCAGCCAGTCGGCCTCGTGCGCGACGAACCGCGCCTGGTTCAGCGCCGGATCGCCCTCGAGGTACATGCCGCCGTTGTTGGTGGAGATGTCGAACAGCACCCCGGCGTACGTCCGGTAGTCGTTGCTGGTGTTGAAGATGACGACTTCGAGCGAGGTGTTGTTGTCGCCCGCGACGGGTCCGGGGTCGCGCACGACCGCGTGGAATGCCGCGTCCTGCCCGGCGAGCGAGGCGCAGGTCTGGCGGAGCTGGGTCCGGGTGAGCTGCTGGGCGCGGATCTTCAGGGTCGCGCTGCAGGTGTGCCGGACGGTGAGCACGCGGCGGTCGATCTTCGCGCGGAAGTCGCACGTGCCGTAGCGGCGGCAGTTCGCCTTGTCGTACCAGTCGACCATTTCCGCGACGCCCACCCACAGCGGCGCGAGGCGGCCGACGACGTCCCCGCGCGAAGCCAGGTCCGCGAGGTACGGGCGGGCGTACAGCGCGATGTCGTCGTACTGCAGGAAACGGCCGAGTTCGCGGGTCGCGTTGTGGACGAGGTACTGGCGGTCGGTGCCGAAGAAGTCCAGGTGTGCCAGGACGAACCGGCGCAGCGCCCGCAGCACCTCGGTGTCGGCGCGCACGGCCGCGACGAACTCCGGGTGGGCGTGACCGTGGTAGAGCAGGAGCATGCCGGCGTGCACGGCAGCGTCGTCGGCGCTGGTGTAGGTGTCCAGGGTGCGGGTCAGGGCACGCAGTTCGGCCGGGTAGTCGGCGGCGGCCGCGGTCTGGATGGCCGCGTCGGGGGTGCCGGGGTGCAGCTCGCGGGCGATCTCGGGTGGCAGCAACGGGCTCGTGGGAGCGCCTGGGCGGGGCTCGGCCTGAGCCGTCAGAGGTGCGAGCAGCCCGGCTAACAGCGCGAGCACCAGGGCGAGTGATCTCATCGGGTGTCCTCCGCAGGGTCGAGGTGCCCTGAGCGTCACACCACCCGTTGCTCCGCGATCATCCCTTCCGCCCATAGCGCGCTGCTATGGGCGCCGTCGGCCCCGAACCCGCTGGGCCGCGCGCCTTTCCACCGCCCGTGACCGCTGTCCGGGCACCGCCTTCCCGGCTACTCCGGTTTCGGCGGCTCCGCGAACAGCAGGTGCCGCACCTGCGCCGGCCCCTTGGCCAGCGCCCGCGCGGCCTCCTGGTTCTGCTGGTCCACCACGGTGCCGCGCTCCACGTGCTGGCGCAGGTGCTCCTGCCAGGTCGCCACGGTGAAGGTCTCCAGGAACGTCTCGACCTGCTCGGTGTCGCGGAAGAGGCCCCACATCGTGGCGCCGGTGCGCCGCCGGGCCCTGCCGACCCGTTGCATGGCCTCGATGAACGCGTCCTCGTTCTCCGGCGCGACCGACCACTCCACCGTCACCAGGACGGGGCCCGCGTCCGTGTCGGTGATCTCCGGCGGTTCCTGCCAGTACGTGGCCGGGCTGACGTCGAGCGGGCGGTCGTTGAGCGGCAGCCACCTGGTCGCGGCCAGGGCCAGCACGACCATCGCCGCGGCGGGCGCGATCATGGCGACCCTCAGGTCGTAGGCGTCGGCGATCGCGCCCCACACGACCGCGCCGAGCGCCTGGCCGCCCATCAGGATCAGCTGGTAGTAGGCCAGGGCTCGGGCCCGCGTCCACGCCGGCAGCAGGACCTGGGCGGTGGCGTTGAACGTCGACAGCGTCGCGATCCAGCAGGCTCCGGTGAGCAGCATGGCGACGATCACCAGCGGGAAGCTCCGCGTCAGCACGGCGGTGCTGGTGGCCGCCGCGTAGACGATCGTGGCGAGCAGGACCATCCGGTTCTTGCTCATGCGCTGCAACAGCTTCGGCACCACGAACGCGCCGCCGATCGCTCCCGTGCCGACGCTGCCGAGCAACACGCCGTAGCCGCTCGCGTCGAGCTCCAGCGGGCCGCGGGCGATCGCCGGCAGGAGTGCCCACAGGCCGCTGCCGAAGACGATGAACAGCGTGAGCCGGGTGAGCACCCGCCGGAACAGCGGCGAGCTGGCCACGTACCGGGCGCCGGTGCGCATCGCGGTCGTGATGTGCTCCGTCCCGAGTGGACGGTGGTCGGACGGGCGGCGCCAGCGCGCGAGCACGACCAGCACGCCGACGAAGCTCACCGTGTTGAACGCGAACGTCGCCTCGGGGCCCGCCAGCGCGATCAGCAGGCCGCCGAGCGCCGGGCCGATGGCGCGGCCGACGTTCATGTTGACGCCGTTGAGCAGCGCGGCCTGCGGGATCTCCTCGCGCGTCACGAGCTCCGGCTGGACGGCCTGGAACGACGGCATCGACAGCGCCTGGCCGATCGCCATCAGCGCGAGCAGGCCGAGCAGGCTCGCGGGCGTCGCCCTGTCCGTGCCCGCGAGCAGCATGAGACCGCCCGCGCCCGCGAGCATCAGCGCCTGGCCGGCGATCAGCACCTGGCGGC
The DNA here is from genome assembly GCF_040610935.1 of Lentzea sp. NPDC003310. Classification (NCBI taxonomy): domain Bacteria; kingdom Bacillati; phylum Actinomycetota; class Actinomycetes; order Pseudonocardiales; family Pseudonocardiaceae; genus Lentzea; species Lentzea sp. NPDC003310. The sequence goes on from NZ_JBEXNC010000012.1 coordinate 146,313, forward strand.
GGTCGAGGATGTCACCCAACGCCCCCGAGGGCACCACCAGCAGGAACACCGGCAGCGTCGTGGCGGTCTGGACGAGCGCCACCTGCAGCGCGCTGCCGCCGAGGTCGCCCATGAGCCACTGCGCACCGACGGTCTGCGCCCACGTACCGATGTTGGAGACGAACTGGGCGAGCCACAACGCGCGGAACGCGCTGCGGCGCAGGGGCGCCCACGGGGAGACGGTCACCGCCTGATCCTCACACCTGCGGGTGCCGTGCGCCGAGCACGGCGGAGCAGCTCATTTCGATCGACACTGAAGCTATCGATCACACCACCCAATCTAGCCGTGAGTGATTTGAGTCACACTCAGCGCGAGGACCGCCCACCTGGCGGCGTGTGAACGGGCGCGGCGCGTTCGCCCTGTTCACGTCTTCAAAGCGTTCCCGGTTCCTGCGGAAACAAGCGTTCTCCCCATCGGGGCGTGCCCGGATGCTGCCCGATTCCGGGGTACGCGACAGATTGTGAACATTCGTCTCAACCGGGTACGTATTCGCTCAATGGTGAACGGTTGCCCGAATTCTGCTCGATACTGCGCGCAAAGGCAGGCCCAGCAGAAAGGTTCCGAGCACTCGTGATCACGCCCGAGTACTTGCTGTCGACCCGCGAGTTCGAGGTGCTGTGGCAGACGCTGCGGCTCGGCAGAATGCCGTACCCGCTCGACGTGCCCAGCGAAGGAGCGACCGAGCGAGACGTCAAAGCCTTGCAGGACAAGACGATCGCCGAGCTGCGGCGCCGCGGCCTCGCCGACGACCTGCGCCTGGAGGACCTGTTCCGCGTGCTCGGCGACCACGAGGTCTCTGTGGACGCCGTCGCCGGCCTCGACCGGACCGTGCGGGCACTCGCCGCGGCCTCCGGGGACGAGGCCGTGCTCGCCGTGATCGACGGCGAGCAGGTCGGCCTGTCGCAGATCAGGGCCACCGCGCTCGCCCGCGAGATCGTGCGGGTGTTGCCCGAGGGCGTGGCAGGCCCCGGCAGCGCGCTGTCCGTGCGCCTGGAGACGCTGCAGCAGGCCGTCGCGCTGCAGGAGGCCGAGCAGGAGGAGGAGTCCGAGGACCCGTGGGGCGCGGCCGACGAGGAGCTCGACGACCGCGAGGCGCTGCTGAAGGCCGGCCTGTCCGCGCAGGACGCGCGGCAGATGGACGAGCTGGCGCAGAACCGGGTCGCGGGCGGCCAGTTCGGCGTCACGCACGGACGGCACCGCGCCGACGTGGTGATCAACTGGTTCGACACCCACCAGGGCCGGTACCTCATGGTGCGCTCCGACGGCTGGCTCAGCCTGTCGCCGACCGACAACGACCGCATCGCCACGCGCATCGCCTCGGTGCTCGCCTGAAGGTGAACGCGGTGCGGCGCACAGCACAACAATGATCCAAATCGGGCAACACGGGCGTACTCTCCGGAGTGCGCCCGTGTTCTCGTCGGACCGTCGACCGATTCAGCCGATCCGGTGAACGCCGAACCAGTCGGTGACGGACCTCAAGAGAGCCCTAAATCCCGGATAAGACTGCCTGTGATTTGGGTCACAGTGACCCGTAGTCAAGGGCTGTTCCAGGGATGTGAACAGAGATCGGGAGCCCGAGCGGGCAGTACCCCGAGAGCGCTCCCACAACCTGGGCAAACGATCACGTCGTTACATCACGTTCACCTGGTAGTGGCCCGTTTCGGTCAGTGCCAACGCATTGTGAACACAGGTCTCAATTGGTAACTCGCGCGTCTCAAAGCGCGCGATGCGCGAAAAGACCCCCGATACTGCCCGCATGTACATCGTCGGTGACAAAGACGCTGTCCCACTCGGCGACACCGTCAAGTCGGGTCAGGTGCAGATCGACCCGGACGCGGGCGAGGAACTCCGCAAGCAGTTCCAGGCCCAGATCGACCAGGTCGACTCCTGGATCGAACGCGCCACTTCGAGCATCGCCCGCCCGGCGCCGCTCGGTGCGAACCCCGTCGGCGACAAGATGCGCGACAAGTTCACCCATCGCGCCGAGGGTGAGCAGTACTCGTTCGTCAGCGTCATGACCGCGTATCGCACCGTCCTCGAGCAGACGAAGAACTCGATCGTCGAGGCGATCGGGAACTTCCAGCGGCTCGACGAGGACCAGCAGGCCGAACTGAAGAAGCACATGGGTAACAGCTGATCTTGTGGCCAGCTGATCCAACGACGTGAGAGGCGAGCCGGTCATGCCCCCCGAGACCGACCCGAGCGAAGTCGAGAACGTGCCGGTCCTCACGGACCCGCAGAACTGGGCTTCGCGATCGCACCAAGAGCTCTACGCCTCGGTGCACAACAACAACGACCCCGGTGCAGCCGGCCAGATCAGCTCCGACTGGAGCAAGTACGGCACCGAGCTCACCGAGGCGTCGAAGACCATCAACTCGGTCATCACCTCGTCCGAGTCGAAGTGGACCGGTGACGCCGCCGAGGCCGCCCGTGCCGCGATGAAGAAGCTCGGGGACTGGGTCGACGAGACCGCGAAGACGGCCGTCGAGGTCGGCGGCAAGGTCGCCGACCAGGGCCGCGTCATGGAGACCGCCCGGGCCCAGATGCCCCAGCCGATCCAGTTCGACTGGAACAAGGCGGCCGCCGCGCTGTCCCAGCCGGGCACGCCCGCCTTCGTGCTGGCCTCCGCCGACATCGCGATCGCCAACGCCGCGTCGCGCGCCGCGCACGACCAGGCGGTCACCGTGATGACCGACATGGAGAACAACTCCCGGCAGATCGACTCGACGACTCCCGCCTTCAAGCCGCCGTTCAACCCGAACACCGGCAAGGTCGAGGAGCCGGTGATGGCGATGGCGCGCGACGGTGCTGTCGCGCTCAACAACGGGGTGGACGGCCTCATGTCCACGCAGGCGGCGAGCGCGGGCACGGTGGCGGCCCCTCCCGGCACCCAGCAGACGGGTACCGGAGCCGGTGCGGCCGGCGCGGGTGGCGCCGCCGTCGCCGGGGTGGGCACCAACGCGGGCGGCGGTGCGGGTCAGCCCGCCGCGGCGGCCTACTCCCCCTCCGCACCCGGCTACAACCCCGCCGCGGGCGGTGCCGGTGGTGGCGCGGGTGGCTCCTACACCCCGCAGATGACCGGCAACACCAGCACGAACACCGCGGCGGCCTACACGCCGACCGCGCCGGGCTACAACCCGGCGGCCAACACGGGCAGCACCTACACCTCGGGCAGCGGTGGTGGCGGCAGCAGCTACACCCCGCAGATGGGTCCCGGCGGCTACACGCCGCAGATGGGCACCGGCGGCAAGAACACCACCGGGCAGAACCAGAACATCCCGAAGGTCCCGGTCGTCGGCCGCGACGTCGCGAACCCGAACTACAACCCGCAGAACCCCGGCTACACCCCGCAGAACATCAAGGGCGGTCCCGCGCCCTACTCGCCGACGGCGCCCGGTTACAACGGTCCCGGCGGCGCGGGCGGCGGTGCCGGTGGTGGCGCCGGTGGTGGCGGTGCCGGTGGCGGCGCGGGCATGAAGGGCGGCCCCATGCCGTACACCCCGCAGATGGGTGCCGGTGGCGGCGGCGGTGGTGGCGGTGGTGCCTTCGGCGGCGGCGCGGGTGGTACCGCGGGTGCCGGTGGCGCGAACATGCAGGCCGGTGGCGCGGCGGGCGTCCAGGGTCGCGGCGGCATGCCGATGGCCATGGGTCCCGGTGGCGCGGCCGCGGCCGGTGCCGCCGGCATGGGCGCGGGCGCGCCGATGGGTGGCGCTCCCGGTGCCGGTGGCCGCGGCGAGGAGGACAAGGAACACCGTTCCGCCAGCTACATCATGGGCGGCGACCTGTTCGAGGTCCCCGGTGAGAACCTGCCCCCGTCGGTGATCGGCGCCGCGAAGGTCAAGAAGCAGAAGGGGACCGAGTCGTCGTGATCACGCCCGAGTTCCTGCTCTCGCCGCGCGAGTTCGACGTGCTGTGGAACGACCTGCGGCTCGGCAGCGTGCCGTACCCGCTGGACGTGCCGAGCGAGGGCGCGACGGAGCAGGAACGCCGCGTGCTGGTCACCGAGACGATGGACGACCTGCGCTCGCGCGGGCTCGTCGACAACCAGCGTCTCGAGGACTACCTGCGGCTGCTCGACGACCACAAGGTCTCCGTGGACGCCGTGGCCGGTCTCGACCGCACCGTGCGCGCGCTCGCCGTCTCGAACGGCGAGCGCGCCGCGCTGGCGATCATCGACGGCGACCGGGTCGGCCTGCTGGGCATCCGGGAGACCGGGATCGCCCGCGAGATCGTGAAGGTCCTGCCCGACGCCGTGCCCGGACCGGGCACGGCGGTGAACGTGCGGGTCCAGTCCCTCCAGGACGCCGTGGCGATCCAGGAGGCCGAAGGCGCCGCCGACCCGAGCGACCTGTTCGGCGAGGGCGGCGTGGACGACCGGGAGGCCCTGGAGCAGGCCGGTCTGTCCGCGCAGGACGCGAAGCAGTTCGAGGAGCTCGCGTCTAACCGCGTCGCGGGTGGCCAGTTCGGCGTCACGCAGGACCGGCAGCGGTCCGGTGTCGTGATCAACTGGTTCGACACCCACCAGGGCCGTTACCTGATGGTCAACTCGGACGGCTGGATGAGCGTCTCGCCGACCGACAACGACCGCATCGCCACCCGCATCGACGCTGTGCTCGCGTGAACTGACGCGTTGCCGCAGTACCGCAGTTGAACCGCCGCCGCCGGAGGAACGTGTGACATCAGCGAACCCGTACCAGTGGGTCGAGGAGTACGAGGCCAAGCTGGCCGACCTGAAGCAGAAGTCGGAGAACCTCACCGAGAGCTTCGCGTCGGCGGGCGCCACGGTGGTGTCCAAGGACGGCGCGGTGACGGTCACCGTCGGTCCCAACGGCGGCCTGCAGAACCTGCAGCTGGGACACCGCGCGCTCGAGCTGGGCGGCCCCCGGCTCACCGCACTGATCCTGGAGACCGCGCGGGCTGCCCAGAAGCAGGCCGCGACCCAGGTCCTGGAGCTCTTCAAGCCTCTCGGCGAGGGCACCGAGACCTACCAGATGGTGTCGGACTCGATCCCGGACGACGAGGTCGAAGAGGACGCCAGCGACGCGTACGACGAGATCGACGAAGAGCCGGAGCCCGCTCCGGCGCCGCCGCCGGTCAGCCGCCCTGCCGCGGCACCGCAGCCGCCGCCCGTGCGCGGCAGAGCCCGTGCGGCCGACGACGATGACGACGACAACCAGCCCTGGTAAGGAACAGCGATGACCGCGCCGGAAACCCCACTCCCGTCTCCTCCCGGGATGAACATCACCGAGGAGAACAAGCTCAAGGGCTCGCTGTTCATCGAGGCCTACGGCAGCTTGATCGACGGCATCAGCAAGGACGCCGAGAGCGAGACCGAGAAAGCGCTGGACATCACGTTCAACGCGATCGGTGCCGCGTCGGCGACCGTGATGCTCGCGATCGACCCGCTCGGCAGCATCATCGGCGCCGGTGTCGGCTGGCTGATCGAGCACGTCTCCTTCCTGCGGGACGCCCTGAACCAGGTGATGGGCAACCCGGAGGAGATCCAGGCCAACGTCGAGGCGAACAAGGCGCGCGCGGCCGAGCTGCGCGTGCTGGCCGAGGACCACAAGAGCGGCCTCGCCAAGTTCGACGGCTGGACGGGCCAGTCCTCGGAGATGTTCCAGAAGTCCATGGAGGGCATGACCTCCGAGCTCGAGGACCTCGCGAACGCCGTCGAGTCCAAGGCCAAGATCGTCGCGATCATGGGCATGCTGGTCACGGTGCTGCGTGACATCGTCCGCGACCTGATCGCGCAGCTGATCGGTTCGCTGATCGGTGGCGCCCTCATCGCCGCCGCGATGATGATCCCGACGTTCGGCGCCTCGATCCCGATCTTCTGCGGCTTCGCCGTCGGCAAGGCGGTCGCGCTGGGCGTGAACATCGCGTCCCGCGTGGCCCGCGTCGTCGCGGCCCTCGGCCGTCAGATGAAGCGCATCGGCGACCTCGACGACATCATGAAGAAGGTCTCGAAGGGCTGGGAGCGCTTCGAGAACTCCGCGGACGTCGCCGAGATCACCTACGAGGGCTACAAGGCCCAGGACGGCGTCAACGACAAGATCGACGAGGCCATGGCCAACCGCGGCGGTGGCGGCGGTACCGGCAACACGCCTCCCGGTGCGACCGACGGCAAGACCGCGGCGGACACGACCGGCACGGCGACCGCGACCGCGACGCTCGCGAACGCCCGCGTGGGCACCGTCCAGGCAGAGGGCACCGCGCAGGCGACCCTGCCGAACGCGGCACGCCTGATGGACGCAGAGCCGGTGCAGGCCACGCGGATGCAGGCGGTCAGGGCGATGGACGCGCCGGTGCAGGCGGAGCCGATGCACGCGCTGAAGGCGATGGACGCGCCCGTGCAGGCCCAGCCGATGCACGCTTTGAAGGCGATGGACGCCGGCGAGCCCATGCAGGCACGGATGGCCGTGCACGCGACCGAGCCCATGCAGCCGTTGCAGCGCACGGCGATGGTGGCCGCGGAGCCGCTGCAGCCGATGCAGCGCGCCGAAGCGGTCCAGGCCCCCATGGCGTTCCAGCGGGCCGAGGCCCTGCAGGCCCCCGTGGCGTTCTCGCGCGCCGAGGCCGCGGAGCCGCTGCAGCCGATGCAGCGGGCCGAGGCGGTCCAGGCCCCGATGGCGTTCCAACGGGCCGAAGCGCTCCAGGCTCCGGTGGCGTTCTCGCGCGGAGAGGCGTCCGACTCCACGATGGCGTCGGGCGTGAGCATGACGTCGGGTGGCGGGTCGTCCTTCGAGGCGGCGCAGCCGATGCAGGCGCGCGAGATGTACATCAGCCCGGAGACGCCGTCCGAGCCGTTGCAGGCCTCGGGTGGTTACGAGCCTCTCGCGCGCACGCAGATGTCGCACGCCTACGACGCGATGGAGCCGTCGCAGCCGCGTGAGGCGTACGTGCGTGCCGCGGAGCCCACCTACGACGCCGTCAACCCGCTCATGGCGACCGAGTCGTCCGTCGGGTACGAGGCGGTCGGCGGTGCGGCGGCCGAGCCTCTGCGGCCGACCATCGCGCACGAGCGTTCCGTCCGGCCGACAGAGTAAGTCCCAGCCAACAGCCGGGATCCTCGTGATCCCGCCTCGTTCTGACGCAGTTCTGGAGAATCGCCGCTCATGGCCAAGGGGAACGTCAACCCGAACCCGTCGTCGAACCCCGGGGCCAACCCGCCCCCTTCGGCGCCGCCCACGAGCGGAACGGGCGGAGGCGGCCCCACCGGCAACACCGGTTTCTCCATGAACGACTCCTCCATGCAGGGGTTGCAGAACAAGGCGGGTGACCTGGGGTCCCGGCTGTCGGGCATCTCGTCCGGCCTGCGCGGCCTGAACTTCAGCGGCAACGCGCTCGGCCCGATCGGCCTGTTCGCCGTGCCGGCGCTCAACGCGTCGAACGACAACGCGGTGTCCCAGGCGGACAAGGGCGCGAAGGCGTTCACGGACGTCCAGTCGAACCTGAAGGCGACACACCAGACCGCCACGCAGGTCGACACGATGAACCAGAACAACTTCAAGTCGTTCGACCCGCAGAACAACGCCAAGAACCTGGCCGGCGGCAACGTCGACACCAGGACGGCGCCCCCTCCCGGCGCCCAGGGCGGCGCGGTCAGCAACCAGGGCACGAACAAGGGCACCGTCGACAGCAGGACGGCACCCCCTCCCGGCGCTCAGGGCGGCGCCGTGAGCAACCAGGGCACCAACAAGGGCACCGTGAACTCCGGCAGCGGCGGCCCCAAGGGCTCGACAGGCGGCCAGGTGAGCACCGGGCCGAACATCAAGGGTGGCGCGGGTGCCAACCCCGGCGGTGGCCCCAAGGCCCCCGCTGCCTTCACCCCGACCGCTCCCGGCTACAACGCCCCCACCAACGCGGGCGGCAAGGGCGGCACCTCCGGCGGCGTGAACACGCAGGGCGGTCCGGCGGCAGGTGCCGCGCCGAACATCAAGGGCGGCACCGGCGCGACTCCGGGCGGTGGCCCCAAGGCTCCCGCCGCCTTCACCCCGACCGCTCCCGGTTACGTTCCGCCCGCCAACGCGGGTGGCAAGGGCGGCACGTCCGGCGGCGTCAAGACGCCTGGCGGCCCCGCGGCCGGTGCCACGCCCAACATCAAGGGCGGCGCCGGAGTCACCCCCGGTGGCGGCCCCAAGGCCCCCGCCGCCTTCACGCCCACCGCTCCCGGCTACACCCCGCCCGCCAACGCCGGCGGCAAGGGCGGCGGCGCGACCCCCGGTGCCGGCGCGACGCCGGGTGCCGGTGGTGGCCCCAAGGCCCCTGCCGCCTTCACCCCGTCGGCGCCTGGCTACAAGGACCCGAGCACGTCCGGTGGCGCGGCCGGCACCAAGCCGTCGACGACTCCCGGCCCGCAGAGCCCGCTGACGTCGCCGTCGCGCGGCGGCGGTGCGACGCCTCCCGGCATGGCTCCGCCCATGGCCCCGCCGATGGCCGGCGGCACCCCCGGCGCGGCCGGCGGCGAACGCGGCGGCAGCAAGGTCCCGATCGGTGGCTCGAAGGGCGTGTTCGACGCGCCCAAGGCACCCACGCCCGACAACACCATCACCAAGGCCCCCGGAACGTCGTCCTCGACGCCTCCTCCGGCCCCCAAGCCCAACGCCAACGTGCCGCTGCCGCCCACCTCGACGCCCGGCGGCGCAACTCCGGGCGGTGGTGCGAAGACCCCGGCGGCGTACACGCCGTCCGCACCCGGCTACAAGGATCCCAGCCTCGGCGGCGCGAACCCCGGTGGTTCGACCCCTGGCGGCTCGACGCCCGGTGGTTCGACGCCCGGCGGCTCGAACCCTGGTGGCGGCGCGAACCCTGGTGGCGGCGCGAACCCCGGTGGCGGCGCGAACCCCGGTGGCGGCGCGAACCCCGGTGGCGGCGCGAACCCCGGTGGCGGTGCGAAGTCGCCCGCGGCGTACACGCCCACGGCGCCCGGCTACAAGGACCCCAGCAGCACTCCCGGCTCGCAGAGCGCCGTCAGCACCCCACCGCAGAGCGCGGGCCCGCGCGGCGGCGCGGCCCCGTCCGTGACCCCGCCCGCCTCCGCCGCTCCCGGCGGCATGGCCCCGCCGATGGCACCGGGAGCAACCCCCGGCGCGACCGGCGGCGAACGAGGCGGCAGCAAGTACGTGCCGTCCACCGGCGGCTCGAAGGGCGTGTTCGACGCGCCCAAGGCGCCCACGCCCGACAACACGATCACCAGGGCCCCCGGAACGTCGTCCTCGACGCCCCCTCCGGCCCCCAAGCCGAACGCCAACGTCCCGCTGCCGAACACGTCGTCGCCGAACACGCCTCCGCCGAGCGCGACGTCGCCCAACGCGTCGACCGCACCGCCCGCGCAGACGCGCCCCGCCCCCGCGGCACCGCCGGTCAACGCCCCCGGTACCCCGGCCCCGAACACGACCACGCCTCCGGCGCAGACGCGCCCCGCACCCGCAGCACCGCCAGCCAACACGCCTCCGGCCAACACGCCCGCGCCGAACACGAACACGCCGCCCCCGGCGTCGTCGCGCCCGGCCCCGCCGCCCGTCAACGCGCCCTCGACGAACGTCCCGCCGGCGAACACGCCCGCGGCCAACGTTCCGCCGAGCAACGCGCCGTCGACGAACACGCCGCCGGCCACCACCCCGCAGCCCAGGCCGGAGACGACGCCGTCGTCCCCACCGCCCAGGGCCGACACGCCGCCTCCGGCGCAGACGCGCCCGGCACCCGCCGCACCGCCGGTCAACACGCCGACCCCGGCACCCGCGCCAAACCCGGCGCCTGCGCCCAACGTCAACACGCCCCCGCCGAACCCGGCGCCCGCGGCGAACGTCAACACGCCCCCGCCCGCGCCCGCGCCGCGGCCCGACACGACGCCGGCCCCGCAGCCCAAGGCCGACACCCCGCCTCCGGCGCAAACGCGCCCGGCACCCCCCGCACCGCCGGTCAACACGCCGACCCCGGCACCCGCGCCCAACCCGGCGCCCGCACCCGCGCCTGCGCCGAACCCGGCTCCCGCACCGAACGTGCCGCCGCCCAGCACGCAGTCGCCGAACACCAACACGCCGCCGGCGAACGTGCCGAGCGCGCCGCCCGTCAACACGCCGACCCCGAACACCCCGCCGGCCAACACCCCGCCGCCGAACACGGCGACGCCGCCGCCCGCCGGCGTGCCTTCGCCGCGCGCCGAGACGAACGTCCCGGCGCCGAACACCTCGCCGAACCCGAACCCGGCCCCCGCACCGAGGTCCGAGACCTCGGCTCCGCCCGCCCAGACGCCGAACCCGGCGCCGAACACCACCGTCCCGCCGGCCACCCCGCAGACGCGGCCGGCGCCGCAGGTCGACGCGCCGGTCAACAGCCCCAACACCGACGCGCCTGCCGTCCAGACGCGGCCGGCGCCCCCGCCCCCCACCGGCGCGGCGACGAACACCACGGCGAACCCGAGCACGACGGCCAACCCCACGCCCGATCTCGTCGTGCTGCCGCCCGCAGCCGCCGGATCGAATCCCAATGCCAACGCGGAGACGGGACGTTCGTCCGACTCCGACTCGTCCACCGATGCCCAGCAGGAGACCACGACCCCCGGTGCCGCTCCGACGGTGAAGGACCTGCTGGCGGACGTCGACAACGTCATCGTCGCGGTGGACAACGCGGCGGGGCTCGGCCACCAGGCCGCCGCGACGACGCTGGTGAAGGCGCTGCGCGACGGCGGCTACCAGGACAAGATCACCTTTGTCACGGATCCGGAGTCCGTGCCGAAGATGGAGCTCCTGATCACGCCGGAGCTGGGCGAGGTCGAGGTCAGCAGCACGCCGAACCACCCCGCCGACAGCAACACGTTGCTGATGTCGGCAGGCGACGACTCGCTCAACGCGCACGACACGAAAGCCGCCGCCAACTACCTCGACAAGAACAACGTGAACGAAGCTGTCGTCCTCAAGCCTTACGCCTGGGACAGCAGCAAGCGGCTTCTCATCAAGCGCGACGCCCCCGGCGGCGAGGTCAAGATCACCGATCTGGACCCGCACATCAGCCCGGACGCCAGGTACGTCTACGACGTTCCGAAGATCACCGATCCGCAGGCGCTGGCCAACCTCATCGACCAGGAGATGCCCGGCAACCCGAAGGCGGACGGCATCAAGACGGTCGCCGACGCGGTGCTGGGCGGCAAGGCCGACCTGATGCCGGTCTACGGCCTCGTGGCTGTCGACCCCGTCAGCCGTCCCGGTGTGTCCAACCACCTCGCGATGGCTCTGCACTCGCTGGACCAGAAGCCCGCGATCATGATGGAGATCACCCCCTCGTCGGTCTGGTTCGTGCCGCAGCCCGAGGTGGACGGGGTCCAGCGCACGGACATCACCTCACCCGACCTGCAGGAGAAGATCGACAACCTGAAGCAGGGCGACGTCCTGGTGGTGAACACCGGGTCCATGCCCCAGGCGGTGTTCCAGCAGGTCTTCCAGCTCGGCACCCTGCCCGCGATCAACGAGGGCGCGAACTCCACGAACCTCGCGCACCTCGTCGAACGACCGAACATCTCCGTTCTCACCAGCAAGACCCCTTATCCGAACGTCCCCGGCGCCGACGCCGCCGCCACGAACCTGAACAACGCGAGCAACGGTCTGCGCGCGGACACCGCGTGGACCGCGGCCGTCAACGCGGACCTGCAAGCGGGCACCGACCCCAAGACGGGCCCGTCGGCTGCGAAGCAGGCGTTCAAGGTGACCACCGCCATCGAGACCTTCTCGGCGCTCGGGGACTACGTGGTGTCGCCGGACCGCGACCCCAACGAGGCAGCCAGCTCCGTCTCCCAGATCTCCTCCATGCTCTCGCCCGCGCTCTACGGCAAGGGCGAGGAGGTCACGAACATCCTCTCCGGGCTCCCCGACGACGCGGCCCAGGAGATCAAGAACGTCATCAACGGCGGCCAGCCGTCGAACAAGTTCCTCGACGACACCGAGTACGCGGTCGACCTCACCAAGGAGCAGGTCGACCAGATCATCGACCTGCTCGAGTCGCGCAAGCCCGAGCTCCAGCAACAGCTGGCCAACGACTTCCCGAGCAACAAGCCGGGCGATCCGGTCGATCCCGCCGACCCGAACTCGGCTCAGAACGACGTCGCCCAGCTTGCTGACCTGCTGAAGAACCTCTCGCAGAAGGACAGTCCCGAGAGCCAGTACTTCGCCCAGGTGTTCGAGGACGCTCGCGCACCGCAGAACAACCAGGTTCTCCAGGCGCTGACCCTGCGGCTGGACCCGCCGACCCCGCCGCCGCCCGCCCCGGCACAGCAGCCGCCGGGCGCCGAGGTGCCGAGTCCGCAGACGCCGGTGGAGTCGACGCCCCCGGCCCAGCAGGTCCCGGCCCAGCAGGCCCCTGCTTCGGTCGCGCCTCCCGTCGTCACGACCCCCAGCACCACCGTCGAGACCAACACCGGCAGCGACGTCGAGAGCGATGCCGAGTCTGACGGCCCCGACATGAGCGGCGGCCTGTTCGGGTTCGACAGCGACGTCGAAACCAACACTGGCGCCAACGCCGAGAGCGACGTCGAGAGCGACGTCGAGTCCGACACCGAGTCCGAAGGCCCCGACATGAGCGGCGGCCTCTTCGGATTCGACAGCGAAGTCGAAACCAACACCGGCACCAACACCAACGCCGAAACCAACGTCGAAAGCGACGTCGAGTCCGACACCGAGTCCGAAGGCCCCGACATGAGCGGCGGCCTCTTCGGATTCGACAGCGACGTCGAGACCAACACCGGCGCCAACGCCCGCTCCGACAGCGACAGCGAGTCCGACAGCGACGTTTTCGTGGACGCCGAGTCGAATCCCGGCACCATCAGCGACGTCGAGTCCGACAACGACGCCTTCTTCGACGCCGAGTCCAACCCCGGCACCCGTGGCGCGCCCCCTGCGCCCGGCACCGAGGTCAGGCCGAACACCGAAACGACCACGTCCGCGGACACCGACACGCCGTCCCGGAACGCTCCCCAGACCACCTCGCAGACCAGCCCGCAGAACAACGGCCCGGCGCCGACCACGGCGACCCCGCCGCCTGCGGCCCCGCCGGCACCTCCCGCTCCCCCGGCTCCGCCCGCTCCGCAGTCGAACCTGAACCCCGACGGCACCCGCAAGGACGTGCCGAAGGTCGGCGCGCCGCCCGCCGCGACGCCGCCCACCCCGGAGTCGCACCAGGGCAAGGACGTCCTCACCGACGAGTCGTGGCGCCACGACCCCGCCAGGACCGCGGACTGGTCGAACCCGAGCAACCCCGCCGACCGCAGCACGTGGGCGGACCGCCGCAACGACACCGACGTCCGCACGGTCGACCAGGTCGTGCACGACGTCCGCACGGACAGCACGCCGTCGAACATCAAGTCCTACCAGGGCCTGATCAACTACGACCTGCGCCGCATCGAGACGAGCCCCGGCAACTTCGTGCAGGAGTACACCGTCAAGGTGCACATCGACCCTGCCGCGAACATGACGCCCGAGCAGATCGCGCAGGTCAAGGAGAACGCCACCAACGGCGTCAACAACCTCCTCAACCAGGGTCACCGGCTGCCCAGCGGTGACCAGTTCCACCTGAACCTCGAGTTCACGGACAACAAGGCCGACGCGCACACCAGCGTCAAGGTCGACCCGAACACCACCAACCCGGACCAGACGCACTGGGGCACCGACACGAGCCCCGAGGTCCTGGCGCACGAGACGCTGCACTACCTCGGAATCCCGGACGAGTACAAGGACTCGAGCCGCGTCTTCCAGCAGCACGACACGAACTCGGGCGTGCACCAGAACGACGGCGGCATGATGGGCGCCGACGTCCACCTGGACAACCCCGGCATCCGGCCGCGCCACCTGTGGCTGATCGAGCGCACCGCCAACAGCCAGGTCATGGTGCCCGACACCACGATCAACCCGGCCGGGCCGGCGACCGTGCCGCCGCCCGCGGACTGGACGCCGAAGACGGGCACTCCGGCGCCCGAGACCGGCGCCAAGTCCTCGCCGAACCCGGACATCGAGGCGAACGCCGACGCCGACACCCGTCCGATGAAGCGCGCCCACTCGGAGGACAGCGACCTCGGCGACGTCGGCGGCATCGACCTCAACGCCGACAACAACGCCGACGCCGAACCCGGTGCGAAGCGGACGAAGCACGACGGGCCGGAGTTCGACCCGAACAACGTCGCGGGCCCCAACGACGCTGGACCATCCACTGTGGACGGCAACGCGGACACCGCGATGGAGGTCGACCAGCCGACGGCCGACGCGGAGACCCAGGCCGCCGTCGACAACGCGGTCAACGCCATGGCGGACCAGAACGTCGTCTACAACCAGGCGTTCCGGGACCTCGCGAACGGCGGCTTCGACGTCCCCACCAAGGACAACTACCTCGCCAAGCTCAAGGAGAGCGTCGAGGGCGACAAGCGTCCGGCCTTCGTGGTCAACATGATCGTCAGCCACGCGCAGCTGAACGACCCGAACACCAACGTCAACACGGTCATCGAGGCCATCACCAAGGACGCCGGCCCGCGCGCCAAGGACATCGTGTTCGTCATCGGCGTCAACGGTCCTGCGGGCACCGAAGCCGACATCACGAACAGCATCAACACCGCGAACGACTCGATCACGAACGCGGGCCGCACCGAGCCGATCGCCCTGGTCCCGTTGACGACGTTCGACGGCGACTTCCCGTTCGGCACCATGCGCAACGAGACGATGCACAGCTCCGCCAACGAGTTCGCGATCGGCTCGATGAACGGCAACGGAGCGCACCCGTACATCTCGTTCCAGGACTTCGACAACGGCTCGCGCCTGGTGAAGACGCCGGAGGGCGCGCCGCCGAAGGACATCTTCAACCACGTCGCCGAGTCGATGAACTCGCCGCAGGGCTCGACCCGCCCGCTGCTGTACTCGGGCGGCTACCGCGTCGGCGACCCCGCGCAGCTCAAGTCGGACACCCAGAAGCGCCTCGACAAGGACCGCGCGGCGATCGAGGACAACGGGTTCCTCACCGACGAGCAGAAAGCCGAGAAGCTCGAGCCGATCAAGGCGGCCGAGGACTTCCTCAACAGTCCTGATTTCGTCGACAGGTTCCAGAAGGCGATCAGCGACGACATGGACGCGCGCGAGCGGCAGAAGGACTCCGCTCCGATGCTGCCGTACTCGCCGGAGCCCAACCTGTTCATGGACGGCAACGTCGCGGTCGTCGACCACGGCGTGAAGTTCGGCCCGGACGGCAACGAGTTCGGCGGGCTCAGCGAGACGATCAACGAGTTCGCGGGCGCCGAGGTCGTCGACATCCACCAGAACCAGCTGCCCTCCCCGGAGAGCCCGACCAAGGCGCTCGAGGACGCCAAGGCGAAGCTGGAAGCGGACATCGCGAAGCAGGAGAACGGGGCGAGCGACGCCCAGCTGAAGACGCTCGAGTCGATCGACAGCTCGATCGCCCACGTCAACCAGGTGGCCGCCGAGATCCGGGCCGAGTTCGAGGCGAAGTTCCCCAAGGCGCCCCCGGCCGCGGTCGACGCCGCGGTCAACAAGATCATCAACCAGAGCACGGTCGACTCCGGCATCGAGGTCGACCTGCAGAACAACCGCAACCCCTACCGCGGCGAGAACTTCACCAGCGACTTCGTCAACGGCGCCGTCAGCACCGACCTGTCCCGGCTCGCGCACACCTTCGCCACCTCCAACGGCGCGAAGCTCCCGCAGTCGCACGACGTGCTCACCTCGGTGACGTCGCGCATGTTCGAGGACCGCAAGGCCAAGGACGGCGTCTCCGTCGCCGACATCCGCGACGAGTTCGGCGTGCACGACAAGGACGGCAAGCCGAACAAGAAGCTGAAGCCGTTCGACAAGGCCGAGGCCCAGCAGGTCACGACGCACAGCTACGACTACGACGCGGACACCGGCGTCAGCACGGAGAACGCCGAGCCCACCGGCGGCTGGAACCCGGCGAAGAAGGACGAGGCACGGCTCGGGGCACCCGCCAAGAACAAGCTGAGCACTGCCGTCTCGACGCCCGTCCCCGGACACGGGCACATCGGCATCGATCCCGCGGTCAAGCAGGAGAAGATGGCCGCGCTGCTGAACCTGGCGCTGTCGACGAACCCCAGCAACGCCATGCGCCAGTTCGGCATGTTGCAGCACGGCGCGCTGCCGCTCGCGGCTGACCCGCGGCCGGGCGGCCTCTACAACGCTGTGCACGGCGCGATGGACGCCGACCCGAACATCGATGCCGCCGACGTCAAGTCGGCGAACGACCTGCGCGCCGGTGCCGTCGAGACCGGCTGGACCTCCAAGCCGTCGATCGTCAAGCAGGTCGCGGACTTCAACCAGCAGCACGGCCTCGAGTTCGGCCACCTGGTCAGCTCGCTGATCGAGCCCGCCCCCGCGACGCCGCACCCGAACAGCGGTGACGTCGAGGTCGACAACAGCATCGAGGACCCGAACCACCAGCCCCCGTCGGAAGCCGAGCAGGCCCAGTACGACGCCGAGAACAAGGCCGAGCAGAAGGCCGAGAACGCCAAGCTGGGTCAGGCCGAGGTGCTGGCCGCCAAGCTCCTCGCGACCGACATCGGCCGCCCGATCACGATCCACGGCCCCAACGGCGTGACCACGACCGTCGACCCGTTCTTCGAGCCCAAGCCCGAGATCAAGCCGGGCATGTCGAAGAAGAAGCTGCTGGAGATCGAGAACTGGCAGGCGCCGACGTTCGACCCGGCGACCGCGGTCCACGTCGACGCGCAGCCCAACGACAACGGCAAGACGACGTTCACGCCGCACGACCCGGCGAACACGCCGCGGCCCAACGAGATGAGCGACGGCCCGACGGGCCGCGACGCCGGCAACCAGACCCCACCGGCCGACACCGACGTCGACATGGACGCGGACGTCGAGACCCGTCCGGCGCCGCCGAAGCCGAGCCCGGCCATCCCGATGACCACGACGGCACCCCAGCCCGTCGGCCCGGTCCCGGACACGAACCTGCCGAGCTTCTTCCAGGACAACAAGGCGCTCGGCTCGATCACGCCGACCGACGTCAAGGGCGCCGACGCCGTCGTCGCCGAGATCGAGAACCTCAAGCCGGACGACCAGGCGCGCATCAAGAACGCCCTGGAGAACGACTTCGAGACGTTCCTCGACACCGGTCGCAACTTCCAGGTGCAGATCGGCGGCAAGTGGTTCGAGGCGAACATCCGCGCCGAGATGCACGCGGACGCCACGACCGAGGTGACGGCCGACGCCGACACCAAGGTCGACAAGAGCTACCAGGCCGGTGCGGCGACGGGCACCACGAACACCATCTCCACGTCGAACGACGTCGGCGCGTCGGCCACGGCCGGTGTCGCGGCCGGTCCGTACGGCTCGCTGGGCGGCAAGGCCGCGCTCGCGACGCCCGCGGTGTCGCAGTCGACCAGCAACTCCGTCACCGAGGCGCGGGCG
This sequence comes from Lentzea sp. NPDC003310, assembly GCF_040610935.1. Taxonomy (NCBI): domain Bacteria; kingdom Bacillati; phylum Actinomycetota; class Actinomycetes; order Pseudonocardiales; family Pseudonocardiaceae; genus Lentzea; species Lentzea sp. NPDC003310. Next base: position 163,782 of record NZ_JBEXNC010000012.1, read on the forward strand.
ATCAAGGGGTCCGACGACGGCTCCAAGAAGGTCACGACCCCGGTCTCGTACGAGATCACGCTCAAGGACGCGAGCGGAAACCCGAAGCCGTCCACGACCGTGAACACCGGCACGACCGTCACGCTGCAGGTCCCGGCGGACCTCAGCACGATGGTCGACTCCGGCAAGACCTCCCCCGTGGTCACGCCGGCCGACGCCCAGTGGGGCGCCAAGGTCGAGCACGCGGTGCCGGAAGCCGTGGTGGTCAAGGACTCCGGCAAGGTGTTCACCGACGTCGCCTCGAAGCTGCACCCGTCGATCACGAAGATCGGCTCGCCCGGTCGTGAGGCGCTGCAGAGCTTCCTGAGCCCGACCTCGATCCGCAACAACCTGCCCGCGATGCTCGGCGGCTTCGTCATGTCGCCCGACCTGACGAGCCCGCACGCGAGCAAGGGCAGCGCGGTGCAGATGACCGCGACGCTCAAGGACGCGAAGCTGGTCGGCACGCACGACAGCGCCTCGCTCGACCTGAAGGACAGCTCTTCCTGGGGCAGCAGCGTGTCCGCGTCCACCAAGACCGGGTTCGACGTCACCGCCGGTGCGGGCGTCAACATCGGCGTGCCCGGCCAGGTGGGCGGCACGGTCGGTGGGACCGTGACCTACTCCTCGCGCACCGCCGAGGGCGTGAACGCGGGGTCGAGCAGCAGCCACAAGTCCGGCATCGGCGTGAAGTCCGAGACCGGCATGTACGAGGTCACGGCCGAGGTCGAGGTCCGCACGCCCTCCGGTGAGAGCGTGAAGATGGAGGTCACGACCCACATGCGCATGGGCCTCAACGAGGCCGGCGCCGTGGGGCTGCCCACCCCGCCCGACACCCGCAACACGGTCACCGACCCGGCGACGGCGGGCACGAAGTTCCTGCCGCCGTTCGTGGCCGACACGCTCGCGGCCGGCAACGCCAAGGTCGGCGAGTTCACGCCCGCGAACAAGGTGCAGGGCCAGGTCGAGGGCGCGCTCAAGGACCTCCCCGGCTTCGCCAAGTTCCTGCCGCAGTGGAACAACCCGGACGCGCAGCCGCGCAAGGGCCAGAGCTACTCGAACGTCGCCGAGCAGCTGGCGAACCAGCGCAAGATCACGGCGAACCTGTCCCCCGCCGCGCTCAAGGCGAACATGGACAGCCTGCTCGGCCCCGGTGTCTCGGTGCAGCTGAAGAACTCCGGCACCACGACGAACACCTACGTGAACGTCACGGTCAAGGCGAAGCTCAGCAACCCGCAGCACCTCGGCCAGGCCGACGCGCACGCGGTCAGCGACTCGACGACGACCGGCCCGAAGCTCGACGCCAACACCAGCACCACCAAGGGCTGGACCGGCGGCGTGCAGGGCCGCGCGAACATCCCGGTGAAGACCGGGGTCGCCGCGCTCAACCCGTCGCCGCAGGCCGGTGTGTCCTACAGCCACTCGTGGACGGACAAGACGTCGGCCGGACCGGCGGTCTCGGCCACGCAGTCGCAGTCGGGCAGCCCGGACTCGCAGGTGTTCTCGAACGACGTCGAGTTCGAGATCGAGATCACGACGTTCGAACGGCCGCGCACGTGGGTGCGCACGCTGACGCCCGGTGCCCCCGGCTTCCAGTCGCCCGAGGTGACCACGGTCGCCAAGACCGGCGCCGGCCTCGACAAGATCGACGGCAAGGTCAACCTGTGGGTGTCCGACGGCGCGACGCTGAAGGACAACCCCGGCGACGGCTTCAAGCCGGGTGACCCGAAGCCCACCAAGCTCGACGACTCACCGTCCATCAAGGACCTGCTGAACCCGAAGGAGGCCCGGCCGAAGTCGCCGGAGTTCCTCAACGTCGAGGCGGTCGCGAACACGACCGCGTTGCGCGACCAGGCGATCGACGCGCTGAACCGCGCGGCGAAGGGCGACTCGGCGCTGACCGTGCCGGGCACCGCGGCCCGCGCGCAGATCGACAAGATGTTCGCCCCGGAGAACATCAAGGCGAACCTGCAGCGGCTCATCGAGACCGGTGTGCAGGAGCAGGGCCTCAAGTACGACCGCCGCGTCACCGACCGCTCCGGCGCCATCGGCATGTCCGTGAAGCTGGGCGAGGCGAAGCTGGTGGCCATCTCGGACACCACCGGCACGGACAACTCGGTCAGCGGCGGCTACAAGGCCGGTGAGTCGTCCACGACCAGCCGGTCCGTCGACCTCACCGCCGGCATCAACGTGCCGGTGCGCCCGAACGTCACCCCGCCGCCCGCGGGCACGCCGACGAACCCGAGCGGGTCCGGCGGTGTCGCCGCGACCGCGAAGTTCACGCCGTGGTCGGACAGCAAGACCCAGTCGAACGAGGTCGGCGGCAACGTCGACCGCGGCAGGTCCACCTCCGGCGAGGCGCGGACCGTGCTGGTCCAGATCGACGCCCAGTTCACCATCGTCGGCGAGAGCCGCGCCGGGAACTTCCTGCACGGCGGCACGCCGAACGCCGAGGGCGTCACGGTGGACATGCCGAAGTCGGTGTTCGTGCGGGTGTCCGAGGACGTCGCACGCGAGCTCGGCGCGCTGCCCAAGGTCGAGTCGAGCGTGCCGAAGCCCGACTTCCCGAAGATGGCACCGCCCGCGACGGTCGCGACGAACGAGCCGGGCGCGCTCGGTCTGTCCAACGTGGAGTCGGTCCCGGACCTCTCCGCGGCGGTCAACCAGCTCACCACCGAGCTGTCCTCGAAGACCAAGAAGTTCGGCAGCGACCCGCTGATCCCGGACTCGGTCCTCAAGGACTCGATGAGCAACCTGCAGCGCATCGTCGACCTCAACTCGCCGGCCAGCGTGAAGGCGATGATCGACAGCGCGCTGGACGGCGGTGTGCCGCTGCTGGTGCACCAGCCGGGCACGTTCGGCAAGGACAGCTACCAGGTCACGTTGCGCGCCAAGGCCGGCACGCCGCAGTTCGACCAGGTCGTGAACGACGGCGTCGACATGTCGCACAACGTCGCCGGCTCCAGCAAGACCAGCGACGGCTCGGGCCGCGGCACGGGCTGGGGTGCCGGGCTTCGCGCACCGGGCCTCGCCTCGCCGGGCAGCGCGAACCCGAAGGTCTCCGGCACCGCCGGCGTCAGCGCGGGCGTGAACATCGGTGGCACCAAGGGCACCTCGGTCACGAACTCGACCACCGAGGGCTTCGGCCACAACCGCACGGCGAGCGGCCCGGCCGCGCAGTACACCGTGCCGGTCGAGTTCGAGCTCGTCGTCGAGAAGGGCTCCAAGGAGATCGCGCGGGCCGAGAGCGGCCCGCAGGAGATGAAGGTCCGCACGCACGCGGACAACCAGAAGGTCGCCGGTGGCGCGGCCCCGCAGCCGTACATGTCGGCGGCCAGCAAGCGCAGCAGCGACTTCGGCACCCCCGAGGCGACGGCGCAGTTCCAGCAGGACACGCGTGCCACGCAGCTGCCGCCCGCCGCGTCGGTCGAGAACCTGCGCGGTGCCAAGGACCTGCGCGACGCCGCGGTGCGCGCGATGACGGAGGCGGGTGCGGGCAAGGGTCTGACCGGCAAGGGCACGGGCTCGCTCAACGCCCTGTTCTCCACGCTCAGCCCGGAGAACCTGCAGCCGCACCTGCCGTCCATGCTGTCCGGCCCGCTCGACGTACCGGGCCTCAAGGAGGCGGCGCTGACGTTCGGCCAGGACGCCGACGTCAAGGTCTACGCGAAGCTGGTGAACCCGCAGCTCGGGTCGCTCAGCGACGACGTGAAGCTCGAGAAGCCGCTCGACTCCAAGTCGACCGAGACCTCCAACGAGGCCAAGTCCGCGACGACCGCCGACGTGTCGGTCGGTCTCGCGCAGGGCAGCGCGGCGGTCAAGCAGGGCACCGACCCGAAGGACACCGTCAACTTCGGCACCGGCGGTGTCGAGGCGCGGCACGGCGGCGAGGTCTCGTCCGCGGTGTCCGGCAACCCGACGCAGTCCGCGACCGGCGCCGTGAAGCCGAAGGACGCGTCCCGCAGCGGTCTCGTGCAGTTCGACGTCGAGTACCGCGTGGTGGCGACGATCGGCGGCAAGACCGGTGTCGTCGACCTGACGGTGCCCGGCTCGGCCGGCGTGCGGATGCCCGCCGCCGAGGTCGAGGCCGTGCTGAACCAGCCGCTCAGCGACTCGCTGAAGGACGCCCAGACCGAGGTCAAGAAGGCGGCCGACGACTGGCGGACCGCGGAGAAGGCCGTCGAGGACGCCCGGCACACGGCCCAGGACAAGATCAACGAGGCCGCCGCCGTGATGGCGCGGACCGACCAGCCGCTCGGTGACGCGTCGGTCAAGGCGAACACGGCGATCGACACGCACCTCGACGCCGAGGCCAAGGTCGTGCCGCTGCAGGCGACCTTCGACGGCGCGATCAAGGACGCGGCGAACACCCGCGGCACGATCCAGGACCTCAACGCCCAGGTCGTGTCGCTGAACGAGGACGCGATCGCCGCCGACAACGCGGTCGCCGACGCACGGGCCGAGGGCGCGCCCGAGGCCGAGATCGCGCGGCTGGAGCAGGAGGCCGACGCGGCGCACACCGCGCTGACCGACGCCCAGCAGCAGGTCGCCGACGCACGCGCGGAGCTCGACGCCCAGCGCCAGGCCGCCGCGGACGCCCGCGCCGAGCTCCAGGCGCAGCAGAACATCGCCGCCGAGGCCGACGCCGCCCGCACCTCCGCCGAGAACGCGCGGCAGCAGCTCGTCGACGAGCAGTCCGCCGCCGAGAAGGCGATCAAGGACGCGGAGACGAAGCTCGACGACGCCCGCCGCGAGGCGGACGGCAAGCAGCAGAAGTGGTGGGACGCCAAGGCCAAGGTCGACGGCGAGATCGACTCGTTCAACAACCCGCCGCCGCCCGTGCCGCCCAAGGACAACGGGACCGACGGGACGACGAACGACACGTCGGCGGCCACGAACACCACGCCGGACGCGAACCAGAAGCCGCTGCCGTCCCTGCCGCCGCAGGACTCCACGGTGGCGGAGTCGAGCAGGAGCGGGGCCGAGCCGAGCTCGTCGCGTCCCGCTCCCTCGACCACCGACGCGCAGCAGAAGAACGTCCGCGCCGGTGGCGCGCCGCCCAAGATGACGCCGCCGACGCCGGAGTCGCACCAGGGCAAGGACGTCCTCACCGACGAGTCGTGGCGGCACGACCCCGCGAAGACCGCGGACTGGTTCGCGCCGAACAAGCCCACCGACCCGAGCACGTGGGCCGACCGCAGGGCCGGCGCGCACGTCCGGACCGTCGACGTGGTCGTGCACGACATCCGCACGGACAGCACGCCGACGAACCTGAAGTCCTACAAGGGACTCATCAACTACGACCTGCGCCGCATCGAGACCTCGCCGGGCAACTTCGTGCAGGAGTACACCGTCAAGGTGCACCTCGACCCCGCCGCGAAGGTCCACCCGGAGGTCGTCGCCGAGGTCAAGGCGAACGCCGCACAGGGCGTGAACTCGTTGCTGAACCAGGGTTACCGGCTCCCGAGCGGGGACCAGTTCCACCTCAACCTGGAGTTCGTCGACAACAAGGCCGACGCGCACACCAGCATCAAGGTCGACCCGAAGAACCCCAACGTCGACCAGACGCACTGGAACGCGACCACGAGCCCCGAGGTCCTCGCCCACGAGACGCTGCACTACCTGGGCATCCCGGACGAGTACAAGGACACGAGCCGCGTCTTCCAGCAGCACGCCACCAACTCGGGCGTGCACCAGAACGACGGCGGCATGATGGGCGCCGACGTCCACGGCAAGGAGCCCGGCCTGCGGCCGCGGCACCTGTGGCTCGTCGAACGCACCGCCAACAGCCAGGTCATGGTGCCCGACACCAGGCTCGACACCCCTGGCCCCGCCACCACTCCGGCACGGGGTTCGGGCCCCGCTCCGGTCGACGGCGACACGCGGCCGGTGGCGACCAACAAGCGCACCGAGCGGGACTTCGACAACGACAGCGACGCCGAGCAGACCGGACCGTCCGCCGGCAAGAAGGTACGGGACACGAGCCCGGTCCCCGACGCCGACGTCGAGGCCCTGGCCTCCCGGTTCGACTCCCTGTCGCTCGGCGAGGTCGACTTCCAGTACAACCAGGCGTTCGCGCAGCTCGCGAACGACGCCGTGCGGATCCCCACCCGCGAGGAGCACGTCCGGCACCTCTACCAGAGCATCAAGGACAACAAGCAGCCGTCGTTCGTGGTCAACATGATCGTCGGGCACGGCCAGCTGAACGACCCGGTCAACGGCATCGACAAGGTCATCGAGTCCATCACCAGGGACGCGGGCGACCTGAAGCAGAACATGGTGTTCGTGATCGGCGTCAACGGCAAGAAGGCCGACGACGCCGCGCTCGACATGGCGCTCGCGGACGCCAACGTCGCGATCTCCGGCCGTGCCGAGCCGATCGCGCTGGTGAAGCTGCCGCACGCGCCGTCGGCCGCGTCGGCGAAGTTCCCGTACGGGGACATGCGCAACGACACCATGAACAGCAACGCCAACAAGTTCGCCGTCGGCGCCATGCTGGGCAAGGGCACGCACCCGTACCTCTCGATCCAGGACTTCGACACCGGCTCGCGCCTGGTGACGGGCAACCAGAAGGACGTCTTCACCCACTTCACCGAGTCCATGCAGGACCCGGAGATCGGTCCGATCCGCCCGCTGATGTACGCGGGCGGGTACCGGGTCGGCGACACCACCGCCCTCATCCCGGACGTCCAGACGCGGATCGACAAGGAGACGAAACAGCTCGCGGCCGACCAGAAGAAGCTGAACGGCGACCGCGCGAAGCTCGAGGCGGGCAAGGACAAGCTCGACGAGAAGAAGTACGACGACAAGAAGAAGTCGCTGGACAAGCGGCAGAAGGACATCGACAACGGGCGCGCCGACCTCGAGACGGCGAAGGCCGAGCTGGAGAACCCCGACTTCGTCGCGAACTTCGAGCAGGCCATGCGCGACGACATGGACGCGCGGGTCCGGCTGGCCGAGGTGCACCCGCTGCTGCCGTACTCCCCCGAGCCGAACCTGTTCGTCGACGCGGTGGTCCCGCTGGTCGACCCGTCCGTGAAGTTCAGCAAGGACGACTCGGAGTTCAACGGGCTCGGCAAGTCGATGAACGAGTTCGCGGCCGGTGAGATCTTCGACATCCACGCCGCGAAGTCCCTGGTGCAGGAGGACGCGGGCACGCGCATCGAGGACATCAAGTCCGGTGCCGCGATCGACGCCGCGAACAACGGCAACCCGCTGCGCGGCGAGAACTTCTCGACCGACTTCGTCGCCGGCGCGGTCGGCACCGACCTGTCCCGCCTCGCCCTCAGCTTCGCGAAGTCGCAGGGCACCTGGTGGCAGCAGTCGCACGTCGACGTCTCCAACATCCCGAACCGGTTCTTCGGCGGTGACACCGCCGTCGAGGCGAAGGCGGCCAAGGAAGGCACCTCGCCCGCGACGATCCGCAAGGAGTTCCAGGGCAAGCCGCACGCCCAGCGCGAGCCCGGCCAGGTCAAGCACCACACCTACGTCGACAACCCGGAGACGGGCCGGAAGAAGCTCCAGTCCACGACCGGCGGCTGGCGGCCGACCGACGCGGACGCGCGCAAGCTCGGCTGGCAGGACAAGAACACCCTCAACCAGGCCGTCTCCACCGACATGAAGTGGGACATCGGCCACGCGGGCATCGACTCGGGCCTGCCTCCCAAGCAGCCCAAGGCCGACGGCGAGGCGTCCACCTCGACCGACAAGAAGGGCAAGGGCAGGGCCAAGGCGCCCGTCGACCCCACACTCGACAAGAAGGCCCAGGCGGCGCTCAAGAAGGCGGAGAAGGCGGCCAAGGAAGCCGCCCTGCCGCCGATCGACGCCACGACCAAGCAGCAGAAGATGGCCGCGATGGTCGGCCTGGCGCTGTCGGACAACAACAGCAACGTCACCCGCACGTTCGGCTCGTTGCAGCACAACGTCCTGCCGTACGCGGTGGATCCGCGCCCGAACGGCCTGTTCGACGCGGCGCAGCGCGCGCTCGCCTCGGACGGCGACGTCCGGACGTCCGCCGAGCTGCGGCGCCAGACGATCGAGGAGGGCTCGGCCGCGTCGGCCGAGGTCACCACGAAGATCGCCCAGTACCGGCAGCGGCACGGCCTGGAGACCGGCCACCTGGTCAACGCGTTCGTCGAACCCACCTCCCCCCAGCCGACTCCGCAGTCCGACGTCCGGGTCGACCACACCGAGACGCCCGGCGAGAACCTGACCCAGCAGGAGCAGGCCAGGTTCGACCAGGCCCAGGCCGACTGGAAGGCGGACGAGAAGGTCAAGGCGCGGGCGGCGGAGGACCTCGCCGGTCACCTGCTCGCCACCCAGCTCGACCGGCCGGTGGTCATCCACCGCCCCGGCGATGCGCCGACGACGCTGCAGCCGTTCACCGGCGAGTCGGACGCGGACCCGCTGCACCTGAAGGCCGAGCCGAACGACAACAACAAGTCGACCTTCGCGCCGCACGACCCGGACGCGATGGACGTCGACGACGACTCGCGGCCCGCGCCGCCGTCCCCGCGGGACACCCCGTCGTGGACGGAACCCGAGTCCGACGCGCAGACCCGTCCGGCACCGCCCACGCCGAACCCGGTCATCCCGCTGACCACGCTCGCGCCGCAGGGCGTCGGCCCGGTCCTGCCGGGCACGCGGACGCTGCCGGACTTCTTCCAGGACAACAAGGCGCTGGGCACCATCGCGCCGACGAACGTGCGCGGTGCCGAGAACGTCACCGCCGCGATCGAGAACCTCAAGCCCGCCGACGCCGCCCGCATCCAGCAGGCGATCACCGGTGACTTCGAGTCGTTCCTGGACAAGGGCCGCAACTTCCAGGTCAAGATCGGCAACACCTGGTACGAGGCGAACGTCCGCGCCACCATGCAGGCGCAGACCGACGTCGCGCCGGTGGACGCGCCGGGCGTGAAGGTCGACGCGACCGCCCAGTCGGGCAACACGTCGTCCGCCACGCACGCGGTCGCCACGGCCAACGACGTCGGCGGTTCGGTCACGGCCGGCGTCGCGATGGGCCCGTACGGCTCGCTGGGCGGCAAGGCGCAGCTCGCCACGCCGGCCCAGTCGCAGAGCCTGTCGACGTCGCTCACCGACCAGCGGATCATCCGCGCGGGCGAGGGCTCGACGCAGGCCGTGGTCAAGGTGTCGTACGACATCACGCTGACCGACCCGAAGGGCGGGCTGCGGCCCGTCGGCACGGTCGACACCGGCACCGACGTCACGTTGCAGATCCCGAACGACCTGACGGCGATCACCGGTTCGGGCAACACCTCCGCGAAGGTCACCCCGGCGGACCCGAAGTGGGGCACCAAGCTCGAGCACCCCGCTCCCGAGGCCGTCACGGTCGACAACCCGCACCGGGCGTTCGACGAGGTGGCGCGCAAGCTGCACCCGTCGATCGTCAAGGTCGGCGCGCCCGGCCGCGAGGCGCTGCAGAACTTCCTGAGCGGCACCGAGATCCGCAACAACCTCGGCGCGATGCTCGGCGGCGCGTACGTGACGTCGCCGGACCTCATCAGCCCGCACGCCAGCAAGGGCGCGGCGGTGCAGATGACGGCGAAGCTCAAGACCGCCGAACTCGTCGGCACGCTCGGCACGGGCCAGCTCCGGCTGCACGAGTCGTCGGCGCAGAGCAGCGGTGTGTCGTCGACGACCAAGTCCGGTGGCGACGTCACGGCCGGGTTCGGCGGCAACGTCGCGGTGCCGAACGCCGTCGGCGGCGCGGTCGGCGTGACCGCCGGCTACTCCGCGCGCACCGCGGAGAACACCAACGCGGGCACCAACACCGCGCACAAGAGCGGCATCCAGCTCAAGGGCGACACCGGTCTGTACAAGGTGACGGCCGAGGTCGAGGTCCGCACGCCCGCCGGGGACAGCGTCAAGGTCCCCGTCACGACGTACCTGCGCGTCGGTCTGCCCGAGGCGGGCCAGATCGGCCTGCCCACGCCGGACGGCACGCGGAACTCGATCGTCGACGCGTCGAACAAGGGCACCAAGTTCCCGCCGCCGTACATGAGCGACGCGCTCGCGGCGGGCAACGCGAAGGTCGGCGAGTTCGAGGTCGCCTCCGAGGTCCAGACCCAGGTCGAGGACGCGCTGCGGACCGTTCCGGGCCTGGAGAAGTTCCTGCCGAAGTGGAACGAGGCCGGCGCGAACCCGCGCAGCGGCAAGGGCAAGGGCTTCGCCGACGTCGCCGAGCAGCTCGCGAACCAGCGCAAGATCACCTCGCAGCTCTCCCCCGCGGCGTTGCGGACCAACATGGACAGCCTCATGGGTCCCGGCGTCCAGGTGCAGCTGAAGAACAGCAGCAAGACCACCAACACCTACGTCAACATCACGGTGAAGGCCAAGGTCACCAACCCCGAGCACCTCGGGCAGGCCGACGCGCGCAACGTCCGCGACGCGTCGTCCACGGGGCCGAAGCTCGACAGCTCGTCCAGCACCACGAAGGGCTGGAGCGGCGGTGTCGAGGGCAAGGTCATCATCCCGGGCGAGACCTCGGTCGCGAAGCTGACGCCGACCCCGCAGGTCGGCGTCAAGTACAACCACGCCTGGACCGACAAGACCACCGCCGGTCCGACGGTGAACAGCACCTCGCTCAACGTCGGCAGCCCGAACGCCCAGGTGTTCCGCGGCGACGTGGAGTTCGAGGTCGAGATCACCACGTTCACCCGGCCGCGGGCCTGGGTGCGGCGGGTCGTGCCCGGCGCTCCCGGCTACCACCCGCCGGTGCAGACGACGGTCGCGAAGACCGGCGACGGCAAGCTCGAGCCCATCAAGGGCGAGGTCAACCTCTGGGTGTCCGACAGCTCCACTTTGGACAGCGACCCCGGCAAGGGCTTCGAGCCGGGCACGCCGGAGTTCCGCAAGCTCAAGGACACGCCGACGGTCAAGGAGCTCCTCAGCACGAAGTCCAAGGAGAAGGCACCGGACTTCCTGCACGTGGAGGCCGTCGCGAACACGACGGCGCTGCGCGACCAGGCGATCGACGCGCTCAACCGCGCGGCGGGCGGTGACTCGGCGCTGACCGTGCCCGGCACCGCGTCGCGGGCCCAGATCGACAAGATGTTCTCCCCGGAGAACATCAAGGCGAACCTGCGCACGCTGACCGAGACCGGCATCGGCGAGCACGGCCTGAAGTACGACCGCCGCGTCACCGACCGCACCGGCGCGATCGGTGTGAAGTTCGGGCTGAACAACCCGCGGATCGTGTCCATCTCGGACAACACCGCGACCGAGAACGCCAGCACCGGTGGTTACAAGGCGGGTCAGTCGTCGTCGACCACGAGGTCGGTCGACGTCACGGCCGGCGTCAACGTCCCGATCAAGCCGAACGACCCGGCTCCGCCCGCCGGTGAGCCCACGCCCGCCAGCGGTGCCGGTGGCGTCGCGGCGGCCGGCAAGGTCACGCCGTGGTCGGACACGAAGTCGACGGGCAAGGAGGTCGGCGGCAGCCACGACCGCAACCGCGTGACGCCCGCGGGTGGCCGCACCGTGCTGGTGCAGCTCGACGCGGACGTCACGGTGGTCGGCGAGAGCCGGGCGGGGAACTTTCTGTCCGGCGGCAAGCCGCACGCCGAGGGCGCGACGATCAACCTGCCGAACTCCGTGTTCGTGCGGGTGACCGAGGACGTCGCCCGGGACATGGGCCTGCTGCCCGACGTGCAGCCGAACGTCCCGAAGCCGGACTTCCCGAAGATGGCGCCGCCCGCGACGGTGGCGAAGGACGCGCCCAGCGCGCTCGGTCTGTCCACAGTGGAGTCGGTGCCGGACCTGTCGACCGTGGTCGCGGACCTCTCCGCGGAGGTCAACCGGAAGACGGCGAAACGCTTCGGCGACCCGCTGCTGCCGGACTCGGTGCTCAAGGACTCGATGAGCAACCTGCAGCGCCTGGTCGACTTCAGCTCGCCCGCGAGCGTGAAGGCGATGATCGACAGCGCGCTGGACGGCGGCGTGCCGCTGCTGGTGCACCAGCCCGGCACGTTCGGCAAGGACAGCTACCAGGTCACCCTGCGCGCCAAGGCGGACACGCCGCGGTTCGAGGACGTCGTCAACGACGGCGTCGAGATGGAGTCGACGATCGCGGGCTCCCACAAGGTGACCGACGGCCAGGGCCGCGGCACCGGCTGGGGTCTCGGGCTCAAGGCCCCCGGCCTCGCCGCGCCGGGCAGCGCGAACCCGAACGTCTCGGGCACCGCGGGTGTCGCCGCAGCGGCGAACATCGGGCAGTCCAAGAGCAGCTCGGTCAGCACCTCGACGACCGACCAGTTCGCGAACTTCCGCGCGGGCAGCGGACCGGCGGCGCGCTACACCGTGCCGATCGAGTTCGAGCTCGTGGTGGAGAAGGGCGACAAGGTCGTCGCCCGCCAGCCGAGCGGGCCGCAGGAGATGGTGGTCCGCCTGCACGCGGACAACCAGAAGGTCAGCGGGCCGGCTGCCGCGCCGTACTCGTCGCAGCAGCACTCGCGCGGAGCCACCCAGGGCACGCCGGACGCCATCAGCACGTGGCAGGCGGCGGGCAGCCCCTCCACGCTGGCGCCGGGTGCGTCGGTGGAGAACCTGCGCGGCGCCCAGGACCTGCGCACGGCGGCGCTGGACGCGTTGAAGGAAGCCGGTGCGGGCAAGGGTCTGACGGGCAAGGGCACGGGCGCGCTCAACAGCCTGCTGTCCACGCTCAGCCCGGAGAACCTGCAGCCGCACCTGCCGAACATGCTGTCCGGCCCGCTGACGGTGCCGGGCCTGCACGAGGCCGCGCTGACGTTCGGGCAGGACGCGGACGTCAAGGTCTACGCGAAGCTGGTCGACCCGACCCTGGGCGCGCTCAGCGACGGCGTGGCGCTGGAGAACCCGAAGTCGCAGGTCACGGCAACCAGCACCGACTCGAAGGTCACCGAGACCGGTGACCTGGCGGTGGGTCTCGCGACCGGTGGCGCGGGCATCAAGCAGAACACCGACCCCGGTGACAACGTCGCGGTCGCGGTGAGCGGCGTCGAGCTGCGGCACGCCGCCGAGGACTCGACGGCCAACGCGGGCGGCCAGACCGACAACAAGGTCAACAACCTCAAGCCGAAGGCCACCACCGGCCTCGTGCAGTTCGGGGTCGAGTACCGCGTGGTCGCGACGATCGGCGGCAAGACCGCCGTCGTCGACCTGTCCGTGCCGAACTCGGCCTCGGTCCGCATGCCGGTCGCGGACGCGCAGACCGTGCTGGGCCGTCCGCTCAGCCCGGAGCTCGCCGCGGCCCAGGCCGAGGTCAAGGCCGCGGCGGACGCCTGGCGCGCCGCCGAGGTCGAGGTCGACGCCCGTCGTCACGACGCGCAGCAGGTCATCAACACGACGGCCGCGGCGCTCGCGAAGAACGACTTCGGGTTCACGCCGGTCCAGATCAGGTACAACGACGCGATCCAGGCACACCTCGACCAGCAGGCGAAGCTGCCGGAGCTCGAGACCAGGGCCGAGAACGCCCGCCTGGAGGCCGCGCGCACGCTCGACGCGATCAACGAGCTGTCGCCGCGGGTCGGCGGGTTCGGCGCGCTGGCGATGACCGCGCAGTTCGAGGTGGACGACGCGAAGTCCGACGTCGAGACCAAGGCGCGGACCCTGCAGCGGCTGGAGAGCCAGCTCGCCGCGGGCGACGCGAGCGTGCAGGGCCAGGTCGACACGGCCCGGCAGGCGCACGCCGACGCCGAGGCCGCGCTGGTGAAGGCGGAGGAGAAGGTCGCGGGCACGAAGGCCGCGATGCAGCAGGCCCAGCGCGAGCTGGACGCCGCCAACGCCGCGATCGGCGGTCTCCGCACGGAGGCCACCGCCCGCCGGGACGCGGTCGACGCGCAGCAGCAGGTCGTCTCGCAGGCCCAGGCCGACCGCCTGGCCGCGAAGACGGCGCACGACCAGGCCGTCGACGACCTCGCCGCCGGCCGCGCGGCGCAGGAGGCTCTCGTCCTGGCCGCCGAGGTCGAGCTCGACAACGCCCGGCGCGCGGCCGACGACCTGCAGCAGAAGTGGTGGGACAAGAAGGCGGTCGTCGACCAGCGGATCGCCGACTTCAACACCCCGCCGGCCACGACCACGACGACGTCCGGCGACGACACGGACGGCGACTCGGGAGGTGGGACGCGCGTCGTCGCGCCCCAGCCGCCTCCCCCGCCGCCGCTGCCGCCGGCACCGGCCTTCGTGCCGCCCGTCGAGACGTCGACCAACGGGAAGAGCGCGCACGGCGAGTCGAGCAGGTCTCGACCGGCACCCGCGTTCGCCTCGACCTCGCGCGGGGAGTCGGAGGTCCGGACGCGTCCGGCGCCGCCGCCCCCGCCGTCCACCTCGGAGGTCTCGTCCACTGTGGACGAGACGACGCCGGCCGTCCGGACCGAGGCCGACGTGCAGCTCGAAGCCCTCACCGCGGACGCCGTGGCGAACGCCTCCGGCCACGCCAAGTCGGTCGAGGCGATGCTGAAGGCGGACCCCGGCAGGTTCGTGCAGTCCAAGGCCGGTCTGCAGCTGCTGCAGGCCTCGGTCGTGCTCGACACCAGGACCGACGAGGTCGCCGCGCTGATCCAGCAGCACGGCGTGGACGAGGTCGCGGCGTCGTTCAACAAGGCGTTCGAGCGGCCCTACATCGAGGGCGCGCAGCTCGCGCAGTTCGCCGACCTGACCGACCCGGCCAGCCGCGCGAAGTTCGACGAGTGGGCCCACCAGCTGTGGGACACGGTCCGCGGGTCCGAGGGGCTGCAGGCCGATCCCGACAAGCTGGCGGACCTCTTCAACCACGACAAGGGCTACAACCGCGGCTTCAACATGGTCCAGGAGGCAGCGCTCACCGCGATGCTGCCGCCGCCCGCGCTCACCGACGCGATCGCCACCACCCCGCCGTGGGGCACCGACCTCGACGACCAGTCGATGTGGGTGCAGACGGTCCTCGGGAAGGCGCAGATCATCCCGGCGGGCAAGGTCGTCACCCCGGACGTGTTCACCCAGGCCGCCGGTGCCCACCGCGTGGCCCTCGGGAACGCGCTCGGCGTGACGCTCACCGACGCGAAGATCGGCGAGATCCGGGCGGAGTTGCAGGAGCAGGGCATGGTCTCGGTCCCCGAGACGCGCCAGGCACCGCAGCCGCCGAACGCGCCGTCGACCACCGGCACCGCCGCGGACGCCGAGAACCAGGCGCCGACCAGCGTCCCGGACCTCGTCGTGGAGAGCCACGTCAAGGCGCTCACCACCGAGGCGATGGCCGACGCCTCACCGCTGGCCCAGCAGGTGGGCACGGCGCTGAGCGCGAACTCCGGCCGGTACGTGCAGGCGCAGGCGGGTCTCGACCTGCTGCGCGCCTCGGTCCTGCTCGACCGCAGGGCCGACGACGTCGCCACGCTGATCCAGCGGCACGGCGCCGAGCAGGTGGCGCGGGCGTTCCGCCGGGAGTTCGGCCGCCCGATCATCGAGACCGCGCAGATCGCGCAGTTCGGTGACCTGAGCACGCCGGAGAGCCGGACCGCGTTCGACGGCTGGGCGCACCGGATGTGGGACACGATCGGCAGCACGCCGTCGCACACCGCGAACCCGGAGAAGCTCGCGGCCGACGTCTTCAACCACGACAAGGGCTACAACCGGGGCACGAACTTCGCCCAGGAGGCGGCGTTCGCGGACCTGGTCGGCAAGCCGCCGCTGAGCGAGCTCGTCGTCAGCACCCGGCAGTACGGCACCGACTCGTACAGCCAGGCGCTGTGGGTGCAGAAGGTGCTCGGCGACGCGGGGATCATCCCGTCCGACGAGATCGTGAGCCCCGAGGCGTTCACCCGGGCGGCCACGGACAACGCCGAGCTGCTCGGCGGGGCGCTCCGCGTCGAGGTGACGCCCGCGTTCGTCGCCGAGCTGAAGGCGCACCTACAGGGTGACGGCATGGTCGCCGACGACCCGGAGGTCGCTCCGTCCGATGTGGACGTCCAGGCCGAGGCTCCGGCGACGGAGGTGGCGGACGAGGTCGAGGTCGCTCCGGAGGTGACCGAGGAGGTCGCGCCCGACGAGGTCGCGGTCGAGGTCGCTCCCGAGGTGATCACCACCGAGGAGGTCGCCGACACGACGGCCACGCCGCAGGACGACACCTCGGTCGCCCCGGAGCCGTCCGCTCCCCCGGTCGACGCCCCCGCGTCCGACGTCCGGAACCCGTTGCACAGCACGGAGTCCAGCGCGGACTGGTTCGACCCGCGGGACCCGGTGTCATCGCAGGCGATCGCCGAGGCCCGCGCCACGACCCCGGCCACGAGCTGGGTGCGCGGTGAGGACGGCGGCGTGCTCGACTCGACGAAGGTCGGCCCGCACGGCATCAGCATGCGGGCCTGGCGCGGCCCGATCGCGTACGACAGCCGCGTGCTGGACGTCGACGGTGTCCCGGTCCGCGACCTCACCGTCCGGCTGCACCTGGACAACGGCACCCCCGACGTCCAGGATCGCACCCGCGCGGGCGTCGAGGAGCTGTACAACCAGGGTTACCGGTTGCCGAGCGGTGAGCAGTTCCACGTCACCGTGGAGTTCACCGACGACCCGGCCGACGCGCACGCGACGATCGACGTCACCGACGACCCGGAGGGACGCGCGAACCAGCTCACCTGGCCCGCGCACACCGACTCGCGGCGCCTCGCGCACGAGGTCGGGCACTTCCTCGGGCTGCGCGACGAGTACCTGGAGACCGGCGCCGTGAAGCCGATCTTCCAGCACCAGGACGGCAAGGGGCGCGTCGTCAACGACGACTCCCCCATGACGGCGGGCATCGACAAGGCGGACGCCCGGTTGAAGCCGCGTCACCTCGAGCTGGTCGCCGGCCGGATGGCGGCGTTGCAGACGCACAACCCGCCGCGGCACGACCCGGCGGAGCGGTCCGAGCTGCCGCCGCCGAACATGCCGAAGCGGGGCAACGAGCACCTGCCGTCCGACCCGGCCGGGGACGCCGTCAAGAGGACCCGCGAGGACCTCGCCGAACTGTCCATCGAGGACGGTGCTCCCGACCAGGACGTCGACATGGACGCCCCGGTGGAGTCGCCGTTCAACGAGCACGGCGTGCACAACGTCGCGTACGAGAACCTGGCTCGGGGCCACGAGCTCACGCAGATCACGGCCGAGAACTACCTGCGGCGGACGCAGGACGGCATCGCCGCCGGCGAGAAGCCGTCGTTCGTGGTCAGCATGATCGTGCGGGCGAGCGAGCTCGGCCAGCTCGACAGCGTGATCGACGGCGTCATGGCGGGCGCGCACGACGTGGACGGCCGCGTGGCGTTCGTGCTCGGCGTCAACGCCGCGACGCAGGACGAGATCGACGCCGCGATCGCGGCCGCGACCCCGTCGGTCGGCGGCCGGGCTGAGCCGGTCGCGCTGGTCAGCGTTCCGCACGGGCCGAAGGGCTTCAAGTTCGGCGAGACGCGCAACGCCACGCTGGACAGCGACGCGCACGTATTCGCGGTGACCGCCCTGGCGGCCACCGGGACGCACCCGTACGTGGCGGTCATGGACTTCGACGCGGGCGACCGCACGACCCGCGACGGCGCGCACGTCTTCGACCACGTCACGCGACTGACCGACGGCACGGTCGGCGACGACGCCGGTGACCCGTCGCGGCCGTTGATGATCGGCGGCGGCTACCGCGTGGCGGTGACGCCGGAGCAGCTGCACGCCGACGTCCTCGCCCGCATCGACGGCGACTCGAAGACCTCCGACGCGCAGAAGCAGGTGCTGCGGGACAAGCTCGCGGAGCTCGGCTTCCACGAGCGGTTCACGCAGGTGATCGACGCGGACATGCACGCGCGCCGGACGCAGCAGGGCATCCACCCGCTGCTGCCGTACACGCCGGAGCCGAACCTGTTCGTCGACGGCCTCGTGCCGCTGGTGGAGCCGAAGGTGCGGTTCGGCGAGGGGCAGGCGGAGTTCGGTCAGCTCGGCCAGTCGCTCAACCGCTTCTACGCGGCGGAACTCGCCCGGCTGCACACCCCGGCCGACGACTCCGACCTGGCCGCCGCCACCGAACGCGCCAAAGTGGACGTCCAGAACAACCGGCACCCGGTGCGCGGCCAGGCCTTCACGACCGACTTCGTGGCGGGTGACACCGGCACCGACCTGTCCCGGATCGCCTACGGGCTGATCAAGGACGGCAAGCTGCCGCAGTCGCACACCGCGCTGCCGAACGTGTCGGAGCGGTTCCTCGACGGCAAGTCCGCCAAGGCGGGCACGAAATTCGCCGACGAACGCGAGCGCCTCGCCACCGGCGAGCACTCGGTCGTCGAGCCGTTCCTGCCTCCCGCCGACGGGGAGACCAGGCACGAGTGGAACCCGCCGCGCAAGGTGGAGACGCAGCTCGGCGCGCCGCAGAAGAACCGGATGAACCCGGCGGTGTCCGCGCCGATGCCCGCGCCGTTCGAGCAGTTGCAGGCGGGCATCCAGAAGGACCAGAAGGTCGTCGCGGCCCACGGGCTGGTGGCGTCCGACCACGTGAGCACCGCGCAGCGGCAGCTGCGGTTCCTCAACGAGGACGTGCTGGTCCGCCAGCCGGCGCCGTCGGTGACCGTCAACGGCCTGTACGCCGTCGTCGGTCAGGCCCGCGGGGTCGACCCGGTGACGTTGCGCCGGGACGTCGTGAGCCTGGCGGCCACCCACCAGAAGGTGACCAGGGCGGTGGCGGACTACTCCGTCGGCCGGCCGATGCACCAGGGCCACCTCTACGGGGCGTTGGTGGAGAACCAGAACTGGCGGATGCACACCGAGACGGCCGAGAACACCGGCTGGCAGAACTCGCGTGACCTGCTCGGACACCTGATCGCCACGCAGCAGGGCATCAACGTCCGGATCCACCAGGCTGGCCACGCGCCGGTGCTGCTGCAGCCGCTCGGCCCGCCGTTCCCCGACACCGTCGAGGTCGAGCTGGTCCTCGACGGCAACCAGGTCACCTACCGGCCGTTCCAGCCGCCGGGAGGGGTGCAGCTGGACGCGCAGATGCATTAGCGTGACCAGCGTGGACGAGTTCGCGCAGGCTCTCCGGACGGCGATCACGAATCGCGGTCTCGGTCTGGAGCGCCTGCGCGAACACCTGTCCCAGAACGGCGTCTCGGTGTCGATGGCGACGCTGAGCTACTGGCAGACGGGCCGCAGCCGCCCGGAGCGGCAGAAGTCGCTGCAGGCCGTCGTCCACTTGGAACACATCCTGCGGGTGCCGCCCGGCCACCTCTCGGAGCTGCTGGGACCGCCCCGTCCGCGCGGCCGCTGGCTGCGGCACGCTCCCGCGCCGATGTCCGCGTTCTGGCCCTCCCCCTCGCCCGTCGAGCACGCGCTGCTCGGTCTCGACACGCAGTGGGACGACCAGCTGCTCAGGGTGAGCCAGCAGGACTTCGTGACGATCGGGGCGGACCGCACCGAGCGGGCGTTCCGGTCGCGGCAGGTGCTGTCGGCGTCGATGAACGGACCCGACCGGTGGGTCGTGATCATGCACATCGACACCCACGACCGCCCGTTGCCGCAGGTCAACGCCCTGAAGAACTGCTCGGTGGGCCGCGTGGTGACCGAGCCGGAGGACGGGCTGCTGGTCGCCGAGCTGCTGTTCGAACGGCCGCTGCTCAAGGGCGAGAGCGTCGTGATCGAGCACGAGCTCGTCAACCAGGACCCGTGTCCACTCGCGACGAACTACGAGCGCAAGTTCCGGCTGCCGACGCGGGAGTACGTGCTGGAGGTGACGTTCGAGGGCGACGTGCCCGGCGCGGTGGTGCAGCTCGCGGACGGCTCCCCCGTCTCACCCGCACGCACGCTGCTGGACGTGGCCCTGGACGTGCGGCCGGGGGCGCGCGGCTTCAGCTGGACCTGGTGAACCCCTTCGAGGACGGCACCAGCGCGGCGGCCGCCGGTGCGGCGAGGCACGCGAGGGCGCAGGCGCCCAGCACCACCCCGCTGCCGAACTGCTCGACCGCCGGGGCGATGAAGGCGAGCCCGACCGGTGCGAGGCCGAACGACAGCAGGAAGTCGAGCGAGGAGACGCGCGCGAGCTTGCCCGGCTCGACCTCCCGCTGGACCGCCGTGAACCACGGGACGTTGAAGAGCTCCATCCCGGCGCCGCCCAGCACGTACACGGCGATCAGCACGACGGGGTGCACCGGCAGCAGCAGCGCGAGCGGCACCAGGCTGTAGACGGCCATGCCGGCCAGCGCGACCCAGCCCGGCGTGCGGGGACGCCAGCGGGCCATCAGCGCGGCGCCCACCAGCGCGCCGGCGGTGTAGGCGGTCGTGGCGGCCGCCAGCACCGCCTCGGTGTCGTAGCGGTCGCGGCTCACCACCGGCAGCAGCACGGCCGTCGCGGAGTACCCCAGGGCGACCATCGTGGTCAGCGCGCCGAGCCCGGCGACCAGCCAGGGGTGGCGGCGGGCCTCGTGCAGCCCCTCGGCGAACTCCGCCGCGAACCCCGCGCGCTCGCCGGCGCGGGCCGGCGCCGGGTTGCCCCGGGGCGGCACCAGTGCGGCGATCAGCCAGAGCGCGGCGGTGACGACCAGCAGCGTCCCGGCGTTCGTCACGAGAGCGGCGAGGGCGGTGACGCTCGGCGCCACCAGCGTGGTCACCCGCAGGGAGAGCGTGGTCAGCGCGTTGGCCTGCTGCCGCCCGGACTCCGGCACCACCTCGGCCACCAGCGCCTGGAACGCGGGCCGGCAGCCACCCTGGCCCGCGCCGACGACCGCCGCCGCGACAGCCATGAGCAGCAACGACTTCCCCATGCCGAGCGCGATCACCGGCGTCATGACGGCGCCGACGAGGCACGACCAGAACACGACCCTGCGCCGGGCGTGGCGGTCGGCGAGCACGCCGGCCACGGGCACCGCCACCAGGAACCCCGCGGTTCTGGCGGCAAGGACGACACCGAGCTCGACGGCGGTGATGGACCTCTCGAGCACCGCCAGGCCGAGCACGAACGGAAGGGCCCACATCGCGAACCCCGACGCGGTCGTACCGGTCCACAGACGCAGGAATGCCGTGTTCCGCAGGACAGATGGTGCCGTTGCCTTCTCCGTCACGACGTCCAAGATCTCATCCGTGACGGGTGGCTGACCACCTCCGCACGGCTATTCCCCGCGACGGCGCAACAACGCGGCAGACGGGTGCGTCCCCGTGCCTTCGCAGGCAGCACGGCAGACGGGTGTTCCCCCGCGCCTTGCCGGGAACACCCGTCCACCGTGCTGTCTGTTGTGGACAGATCAGCCGATCTTCTCGATCCGCGCGTTGCGAATGAGGAACTTGCCGGGCTCGCGGACCTGTTCGAAGGCCGCGTTGTTCAGCAGCGCGCAACTGCCGGACACCGACGCCACCTTGACGGTCGTGGACTTGTTGTTGTCCAGGTTCGTGACCTTGAGGGTGGTGCCGATCGGGAACGTGCCGCTGGAGGCCGCGGGGGCGCCGCCCTCACCGGAGAGCGTGACGGTGGAGCCGTTGCAGACCTGCTGGCCCGTGGCGCCGCCGTCGTTCGCCGGAGGCTGGGCCGCGGGCGGCTGGGCGGCGGGCGGCTGGGCCTGGTTGTTGTTGCCCTGGCCCGCGTTGCCCTGGTTGCCCGCGTTGTTGCCCGCGTTCGCCGCGCCACCGTCACCCTGGCAGCCCGCCGCCTTGCGCCGCTGCTGGATGAGGTCGACCACGGCCTGGCGGTTCGCGATGCGCGCCTCGGACTGCGCGTCCGGGTTGGACTTCTGGCCCGCGATGAACGTCAGGTTGTTCTGCAGCGCCTTGTCCAGGCCGCCGCAGTCCTCACCGGACGTCGCGGCCTGGCCCGCTTCGGGCTTGGCCTGGACGTTGTTGCCGCACCCGGCCGCCGCGCGCCGCTGGTTGATGAGGTTGACCACCTGCTGGCGGTTCTGGATGCGCGCGTCCGACTGGGCGTCGGGGTTGGCCTGCTGGCCCGCGATGAAGTTCAGGTTGTTCTGCAGGGCGGTGTCCAGGCCGCCGCAGTCCTCAGCCGCGTTCGAGTTGGTGCCGCTGAAGGCGAAGATGCCACCGGCGACAGCAGCGACCGCCAGCACGGCGCCCGCGCCGATCATGGCGGGCTTGCGGTGTCGAGCGCCCATTCTGTGTCTCCTCGGGGGTCGATCGGGGGTTGTACCGATGACTACGGGGAGGTCACGGACGAGGTTCAGACCATGTTTGGTTTTAAATGCTTTTAAGGTGCTGGGCGCCTTTGACCTGGGGTCGGCTTGCGTTGCCGCATTGCGTTCCAGCGGGGTGGTCGAGTGCCTTGCGTCCTGTCACCTTGCGAGGGTGGGCGCCTGCCTTTGCGGCCTGTCACCTTTGCGTCGTGGTTGCGCAGACCATCACGAGCCGGGTCATTTCATCGCCGCTGCGCGACGATAGCGATTGGGGCTTGACTTCGGGGCCCTTGCGAGACGCTGGTCGGCCTTTCAAAAGCCGGGCTGAAAAGAGCCCGGCCGATCCGTGCGAGGGTAGCGTCTCGCACCCAAAGTCAAGCCCCAATCGCCAATCGTGCGTGGTTGCGTTGACACCGGACGTCACCGTTACCGCTGACGAGGGCGGCAGAGGTAGGTACGCCTCGCCTTCGGCATTGCGTTGAGGCGTTGGAGCGGGGTGGCGCTCGCCTTCGGCGTTGCTTGCTCTACATGCGGTCCAGCAGTCTTGAGCGTGCGATTTCCAGGTGTGCTGTCATTGCTTCGCTTGCCGCTGCTGGGTTTCCGGCTATGAGGGCGTCCACGATGGCTCTGTGTTCGGTGATGGTCTGCACGCCGAACGGTTGTTGGAAGTTCAGGCGGAAGAGGTGCAGGTGGCAGTGCGTTTTCGAGAAGGATTGGAGTACCGCGTCGTTGCCCGCGATGCGGAGGATGAGTTCGTGCAGGCGCTGGTCGTGGGCGGTGAGGTTCTTGTAGTCGTCGTACGCGTCGTCGGCCGGGGCCGCCGGGCAGGTGGACAGTTCGTCCTCGATCTGCTGGACGAACTCCGGGGTCATGTTGGTGGCGGCCAGGGCCGCGGACGGGGGTTCGAGGAGGAGGCGGAGGGCGTAGAGATCGGCCACCTGTTTGCGGTTCAGCAGGTCCGTCACGCTGTAGCCGCGCAACGGGAGCCTGCTGACCAGTTCTTCGGATTCCAGGCGTGCCAGGGCTTCGCGGACCGGTGTCGGGGAGACGTCGAGCTGTCGTGCCAGTTCGTCGATGTTGACCCTCGCGCCCGGCTTCATGCCGTCGCTCATGATCAGGGCGCGGATCTGCTCGTAGACGTCATCCGCCAGCACGCGCCTCGTCGGTACCCGCAACACCACTCCTGTGCTCCCGTCTAGTTCTTGGCCAGTATCTCCTGCGAGACGCGTTCCATCTCGGGGAACACGTCGTCGGAGCGCTGGCCCGCGAAGTACGCCTCGAAGAGGGGCTGTTCGGCGGACTGGATCGCGGAGCCGTTGGCGTAGGCGGTCGACGGGAAGAGGACGTCGTCCTTCACGTACTGGTTGAAGACGGTGAGGTCGACGCCCTGGGACTTCATGGACGTCACCGTGCTGTCCATGGCGGCGGGAATCGACGGGAAGAACGTGCCGGTGGCGCCCGCCTTGGTCTGGCACTCCTCGCCGCCCATGTAGCTGACCCACTTCCAGGTCAGGTCCGGGCTCTTGGTGCCCGCCCAGATGTTGTTGCCGTTCGAGTTGGAAAGCACGGAGCGCTTGCCGTCCGGGCCGAGGACCGTCGGGGCGATGCCCACCCGCACGCCCGGGATCTTGCCGAAGCCGCCCGCGGACCAGGAGCCGCCCATGGTCATGGCGACCTTGCCGGAGCCGATCAGGTCGACGTCGGAGATCGTGGACTGGTTGCCGGTGGTGAACGTGCCGAGCTTCGGGGAGAAGCCGCGGTCTGTGAGGGACAGGACCCACTTCATCGTCTTGGTGAAGCGCGGGTCGGTGTAGTTGAACTTCGTGGGCCACTGGTCCTTGTCGCCCATGCGCCAGCCCAGGGTGTTGACGAACGGCGCCCAGCTCGTCTCGCCGATGAAGCTGCGGCCCGCCATGGCGCCGATGCCGTAGGTGGCGATCTGGGTCTTGTCGAAGCCCGGTTCGTCGCCGTGCTTTCCGTTCTTGTCGATCGTCAGGCGGGCGACGACCTTGTCGAACGTGCCGCCGTCGTCGGGGTTCCAGGTGAGCTTCTGGACGTCGGCCTCGGCGACGCCGGCCTTCGCCAGCATGTCGGCGTTGTAGTAGAGGGCGGAGGCGGCCCAGTCGAGCGGGAGGGCGTACTGCTTGCCGTCGGTGAACTTCCAGGTGTCGACGCCGACCGAGTACTTCTTCATGTCCAGCGAGGACTTCGTGATGAGGTCGTCGAGCAGCATCAGCTGGTGCTGGGAGGCGTAGGCCTGCAGGAACTGCACGGAGTTCTGGAACGCGTCCGGGGCGGTGCCCGCCACGAAACCGGCGGTGAGCTTGGTGAAGTAGTCGTCGACGTTGTAGCGGGTGATCTTCACGTCGGTGCCGGGGTTGGCGGCCTCGAACGCCTTCTCGCACTCGCCGTAGGCGACCGCCTGCTTGTCGTCCCACGTCCACCAGTTCACGGTGTTGCTGCCAGAGCCCGCGTCGGAGCTCCCGCAGCCGGCGACCACCAGGGCTGTTGCTGCGGCGAGGGCAGCGGCGGCGAATTTCATGGCTTCTCCTGGAAGAGACGGGAACGGAAGGCGTCGAGTGCGATGTCGAGGTCGTCGGAGCCACCCGCCTCGTGGGCGCTGTGCTGCCAGACGCTGATCTCCTTGGGGCCGGCGTAGGCGTGGTAGGCGCCGAACACCGTGGACGGCGGCACGATGTCGTCCATCAGGCCGATCGAGAACCACGCGGGTGCCATGGCGCGACCTGCGAACCCCACACCGTCGAAGTAGGACAGTGCCGGGAAGACGTCGGCTCGCCGGTTCTCGGCGAGGTAGGTGGTGAGCTCGGTGAACGGCGGACGGCCGCAGACGTTCAGGGCGCGGCGGAAGTCGCAGAGGAACGGGGCCTGCGCGTGCACGGCGGCCAGGTCCGGGACCAGGCCCGCCACCGCCAGCGCGACGCCGCCGCCCTGGCTGTTGCCGATCACCGCTACGTCGGCGGAACCCAAGGCGCGCACGGCTTCCACCGCGCGCACCGCGTCCACGTACACCCGCCGGTAGAAGTAGGTGGCGGGGTCGGCGATGCCGCGGGTCATGAACCCGGTGCCGCCGCGCTGGTCGCGCACCTCGACCTGCAGGTGCGCGAACCCGGCGCTGGCCCACGTCAGGTTCTCGACCGCGCTGCCGCGGTTGCCGCCGTAGCCGTGGTACTGCACGACGGCGGGCAGGCCCGAGGCGCCGCGCGGGGTGCGCAGCCACGCGCGGATCCGGTCGCCGCCGAAGCCCGCGAACGACACGTCGTGCACGTCGAGCGTGCGCAACGGTGTGTCGACCGGCACCGCCTCGACGTCCAGGGCGAACGACCGGGCCTCGGCCAGGGTCGCGTCCCAGAACGAGTCGAAGTCGGCCGGCTTCGAATAGGTGCTGCGGTACCGCCACAGCGCTTCCAGGTCCAGATCGGTCAGCAAGGGATCCTCCCGCGCACCTCGACGACATCACTCACGACGACCTCGGTGACCTCGCCACCGATGCGCACCGGCACGACCTCCGAGGCGTCCCCGGACACCCGCCGCACCCGCGCCACCACGTCGCCGTCGAGCCAGGTGACGTCGACGGAGAGCCCGCCGCGGCAGCGCAGGCCGCGCGCCGAGCCACTCGTCCAGCCGGGCGGGAGCGCGGGCAGCACGTCGACCACGCCGGCGTGGCTCTGCACAACGACCTCCGCCAGCGCGGCGGTGAAGCCGTAGTTGCCGTCGATCTGGAACGGTGGGTGGGTGCTGAAGAGGTTCGGCAGCAGGCCGCCCCACTCCGAGCCGTCGAACGGCGCGTCGCGGTGCCGGTCGCCGGTGAAGGGCTGCGAGGCCTCGGACAGCAGCGACCGCACGGTCTCGCCGTCGCCGAGCCGGGCCCGCAGCGCCATCTTCCAGGCCCACGACCAGCCCATCGCGCCGTTGCCGCGCCGGTCCAGCGACGCCGCAGCGGCGTCCCCGAGCGGCGTGTCCGCGACGATCTGGCCGAGCGGGTGGACCGCCACCAGGTGCGACAGGTGGCGGTGCGCCGGGTCCTCCTCGGGGAAGTCGGCGACCCACTCCCCCAGCCGCCCGTCGACCACCGGCACGGGCCGCAGGCGGGGCAGCGCGGCCGAGATCTCGGCGAGCAGCGGGTCGGCCCGGCCGGACGCCAGTGCGAGCGCCAGGGTCCGTTCGAACACGGCGCGGACCAGCACCACGTCCATCGTCGCGGACCACGTCAGGGCCTGCGGTGTGCCGTCCTCGTCGAGGAACCAGTTCTCCGGCGACGTGGACGGGCACGTGTCGAGGTGGCCGTCGGGACCCTCGACGAGCCAGTCGAGGCAGAACTCCGCGCAGCCGCGCAGCAGCGGCCAGGCACGCTCCAAAGTGGACCAGGTGCGGGCGAAGTCGTAGTGGTCCCAGGCGTGCTGGACGAGCCAGGCGCCGCCCATCTGCCAGATCGCCCACGACGGCGCGCCGTGGCCCAGGCCGACCGGCAAGGACCAGCCCCAGGCGTCGGTGTTGTGGTGCGCCACCCAGCCGCGCGCCCCGTACAGCTCGCGGGCCACTTCCGTGCCCGTCACCGCGAGCTTCTCCAGCAGCTCCAGCAACGGGTCGTGGCACTCGGCGAGACCGGTCACCTCGGCCGCCCAGTAGTTCATCTGGGTGTTGATGTTGATCGTGTAGTTGGAGGACCAGGCCGGGCGCAGCTCGCCGTTCCAGATGCCCTGGAGGTTCGCGGGCGGCGTGCCGGGCCGCGACGACGACACCAGCAGGTAGCGGCCGTACGCGAACAGCACGGACGCGATGAGCTCCTCGTCCTTGCCGGTCAGCAGCTCCGGTACGTCGACGAGCTCGGGCACGTCCCCGAACCGCACGTCGCAGGCGTCCATCAGCGTCATGTGGTTGCCGTGCCGCCTGCCGGTCCACCGCGACTCGGTGGTGGTGCTGCTGGTGAGCGTGAGCAGCCAGCGCTCGCCCTCGGTCACCTTCACCGTCACGGTTCCCCGTTCGCCGTCGCCGTAGACGGGCGCGTCGACCTGCGGTTCGTGCCGGGGTGCCGAGTCCACCGGGATCTCGACGACTAGGTCCAGGCCGTCGCGCGAGACCTCCCGCAACGGCGTGGAGATCTCGACCGCGACGGGCACCGCGCCGGTGATCTCCACGCACAGAGCGGTTTCCGAGGCCCAGACCCGCCGCACGACCTCTGTGCCGGCGATCGTCATCCGCTCGGTGACCACACCCGTGGCCAGGTCGAGCGTGCGGCCGTGCGACTCGCCGTCCGGCAGCGTGATCCACAGGTCGACGTACGGCAGGAACGTCTGGCTGTACGGGCCCTCGAACGACATCAGCAGCTCGGTGGCGCGTCCGAGGTCGCCGCCGAAGACCGCCTCCCGCACCTGCGCGAGCCGCTGCGGACCGGCGCCGGAGGCCAGCACGTCCGCCAGCGCGGCCGCCGGTCCATCCGCCGTGCCCGACCACACCGTCGCGTCGTTGACCTGCACGCGGGACCGCCCGGTCCCGCCGAACACCATCGCGCCGAGACGTCCGTTGCCCACGGGCAGCGCCTCGGTCCACTCCGCCGCTGCAGACGGCCAGTGCAGTCTCACTTGATCCCCGTGAAGCCGATGGAGTTGACGAGCCGCCGTCCGAAGACCACGAACAGCAGCAGCATGGGCAGCGCCGCGACCAGCGTCGCCGCCATCAGCCCGGCCCAGTCCAGCGACGCCTGCGGTGAGGACTGCTTGAACACCGCGAGCGCGAGGGTGAGCGGGCGGACCGACTCGTCGTTGGTGACGAGCAACGGCCAGAAGTAGTCGTTCCAGGTGGTGATGAACTGCAGCAGCGTCAGCGTCGCCATCGGCGCGATGCTCATCGGCAACACGATCCGGAAGCACACCCGCAACGGCCCGGCGCCGTCGATGATCGCCGCTTCCTCGATCTCGTGCGAGAGCCCGAGCATGAACTGCCGCAGGAAGAAGATGTTGAACGCGGAGAACAGGGCCTGCGGGAGGATCATGCCGCCGAACGTGTTGAGCAGTCCCAGGTCCTTCATCAGCACGAAGTTCGGCAGCAACGTGAACACCGAAGGCACCATCAACGCGGTCAGCAGCACGCCGAAGACGACGTCGCGTCCCTTCCACCGCAACCGGGCGAACGCGTAGGCGGCGAGCGCCGAAAGCCCGACCGTGAGGATCGTCAGGACCCCCGCGTACACAACGGAGTTCCACAGCGCCAAAGCAAGATCGATGCTGGCGCCCGACCCTCCTTCCGCTGCCGCCTCGGCAGGGGTCGCGAGGCCGAGCGCGCGCTGGAACGGACCCCACGTGAAGTGCACCGGCAGCAGCGACGACGGGTCGGTCGACATCGCGAAGTTGTTGGACAGCGCGGTGCGCAGCATCCAGTAGAACGGGAAGATCGTGATCAGCAGGACGACGACCAGGTAGCCCCAGGCGACGCCCCTGCCGAGCTTCATCGAGAGGTTCACCGAGCCTCCTTAGTTCGTGTCGGACTCGCTCGCCCTGGCCATCCGCAGCTGCGTGAAGGTGACCGCGACGAGCAGCAGGAACAGGGCGAGCGACATGGTCGCGGCGTAGCCGAAGTCGAACTGGCCGAAAGCCTTGTCGTAGATGTACATCTGCAGCACCAGCGACGCGTCCGCCGGACCGCCCTTGGTGCTGACCTGGACGATGTCGAAGATCTGGGTGGAGCCGATCACGTTCAGGATCACGACCATCACCAGGATCGGCCGCAGCAACGGCAGCGTGAGCGAGCGGAACATCTGCCACTCCGACGCGCCGTCGATCCGCCCGGCCTCGTAGATCGTCGCGGGGATGGTCTGCAGGCCCGCGAAGATGAGGACCGCGTTGTAGCCCGTGGTCTTCCACACGTTCAGCGCGGCCAGCGTGGGCACCGCCCAGTCGTTCGACGCGAAGAACATGATCGGCTCGCCGGTGACCCAGGTGACCAGCTGGTTCACGATGCCGAGCTGCGGGTCGAGCATCCACGTCCACACCAGCGCCGTGACGACGCCGGAGATGAGGAACGGCAGGATCATCAGCCCGCGCACCGTCGTGCCGACCCCCAGTCGGTGCAACACGACGGCGGTGAGCAGCGAGACGCCGATGCCCAGCACCACCGACAGCGCGACGAAGTAGACCGTGACGCCGAGCGAGTGCCAGAACCTGGTGTCGCCGAACAGTTCCCGGATGTTCTCGAGGCCCGTCCAGACCGGTGGGCTGAGGATGTGGAACTCGGTGAAGCTGAGGTAGACACCCCGCAGCATCGGGTAGGCGAAGAACGTGCCGAACCCGAGCAGCGCGGGGGCGACGAGGAGCCACGCGATCCAGGTGTCGTTGCGGCGGGAGGCGGGTCCCCGGCGTGGGCGGGGCGGAGGCGCCGTGGTGGCAGGTCCACGCACGACCTGGGCGCTTGTGTCTTGCACGGTTGTCACCACGGCACCTCCTGGTCCTAGATGCGGATGCTGTCGACGTCGAACACGGAGTCGTCCGGGTTGCCGATGCGGATGGTGTTGTTGCCCTTCAACAGGTAGACGGGCACGGTCACCTTCTGCGGGGTGTTCCAGTCGTCGTCGTTGGAGCCGGCGACGGGCAGCTTGAAGCTGGTGCCGTTCACCGTGACGATGCCGGTCCTGCTGGCGTCGGCGGAGATGTAGGCCAGCTCGACGAGGTACGTGCCCTCGCGCGGCGCGACGATGGTCGGCATCGTGAGGGTGCCGCTACCGCCGATGTAGCCGACCTTGCTGCCGCCCGAGCACGCGCAGCCGTAGACGGTCGCGCCGCCACCAGGGCTGCCCTTCTCCGCCTCGTACGTCACGGTCTCCTGCGGCGTCACGAAGCTGACCGGCTTCGAGCGGGCGCCGTTCTGCACGACGGTGAACTCGTAGGCCGTCGCCGGGGTGAGGCCACTGACGGTCGCCTTGGTGTCCGTGGTCGTGGCGACCTTCCGGTTGCCCTGGTAGACGTCGTAACGGACGCCGGTCTTGCCGTACCACTGCAGCGAGACGCTGGTCGGCGTGGCCGCGGTGCCCTGCACGTTCGCCGGGGCGACCGAGCCGCGCGGCGTGATCGTGAAGAGCTTCGAGCCGTGCACCGGCAGGTCTTCCGTGATGGAGCCGGAGCGCTGGCCGACGTCCTTGCGCGCCCACACGTCGCGGACCTTGGCACCGCCCTGGATGCCGAGCTTCGCGAAGTCCGCGGTGACGGACGCGGGCCGGGAGCCGAGGTTGAACAGCGCCACGGTGTAGCTGCCGTCCTTGTTGCGCGCGTACCAGACCTGCTGGTCGGTGAACTGGTCGACCGGACGGGCCGGGACGCCCGCCTGGTTGATCGCGATGACCTCGTTGTTGGTCAACAACCGGTAGCCGTAGTCGTCGATCTTGGTGAGGTCGTCACCGATGTAGAGCGGCGAGGACGAGATCGACCACAGCGTCATGTAGCTCTGCCGCTCGGCCTCGGTCAGGCCGTCCATCCGGCCGTTGCCGACCGCGACGCTGTCGAGGTTGTTCCAGTGCCCGGGACCCGCGTCGTCGATCCACTGCACGACGTCGTTCCAGCGCTGCTTCACCGAGTTGTTCCAGGTGACCAGCGTGTCGCAGTAGCACTCGACGTCGGTGTCGACGCGCCAGCCGTTGGTGTTGGCCTTCCACACGTCGGCGTAGCGGTGGCTCAGCGCCCACGAGATGAGGAACTCGATGGGACGGCCGGTGCTCTTGAGCGCGGAGTTCCACGCCTTCACGTCGGTGGTGTTGTCGTAGCGCTCACCGCCGCGGAAGCTGCCGGGACCGACGCCGTCGAGCTTGAGGAAGTCGACGCCCCAGCCCGCGAGGGTCTGCGCGAGCGAGTCGATGTACTTCTGCGAGCACGGGTTCGCGAAGTCCATCTTGTACGACGAGTCCCACCCGTTGGTCTTGCGCAGGTCCGGGTAGACGACGTCCTTGGTGGTGCAGCCGGGAGCGTTGAAGATCGGCGTCTTGCCGTCGTTGTACGCCTTGGGGTCGAGGCCCACCGCGAGGTACGAGCCGAACTTCAGGCCCTTGCCGTGGATGTAGTCGCCGAGCCACTTGAAGCCGCGCGGGAACTTCTTCGCGTCCACGACCGGACGCCCGTACTCGTCGAACGAGCCGAGCCAGCCCGCGTCGACGTTGACGTGGTCGTAGCCCGCCTTCTTGAACCGCGCCGCGAGCACGTCGGCCTGGGCCAGCACGTTCTTCTCGTTCAGCCAGCTCGCGGGACCGTCCGGGTTGACCCCGGGGTAGTTGGTCGCCTGCAACGTCCAGCTGCTCCAGCCCATGTAGGGCTTCTCCGCCTTCGCGGCGGTCTGCTGCTGTGCTGCGGGTGCTTGGGCCTGGGCCGCTGGAACCGCGATCAGCGACGCGAGCAGGCCGGCAACGACACCTAACGCTCTCAAGACCACTCCCTTTGATTGTCCGGCGGTGTTTCAGGCGACCCGGAGGTCGTCCATCGCGTCGCGGTCCCAGTCGATGCCGAGACCCGGTGTGTCGGGGGCGAGCGCGTGTCCGTTGTGGATGGTCAGCTCGCTCTGGGTGATCCCGCGCAGCTGCGGGATGTGCTCGACGAACCTGCCGTTGGGCAACGCGGCCGCGAGGCTCACGTGCAGCTCCATCAGGAAGTGCGGGCAGACGTCAGCGTTGAACGCCTCGGCGACGTGCGCGACCTTGAGGAACGGCGTGATGCCACCGATCCGCGCCGCGTCGACCTGGACGATCGAGGCCGCCCCGCGTTCGAGGTACTCGCGGAACTGCGCCACGGAGTACAGCGACTCCCCCACCGCGACGGGGATCGGCGTCGTCCTCGCGAGCCGTTCGTGCCCGCTCACGTCGTCCGCCGGCAGCGGCTCCTCGAGCCAGGTGAGGCCAACTCCCCGGAACGCGTCCGCGCGCCGGATCGCCTCGGCCGCCGTCATCGACTGGTTGGCGTCGACCATGATCGCGAACCGCTCGCCCACCGCCGCCCGGACGGCCTCGAGCCGTTCGACGTCCTCGGTCAGGTCGGGCTTGCCGACCTTCACCTTGACGCCCTGCCAGCCCTGCGCGGCCGTCTCCTTGGCGCCCGCGACGAGCTCCTCGGTGCTCAGGTGCAGCCACCCGCCCTCGGTGTCGTACAGCGGCACCTCCTGCCGGAAGCCACCCGCGGTGCGCCACAACGGTTCCCGGGCACGCAGGCACCGCAGGTCCCACAGCGCGGTGTCCACGGCCGCCAGGGCGAGCGAGGTGATCGCCCCGACCGTCGTCGAACGCGTGGACGCGAAGAGGTCGTGCCAGATCCGCTCGATCCGGCGGCTGTCCGCGCCCTCGAGGCGGGGCAGCAGGTGGTCCCGCAGGAGGGCGAGGATCGAGCTGCCGCCCGTGCCGATCGTGTAGGAGTAGCCGAGCCCGATGAGCCCGTCGTCCGTCGTGACCTCGACGAACACGGTCTCCTGCTTGATGAACCGCTGGACCGCGTCGGTGCGCACCGTCTCGACCGGTACATCGACCTGGAACGCCTCGGCTCGCACGACCTTCGCCACGCCAACTCCTCGGATCTCTGATCCTATAGGATATTTGACGAGCATTGAACGCAGGCGTTACGACCATGTCAACGGTCGTTCGGCCACCGTCTCACGGGTTTGAGAGCGTTTTCAACGGGCGAGCGCGACCGGATCTCGTTCCGGTCCTCCGATGTTTGCAGCTCACCGGCCCTGCGTGGTGCTGTGCGGGCATGTTTGACTGTGAGTGAAGCTGTGAGTGTTTCTGTCCGGTTGACGGCAAGTGGACAAGACCGATCAAGCGGACTCGGCGACCTGCTTCAGCCGGCGCAGCGTCGCCTCGATGTTGCGCTGGTTCGTCACGGCGCGGTCGCGCACCCCGGTCGCCACCCGCGTGATCGGCACGTACCAGCGGGGCCTGCGGTCCCACGTCGACTCGGTGACCCGGCACCCCTCGCCGGTCTCCTCGATGTCGTACTGCCAGCGCGACACGGCGAGGCCCAGCGACCGCACCTCGAACGCGAACCTCGTCGCGGAGCAGTCGGTCACCGTCGAGGTCGTCGGCCAGACGCGCCAGCCGCGCCGGTTGACGCCCCGGAACCGCGCCCCGACCGCCGGGCCGGCGGCGTTCAGCCACTTCCCGCCCGCGTACTCCTCGGCGCACGTGCTCAGCCCACGCAGGTCGCTGACCAGGTCGAACACCCGCTGCGGCGAGGCGGCGACGTCGATGTGCGCGGAGGCGTCCGGGGTCATGGACCTGAACTTACTGCTAGTAGGTTCAGGACGCCAGGTACTCCCGGACGGTGCGCGCGGACGGCACGACCGCCCTCGTCGCCGCGACGTCGAACGGCACCGGGTTGGTCCGCAGCCAGCACCACATCCTCGTCAGGTCCTCGCCGACGAACCGGTGGAAGAGCCACTGCGGCATCGGGAAGCTCCGCGGCGGGCGGCCGCGCGACGAGGTCCACAGCGCGCGGCACTCGTCGACGCTGCGCACGTCGGCGCAGAGCGGGAGGTCGGCGCCGACGAACGTGCCCGGTTCCGCGAAGGCCCTCGCGGCCACGGCGCCGACGTCCGCGGCCGAGAACCAGAGGAGCGGCCGGTCGGCGCCGATGAGCTTCGGCATGAGGTGCCACATCGACACCGGCGGGTAGAAGTCCTTGTCCGTCATCAGTTCCATGAACGCCATCGGCCGCAGGACGGTGAGCGGCAGGCCGAGCGACTCCAGGTGTGCCCGCACCACCAGCTTGTTCTCCCACTGGCGCACGCCGGTGCCGGCGACACCCGGTCCGGCCGAGGCGTACACGACGTGGGCCACGCCCGCGGCCGCCGCGGCGTCGCCGACCGTCCGGCCCTGGTGGACCTCCTCGTCCAGGCCGCTGGTCATCGGGTTCTGCACGCTGAACACGCCGTGAGCACCCGCGAAGGCGGTCCGCAGCGACTGGAAGGACCCCAGGTCCGCCCGCAGGACCTCGGCGCCGGCCGAGGCGAGCAGTCTGGCCCGGACGGACGCCGGGGCGCGGGTGAGCGCGCGCACCCGCGCGCCGGCCGCCAGCAGGTGCCGTGCGACCGAGCCGCCCTGGCGTCCGGTCGCACCCGTGACCACGATCAGCGGGGTGTCGTCCATGGCTGTGTATCGCCGGGACGGCCCGCCGGTTACGTCAGGACGCGAACCGGTTCGCCGCGCAGGAACGCGTGGACGTCCTCCACGGCCTCGGTGAAGTACGTGCGGTAGTTCGACTCGGTCACGTAGCCGAGGTGCGGGGTGGCGAGGACGTTCGGCAGGCCGCGCAACGAGTCGGTCAGCGGCAGCGGCTCCACCTCGAACACGTCGAGGCCCGCGCCCGCGATCTTCTTCTCCCGCAGCACCTCCAGCAGTGCGACCGGGTCCACGACGGCCGCGCGGGAGGTGTTGACGAGGAACGCCGTGGGCTTGAGGCAGGCGAGCGCGGCGGCGTCGACCAGCCCTCGGGTGCGGTCGCTCAGGACCAGGTGGATGGACGCGAAGTCGCTCTGCGCCAACAGGTCGTGCAGTCCGGACGCGAGCCGCACGCCCTCCGCCTCCACCCGGTCGGCGGTCAGGTTCTGGCTCCACGCCACGACGTCCATGCCGAACGCCTTGCCCACCCGTGCGACCGCCTTGCCCAGGTGGCCGAAGCCGAGCAGGCCCAGCGTGCGGCCGGCCAGGTCGACGCCGACGGTGCTCTGCCAGCGGCCGCCCGCGTGGAAGGCCGCGTTCTCGACGGCGAGGTGGCGGGCGAGACCGAGGATCAACGCCCACGTCAGCTCGGTCGGCGGGGTCTTGGCGCTGCCGGTGCCGCACACCGTCACGCCGTGCTCGCGGGCGGCGGCGAGGTCGATCGCGGCGTTGCGCATGCCGCTGGTGATCAGCAGCCGCAGCTTCGGCAGCCGTGCGAAGAGCGCGGCGTCGAACGGGGTGCGTTCGCGCATGATCACGACGCACTCGGCGTCGACCAGCTCCGCGGCCGGATCGTCCAGGTGCTCGCGCTGCACCGTCACGTCGAGGCCGGACCAGTCCGCGTTCGCGAGGGCCACGCCCTGGTAGTCGTCGAGCACCACACACCGCATGGGCCGATCATGTCAGAGTAGGCGCATGGGGACCTTCCACCTGGCCCAGGCCAACATCACGACCGGCCGGTGGGCGTTCGACCACTGGCGCATGCGCGGGTTCACGAGCCGGGTCGACGCGATCAACGACCTGGCGCAGCAGGCTCCCGGGTTCGTGTGGCGGCCGACGTCCGAGCGGATGACGAACGACATGCTGCGGCTCGGCCGCGACCCGATGTGGGAGGCGTTCAACCTCAGCGTGTGGGAGTCGGTCGAGTCGCTGTGGGCCTTCGCGTTCAGCGGTGTGCACCTGGAGGCGCTCAAGCGCACCCGGCAGTGGTTCGAGCCGGAGAGCGCGTTCGACGTCCTGTGGTGGGTGCCCGCCGGGCACCGGCCGACGACCGAGGAGGGGCTCGCGAGGCTGGAGCTCGTGAAGCAGGGGCCTACGGCGGAGGCGTTCACGTTCCGGAAGCGGTTCCCGGCGCCAGCGCCCCCCGGACGATGACCTCCAGCAGCGGGCGGGGGTCGATCGGCTCGTCCCGGGCGAACTGCTGCAGGAACAGGCCCTGGGCGCACATCCCGATCGCGTCGGAGACGGCCAGCGGGTCGCGCACGCCGAGGCTCGCGACCGCCGGGACGAGCATCGCGCTCATCGTGGCGCGGCCGCGCAGCAACGCCCGGCGCACCTGCGGGTTCGTGGCGGCCTCGACCCACAGCACCATGCGCGCCTTGACCGTGACGACGTTCGGCCCGGTCATGAACTCGTAGAGCCGGCACAGCTCGTCGACCAGGTCCTCCGGTGAGGACGGCTTCAACGTGGCCTCGATCGTCGGCGTCTCCTGGCGCATCATCCAGTCCGCCACGCCGTCGAGCAGGGCGGCACGGCTGCGGAAGTAGTTCGACGTCGAGCCCTTGGGCAGGCCCGCCCTGTCGTCGACGCGCGCGTGGGTCAGGCCGCGCAACCCCTCGGTGCCGAGCAGCTCCACTGCGGCGGCGAGGACGCGTTCCCGGTTCGAGGTCACCCGATCACTATAAACGTAGTGACTGGACACTACGAACGTAGTACCTTCGGTCCATGACCACGACCATCGCCCTCGTCGGGTGGGTGCTCAACACCGCGGTGGGGCTGGTGTTGCTCTGGCGCCTGCTCCGCGCACGAAGACACGTGCCGTCCCTGGCCTACTACCACCTGGTCACCGCTGTGGTCGGGCTCGGCATCTGGATCGCCTTCACCGCCACGGGATCGGCCCTCCTGGCGTGGACCGGGTTCGCGGTCCTGACGGTGCACAACGCGTTCGGCGACACCCTGATGGTGCGCGGCTGGCGCAAGCACAACCCCAACGCCAAGGGCATCGCCTACTTCCAGGCGTGCAAGCAGATGATGAAACGGCCGGTGCCACTGGCGCACGCACTGCTCGCGCCAGTGGCCTGGTTCCCGGCCCTCGCCGCCGCGGTGATCAGCAGTTAGGGCGCGTGCCCTTCCCGGCGAAGCGGTCGCCCAGCCAGTTCATCGCGTTCGTGCCCCACGCGCTGACGGCCGTGACGTGACCGAGCAGCGGCAGCGCGGTCCACTGCACGTCGGCGCCGAGCGAGCACCACCGCGAGCGCAGCTTCTGCCCGACACCGAACGGGATCAGCTCGTCGAGCGTGCCGTGGTAGAGGTAGACGGGCGCGGCGGGCTTGACCGAGCCGAGCGTGTTCTCCGCCAACCGCTTCTGCCACAACGGGTTCTGGATGACGTCCGGGGTAGTGGTCAACGAGTTGAGGCGCGTGAACGGTGCCACCAAGGCGATTTCGGCGACGCACGACTCGCGGATCTTGTCGACGACCTGCTTGCCGCGGGCGTTCAGCACCGACGACAGCGGCAACTCCGGGTAGGCGGCGGCGTACCCGGCGGCGGCCGCGAACACCAGGCCCGAGCCCGCGTTGCCGTCGTTGAACTGCGCGACCGCGTTCAGGTCCGCCGGCACGCCACCCGCCGCGACGCCGACGACGTTCACCTCGGGCGCGTAGGACTTCCACTGCTCGGCGGCGGACGACGCGGCCTGACCTCCTTGCGAGTAGCCGAAGACACCCACCGGCGCGGCCGCGGACAACCCGGGCACACCTGCGGCCGCCCGTGCCACGTCGAGCAGCGCGCGTCCCTCCGAACGGGACACCGCGTACGTGTGATCCCCTGGCGTGCCAAGGCCTTCGTAGTCGGTCACGGCGACCGCCCAGCCCTTGAACATCGCCTGCGCGAGGAACGCGATCTCGACCTCGGTGCCGTTCTGCAGCTGCCGCGACGGCGCGCACTGGTCGCCCATCCCCTGCGTGCCCATCGCGTACGCCACGATCGGCCGCGGCCCGGTGGTCCACGGCAGCGGTGACACGAGGACCATGCCGGACACGACGGTGCTCGCGCCCGTCGCGGACGTCGAGGTGTAGCGGATGTCGTAGGCCTTCACGGGGGCGGGGAGCAGCCGCAGCGGCTCCGGGTGCCACGCCACCTCCCTGCTGCTGACCAGCTCCCCCGGCGCGGCCGCCGAAGCGGGCGTGACCAGGGTGAACAAGAGGAGGACGGCGGCGAGCACGGCACGGAGCTGCATCGGTGGACCCCTTTGTGGTAACCGGCGTTACCGCAATGTAGGGCCGAACGCCGCAGCCGGACAATAGTCCGTTCGGCTTTATGGATTCACGAGATCCCTTGGGCGAACGCGAAGACGCGGTCCGGGTCGTACCGGCGCGCCACCTCGCGGAGCCTCGTGAGCGACGGGCCGTAGTAGACGTTCGCCCAGTCCGGCATCTGCGGGTCGAGGTAGTTCACGTACCCGGTGGCGCCGAACATCCGGCCGAGCTCGTCCCGCGCCACGCCCATCGCCCGCCGCGCGTTCGCCTCGCCGGCCGCCAGCGTCACCTCGACCTGGATGCTCGCGAGGGCGGCGCGGTGCGGGAAGGCGGTGTCCGGTCCCCGGCCGACCGCGCCGCCCAGGGCGTCGATCATGTTGTACGAGTTGGGCGTGTTCTTGAAGATGTCCGCGAGCTTCTGCGGGTCGGTGATCGGCCGGGTGAGCATCCGCGACGTCGCGACGTACGCGCCGCGCTGCTGGCTGCCGCCGCCCCCGTTCCAGCTCGGCCGGCACGAGCCGTCGCTGACCCTGCACCACGCGAACCGCTCCATCGCGGCCAGGAAGCCCTGCTCGGTCTCGCGCCGGGAGGCCGGCTGCGAGCCGACGCGGCGCACCAGGTCGTCCAGCAACGGCTTGAGGTTCGCGGGCGTGCCCAAGAAACACCCGCCGACCTCGACGTACGGGTTCGCGCCGTTGCCAACGCCGACGGTCGAGGTGAGCGCGTCGGGCGCTTTGCCCTGCCAGTCCGGCCAAACGCCGAGCAACGACGGCAGCGCCGCCGAGGGGAACGTGAGGGTGAAGGTCGTGAGGGTGCGGGCGGGTTCGGTGCGGAAGACGAACGAGGTGACGATGCCGAAGTTGCCGCCGCCCCCGCCGCGCAACGCCCAGAACAGGTCGGGGTGCTCGGTGGCCGACGCCGTCCGGTGCACGCCGTCGGGCGTCACGATCCGCGCGCTGACCAGCCGGTCGCTGGTGAGGCCGAACTGGCGGGCGGTCACGCCGATGCCGCCGCCCAGCGTGAGCCCGGAGATGCCGACGGTCGCGCACGTGCCGGCGGGCATCATCCGGCCGGCGTTCGCGAGCGCGACGTAGAGGTCCATCAGCAGCACGCCCGCGCCGACCTCGACCGTGCCGTCCGGGCGGACGTCGATCCGGTTGAGCCCGCGCACGTCGACGATCAGCGCGCCGTTCGCCGTGGAGTAGCCCGGGTAGCTGTGGCCACCGCACCGCGCGGCGATCCGGGTCTTCTCGGTGCGCGCGATCTCGATGCACCGCTGGACGTCCGCGGGCGACGCGACCCGTGCGATCGCGCTCGGGCGTTGGGCGTCGTAGTGCCGGAAGTAGCCGAGCTTCGCGTCGCCGTACGCCGCGTCACCGGGTCTGATCAGCTGGACGTCCGCCGTCGACCTGCCGACCAGTGCCGACACGGCTCCGAGTGCGGCCGTGTGCAGTAGTGCCCTGCGACGCAACATGGCTCGAACGTAGGAGTCGGGCAAACCGGGGCACAACGGATCACGGGACCGGGACGGAACCCGGCGCGGCGCTACGGGTTCACGGCCAGGAACAGGAACGCCGCCAGCAGGACCAGGTGCACGCCGCCCTGCAGGCGCGTCGCCCGTCCCGGCACCACGGTCAGCACGCTCACCAGGACCGTGAGCAGCAGCAGGATCATCTGGGTCGAGCCGAGGCCGAGCATCAGCGGCCCGTCCAGCCAGATCGTCGCGAGCGCGATGGTCGGGATGGTGAGGCCGATGCTCGCGATGGCCGAGCCGTAGCCGAGGTTGATGCTGGTCTGGATCCGGTCGCGCAACGCGGCGCGGGCCGCGGCGATCGTCTCGGGCAGCAGCACCAGCATGGCGATGACGACACCGACGAACGACTGAGGGAAGCCGGCCGCGCGCACGCCCGCCTCGATCGCGGGCGACTCGATCTTCGCCAGGCCGACCACGGCGACCAGCGCGACCAGCAGGAAGACGAGCGAGATCAGCGCGGCCCTGCCGGTGGGCGCATCGGCGTGGTCGTCGGCCTCCACGACGCCGTCCTCGGTGACGGGCAGGAAGAAGTCGCGGTGCCGGACGGTCTGGGTGAAGACGAACATCGCGTACAGGCCGAGCGAGGCGAACGCGGCGAACGCGAGCTGCGGGCCGGAGAACTCCGGGCCGGGCTGGCTCGTGGTGAAGGTCGGCAGGACCAGGGTGAGGGTCGCGAGCGTGATCACCGTGGCGAGCGCGCCGCCGCTGCCCTCCGCGTTGAACAGGATCGTGTGGTGCTTCAGGGCGCCGAGCAGCAGCGCGATGCCGATGATGCCGTTCGTGGTGATCATCACCGCGGCGAACACCGTGTCGCGGGCCAGTGACGCCGCTTCGGGGCCGCCGGACACCATCAGCGTGACGATCAGGGCGACCTCGATGATCGTCACCGCCACCGCGAGCACCAGCGATCCGAACGGCTCCCCCACCCGCAGCGCGACGACCTCGGCGTGGTGCACGGCGGCGAGGACGGTCGCCGCGAGCACGACGGCGACGAGGGCGACGAGCACGCCCCCGAGGTCGCGCCCCCAGGTCAGCGCGAGCAGGACCATGCCGAGCACGGGGGTGATGGTCGTCCAGTGGAGCAGCGGGAAGCGCGGGGCGGCGGCCATGATCCAACCTTCGCACACCCGGAGGGTCGTCCGCCATTCGACGGAGCACCCATTTCCGGTACGACAAATGTGGAGCGGAGCGCCCCTGCCGCGCCCCGCCCCACATTTATCTGGTGGTGCCGTGATCGATTCCTAGAAATCGAAGAGGGCACCGGTGTGCGCCAGCATGACGCACGAGTTCGGGTAGGTGTGCACCTCGTTGACGAGCTCACCGCGCCAGTAACCGAACATCGCCACCTCGACCGGGGCGTAGTGGAACGTGCACGCCCTGCCGTCCGCCTGCCTGGTCCCCAGATCGGTGCCCGCCGAGGCCAGCGTCGCGCAGGCGAGGGCCCTGCGCGGGTGCTGGTCACCTCGTTCGCAGGTCAGGACGGTCGCCTTGAAGGCGTTGCCGTCGAACTCCGAGTACTGGGTGGTGAGCACGAGCGCGGTGCCTCCCCGGGAGGGGGCGGCCTGCGCGGTGCCGGCGAAGGCGAAGAGCGACACGAACAGAGCAACGAACGCACAAATGCGGCCGGACATGAAAACGGTCCTCCTGAGACCTCATTAAAACGGGCCGGTTCTCGGCCGACGAAGATGTTGCCATCATGTTTCGCAGCCGCGAAAGGGGCCAGCAATCGTTCACCGATCACATCTGCGCGCTCCACCAAAAGCGTGGTTGGGCCGAACGGATGTGTCGCGCGACACGTTCACCGCGACACAGCTGCCGACGGACTGTTACGGGTTGCTGACAGAAGACCTTGCCCGCCGACGTATTATCCGAATCATGTCCAAGACCTCCAGACGCGCCGTGTTCGGCGTGCTGCTGATCGTCACACTCGTGGTTTCCACCGGCGGCGCGCTGGGTTACCTGGGCAGATTGACGCTCGTGTTCGACCGCCAGCCCGGAAAGCCGCTCGCGATATTCGAGGAAGTGCCCGGACCGGTCGACGGGCCGCCGTGCCGCATCGACGCCCGGTACTTCGACGAGGAGCCGCGGGGCCTGCGTCCCGAGGTGCTGCAGGCGTGGCTGCAGCTCCGCCAGAAGGCCTCTGAGCAGGGCGTCGTGCTCTGCCTGAACGACGGCAAGCGCAGCCGCGGGCAGCAGCAGGCCGAGTTCGACGAGGCGGTGAAGAAGTTCGGCACCGAAGAACTCGCGTCGAAGTACGTGCTGAATCCGCCGGACCGGTCGATGCACGTGATCGGATTCGCGGTCGACATCCAGCCGATCGAATCGGCACAATGGGTCGAGAAAAACGGCAGCACCCTCGGCTGGTGCCGCCGTTACGAAAACGAGCAGTGGCATTTCGAGTACAACTCCGGCTATCCCACCGGAGGGTGCCCCGCCCTGATCCCCAGCGCGACGGGCAGCTGACCCCCGCGCAAAGGTCTAGACGCCTGGGGTGCGCACGGGGTTGCGTCGCCGTAATCTGACAAGCCCAGTTACCAGATCGGAGCACCACCGTGGCCCGTGCCTACGGCGGCATCTCACCCGAGCAGCGCAGGGCGGAGCGCCGGGCGAGGCTGCTGCAGGCGGGTCTGGAGCTCTTCACCAGCACGGGGTTCGCGGCCACGAAGATCTCCGGGTTGTGCACCGAGGCCGGTGTCTCCACGCGCAACTTCTACGAGGAGTTCTCCTCGAAGGAAGACCTGCTGCGCGACCTGCACGACCTGATCAACGCGACGGCGTTCGCCCGGGTCCGCGCCGCGCTCGACGAACTGGGCACGGCCGACGTCGCCACCCGCGTCACCACGCTGCTCGACGTGTTCGTCGGCAGCGTCACCGCCGACCCGCGCGCGCCGCGCCTGAACTACGTCGAGGCCGTCGGCGTGAGCGCGGAGATCGAGCAGCAGCACGTGCGCTGGGTGAACACCTGGGCGGAGTTCATCGAGGCGGAGGCGCTGCGGGCGGCGGCCGCGGGGGTGGCGCCGCAGCGGTCCTACCGGCTCACCGCGATCGCGCTCGTGGGGGCCGTCACGGGCCTGCTGCGCGAGTGGCAGGCGCACCAGCCGCCGCTCTCCGTGGACGAGATCGCGGCGGAGATCCGTGAGCTGATGCTGGCGGCCATCACCCGCCCGTAGGGGTGTTCACCCCCGAAACGGCAGCAGACCCGCCGCCGGGCTCGTACGGTGCGGTCATGGTCGAGCTCCCGCCGCCGCTGGCCCACCTCGCGGCCGAACGCGGCCTCGGCCCGTGCACCCGCCGGCTTCGCCTGCCGCTGACGGCGTCGACCGCCCTGGGCGTGGGGGCGTTCACCGGGCTGGCCCTCCTGCTGCTGGCGCTCAGCGCGGCGCCGTTCGTCCTCCTGGCGCTGCCGGTCCTGGTCGCCGGGCTGCTGCTGCACCGCAGGCGCGGCGCCGCGGTGTACCTGTTCGACGCCGGGG
Organism: Lentzea sp. NPDC003310; assembly: GCF_040610935.1. NCBI lineage: Bacteria > Bacillati > Actinomycetota > Actinomycetes > Pseudonocardiales > Pseudonocardiaceae > Lentzea > Lentzea sp. NPDC003310. The sequence goes on from NZ_JBEXNC010000012.1 coordinate 206,564, forward strand.
TGGTCGTCGCGAGCGGCTGGACGGCGCCCCAGGTCGTGCCGTGGGACCGGGTCGAGGGCAGGCTGGCGGAGACCGTGCGGGACGCGCTGAACCGATGAGGTGCCGCTGTCCGTAATCACCCTTGTGAGCCGATTCGCCGTTCTCGCGCTGCTCGTGTGCCTGGGTGCCTGCTCCGCGCCGCCGGAGGAGGAGACCGCGCCGACCGAACCGGAGGCCGCTGCCGGTCCGGTCGCACAGGTGCTGCCGAACGACATCGCGAAGCTGCGGGTCGAGGAGTCGCCCGCGGTCGGCCCCGTCGTCGCCGACCGCGAGCGCTACACCCTGTACTTCACCACGGCGGACGGCCCGTCCCGGCCGACCTGCCTCGAGGCCGAGTGCACGCTGGTGTGGCCGCCGCTGCTCGCCCAGGGCGGGAAGTTCGACGCACCGGGCTTCGACCAGGCCCTGCTCGGCACGACGAAGCGCCCGGACGGGCTGGAGCAGGTCACGATCGCCGGCAAGCCCGTCTACCGCTACGTCGACGACGAGCAGGGGGGCGACACGACCGGGCACGGCGTGGACGACAAGTGGTTCGCGATCTCCCCAAGCGGGACGAAAGCCGCGAAGTAACCTGGAGCAGCTCCACAGCGCCGTGTGACGCCCACGGCACCCACCGGAACCGGCAGCCCCCGACGGGTTGCCGGTTTGTCGCGTTCGGGTTACTCGAACGATTCGTTTGTACCGGAAATCCCGAAACCGGTTTCGCGCGGAACCGGTTTCAGGTATCAACTGTGAGAGCGCTCCCATAGACGCTGCCGCCGCACGAGCCCTCTCGGAGACCACATGGATCGCGACGACGTGCCCTACCTCGACGCCACGCTGCCCACCGCAGAGCGGGTCGCCGACCTCCTAGGCCGCATGACGCTGGCCGAGAAGGTCGGTCAGATGATGCAGCTGGACTCGAGGGAGGACCTGGACGACCACGTGCTGCGCAAGCACGTCGGCTCGATCCTGCACACCTCGCCGGAACGAGTGCTGCGCGCGCAGGACCTCACCGTCCGGACACGGCTGCGCGTCCCCCTGCTGATCGCCGAGGACTGCATCCACGGCCACTCGTTCTACGAGGGCGCCACGATCTTCCCGACCCAGCTCGGCATGGCCGCCTCCTGGGACCCGGCGCTCGTCGAGCAGGTCGCCCGCGTGACCGCCGTCGAGGCCGCCGCGACCGGCGTGCACTGGACGTTCTCACCGGTCCTGTGCATCTCCCGGGACCTGCGCTGGGGCCGCGTCGACGAGACGTTCGGCGAGGACCCGGTGCTGATCGGCGAGCTCGCGGCCGCGATGGTGCGCGGTTACCAGGGCGACGGCCTGACCGACGAGACGGCGATCCTCGCGACCGCGAAGCACTTCGCCGGGTACTCGGAGACCCAGGGCGGCCGGGACGCGAGCGAGGCGGACCTGTCGCGGCGCAAGCTGCGGTCGTGGTTCCTGCCGCCGTTCGAGAAGGTCGCGCGCGAGGGCTGCGCCACGTTCATGCTGGGCTACCAGACCACCGACGGCGTTCCGATCACGGTCAACTCGTGGCTGCTCGACGAGGTACTGCGCGGCGAGTGGGGCTACCAGGGCACCCTCATCACCGACTGGGACAACGTCGGCCGCATGGTCTGGGAGCAGAAGCTGCAGCCCGACTACGCGCACGCCGCCGCGGCCGCCGTGAAGGCCGGCAACGACATGATCATGACGACCCCGCAGTTCTTCGACGGCGCGCTGCAGGCCGTCGAGGAGGGCCTGCTGGCCGAGTCCGACCTGGACCGCGCGGTCACCCGCATCCTGACGCTCAAGTTCGACCTCGGGCTGTTCGAGAACCCGCGCAGGCCCGATGCCGAGCGCCAGCGCACGATGATCAACCACGACGACCACGTGGCGCTGAACCTGCAGGTCGCGCGCCGTTCGCTGGTCCTGCTGCGCAACGACGGCGTGCTGCCGTTCCAGCCCGGCAAGGCCAAGATCGCGGTCGTCGGTCCCCTCGCCGACGACGCGCAGACGCAGCTCGGCGACTGGGCGGGCTCGTCCGGCCAGGCCGACTGGCTGCCGAACGGCCACCCGCGCGAGATGATCACGACCGTTCTCGACGGGCTGCGCGAGCTGTCCTCGGGCGAGGTCACCTACGCCCGCGGCGCCGACATCCTCACGCTGGAGCCGGACCCCGAGGGCGACACGTTCCCGGACGGCCAGCCGCGTCCGAAGATCGTCCAGCCGTGCGCACCGGACGCGGACCTGATCGCCGAGGCCGTGGCCGCCGCGCGGGACGCGGACTTCGTGGTCGCGGTCGTCGGTGACCAGATCGAACTGGTCGGCGAGGGCCGGTCCACCGCCACGCTCGACCTGATCGGCGGCCAGATCGCCCTGCTCGACGCGCTGGCCGAGACCGGCACGCCGCTGATCGTGGTGCTGCTCGCCTCGAAGCCGCTGGTGCTGCCCGCCTCGGCGCGCAACGCCGCCGCGCTGCTGTGGGTGGCGAACCCCGGCATGCAGGGCGGCCGCGCGATCGCCGAGGTGCTGCACGGCCTGGTCGAGCCGAGCGGCCGCCTGCCGATCTCGTTCGCGGCGCACGCGGGCCAGCAGCCGACGTACTACAACCAGATCCGCGGCCAGCACGGCACGCGCTACGCCGACCTGACGCAGGAGCCCGCGTTCGCGTTCGGCGAGGGCCTGTCGTACACCACGGTCGAGTACGGCGACCTGCACGTGGAGACGGCCGTGCTGCGGCCGGACGAGACGGTCAAGGCGTCGATCACCCTGACCAACACCGGGTCCCGGCCCTCGCGCGAGACCGTGCAGGTCTACGTGAGCGACGCCGTGACGTCCGTGAGCTGGGCGGACAAGGAGCTCAAGACGTTCACGCAGGTCGACGTGGCGCCCGGCGAGACCGTGAAGGTCGACCTGGAGCTCCCGGTGTCGGACTGCACGATCGTCGACGCGGCCGGCCTGCGGGTGGTGGAGCCCGGCGAGTTCGTCCTGCTCGTGGGTCCGAGCTCGAAGGAGCTGCGCCGGGCCGAGTTCACCGTAAAGCCGTTGCCTTGAAGGGACCGGGGGCGATCGTGAGGTAGCGGGGAGGGACCTCCACCGCCTTCGTGATCGCCTTCCGCACCGCCGGGACCAGGTCCGCGTCGACCAGCGCGACCGCGGGCCTGCCCGGCGGGTCGATCAGCATGCTCGCACCGCGCGCGCCGGCCGCGAGCGCCGCCTCGACCACGGCGTCCTGTTCGGGATCCGGGTCCTGGGCGCGGTGGTAGGCGGTCAGCGCCACGCCGAGGTCCTCGGCCTCGCGCGTGTAAGGCCGTTCCACCTGCGGTTCGTCGCGCCGGATCCTCGTGTCGATCACCAGCAGGCGCTGGCCCGGCAGGTCGAGGGGGTCGGGGTCCGGCCGCTCGCTCTCGTCGAGCGCGAGTTCGATCGCCGAGTTGAGCGCCTCGCTCGCGGACAACCCGCTGCCGCGCGGGAGGTCCACGCTGCACATCAACGTGGCGCCGCCCCTCGCGCGCACGCCACGGGCCCAGGCCGGAACGTCGTCGGACGGCAGCACGGCGCGTTCGGCGGGCCGGTTCACCGACACCAGTTCGAGGACCCCGTCGTCGCGCCGGTCGCCCGCGACGATCGCGCCCCACCGGGCGTGCACCCGCACCGCGCCGCCCAGCAGGTTCAGCACGCCCGGCGCGTACCAGACCCCTTCGGCGGGCCTGCCGAACGTGCGCCGGAACGCGTGCGGGACGAGCCGGAGCTCCGGCGCGATCTCCGGCCGGTCCGCGATGTCCGTCATGACTTGCGCGCCAGCAGGCGGTAGGCGTTGCCGTTGCCGGTGCGGGCGGCGACGAACCGGTTGACGGTCTGGTCCAGCGCCAGCGCGACGAAGAACGCCGGGATGCCGAGCGTCCACACGAGGAAGCTGCGGGTGCGGCGGAGCCGGACCCTCCCCGGCCGCCACGGCGCGGGTGTGCGCGGGGCCTTGTCGCCCAGCCACAACAGCAGCGCGAGCGTGAAGTCGTTGCAGAGGTGGGCTTCCTTGCGCTCGGTGGCCACCGTGACCATCCCCCGATCGGCGAGCGCGTGCTCCAGGTTGCCGATCGGCATCATGTGCTGGTGCTGCGGCTGGAACCACGGCATCCAGTACTGGCCGAACAACCGGCCGAGCCGCCACTCCGGGTCCGGCAGCTCGATCAGCAGGTACCCGCCCTGCGGCAGCACGTCCGCCGCGATGTCGAGCTCCTCCCACGGATCGCGCACGTGTTCCAGGTAGTGGTGCATGCTGATCACGTCGTAGCGGCCCTTGAGCTCGCCCGCGAAGTCCTTGAAGCTGCCCCGGTAGGACTGCTCGATCCGACCGTACCGGGCCGCCTCCTCGATGGCCGCGCCCTGGTCGAGGCCGTCGAACTTGGTGTGCGGCAACACTTCCTTCGCGCCGAGGCAGAAGTGCGCGTGCCCGGAGCCGACGTCCAGCCACCGTTCGGGCTCGGTGAACGGCTCGACCATGCGCGCCCGGCCGTAGTACGGCTCGGTCTTGCCGGAGAACACCGCCTCCGCCGACGCCGCGCCGAGGCCGTCGTAGAAGTCGCGGTAGTAGAAGCCGAGTCCTTCCCCGGTCAGGCGCGGGTTCTGCCAGACGTGTCCACATCGGACACAGCGGTCCATGGTGAACGTGCCGGGCTTGCGCTGCACCAGGTCGGCCGCCGTGACCCAGCGGCGCAGGTCGGTGCTGCCGCACGACGGGCAGTCGGCGCGTGGCGCCTCGTGGAAGTTCTTGCCGCGGTTCTCCTCGTACCAGGGAGCGGCCTCGTCGAGGAGCTCGGCCTGGCGCTTCTCGGAGGTGGACTTCTTGCCGCCGGACGTCTTGAACCACAGGTACGGCGTGCGCAGGACGCGCGGCACCCACAGGTCACGCGGCTTGAGAGGAGTGCCGGCGAACACCAGGACCGGGTGCGCCCAGTAGGCCGCGAGCGCGGCGAGTCCCCACCGCCAGTCGGTGACCAGCGCGCCGATGACGGCCGCGTACCCGAGGACCGAGCCCGCGATCCACAGCGACGGCCGCTTGCCCAGCTGCCGCAACGTCGCCGCCCGGTAGCCGAGGTCGTACGGCCCGGCTGTCAACCCCGGCGCCACGGCGATGTCGACCTTAGCGTGCACGTGGTCCTTGACCCGCCGCACGAACGCCACGAACTCCGTGGGGTCGTCGGCGTCGATCCGCTCCGCGTACTTCTCCCGCACCAGCACGGCCTGGGACGCGCTGATCCCGCGCGCCCACTGGTCGTCGCGGTACTTGCCGGGGTCGACGGCGCCGAGCAGGTCGAGCGCCGCCACCGTCGGCAGGTCCCGCGGCATCAGGTCGACCAGGTCGTCGTCGGTCTCCCACGAGCCTTCCGGACGGACCCCGGTGGCGGTGAGCAGCGTGTGCTCACTCGCGCCCTGGGCGAGCACGCGCAGCTTGGACGCGCGGGACCGCAGGCGCAGGACGTCCAGCAGGACGACCAGCACGACAACCACGCTGAGAATCACCCGGCCACCACCTTTTCGAGTCGGTCGGCCGCGGCGGCCGCGCCGCCCGCCGCCAGGAACGAGTCGCGCACCGCTCCGGCGGCGGCCGCGTACTCCGGCTCGTCCAGCACCGAGGTGAGTGCGCTGCGGATGTCTGCCGCCCTGGCCCGCGAGTACGTGAGCCGGACACCTGCTCCGGCCGCCACGACCTGGGCGGCGACCGTGGGCTGGTCGTCCCGGATCGGGGCCACGACCAGCGGGAGTCCGTGGGCCAGCGCCTCGCAGACCGTGTTGTGGCCGCCGTGCGTGACGACGGCGTCCAGGTGCGGCATGAGCGCGAGTTGCGGGACGGACGGGAGGATCAGGACGTTGGTCGGCGCGGGTCGCGGTTCGGCGACCATGACGACCTTCACCGGGAGGTCGGCGACCGCTTCCATGGCCTGGCCGAGGAAACGCTCGCCGGCGGGGCCGTTGAGGGTGCCGAGGGAGACCAGGACGCACCGCTGCCCCGCCGCACTTCCGAACGCTCCAGCCGCCTGGTCACCCGGTCCGACCAGCCAGTCCCACGGGAAGGTCCCGCGTTCCACCCGGTGGCTCAGGGCAGGTCCGACGAACGCCACCTCGTCGCCGAACTCCCCCGCCACCAACGCTTTCGAGCTGTAGACCAGCACCAGCCGCTCGGAGAACCGGATGTCGCCGCCCGCGAAGTCGTGCAGCAGGTCCCGCACCCAGGCGTCGACCTTCGGCATCGTCCTCAGGGGATTCACCAGCTCGGCGGACGTCGACGCCGAGGTCGCCCAGGGAAGTCCGGCCTCCCGCGCCACCAGTGGCCCCGCCAGCGCCTGCTGGTCCGCGACCACCACGTCCGGCCCGAAGGCGCGCACCGCCGCCTCGACCCCGGGAACCATCGAGTGGCCCAGCGGGATCAGGAACTCCTCCCAGAAGAACTTCAGCACCGCCATGCCGCGCAACGCGAGCCAGCGCTCCCGCTTCGCGCGGATGTCGGCCTCCAGGGCGTCGTCGATCGCCGGGAGGATCCGCGCGTGCTCGGGCAGCAGCGGCGCGAGCGTGCCGGGGTGCCCGACCCACGCCACCTCGTGCCCGCGCGCGAGCAGCTCGCCGCCCACGGAGGCGGTCGGGTTGACGTGGCCGGTCAGCGGCGGCACGACGAAGAGGAACCGGCTCATGACGGCAGCCAGTCGAGGAGCACGTCGAGCAGTTCGGCGGTGGCCTCGCGCAGGACCGTGTGGCCCAGGCCGGGCACCACGTGCAGCCGGCAGGACGGGATGCGCTCGCGCAGTTCGGCGGCGGCCCCGATGAGCTCGGACTCGGCGCCGTAGACGCCGAGCACCGGGCAGCGCACGTCGCTCAGGTCGAGTTTCGCGCCGGAGCCGAGGTCGTCGATCAACGTCGTGCCGTTGAGCAACGCGTTCGCGTTCACGGCGAGCTTGGCGATCTTGCGTTGCCCCAGCGCCATCAGCTGGTCCTGCGTGCGGTCGAACTCCAGTCCGAGCGCGGCGACGGTCAGGGTGTTGGTGATGTCCTCGAACCACGCGTCGCCGACCACTCCCCCGACCGCCGACTCGACCAGCACGACACCGCCGACCCGGTCCGGTGCCTGGACGGCCGCGTGCATCGCGACGACCCCGCCGTAGCTGTTGCCCAGCAGGTAGACCGGTTCGGTCACGCCGATCTCGTCCAGCACCGCGACCAGGTCGAGCGCGCTCTCCTCCGGCGTGTACCCGGTCGGCGGTCGTTCGGACAGGCCGTGGCCGCGCAGGTCGAACAGCACGGTGCCGAACCCGGCCTGGGCCAGCGGCGCGGCGAGCGTGTAGTAGAAGCTCGACAGGTTGTCCATGACCAGGCCGTGTACGAACACGACGGTCGGTGCTGTGCCTGTTTCTCCTGGTGTTCGGCCCAGCTGCTGCACGTGGAACCGCAGCCCTCGGGCGTGGACGTCAGACACGGGCCGTGATGTGGTCGACGAGCCGGCCGACGGACATCGCCATGATCTCGTCGATGTCCATGTCCGCCAGGAAGGCCACGAGATCCACGCCGTAGTGGGCGTTGAGCTTGTCCGCGAGCGCGACGAACTCGATCGACTCCAGGCCCAGGTCGTCGCTGAACGTGGTGTCGCGGGTGATCTCCACGCCCAGCAGGAAGTCCGGCCCGACCACCTCGGTGATCAGCTTGGCGACCTGCTGCAGCACCTCGTCCATCAGATCTCCGTTCGCACGCGGGCCGCGGCTCGCCCTGGTTCGCTCGTCACTTCGACGCGCGGGACGGCGAAGGCCCCGCGCACCCGTCCGTCGGCGGTCACGGTCAGCTCCGCCGGGTAGACCGGCCCCGCCCCGCGGCCCCACAGCCACGTGCGCACGGCGTCCTTCACCGCGATCACCCGCAGCAGCCACTCGCGCTGGGCCGGGACGTCGAGGTCGCCGTAGTGGCGCCGCTCGGCGGAGTTCAGGTAGCGGCGCATGATCAGGTCGCGCGTCGCGCTGTCGGACCAGTTCTCCGCGACGCCCAGCCACTCACCGTCCGGTGTGGACAGCAGCTCGGTGCCGGGCCTGAGCTTGACCTGCCAGATCCGGTCGTCGGTGGTGAAGCGGCGGGTGGTCCAGCCGGTGATCCGGCACCACAGCGCGCCGTCGACGACCAGTTCGGCGTCCGCGACCATCGTCTGCGGCGTGACCTCGCGGATCCACGCGGTGCACTGGACGTCGCCGGTCGGCGCGGGGCCGTGGAACGTCACCGACTCGATGCCGGTCGGCAGCACGGTCTGGTCGACCGTCCGGCAGACCTGCATCCAGTGGCCGATCAGCTGCCCGGCGCTGTCGAGCAGCGCTCCGGGCGCGGGCAACGGCGTGAGCACGCCCGCGATCCCGTTGTCCGCCAGGCAGTCGATCCTCGTGACGCCCGCGAACGCCGGTCCGTGGAACATCCAGTTGTCCCGGTACAGCTCGGCGGCCGTGACCGGTGCCTCGCGCACGCCTTCGAGCTGCTTCCCGACGCGTTCAAGGGTTTGCGGCGACATCAACACGACGCCCTCGGCGTAGTCGCCGACCTTGACGACGACCCGGTCCGGCCCCTCCGCGCGGGCGGAGACCTTCACGGTCGTCGCGGGCAGCGCCGTGAGCCAGCGCTTGGCCCTGACCCGCGCGAACCCGTGCACCGTGCCGCCGGTGAGGCGGCGGGCGGCGTCCGCGAACACCTCCAGCAGGCCGGTCGCGGGCACGATCGGGAACCCGTCCGCGAGATCCGGCCAGCCGGGCGCCTGCGGGAACACCGAGTGGTCGACGAGTTCCGGCATCGTGCGCAGGGAGAACTCGCGGGTGAAGCCCGCCTCGTTCGGCCGCAGCGCGCCGGCGACCTCGCGCGCCACGGCGTTGGTGTGGGCGAGGAGCTTGGTGACCGCGGCCGACACGGGGCTGTCGTCGGCGACGAGCACGGGTGCGGTGCCGAGCGCGTCGAGCTTGATCTTCGGCGTGCCGAGCCGGAGCTTGACGCCGTGGGCGGTGCCGCGCTTGAGCCCGAAGGCCCACAACGCCTCCGGCGCGATGTCCGCGTTCACGGCGAGGTGCGGCCGGTCGCCCAGCGTGTCTCCGACGAACCCCGGCAGGCTGCCCTGTCCGATTTGGACGAACGCCCGGAAACCCGCGCCGTGCAGGCGTTCCAGCAGCGGCCGGAACCGGACGGGCTCGACCAGGTGGCGCAGCACGAGGTCGCGGACCTCGCCCGCCTCCATGGGCGCGAGGGAGTTCGCCGACCACACGGGGACCTCCGGCGTGCGGACCGGCAGCTGGTCGAGCATCTCCCTGGCCCGGCCCAGGTACGGGGCGAGCGCCGGGGTGTGGAAGCCGGTGCGGAACGGCATCAGCTGCGCCATCACGCCGTTCGCCTTGAGGGTGGTGAGCACCTCTTCGAGGCGGTCGATCGGGCCGCAGATCACCGACTGGTGCGGGCAGTTGTCGTGGCTGACCGTGACGCCGTCGACCAGGTACCGCTCGGCGGTGTCGGCCGAGCACCCCAGTGCGGCGTAGGCGATGTCGACGACCGCGACCGCGCCGGGGCCGAGTGCCGCGACGAACTCGTCGATCGTCGGGTAGATGCCGCCGACGACCATCGCGGTCCACTCGCCCATGCTGTGCCCGGCGAGCGCACCCGGCGTGATGCCGAGCGCCATGAGCTCGCGGGCCTGCTTGCGGCCGTCCTGCAGCAGCGCCACGGCGTGGTCGACGACCTCGCCGGTGAACTCGCGTTCGAAGCCGGGGAACACGAACGCGACCTGGTCGGTGCCGGTCAGCAGCGGCTGCGGGGAGAACCAGATGTCGTGGCGGCCGGGCCAGGCCTTGCCCTGTGCCAGCACGCGTTCGGCGAGCTTGAGCTTGCGGTCGTCGGGGTTGCCGATGGCGAGCCGGAACGCCCGGTCCGCGCTGGAGGTGCGGCGTTCCTTCAGGTGTTGCGCCAGTTCCTCGGCGGTGTCGGCGGCGAACGTCAGCACCGGCTTGCGCGGCTGGGCGATCGTGTGGCCGTCGAGCACCGCGTGGGCGTTGATCCCGCCGAACCCGAACGCGTTGACGACCGCGCGGTGCCGTCCGGTCCACTCGCGAGCACTCGTCACGGGCGTGAACCTGGTGCCGGTCAGGCTGGTGTGCGGGTTGTCGACGTGCAGGGTCGGCGGGAGCGTGTGGTGGTGCAGGGCGAGCGCGGCCTTGATCAGCCCGGCCATGCCGGCGGCCGGCATCGCGTGCCCGATCATCGACTTCACCGTGCCGATGCCGATCTCGTCGCCGTGCTCGCCGAACGCGCTGATCATCGTGCGCAGCTCGGCGGCGTCGCCGGCGGGCGTGGCCGTGCCGTGCGCCTCGATCAGCGCCGGTGGGTTCGTGCGGGGGTCCAGGCCGGCGTGGTCCCAGGCCCGCTGCACGGCGAGGAGCTGGCCGTCCGGGTTGGGCGTCATCATGCTGGTGGCGCGGCCGTCGCTCGCACTGCCGATGCCGCGGATCACCGCGTAGACGCGCTCGTCACGGACGTCCTCGAGGCGCTTGAGCACGACCATGCCAACGCCCTCGGACAGCAGCGTGCCGTCGGCCGCCTCGTCGAACGGCCGGATGCGCTCGGTCGGGCTCAACGCCCTGAGCTGGGTGAAGACGCTCCACAGCGTCGGGTGGTGGCAGACGTGGACGGCGCCGGCGAGCATGGCGTCCGCGCGGTCCTCCTGGAGCTCGCGGACGGCGTGCTCGACGGCGACCAGCCCGGACGCGCACGCCGCGTCGACCGTGTAGGCGGTGCCCTTGAGGTCGAACCGGTTGGCGATGCGCGAGGCCGCGAGGTTCGGCACCAGCCCGATCGACGCCTCGGGCTGCTCGGGTCCGAGCCGGTCGCGGATGGCCTGGCGGACGGTGGCGAGGTCGGTGCCCGCGAGGTGCGGGAAGAGGTCCTGCACGACCTGGACGACCTCGTCGGCGAGCCGCACCTTCTGGTCGAGCCGCGCGCAACCGGGCGTGAGGTACCCGCCGCGTCCGACGACGACGCCGACGCGATCTCTGCTGGGCAGCGCCGTCTCGCCGCCCGCGTCCGCGATGGCCTCGGCCGCCGTGGCGAGGGCGAGCAGCTGGTCGGGCTCCGCGCCGTCCACAGTGGACGGCATGATGCCGAACCGGGTCGGGTCGAACTCGGCGAGGTCGTCGACGAACCCGCCCTTGCGGCAGTAGAACCGGTCGCCGGTCGTGCTGTCCCGGTCGTAGTAGGTGGCCGGGTCCCAGCGGCCGGGCGGGATCTGCCCGATGGCGTCGACACCACCCGCGATGTTGCGCCAGAACGCCGCCGCGTCCGGGGCACCGGGGAAGACGGCGCCGATCCCGACGATAGCTATGCCTCCCATCGGTAGACCACCTGCACGTCCTGGCCGCCGGCGATCTCGTCCAGCAGCGCGGAAACCCCTTGTTCGGGCTGGATCAGCGGGATCCCGCGCCGCGCGTACTCGCCCGCGAGCCCGGCGGCCATGCCCGCCCCGGCCCAGGGACCCCAGTCGACGGCGACGACCCGGCGCTGCGCACCCCAGAACCGCGCCATCCGGTCGAGCGCGTCGTTGGCGGCCGAGTAGTCGGCCTGCCCGCGGTTGCCGAACACCCCGCTGACACTGCCGAACAACACGAGGAACCCGTCCCCGAACGCCTTGGCACCGTTCACCTTCGTCGCCCAGACCCGGTCGAACGACTCCTGCGTCTTCGCCTCGATCAGCTTGTCGTCGAGCACCCCGGCGCCGTGGATCACGCCGTCGAGCCGCCCGAACCGCGCCTTGACGTCGGCGATCACTGCGCTCAGGGCGTCGGCGTCGGTGACGTCGCACTGGTGGTACCGCACGCTGGACGCCTTGTCGCGCAAACGTTCCAACGTCTCGCGGACCTCGCGCTCGGCCAGCACCTTGCTCGCCTTGGCCGGAACGTTCTGGGTCTCCCCCAGCTCGAACAACGCCTTGACGAGCTCCGGCTGCGTGGCGGCGTGGGCGAGCCGGTGGTCCTCGGCCGCGATCGGCGTGCGGCCGATCAGCTCGACGTGGCACCCGGTGCGGTCGGCGAGCGCCTGGGCCACGAGCGCGGTGATGCCTCGCGCGCCTCCGGTGAGCAGCACGACGCTGTCCTCGTCGAGGCCGAGCTCCAGGGGCTCGAGTGCGGTCTCGACGGTGTCGATGACCTGCCTCCTGCCCGAGTGGTACCCGACGACGGCCGGCCCGGGCCCGATCTCGGCGAGCAGCGCGGTGGCGATGTCACGGTGGCTCTCCTTGGGGTTGACGTCGACCGAGCGCACGACGAGGTCCGGGTACTCGAGCGCGGCCGTGCGGACCAGCCCGTGCAGCCCGATGTCGGACGGCAGCTCGTCGGGCTGGTGGTCGAAGCCGAACGTGCCGCCACCGGTGGTGACGACGAGCAGCGCGACCCCGTTCGTGAGGCAGGCCTTGACCTCGCTGAACGCCTCCGGAAGGCGCGCGTGCAGGCGGACGACGATGTCGACGCCGGTGAGGTCGGCCGGGAAGTCGGTCTCGACGCGGGGGTGGGCTTCGTGGCGTTCGAGGAGGTCGGCGAGTTCGAGGCCGATGCCGTTGTCGTCGATGACGAGGACGGTCTTGCCGGTGAGGTCGGCGGGGGCGGCGGGGTCGGCCGGGACCACCTGGGGGACGAGGCGGACGAGGCGGCCCGGAGTGGGAGTCGTGAGGGTGGCGGCGGGCACGACTGGAGTGGCGGTGGCGGCCGGCGCGGCGCTACCCACGTCAGCTCCCGCAGCCGCGAGCACAGCGGCAGGTGCGGTGGCGGCGGGTGCGGGCGAGGCGGCGAGGGCCGGCGCCTCCCCGAACCACGCGACGATCCCGTCGATCGTCTTGAGCTGCGCCAGCTCGTCGACCTTCCCCACCGCGCCGAGCTCCTGGGCCAGCTCGCCCACGATCTCCGCGCGCTTGATCGAGTCGATCGACAGGTCGGCCTCCAGGTCCAGCCCCGGCTGCAACATCTCCACCGGGTAGCCCGTGCGGGTGCTGATCGTCCGCAGCACCACCTCCCGCACGTCCTTGCCCACGGCAGCGACCGGCACCTCCCCGAACCAGCCGACGATCCCCTCGATCGTCTTGAGCTGCGCCAGCTCGTCCACCGACCCGGCCGCGCCGAGCTCGGCCACCAGCTCGCCGACGATCTCGGTGCGTTTGATCGAGTCGATCGACAGGTCCGCTTCCAGGTCCAGCCCCGGCTGCAGCATCTCGACCGGATAGCCGGTGCGCGCGCTGATGGTCCGCAGCACCACCGTGCCGACGTCCTCCTGCGGCGCGGCCACGACCTCGGCGACAGCAGCAACGGGGTGTTCGATCACCTGCCGCGGCGGAGGCACCGCGGCCGGTTCGGTGCCGAGGTAGCTCAGCAGGACGTCGCGCTGTGCGCTCACCGCGTCGCGCATGCCGTCCAGGAACTTCTCGATGATCTCGTCGCGCCCCAGTCCCGAACCCGCGCTCAGGGTCGGGAACTCCGTGGCGGGCCTCAGCCCGCCGGGCAGGGCGTCGCCGTTCGCGTCCCGCACGAGTCCTCCATCCACGTACCAGCCCGGCCGTGGCGGCACCGCCGTGGCGGGTTCGGCCCTGTCCTCGAACAGCGGCGCGGTGTCCACCTCGACACCGGCGACCGCGAGTGCGGCGAGCGTGCGCAGGAACGTCACGTGGTCGTCGCAGCGCAACGCCTGGTGCGGGCGGTCGCCCAGGGTCTTGCCGACCAACGAGGTCAGCACGCCGCCGGGGCCCGCCTCGACGAAGATCCGCGCGCCGGCCTCGTACATCGACTCGACCTGGTCCACGAACCGCACGCGGCCCGCGAGTTGCGCGGACAGGCCCTCGGCCACGTCCACATGCGGCTCGGCGGAAGCGTTCGACCACACCGGGAAGCGCAGTGCGCCCAACGGGACCTCGGCCAGCCGCAGGGCGAACCGGTCGCGGGCTCCGGCCATCAGCGGGCTGTGGAACGCGGCCGCGACCGGGATGTCCTTCACGGTCAGGCCGGCGTCGCGCAGCCGCGTCACCGCGTCACGCACCGCCTCCGTGGGGCCGGAGATCACGACCTGCGACGGCGCGTTGTGGTTGGCCACCACGACGTCCGCGGGCAGCAGCGCCTCGACCTCCGCCAACGGCGCGCTCACCGCGGCCATCGTGCCGGGGTCCGCCCCGACCGCCTCCAGCATCGCCTCGGCGCGGGCACGGCTGAGGTCCAGCAGCTCGGCGGCGTCGAACGCGCCGGCCGCCGAGAGCGCGACCAGTTCGCCGTAGCTGTGGCCACCGGCGAGATCCGGTCGCACGCCGACGGACTCCAGCAGCGCCGTGACCATGAGCCCGGCGATGCCGAGCGTTGGCTGGGCGTTGCGGGTGTCGGTGATCTCCGCGCGCTGCCGTGCCACGTCCTCGGCGGTCAGCGCGGCCGGCGGGTACATCACCGGCTCGTAGCGCGCGTCGAGGAAGTCCTGCAGGCGCGGGAAAGCGGTGACGAGGTCCAGCAGCATGCCCGGCCGCTGGCTGCCCTGGCCTGGGTAGAGGAACGCCACCCGAGGCCGCTCCCCGGTCCGCAGCGAGACGACGTCCGACGAACGCCAGGCCTCGACGTCCTGCAACGCTTCCAGCAAAGCGGCGTGCGTGCTCACCACGAACGCCGCCTGCACGGTGCCCTCACCGCAGGCCGCGGCGAGCGAACGCAACGGCGTGCGCTCGTCGACCAGGGCGGCGAGGCGAGTGGCCTCGCGCTGCGCAGCCGTTTGGTCGTCGCCGCGGATCAGGAACAGCTCGGCGGGCCACGCGGTCAGGCCGTGCCACGGCTCGTCGGCGCCGTCGTACGACGTCAGCACGGTGTGGAAGTTCGTGCCGCCGAACCCGAACGCGCTCACGCCGGCCACGCGGTCGCGGGCGGCCCACGTGCGGTGGCCGAACGCGAACGGGCTCGTGTCCGCGTCCCAGAAGGCGTTGGGCTGCTTGACGTGCAGCGTCCCCGGCCGCACACCGGTGTGCACGGCCAGCGCGGCCTTGATCACGCCCGCGAGTCCGGCGGCGCACTTGGTGTGGCCGATCTGCGACTTGACCGAACCGATGGTGCAGGTACCGGGCTCGACACCGGAGAACATCTCGGTCAGCGACGCGAGCTCGGTGCGGTCGCCCACCACGGTGCCGGTGCCGTGCGCCTCCACGAGCCTGACGTCGGTGACGGGCAGCCCGGCCGACGCGTAGGCGCGGCGCAGGGCCCGTTGCTGGCCTTCCGGACGGGGTGCGGTGAGGCCCCGGGACCGGCCGTCGCTGGACGCGCCGATGCCCTTGATCACCGCGTAGACGCGGTCGCCGTCGCGTTCGGCGTCGGCGAGCCGCTTCAGCACCACCGCCGCGACGCCTTCACCTAGCGCGATGCCGTCGGCGGCCGAGTCGAACGTGGCACACCGGCCGCGCGCCGACAACGCCTTCACCGACGCGAACATCTCGTAGTCGTGCGCGCTGTTGTGCAGGTCGACCGCGCCGCACAGCACCGTGTCGCTGGTGCCGCCGACGAGTTCCTTGCACGCCACGTCGAGCGCGGCGAGGCTGGACGCGCAGGCCGCGTCGACCGTGTAGTTCGCGCCGCCGAGGTCGAGCCGGTTCGCGACCCGGCCGGCGATCACGTTGCCGAGCACGCCGGGGAACGAGTCCTCGGTCAGCGCGGGCAGGTGGTCCTCCAGGCCGCGGACGCCCAGGGCGGGCAGCGCGGTGCGGACCGTGTAGGCGTTCGCGAGGTCGGCACCGGCCTCGGCGCCGAAGATCACCGAGGTGCGTTCCCGGTCGAACACCCGGGTCGCGTACCCGGCGTCCTGAAGCGCCCGCGCCGAGACTTCGAGCGCCAGCAGCTGCGCGGGTTCGATCGAGGTCAGCGAGGCGGGCGGGATCCCGTACGCCAGCGGGTCGAACGCCGTGCGCGGGAGGAAGCCGCCCCAGCGGAACGGGCTGCCGTAGCGTTCGGGCGACCAGCGGTCCGGCGGGATCTCCGTGATGGAGTCGGTGCCCGCCAGGACGTTCGACCAGAACTCGGCGACGTCGCGGGCGCCCGGCATGATCGCGGCCATGCCGACGATGGCGACGTCGAGCGGTGCGGCCTCGGCGGACTCGGAGGCGGTCTCGGGCAGCACACCGGACACGATGTCCTCGTGCAGCCGGGCGATCGTGGTGCGTTCGGAGCGCAGCGTCGCGACCTGGCCGATCATGAACATGCCTTCGCGGCGCTGCTCGTCCTCGCCGACGGCCTTCAGCCCGCCCTCGTCGCGGACCAGACCGCGGCTGGCGAGCCGGAGCCGTCCCAGGTTCAGTTGTTCGAGCTTCTCCCAGCTCTCCTGCTTGGGCAGTCCGGCGAGCTCGGCGCGCGCCTGCTCGAAGGTGTCCACATAGGACGTCTGCGCGCAGCGGACGGCGTGGCCGGGCGAGGTCTCCAGCAGCGCGGTGTCCTCGCACTCCAGCGCGACCTGCTGGAACACCGGCTGGATCGCACCGTGCGCCACGGCCTCCTCGGTGAACAGGTACGCCGTGCCGACGAGCACGCCGACGGCCGCGCCCCGCGCCGCGATCGACGCGGTCATGGCCGAGATCATCGCGGCCGACCGGCCGTCGTGGATGCCGCCCGCGAACAGCGCGACGACGTCCTCCTCCCGGCCGCGCAGCACGTCGATCTGCTGCTGCCACAACGTGAAGCTGGTGCGGGGGCCGGTGTGCCCGCCGCACTCCGAGCCCTCGAAGACGAACTTGCGCGCACCCTCGTCGAGGAACCGCCGCAGCAACGCGGGCGACGGCACGTGCAGGAACGCCTCGATGCCGGCGTCTTCCAGCTCACGGGCCTGCGCGGGCGTTCCCCCGGCGACGATCGCGTACTTCGGCCGTACCGCGAGCACGGCCTCCATCTGCCGCGCGCGCAGTTCGGCCGGTGCGAAGCCGAGCAGGCCGACGCCCCACGGCCGGTCGCCGAGCCTCGCGGCGGTCTGCTCCAGCAGCGTCCGGACCGCCGGGCCCTCCATCAGCGCGAGCGCGAGGAACGGCAGCGCGCCGCCCTCCGCGACGGCCGCGGCGAACGCCGGCTGGTCGCTGACGCGGGTCATCGGGCCCTGCGCGATGGGGTACCGCAGGCCGGGCACGCGGTCGCAGAACGGTCCGCCCGGCCGGACCGGCCGGTGCTCACCCGCCAGGGTGAGATTGTCCCGAATGCCCCGGGCAATCGCGCCGACGACACCGCCGACGGTCCCGAACGAGCTACGGTAGAAATCAGCCAAGGAACCTTCTTGACCAATTTCGAGCGTGTTTTGACGAACATGGACGCGTAACCCGTCGTTCACGACGGTGTCGGCGCCGTCCATCATCCGGACCGCGTTGACAATTTCACCGGAAATATGTTTTCGGGTCTCCGCGACGAGCGCGAGCTGGCCTTCCAGCACCACTCCGCGCGCGCCCCCGGCGATCGCCGCGGCCGCCGTGTCGGGGCCGATCGACCCCGCCGCCCAGACCGGCAGATCGGTCAGCGCGAGCACCTGCTGGAGCAACACGAACGCCGGCGAACCACCCACTCGGCCGCCCGACTCGGCACCCTTCGCGACCAGGCCGGTCGCCCCGTACTCGATCGCCGCAACGGCCTCCGCCACCGAGGTGATCACCGCCAGGACGCGGCGTTCGCCCAGTTCAGTGCGGTTCGGGGCGTAGCGGGCGAGATCGACCACGACGGTGTCGACGGCGTCCGGCAGGGGCACCGCCAACGGTCCGCGCAGGCGCACCCCGAAGGCGCGCGGATGACGGGTGGTGACGCGCCGGAGGTCGGCGGCGGCGCGGGGCCCGAGGTCGAGCACACCGAGCCCGCCCGCTCGTTCGGCGGCGACCACGAGGGCCGCGTTGGGGGTGCCGAAGGGACTCAGGCACAGCACCCGTTCTCGATCCGACAGCATGTTCACTGCGCTCACTTCCTCACCCGGCAGGGTGGGGAGAAAGGAATTCAGCTAGGGTTACTACTGGCCGGTACGGTGACAGCGCGCTCACCGTACGCACAAACCCGAGTCGCCGTCGAGAGGGTGGTGAAACTTTCTCACGTACGTAACCTGACGAATGGCACCAGATGGCGGGGCGTCTTGCTCCGATTCGCGGATAGCGCCGTGTGCTATGCCCGGGAGAGCACCTCCAGGGCGTCCGCCCGGACAGACACCGCCCGTTCACCAAGATCGGCCGGCACCTCGGCGTGGTCGCGGTTGACCCGCACCAACCGAGCGCTTGGCAGGGCGCGGACCAGCGCCTCGACGGGTGCGCGGACGACCCCCGGCGTGCTGTGCCCGGCGCCGATCTCGATCACGAGCACGCCGTCGCGGAGCCACTCACGCAGCCGCATCCCCGCGGGTTCGTAGTGGTCGGGCACGTATTCGGGACCCTTGTGCACGTTGAGGAACACCGCTCCCCCGCAGCGCGGGCACGACGGCACCGCGGACACCTCCCCCGTCGCCGCGTCGTAGGTGGCGAGCGCGGCCTCGACGATCGGCCTGCTCGGCCACGTCTCGCGCGTGCACGGCGTCTCGCACTGGTACCGGCCGTAGTCCCCCTGCGGTGTCCAGATCCGGTCCTCGGCGAACCCGTTGCGCGCGAACAACCCGTCCACATTGGACGTCACGACGAAGTGGTCGCGGGCGCCGACCAGCTCGCGCAACCGGGTGTACACGGGGTTCGGTCCCTCCCCGAACCGGACGTCGTCGACGTGCACGGACCAGTAACCCCACAGCAACCTGGGCGGCAGCGGCAGCCCGATCAGCTGGTAGCGCGCCCACAGGCCCCTGCGGTGCAGGACCGGGAACAGCTCCGCGAACCGCTCGGTGTCCGAGTAGTCGTACCCGGCGGCCGCCGACAGCCCCGCGCCCGCCGCGATCAGCACCCGGTCGGCCTCGTCCAGCCAGCGTTCGAGCGTCACAGCAGCTCCCGGTAGATCGTCTCGTCCTCGCCGCCGAACACCACGAAGACCACCCGGTCGACGCAGCCGGGACGGGCGGCGAGCCAGTCCCGGACGGTGCCGACCGCGACGCGCGCGGCCTCCCGCTTCGGGAAGCCGAAGATGCCCGTGCTGATCCCGCAGAACGCGATCGAGCGGATGCGCGGGACCTCGGCGGCCAGGTCGAGGCACGCCCGGTAGGAGTCGGCCAGAGCACTCACGTGGGCGGGCAGCAGCGGACCGGCCACGATCGGCCCGACCGTGTGCAGCACGAACGGCGCGGGCAGGTGGTAGCCGCGGGTGATCTTCGCGGTGCCGGTCGGCTCGGCCGTGCCCTGCAGCGCCATGATCGCCCGGCAGTCGGCCCGCAGCCGCGGCCCGGCGATGCGGTGGACGGCGTTGTCCACGCAGGCGTGCATCGGCTGGAAGCAGCCGAGCAGGGCGTCGTTGGCGGCGTTGACGACGGCGTCGGCCATCAGCAGGGTGATGTCCCCGCGCCAGAGCGCGACCGGCGCGGGCAGCGTCTCCGCGCTCACCAGCGGCCGCCGCAGCCGTTCCCCGCCGAGCACCGCGTCGAGCACGGCCACCAGCTCCGGGTCGAGCGGCGCGGGTTCGCGGATCGTCAGCACGGCCCTCAGCAGGCGCCGGCGTTCGAACGGCGTCCTGGGCACGTCGAACCGCCCCACCCACGGGTCGTCGCACAGCATGCGCAGGGCGAGGGTCGTGAGCCCGTCGAGTTGCTCGGCGGGAGCGGGCGCGCCGAGCGGCCGGAAGGGCTCGTCCAGCGCGACCGCGTCCCGGTAGTCGGACAGGGTGGCGAGCACGTCAGAACAGCCCGTTGCCGTGCGGCAGGGCGGCCGGGATCGGCGCGATGACGTCCCAGTGCTCGACGATTCGCCCATCCTGCACGCGGAACAGGTCCCAGTAGGCGACCGGTTCGCCGAACTCGCCTTCGGACTGCAGCAGCACGAGGTCGCCCTCGGCCACGACGCGGTGAACGGTCTTGTAGACGAGGTTGCGCCCCTGCCGCGCCCATTCGGCGGCCGCCGCGCCGAACCCGTCGAGCCCGTCCGCGGCCTCGGGGTTGTGCTGCAGGTAGGTCTCGGTGGAGATGTAGTCGGTCAGCACCGAGTAGTCGGCGTCCTGCAGGATCCGCTGCGCGAACTCCGCGACGAGCGCCCGGCTTCCTTCGGTGTCCACGTCGGCGGGCTGTGCCGCACCGTCCACCTGGGACCGTCCACTCGCGGTCCGCGGCACGACCGGCGTGAGCGCGTCCCAGTGCTCGGCGAGCTTGCCGTCCTCGACCCGGAACAGGTCGAACGCGACCAGCGGTTCCGGGCCGAAGCCGTGGTAGACGCCGTGCAGCGCGACGAGGTCGCCGTCCGCGACCACGCGCGCCAGTTCGTAGCGGAAGCCCTCGGGGAGGTTCGCGACGAGGCCGCGCAACGCCTCCGGCCCGTCCGCGACGAGCGAGCTGTGCTGGCGGTAGTCCGGTGCCACCCAGCGGTCCACTGCGGACGGGTCCTTGTCGCCGAACAGCTCGCCGGTGGCCTTGAGCACGATTCCCTTGTTGTCCATGGCTCACAGAGTGGTCCGCGAACAGCGTCAGATCGAGGTAGGATCCCGCCTCACCATGGTCAGAAGTGGACAGGTCGCCCAGTTCGGCTTCAGCAACCCCGACCGCGGGCGGCTGGGCCTCGAAGTGCTCGACCTGGGCGTGCTTCGCCGCAGGCTCAGCGAGGACACACTGTCCAAGGTGCACCGCACCGACTTCCACCAGCTGTTCCTGTTCACCGCGGGCACCGGCACCACCATGGTCGATTTCGAGGACCACGCGTGCTCGTCCGGCACGCTGCTGCACGTCGGTCCCGGCCGTGTGCTCCGCCTGCCGGTGGGCTCGGCGGAGGCGTCGATGGTGCTGTTCACCCCGGCGTTCCCGCCGCTGGCGCTCAGCCCGTTCGGCCCGGTTTCGCACGCGGTGCCTCCGGCCGAGCGATCGGTCTTCGGCCGGGCGATCGCCGAGCTGAAGCAGGAGTACCGGCGCAACCTGCTCACCGACGAACCGGTCGACCTGCTGCGCCACCTGCTCGGCGCGCTGCTGCTGCGCGTCGCCCGGCTGCCCGGCGACGCTCCCCCGCAGGACGCGCGGTTCGACCGCTTCCGGCAGGAGCTCGAGCGGTCGTTCGCGACCACCCGCAACGCCGCCGAGTACGCGGCACGGATCGGCTACTCGGCGCGCAGCCTCAACCGCATCTGCCTGGCCGCCACGGGCCGGTCCGCCAAGGCGTTGATCGACGCCCGCGTGGCCCTGGAGGCGAAACGGCTGCTCGTGCACACGGACCTGTCGTCGGCGGCGATCGGGCACCGGCTGGGGTTCAGCGAGGCCACGAACTTCACGAAGTTCTTCGTCCGCGAGACGGGCGTGTCACCCGGCGCGTTCCGCGCGTAGTTGAGCGAGGGTGTGGCGGGCGATGCCGGCGAGGAACGGGTTGCCGTCGCCGCGGCGGGCCAGTTCGAGCACGGCGAACTCCAGCGCCCAGCCGCGGGCGCGGGCCCAGGTCGCGTCGTCGACCCCGTCCAGCTCGCGCCGGAACTGCGCCCGGCCTCGTTCGTCGAGGAACCACCACGCGGTCATGAGGTCGCCCGCGGGATCACCGGCGGCCGCCCGGCCCCAGTCGATCACGCCGGTGAGCTCGTCCCCGGTGAAGAGCAGGTTGCCGCGGTGCAGGTCGGCGTGCACCCAGGTGAGCGGGCCGCGCCAGCGCGGCGCGGCGACCGCCTCGTCCCAGATCGCCGTGAACACCGGGTCGCCGCCGAGTTTCGCGATCGCCCAGCGCACCCCCGCGTCGCCGACGGAGATGTCGTGGCGGCCGCGGTAGGTGGTCCACGGTTCGCCGGTGGTGTCGGCTTTCTGCAGCGCCAGCAGGAACTCGGCAAGCCGGGCGCCGGTGTGCGGGCCCGCCGCCTCGATCGTGGAGACCTCGCCGGGCAGCCAGCGCACGACCGACCACCGGTACGGGTACCGCTCGGTCGGGGCGCCGAGGGCCACCGGTTCCGGGACGGCGAGCGGGAGGTGCGGCGCGAGCCGGGGCAGGACCTCGAAGTCCCGCGCGGCCTGGTCGCGGGCCTCCTCGACGCGCGGCAGCCGGACGGCGAGCTCGTCGCCGAGCCGGTAGATGGTGTGGTCGGTGCCGCCGTGCTCCAGTTCGACCAGCGGCAACCCGTGCCAGTGCGGGAACTGCGCGCGGATCATCTCGTCCACCAGCGAGCTGTGCATCAGGAGTCCCATCCGGGGCAGAGCTGGTCGAGGGTGCGGCTCGCGATGCCCGCGAGGAACTCGTTGGTGTCGCGGTAGTACGGCAGCGCGAGCACGGCGAGGTCGAGCGCCCAGCCCTTCGCGCGCGCCCAGTCGGCCTCGTCGTACTCGCCCATCTCGGCCCGGAACGCCTTGCGGCCGCGTTCGTCGAGGTAGATCCAGGCCGTCATGAGGTCGGCCGCGGGATCGCCGACACCGGCGCTGCCCCAGTCGATCACGCCGGTCAGCGCCGTCCCGGTGAAGATCAGGTTGCCGACGTGCAGGTCGGCGTGGACCCACCGGCCGGGCCGGTCCCAGCGCGGGGCGGCGATCGCGTCCTCCCAGATCCCGACGAGCCGCGGGTCGCCGCCGACCTGCTCGATGCAGGCCCGGACGGCGTCGTCGCGGTCGTCGCCGCCGTGGTCGCGCCGGCCCCGGCCGGCCTTCCACGGCCGGTCGGCCGGGTCGACCTCCTGCAGCGCGCGGATCAGGGTGGCGAGGCGCAGCGGGGTGTCCTCGGCCGCCTCCTCGGACGGCAGCATCCCGCCGGGCACCCAGCGCACGACGGACCACTGGTACGGGTAGGCGCCGGTGGGTTCGCCGAGCGCGACGGGCTCGGGGACGGCGACCGGCACGTGCGGCGCGACCAGCGGCACGGTGTCGGCTTCCTTGGCCGCCTCGTCCCTGGCCCACTCGCGGCGCGGCAGGCGCACCGCGAGCTCGTCGCCCAGGCGGTAGAGGGCGTGGCTGGTGCCGCCGTGCCGCACCTCGGTGACCGGTAACCCGTGCCAGTGCGGGAACTGCGTGCGGACCAGTTCGTCCACAAGGGACACGTCCGTGGCGGTCTCGCCGTCGAGCATCGATCAACTCCCCAGTCCGGCGTCCTGTGTAACACCGGGGCTTCGGGGCGAGCAATCGGTTTTCAGGCCGCCTGCGGCACGGTCAGCGCCTTCTCGAAGGGCAACGGCCCGGTCGGCACGGCCGCCACGTCGAACAGCGGGGTGAAGCCCGCCGCGAGGTACAGCCCGCGCGCCTCGGGCTGGCGCGGACCGGTGGTCAGGTACAGGCGCCGGTAGCCGAGGCGGGCCGTCTCGGCCTCCAGCACCTCCAGCACCCGGCGCGCGAGGCCCTGCCGGCGGTGCGACGAGCAGGTCCAGATCCGCTTCAGCTCCGCGGTCTGCTCGTCGTACCGCCGGAAGGCGCCGCCCGCCACGGCGTTCCCGTCCCGCAGCAGCACCACCAGGCCGCCGTGCGGTGCGGTCAGCTCGTGGTCGGGGAACCGCGCCATCCGCTCCCGGGCCGCCGGGCCGTACCTGCTCACGTACTCGTGCAGCAGTTCCGCCATCATCCCGGCGACCTCGGGGGCGTCCGGCCGCGTCCAGAGGACCTCGTCGGTCACCCGGCCCGCCGGTCCGCGAGCCGCACCACGTTCGGCGAGCGCTCCACCCGGCACCGCGCGCTCGACGCGACCAGGTAGCCGACACCGCGCACGGTCTGGATGACCTCCGCCGCGTCGCCGAGCTTCTGCCGCACCCGCCGGACGTGCACGTCGACCGTGCGGGCGCCGCTGTAGTCGTCGTTCACGCCCCACACCGTCGCCAGCAGCTCGCGCCTGCGGTGCACGCGGTCGGTGTGCGAGCACAGGTGCAGCAGGAGCTCGAACTCGAGCCGCGTCAGGTCGACGGGCCGGTCGTGCACCAGCACCTGCCGCGTGTCGGGCAGGACCCGGACGTCGACCTCCTCGACCGTGGCCTCCAGGGCGGGCGCGAGACCCACGTCCTTGAGCGCGCCGAGCAGCCGCACCGCGGTGTCCTCGTCGTCGGTGTCGATGGTGATGCTGAACCTCATGACGCACCTCCTCAGCTCTTCGGCAGACCCTGCGGGTTGATCTCCGACGTCGGCACGGCCTCCTCGGACAGGCCCCAGCGCTGGAGCACCTCGGCGTACTTGCCGTTGGCGATCAGCTGGTTGAGCGCCTCCTGGACGGGGCCGACGAGCCCGCTGTCCTTCTTCGTGGTCGCGGCGATCTTGCCCTGCACGGTGGCGCCGCCGGAGAAGTTGCCGATCACCTCGGTCTGCCCGGACGTCTTCACGTGGTAGGCGGCGGGCGGGTTCGGGCCGAGGTAGGCGTCGATGCGGCCGGACTGCAGCGCGAGGTAGTAGTCCGAGGAGTTCTGGAAGTACTTGATGTCGGTGGCCTGCAGCCCGGCGGCGACGTTCTGCGCGCTCCAGTCGACGAGGATCTTCTCCTGGTTGGTGCCGGACGTCACGGCGATCACCTTGCCCGCCACGTCCTTGGGCTCCTTCACCTTCCAGGTGCCGCCCTTCTTAGCCTCGAACGCCAGGGTGTCGAGGCGGTAGGTGGCGAAGTCGTACTTCTCCTTGCGCGCCTCGGTGACCGTGATGTTGGACAGGCCGAGGTCGTAGGCGCCGCTGTCGAGGCCCACGAAGAGGTTCTCCCAGGAGGAGACCTCCAGCTTGGCCTTGAGGCCCAGCACGTCGGCGACCAGCGTGGCGATGTCGGTCTCGACGCCGATGACGGTCTTGTCGTCGGTGGCGTAGAACCGCAGTGGTGGTGCGGTGCCGGCGGAGCCGCCGATTGTCAGCTCCCCCTTGGTTCTGAACTTCTCCGGGACCTTCGCGGCGATCTTGTCGTCCTTGGTCGCGGTGACGCGGTTCTGCTGCGGGGTCAGGTTGACGCCCGGGTCGGACCCCGCCTGCTCCTCACCACCAGCGGTGCCACACGCGGCCAGACCGAACGCCAGCACGGCGAGAAGTAGTTTCCGCACGACGAGCTCCTTACTGCAGGACCTTGGACAGGAAGGCGCGGGTGCGCTCCTGGACGGGGTGGTCGAGCACCTGGTCGGGTGCTCCTTGCTCGACGATCACGCCGCCGTCGATGAAGACGATCCGGTCGGCCACCTCGCGGGCGAAGCCGATCTCGTGCGTGACGACGACCATCGTGGTGCCGGACCGGGCGAGGTCGCGCATGACGTCGAGGACCTCGCCGACCAGTTCCGGGTCAAGCGCGGAGGTCGGTTCGTCGAACAGCACGACCTTGGGGCGGGTGGCCAGTGCCCGCGCGATGGCGACGCGTTGCTGCTGGCCGCCGGAGAGCTGCCGCGGGTAGGCGTCCTCCTTGTCCGCGAGCCCGACGCGGCCGAGGAAGTGCCGCGCGTCGGCGAGGTCCGCGACCTCGGCGATGTTCTCCAGCGCGGTCAGGTGGGGGAACAGGTTGAAGTTCTGGAAGACGAACCCGATGTCCTTGCGCTGCTTGAGGATCTCGCGTTCCTTCAGCTCGTGGAGCTTCCCGCCACGACGCCGGTAGCCGATCAGGTCGCCGTCGATCGTGATGTACCCGCGGTCGACCTTCTCCAGGTGGTTGATGGTGCGCAGCAACGTGGACTTGCCGGACCCGGACGGCCCGAGCACCACGACGACCTCGCCCGCCGCGACCTCCAGCGACACCCCGCGCAGCACCTCGAGCGTCCCGAAGCTCTTGTGCACGCCCAGAACCTCGATCACCGGCGGTCTCCTCGCGCGAAGTAGCGCTCGACGTAGTGCTGGCCGATCGAGAGCAGGGTGGTCAGGATGATGTACCAGACGGTCGCGACCATCAGCAGCGCGACGACGCGGGCGTTGCGGCCGTAGATGACCTGCACCTGGTAGAAGAGCTCGCCGATGGCCATCACGGAGACGACCGACGTGCCCTTGAAGAGGCTGATCACCTCGTTGGCGGCGTTGGGCAGGATCGAGCGCATCGCCTGCGGCAGCACGATCCTGCGGAACTGGCGGAACCTCGGGATGCCCAGTGCGGCGGCGGCTTCGAGCTGGCCGCGGTCGACCGAGATGACGCCGGACCGGACGATCTCCGCCGCGTACGCCGCCTGGTGCAGCGCGAGGCCGAGCACGGCCGCGCCCATCGGACTGATCAGCGAGATCGTCTCGAAGCTCACGAACTCCGGCCCGAACGGGATGCCGAGCGAAAGCCGTTGGTACAGGTAGGAGATGTTGAACCAGAACAGCAGCTGCACGATCAGCGGGATCGACCGGAACGCCCAGATGTAGGTCCAGCCGACGGCGCTCAGGAACGGGCTCTTCGACATCCGCAGCACCGCGACGACGATGCCGAGCGCGAACCCCAGCGCGGTGCCGGACACGGTCAGGAAGATCGTCGTGCCAACGGCGGTGACGATCGACTCGGCGGTGAAGTACCGCGCGAACGTCGGCCAGTCCCAGGCGGGGTTCGTGACCAGGCCGTGCACGAACTGCGCGGCGAGCACCAGCACGAACGCGACGCCGACCCAGCGCCACGGGTGGCGGGCGGGCACGACGGGTAACGCGGAGAGATCGTCGTCCTTTGTGGACGGTGGAGTCAGCGTGCCAGAGGTCATGGCGAGTCCTTGCTGCGGCGGGGAACGTGGGACGAGCGAGCGGAGTCAGCTCGTACAGCTGATGAGACAGCGGGAGGACAGGGCGGTCATCCTGTCCTCCCTTCCCTGCGCTCTTGAGGAGCACTCACTCAACGACGCTCACGTTAGGTTCGGAGAACCTGCCGGGCAAGGACGTCCAAAGGTTGAACAACTATCGGATACCGAGATGATCCCTCAACGTCGGACCTGAGTACTCGGACCGGAAGACACCGCGTTCCTGCAGCAGCGGCACGACGGTGTCGGCGAACTCGTCGAGCCCGCCCGGTGTCACGTGCGGCACGAGGATGAAGCCGTCGGCGGCGTCCTGCTGCACCAGGTCGTCGATCTGCGTGGCGACGCTGTCCGCCGACCCGATGAACGTCTGCCGCGCGCTCACGTCGATCACGAGGTCCCGGATGGACAGGTTCTTGGCTGCGGCCCTCTCCCGCCACTCCCGCACGGTCTGCGCCGGGTCCTTGAACATCCGCACGCTCGCCCGCCCCTGCGCGATCGTGTTCTCCCCCGTCACCGGCTCGACGTCGGGCAGCGGGCCGTTCGGGTCGTAGCCGCTCAGGTCGCGGTTCCACACCTGCTCCAGGAACCGGATCGCGGTCGCCCCGCTGACCTGCTGCCGCCGGACCACCGCGGCCCTCTCCTGCGCGTCCGCGTCGGTGTCGCCCAGCACGAACGTGGCCGCAGGTAGCACCTTCAGCTGGTCGGGCGTGCGGCCGTACTTCGCGAGCCTGCCCTTGACATCGCGGTAGAACTTCTGGCCCGCCTCCAGGGTGCCGTGCCGGGAGAAGATCGCGTCGGCGGTGGCGGCGGCGAACTCGCGGCCCTCCTCGGAGTCCCCGGCCTGGAGGATCACCGGGCGGCCCTGGGGCGAGCGCGGGACGCCGAACGTGCCGCCGATGTCGAAGTGCTGGTCGCGGTGCTCGAACGGCCCCACGCCCGTGTCGAACAGCTTCCAGGCGGTGCGCAGGAACGACTCCGCGCGGGTGTAGCGGTCCTCCTGGGCGAGGAATCCGCCGCGCCGGAAGTTCTCGCCGGTGAAGGCGTCCCACGAGGTCACGACGTTCCAGGCGGCGCGGCCGTCGGACAGATGGTCGAGCGAGGCGAACTGCCGGGCCACCTCGTACGGTTCGTTGAAGGTGGAGTTGATCGTGCCCGCGAGGCCCAGGCGCGTGGTGACGGCGGCCAGCGCGGCGAGCACGGTGAACGTGTCGGGGCGGCCGACGACGTCCAGGTCGTAGATCTTCCCGCCCTGCTCGCGCAGCCGCAGTCCCTCGGCCAGGAAGAAGAAGTCGAACTTCGCCCGCTCGGCCGTCTGTGCCAAGTGGACGAACGAGTCGAACTCGATGTGGCTGCCCGCCTGGGGGTCGCTCCACACGGTCGTGTTGTTCACGCCGGGGAAGTGCGCGGCGAGGTGGATCTGCTTGGTCATCTCCGCGCTCCTCTAGGCGAACTGGTTGGCGGGCCGGGCGAGGCCGAGGTGGCCGCGCAACGTCGTGTGCTCGTACTCGGTGCGGAACACGCCCCGTTCCCGCAGCTCCGGCACCAGTTCGCGGGTGATCCGGCGCAGGTCGCCGTGCAGCCGGAAGCCCGCGAAACCCTGTTCGTGCCAGGCGATCAGCTGGTCCGCGGACGTGGTGGCGTCGACGTCTCGGAACACGAGCCTGTCGGAGGCCGAGGCGTCGTCGGAGAACACGACGTCGCCCAGCGGTTCGGTGGCCGCGATCAGCGGGTGGCCCTGGGGCGGGCGCGGCGTGATGGACGGCCCGCGCACCTTGAACCACCGGCCCTCGAAGTCGATGTAGTGCAGCTTCTCGCGGTCGACGAACCGCCCGGTGGCCTCGTCGCGGATCTCCGCGTCGTCCTCCCAGCTGTCCCACAACCGGCGCAGGACCTCGGCGTAGTCGCGCGCCTCCTCCCACAGCTCGGGCTCGGGACCGACCGTGCGGCGCCCGAAGTGCCGCGCGTCGGCGGCGTCGGGCGCGACGGTCAGCTCGACGCCCGCGCGTCCCCTGCCGACGTGGTCGAGCGTCGCGATCGCCTTGGACAGGTGGAACGGCTCGGTGTGCGTCACCACCGCGGTCGGCACCAGGCCGACGTGCGTGGTCAGCGGCGCGACGCGCGCGGCCGTGAGCACCGCGTCGAGGCCCGGCCGGCCGCCGAGCGAGTCGCCGAACGTCACGAAGTCGAGCGTGCCGAGTTCGGCCTCGCGCACGAGCTCCGCCCAACGCCTTGCGGTGAAAGCCTCTTCGCCGGTCGCGTGCAGCGCGGCGGCCAGGTGCAGTCGGGTTCCCACAGGTCCCCCTCCTCGTCGTTTCCCCGCATTCTGTGGGCGTTCCGGGTCGTCGCGCTGAGGCGGCCACTGGGTGGGACTCCCTTCGGGAGCGGGAATATTTTCCGGAGTTGCCTTGACGCGCACGTGAAGGTTTAGCGTTCCGGGCATGAGGATCGGCGAACTGGCCAAGCGAGCCGGCACCACCACGCGCGCGCTGCGCTTCTACGAGTCCGAAGGGCTCCTCGACGCGCCGCGCACGCCCAACGGCTACCGCGAGTACGACGAACACCACCTGCGGCTCGTGCGCGAGATCCAGTCGCTGCAGGCGGTGGGCCTGTCCCTGGAGGACACCCGCCCGTTCGTCGCGTGCCTGCGCGCGGGCCACGAGTCCGGCGACTCGTGCCCGGACTCGCGGGAGGTCTACCGGCGCAAGCTCGCCGAGGTGGACGCCTGCCTGGAGCGGCTCGGCGCCGTCCGGGAGTTCCTGCTGGCCAGACTCGCCTTCCAGGACCCGTGCCTCGTGCCAGAACCCAGGGAGTTCCAGTGCAGCAGCTGACCGACGCCACGTTCGCCTCGCAGGTGGGGACCGGCACCGTCCTCGTGGAGTTCTGGGCGCAGTGGTGCGGACCGTGCCACATGCTCACCCCCGTGTTGGAGGAGATCGACCGCGAGCGCGACGACCTGACCGTCGTCAAGATCAACGCCGACGAGAACACCGCCACCGCCCGCGACCACCAGGTCATGTCACTGCCCACGCTGCTGCTGTTCCGCGACGGCGTGCCGATCCGGCAGATCGTGGGAGCGCGACCCAAGTCCCGCCTGCTGGCCGAGCTGGATGACGCGCTGAGCGCCTGATCGGCCTATCTTCTAGCGCATGCTCGGTCTCGAACTCGTCGTGGTGCTGGGTGTGTGCATCCTCGCGAGCAGCGTCGTGGCCGGACGGGTGCGCGTCGCCGCCCCCGTCCTGCTGGTGGTGTGCGGCGCGGTGCTCGGCTTCGTGCCCGCCTTGGAAGAGGTCAGCCTCCCGCCGGAGGCGATGCTGCTGATCTTTCTGCCGGCCCTGCTCTACTGGGAAAGTCTCAACACGTCGTTGCGGGAGATCCGCAGCAACCTCCGCCCGATCGTGCTGCTCAGCACCCTGCTGGTGCTCGCGACGGCCGCCGCCGTGGCGTCCGTGGCCCACGCCCTCGGCCTCGACTGGGGCCCGGCGTGGGTCCTCGGCGCCGCCCTGGCCCCCACGGACGCGACCGCTGTGTCCGCCATCGCCCGCGGCATGCCCCGCCGCACGACCACGATCCTGCGCGCCGAGTCCCTGATCAACGACGGCACGGCCCTGGTGATCTACGCGATCGCCGTGGCCATCACCGTCGGCGAGCAGCAGTTCAGCACCGGCCGGGTCAGCCTGCAGCTCGTGCTGTCGTACGGCGGCGGCGCCGTGGCGGGCCTGCTCGTGGCCTGGCTCGCCGTGCAGGTGCGCAAGCGCCTCGACAGCCCGTTGCACGAGACGGTGGTCAGCATCCTGACGCCGTTCGCGGCATTCTTGCTGGCCGAGACTGTGCACGGGTCCGGCGTGATCGCCGTGGTGACGTGCGGCCTCGTGCTCGCCCAGGTCGGGCCGCGCATCGTGCGTGCCGACACCCGTCAGGTGAGCTACGCGTTCTGGGGCATCGCGACGTTCGTGCTGAACGGTGCCCTGTTCGTCCTGATCGGACTCCAGGCCCACAGCGCTCTGCGCTCACTCGACGGCTCCGAGGTCCTCGCGACGTTCGGCGCCATCGGCCTGGTGGCGCTGACGGTGGTCGGCACGCGCATGTTGTGGAGCTACACGACGCCGTACGTGATCCGCGCGCTGGACCGCCGCCCACAACAGCGGTTGCGCCGGGTGGGTGCCCGGCAACGCCTGGTGTCGTCGGCCGCCGGGTTCCGCGGCGCGGTGTCGCTGGCCGCCGCCCTCGCCGTGCCCGAGACGGTCGTGGGTGGCGGGCCGTTCCCGTTCCGCGAGGAGATCATCCTCGTCACGTCCGGCGTCGTGGTGCTGACGCTGATCGTGCAGTCGGTGATGCTGCCGTCGATCATCCGGTTCTCCCGCCTGCCCGAGGACACGGCGCTGGACGAGGAGCTGCGGCTGGCCCAGTCGACCGCGTCGGAGGAGGCCTACGAGGCGCTGCCGTCACTGGCCGACAAGGTGGGCGTGTCCGACGTCGTCTACAAGCGGGTGCGGGCCGAGTACGAGCACCACCTCGAGGTCGTGCGGGCCCGTGAAGCCGGGGACGAGGAGGTGGCCCAGTCGGAGGTCGAGTACACGGCGTTGCGGCTGGAGCTGATCGCGCACAAGCGGTCGACGGTGGTGCGGCTGCGGGACGAGCAGGCGATCGACGACATCGTGCTGCGGACGATCCAGCGCAAGCTCGACATCGAGGAGGTGCGGCTGGCCCGCCGCGAGGTGGAGGAGGATTAGGGTTGGGCACGTGATCACTCCACGGGAGCGCGTGCTGAACCGGATCGCCGACCACCTGGTCGGTCTGGGCGGCCCGCTGAGGGTGGCGGTCGACGGGATCACGGCGTCGGGCAAGACGACCCTGGCCCGCGAACTCACGGCCCTGGTGGCCGCGCGGGGCCGTTCCGCCGCCCACCTCTCGATGGACGGGTTCCACCACCCGCGCGCCGTGCGGCACCGCTTGGGCCGCGACTCGGCCGAGGGCTACTACCAGGACGCGTACGACTTCGCCGCGTTCTCCCGACTGGTGCTGGAGCCTCTCGGTCCGGACGGGGACCGCCGCTACCGCGAACGGATCATCGACCTGAGGTCGGACACTCCCCTGGACGAGGCCCCGGTCGAGGCACCGGACGACCTCGTCCTCGTGGTGGACGGCAGCTTCCTGCAGCGCGACCTGGAGTGGGACCAGGTCGTGTTCGTGGACACGCCGTTCTCCGTCGCCTTCGAGCGCGGGACACGGCGCGACACCGAACCGCTGGGCGGCCTCGAAAAGGCGGAGAAGGCGTTCGACCAGCGGTACCACGCGGCCAGCCGCCGGTACCTGGCCGAGGTCGGGCCGGCCTCGCGGGCGACGGTCGTGGTCGGGAACGCGGACGTGGACCAGCCCGTGCTGCACCGGATCGGCGGGCCGGCGGACGCGGTCGTGAACCTGTTCTCGTACGGCACCCTGCAGTCGGAGCCGGTGCAGGTCTCGCACTTCGGGCGCACGCTCGTCGGCAAGTCGGACGTGCTGCCGGGCCACCGGCAGGACTGGGTGACGATCACCGACCCCGCGGTGGTGGCGGTCAGCGGGACTGATCGGCACCCGATCGTCCGGCGGGCCGGTGCCACCGACTCGGTCGCCGGGACGGTGCTGGAGGTGACGACCGCGGAACTGGCCGCGGCCGACATCTATGAGGTGGACGACTACCGGCGCTCGCTCGTGCGACTCGGGTCCGGCCTCGACGCGTGGGTGTACCTGCGGGCATGAGCGAGAACGAGCCGACTGCGGCCGTGGTGCAGACAGGGGCCGTCCACGTGTACCGGGAGTCCGAGGCCCTGCGGGCGGCGTGCGACGAACGGGCAGGACATGCCGGGTTGCGCGGGGACCTGACCAACCACTTGCTCAGGCTTCTCAGCCACTAGCCGACCAGCGACAACCCCCGGCGCACCGGCTGCGGCTCCACGAAGGCCGGCGCCGCCGAAGGGATCTCGACCTCCTCGCCGCCGATCTCCCGCGTGATCCACGCCCCCGACTCGACCATGACCTTCAAGGTCCGGGTGTCCAGAGCGGTGATGCGCCCGTAGTACCACTCGTCGGTGGCGAGCGAGCCCATCCGGTCACCCATCCGCTTCTTGATGTCCAGCACGCGCTCGAACAGCGTCTGCACCAACGCCGCGCGGTCGCACGGGCCCTGGAGGCCGTCGCGGATGCGGTCCTCGATGCCGCGCGGGGTGCCTTCGGCGTCGGGCATGAGCATGGTGGTCCAGGCGCGGGACTTCTCGCGGTACTGGAGCTGCTGCATGATGCCCTCGTGCTGGGCGAAGTCGGCGGCGCGGAAGGGCTTGCCGTTCCAGCGCTTCTGCAGGTTCACGGCCAGGGAGAGCGCGCTCTTCAGACCGGTGTTCAGGCCGCGGCCGGGCCAGAAGTGCAGGGAGTTGGCGGCATCGCCCAGGAGGAACCCGAACGTCGACGGTGCGAGCTGGGCGGTGAACTTCGACATCTGCTGCATGCCGAGCGTGAACGAGGTGATGCCCACGACGTCGGCCGCTCCGACACCGAAGAAGCGCAGGCCGTCGAGGATGCGGGGCCACAGGTAGGAGAGCTTGTCGACGGACGGCTTGAACACCGCGCGGTGGCGGTCGCAGACGAAGCGCGAACCCGACGGTCGCATGGTGCAGCCGAACTTGCCGATGCACGACACCGGGCCGCTCTCGCCCAGCGCGACGATCTCGGAGGCCTCCTCGGCGGTCAGGCGCATGTTGATGAAGCCGCCGCCCATCGAGTTGAACAGGAACCTGTTCTGCGCCACGGTCAGCGGCACGGTGTGCTCGTCGGGGGACTTGGCGGTGACGCGGATGCCGAGCACGCGCTCGTCCAGCGGCGAACCGTCCACCGAGAACAGTTCACGGCTCGGGGTGCCGAACTGCGCGGAGAACGCGTCGCGCGTCGCGGAACGGGCGCCGTCGGCGATGGCGAGGACGTGCGTGCCGTCGAACTTCGCGGGCGGCGTGTAGGCGCCGGCGACGACGTCGATGCCGTAGACGTCCTGCGCCATGTCGAGCAGGGCGTCCTCGATCCAGCGGATCTTGATGTTGCGCGGCCTGCCCTTGGACGCCGGGGAGTCCGGGCCGAGCGGCCACATCTCGGAGAACCGGCCGGGCGCGAACAGGCGGTGCTGCACGGCGAGGGGCAGGGCCGCCCAGACGTTGCTCTGCAGCGTCACGACCTGCTCGCGGCGGTTGTTGCCGTCGGACTGGTCCTTCCAGACGACGCGGTCACCGCGGCGCTTCCAGCGGCGGTCGTGCACGCGGATCGAGACGGCATCACCGAGCTGCGCCTTCAAGGTGCACGCGAACGCGAGACCGACGGGGCCGCCGCCGGCGACGTCCACCCGCAGCGGGGCCTTCGGCCGCAGCGGCACGACCTTGGCACCCTGCTTGGGCAGCAGCACCGTCGGGCCGCACTGGCCGATCAACACCGTCTTCTCGTCAGCCATGGCACTGTCCCCTCGTTCCCGTTCGACAGCGGGTACACGTGGCGGGGCGGGCAACGGTTCAAGGGAGTTCGGGAAATTTTCCCGGCTACCCGAACCGGTTCCGCGCGAAGCCGGAACGGCTCCGCCCGAACGCGTTCAGCGCGTGCACGGCGACGGCCTCACCGGTGTCGGAGAACGCCCGGACGGTGCCCAGGTTCGCGGTGAGGCTCATCAGCTTGCGGAACGTCACCTGGTCGTCGCGGAACTGCGGCGCCGGGGTGTGGGCGTGGGCCTGGCGCAGCGTCTCGACATGGCCGGACAGCCGGGAGTTCGCCGTCTGGCGGTCGTTCTGGTAGAGGTCGTCGAGCGCGTAGAACGTGATCTCGCTCGTCCACAGGCCGACCGCGTGCGCGAAGACCGTCTCCGGCGAGATCGTGCCCGAGGCGCCCAGTTCCAGGGTCTGCCGCCGGTTCTCCCCGGCGACGACGTCCACGTGCTGCACGGTGGCGGCGCCGAAGACCGAGCCGGGAGCCTGCACCTCCAGCACCACCCAGTAGGTCTCGTCGTGCGCGAGGTCCGGCGCGAAGATCCGGATGCCGCCGTCCTGGGTCACGAGGTCCGGCAACGACTCGACACCGAACTCCTCCCGCGCGCGTTCTCCGGCGGCGGCCACGTCCCGCTCCACGCGGGCACGGGCCGGGGCGTCGGTGATGAGGTCGTGGCCGTAGAGGTGCCACGCGGTGACGGTCTCGTCTAGCGTGATCTGGAGCTGGATGTTCAAGGCCGCCAGGTGCTCGCGCCGGGCGAGGTCCTCGGCGAGGGTGAGGCGCACGTCCTCGGGATCGGTGACGAGCGTGCAGAACCCACCGGTCGTGCCCGCCAGTGCTTCCAGTTCGCGCATCCGGGCGTCACGACCGAAACCGAAGCACGACAGCGTCAGCTCGCCTCGCGCCCTGTCGGCGACGTTGCGGCGGATCGCGATCCAGTCGCGTTCGCCCGAGTTCGGTTCCCCGTCGGAGAACAGGTAGACGCAGTTCACGATGCCCGGCTCGGCGTGCCGGGAGATCTCGTCGATGCCGTAGAGCACGCCCAGGTTGATGTCGGTGCCGCCGTGCGCGTTCAGCTCCGAGACGACGGCGTCCAGCCTCACCTGTGTCAGGGACGCCTTGGGCGTGGCCTTGAGCACCGTCCTGGCCGTGGTGTCGAACGCGACGATGCCGAGGACGTCCGTGTCCCGCAGCTGGGTGTAGAGCTCGCGGATCGCCGTCCGGACCGTCCCGATCTTCAGCCCGCCCATGGAGCCGCTCGTGTCGACGACGAACACGAAGTTCACCGGCACGGACCGGGCGGTCGGACCACTCGCCTCCCCTGCCCGCAACGCGATCTCGACGAAGTGGGTGGTGTTCTCGTTGGCGCGCAGGTTCGCCAGGGCGGGAGACACCCCGGAACTCACCGCCAGACCCTGTCCGGGCGGCGGCACCGGGATGCCGGACGGGTCGGAGGCGACGAAGTCGTCGAACCGGATCTGCTCCTGGCCGATCAGCACGCCCTCGTCGATCAGGTCCTTGATGCCGAGGACAGCCCTGGTGCCGAACGCGTTGTTGCGTCGCACGAACAGGCCGTCCCTGGGCAGCGGCGCCTGCCTGCCGGTGAGCGGGACCTCCTCCGACAGCCACCGCCCCATGCGGCCGTCGATGGCGAAGGCGGGCACGTCCGCCTCGTCGAAGAGCACCTGCGGCAAGGCCCCCAGGTCCGGCTCGAACACGTTCTCGCTGATCACGAGGTCGACCGGCCGTTTCTCCGGTGGCACACCTCCGCCAACACCGCCGATCCGACCTGTGGGTACCGACCCGGCGCGGCGCAACCTGTACCACCGGTGCTGGTACCGACGCCAGAGCCACACGCCCGCCGCCACCACGAGCAGCGCCACACCTGCCAGCACCCACACGAGGTTCATGTGATCGTCCTAGCAGGCTGCTCCGGCGAACGGAGCAGTTGTCAACTAACTGGCAACCTCTGGACGAAGCTCGCCCAGGCGCTGACACCGAACGTCAGCACGCCGCCGGCCGGGTTCTTCGAGTCCCGGACGAGCGCGTCACCGGACAACGACACCTCGACGCAGTTGTCGTCCTCGGTCGCGCCGCTGTAGCTGCTCTTACGCCAAGCGCGGGCCTCGCTCATGGAGTTCCTCTCGCGGTCGGCCGACGTGGTCCGCCAGCACCGTCCGCGATTGTTCCTCACTCAGGGCGACCTCGGCCAACCGCTCGAACAGCAGCCGGGTGCGGGCGATGGCGCCGGGGTCCTGCACGAACACCTTCGCGAGGTCGGTCGAGGTGAACGCGATGGGCATCGCCTTGTCGTACTCCCACAGCACGCAGCTGGTGGCCACCAGCTGCGCCGAGGCGGGGACGATGCGGATCCTCGGCGCGCCGAACAGCAGCTTGGCGTACTGGTCCTCCATGACCCGCGCGCCGCCGACCTCCGTTCGCAGCGCGTGCTCGTGGATGTAGAAGAGGCAGGCGGGCCGATCGTGCCGGTTCAGGATCGCCTGGCGTTCCATGCGCCACTTCACCACCGCGGGGATCCGCTCCTCCACGATGTAGCCGCCCATCCGGTAGAGGCTGTCCGCGTACTCGGGCGTCTGCGACAGGCCCGGAATCGCCTGCGCGTCGTAGCTCGTGATCGTCCTGGCGGTCGACTCGGCGATGGCCAGTGTGCGCAGGTTGTCCGAGACCTGGACGATGTACTCCTCGAACGCGTTCTTGAAGCGGCGCTTGAAGTCCTCGAAGAAGTCGATGTCCTTGCCGCACATGGAGAGGTACTGCACGAGGTCGATCTCGCTCGGGCAGTACTTGCCGCGTTCCAGGGTGGAGACCTTGCTGGGGTCCCAGCCCAGCCGGAGGGCGAAGGCAGCGCCCGTGAGGTCGGTGGAGCTTTCGCGCACTTTGCGGAGTTCCTCGCCCAGGTCTCGGCTGTAGGCGGTAGAGGGAGTGCTGGTGGCCATTCCTCGACCGTAGGGCTTGCTCGAAGAGCAACAAGGTGCACAACAGGGTGAAATCGGGCGGGCTGATCTTCAGCTCGTTGCCAGGAAACTCGCAGCCCCGCCACAGCTTCGCGGACGAGCATCCCCTGCCATGACTCGACGTCGCAGATCCTTGGTGATCAACGGACTGCTGGTGGTGGTGCTCCTCGGCGCCGGTGTGGCCGGCTACCTGGTGTTCTTCGGTTCCTCCGGCAACGCCCAGCCCACCGCCGCCCGCACGGCGGCCGCCGCCACCCGCGACGTCAGCGAGGTGGTGACGGCGTCGGGGACGGTGCAGAGCTCGTTCAGCGCCGCCGCGTCGTTCGGGGCGAGCGGCACGGTGACCGAGGTCAACGTCAAGGTCGGTGACGTCGTCACGAAGGGCCAGCAGCTCGCGAAGCTCGACCCGACGCAGGCGCAGCTGCAGGTCGACATCGCGCAGGGCAACCTGAACGCCGCGCTGGACAAGGGAACGGGCACGACCGCGTTGCTGACGGCGTACCGGCAGGCGCAGCTCGCGCTCCAGCAGGCCAAGGACACGCTCGCGTCCACGGTGCTGACCGCGCCGGGCGACGGCACGATCACGTCGGTCACGGGCTCGGTCGGCCAGAAGGTCGGCAGTTCGAACAACACCTCGAGCAACACCAGCACGACCACGACCACCACCACGTCCGGGTTCGTCGTCGTCACGGACCTCAAGAACCTGGTGCTGCACGCGAACGTCTCCGAGTCCGACGTCAGCAAGCTCAAGGCCGACCAGGCCGCGACCGTCACGGTCAACGCCATGCAGTCGCAGCCGGTCCAGGCCAAGGTCGCGCAGGTCGACCTGACGCCCACGACCGTGAACAACGTCGTGCAGTACGGCGTCACGCTCACCCTCACCGAGCCGCCGGCCGGGCTCAGGCCGGGGCAGTCGGCGAGCGTCGAGATCACCGTCGCGGGCGCCACCGGGGTGCTCGCCGTGCCCGCCGCGGCCGTGCAGACGGTGAACGGCGCGAGTTCCGTTGCCGTGCTGGAGAACGGCGTGGAGACGCGCAAGACGGTCGAGGTCGGGGTGCGCGGGGACCAGTACGTGGAGATCAAGTCGGGGCTGACCGCGGGCGAGGAGGTGGTGCTGCCGCAGGTCACCACGTCCACCAACCAGAACCGGACCGGTCAGCAGCAGGGTGGCCAGTTCCCCGGCACCGGGGGCGGCAACCGCAACGGCGGCGGGTTCACCGGGACCGGTCGATGAGCCCCGTGATCGAGGTCCGCGACCTCCGCAAGACCTACGGGAGCGGCGACACGGCCGTGCACGCGTTGCGCGGGCTCGATCTCACGGTCGAGAAGGGCGAGTACCTCGCGATCATGGGCGCGTCGGGGTCGGGCAAGTCGACGTTGCTGAACATCCTCGGGTGCCTCGACGTGCCGTCCGGCGGGAAGTACCTGCTCGACGGGATCGACACGGGTGAGTTCGACGAGGAGCAGCTCTCGTTGCTGCGCAACAGGAAGATCGGTTTCGTCTTCCAGTCCTTCAACCTGGTGCCACGCACGACGGCACTCACGAACGTCGAGCTCCCGCTGGTGTACGCGGGAGTTCGGCGTGCCCACCGCCGCGAGCGGGCGCTGGCGGCGCTCGACCTCGTCGGCCTGAAGGACCGCGTGCACCACCGGCCGAACGAGCTGTCGGGTGGTCAGCAGCAACGGGTCGCGATCGCGCGGGCGCTGGTGACGTCCCCGGCGATCGTGCTCGCGGACGAGCCGACCGGCAACCTCGACACGGACTCCAGCCGGGACGTGCTCGGCATCCTCGACCGGCTCAACGCGAGCGGGCGCACGGTCGTGCTGATCACGCACGAGGACGAGGTCGCGGCGCACGCGATGCGGACCGTCCGGGTCGTGGACGGCAGAGTCGCGGGGGTGCTGGTGTGAGGGTCCTCGAGATCGCCGCCTTCGCCGTGCGGGGGTTGACGGCCAACAAGATGCGGTCCGGGCTCACCACTCTCGGCATCCTGATCGGTGTCGCGTCGGTGATCCTGCTGATCGCGGTCGGCAACGGCGCGTCGAGCGCGGTGCAGCAGAGCATCGCGGGCCTCGGCACGAACATCCTGACGATCAGCCCGCAGCGCGCCCAGCCCGGTTCGACCGCCAAGCCGCTCACCACGGCGGACGCGGCGGCGCTGGTCGGCGCGGACTCACCCGACGTCAAGTACGCGTCGCCGGTCGTCTCGGCGCAGGCGACCGCCGGGTACGGCGACACCACGCACGACATCGGGCAGTTCGTCGGGTCGGACCCGCGGTACTTCGACACGACGAACAGCTCCGTCGCGCAGGGGAACCTGTTCTCCGACAACGACGTGCAGCAGGCGCGCAAGGTCGTGGTGATCGGCTCGACGGTGGCCTCCGAGCTGTTCCCGGGGACCGATCCGGTCGGGAAGTCCATGCTGGTCAACAACATCCCGTTCACCGTCGTGGGAGTGCTGGCCGCCAAGGGGTCGAGCGGGTTGCAGGACGCGGACGACCTCGCCGTGGCGCCGCTGACGACCACGCAGAACGCGCTGACCGGGTACGGCAGCCTGACGCAGATCGTGGTGCAGGCGCAGTCGGCCGACGCGTTGCCGAACGCGCAGGCCCAGGTCACCACCATCCTCAACGGGCGCCACAAGATCTCCGGCACGACCGCCGCCGACTACCGGATCCTGAGCCAGGACCAGCTGCTGACCGCGCGGACCGCGACGACGGAGACGTTCACCGTGCTGCTGGCGTCGGTGGCGGCGATCTCGTTGCTGGTGGGCGGGATCGGCATCACGAACATCATGCTGGTGACGGTCACCGAGCGGATCCGGGAGATCGGCATCCGCAAGGCCGTCGGCGCTCCCCGCTCGTCGATCCTCGGACAGTTCCTGATCGAGGCGACGCTGCTGAGCCTGTTCGGCGGCGCGCTGGGCGTCGCGGCGGGTGTGATCGGCAGCCGGTTCACCATCGCGGGCATCCAGCCCGTCATCGTGCCGTCGTCGGTGCTGCTGGCCTTCGCGGTGTCGGCGTTGATCGGCCTGTTCTTCGGCAGCTACCCGGCCTCCCGCGCCGCGAAGCTGCGTCCCATCGAAGCCCTCCGGCACGAATAAGGAGTTCTCGACGTGTCCAACCCACTCGATCAGCCGCTGGAGAACGACATCACGGCTGAGCTGAAGGACCGCAAGGCGGGCGTCGGCAGGACGACCATCGTCCTCGGCGTGGCGGTGCTCGCGATCGTCGCGTTCGTCGGCGGGGTGTTCGTGCAGAAGTCGTTCGGCGCGGCCGAGAACCCGGCGCGGCAGAACGCGGCCGGCCGGCAGTTCCCCGGCGGGGGCACTCCCCCGTCGGGCACGAACCGGCAGGGCGGCGGTCAGTTCGGCGGGCGCGGCACCGTCGGCACGATCGACCACGTCGACGACACGACCGTGTACGTGAAGACGCAGAACGGCCAGGTCGTGAAGGTGTCCACTTCGGACTCCACGAAGGTGGACATCACGTCCGAGGGCAAGCTCAGCGACCTGAAGGCCGGGCAGCAGGTCGTCGTGCAGGGCCAGGCCGGTTCCGACGGCACGGTGGCCGGGCAGACGATCACCCAGCGGCCGGCCACCGGCTGATGCACGATGCACGCGTGGAGCGCGGCCGGTTGCTCGTCGTCGAGGACGAACCCAGCATCCGCGAGCTGCTGTGCGCGAGCCTGCGGTTCGCGGGGTTCGCCGTGACGAGCGCGGCCACGGGGTCGGAGGCACTCGCGGCGGCCCGGGACGGCGCTCCGGACCTGGTGCTGCTCGACGTGATGCTGCCCGACCGGGACGGGTTCGAGGTGGTGCGGCGGCTGCGGTCGTCCGGAGTCCGCGTGCCCGTGCTGTACCTGACGGCCCGCGACGGCGCCGACGACCGCGTCACCGGTCTCACGATCGGCGGCGACGGGTACATCACCAAGCCGTTCAGCCTGGAGGAGGTCATCGCGCGGGTGACGGCCGTGCTGCGCCGCACCCGCCCGGACGGCTCCGAGGTGCTGACCTGCGGCGATCTGTCGCTGGACGTGGACAGCCACGTGGTGCGGCGGGGCGCGCGGGTCGTGGAGCTGTCGCCGACGGAGTTCCGGCTGCTGCACTACCTGCTGCGCAACAGCGGGCGCGTGCTGTCGAAGGCGCAGATCCTGGACCAGGTGTGGTCGCACGACTTCGACGGCGCCGTCGGCGTGGTCGAGTCGTACATCTCCTACCTGCGCCGGAAAGTAGGCGAACCCCAGCTGATCCACACGGTGCGCGGCCTCGGGTACATGATGCGCCCATGACGTTGCGCGTGCGGCTCGTGGTCGTGCTCGTCGCCCTGCTGGCCGCGGGCCTGTTCGCGACGTGGCTGATCGGCTCGCAGGTGATGGAGCGGTACCTGCTCGGCCAGCTCGACGCGCGGCTGGACCGGGTGGTGGCTCTGCCGCGCGCGCTTCCGTTGCGCGACAACATGGTGCTGCGTGACGCGTCGGGCGTGGTGGCGGGAACGTCGTTCGACGGGCTGCCGGCGTACGGGGAGTTGGTGCCGGGCGAGCACGTGACCGTGGGGACGCGGCGGGTCCTGATGCGGGAATGGGACGGGGGTGAGCTGGTCGCGTTCGTGGACCAGTCCGAAGTGGACCGGGCGGTGGACGACCTGCGGCTCGCGTTCCTGCTGATCAGCCTCGGGGCGTTGATCTTGGTGGGGATGGGTGGGTACGCGCTGGTCAGGGCCTCCTTCCGGCCGCTGGAGGAGGTCGAGCGGGTCGCCGGGGAGATCGCGGCGGGCGACCTGTCGCGGCGGGTGCCGGTGCGGCGTCCCGGTTCCGAGGTCGGGCGGCTGGCCGCCGCGCTGAACACGATGCTGGGGCAGATCGAGTCGTCGTTCGCGGCCAGGGTGTCGTCGGAGAACCGGATGCGGCGGTTCGTGGCCGACGCGTCGCACGAGCTGCGGACGCCGTTGACGTCGATCCGCGGGTACGCCGAGTTGTACCGGCAGGGGGCGGCGTCGGACCCGGCCGACGTGTTGAAGCGCGTCGAGGACCACGCGGCGCGGATGGGGGTGCTGGTGGACGACCTGCTGCAGTTGGCACGCCTCGACTCGGAGCAGCCGCTGACGTTGTCCACAGTGGACCTGGTCGCGCTGGTGAACGACGTCGAGGCCGGTCCTCGCGTGTCCCGGCGGCTGCCCGCGGAGCCGGTGCTCGTCGAGGCGGACGAGGCGCGCGTCCGGCAGGTCCTGACGAACCTGCTGGACAACGCGCTGATCCACACGTCGGGGCCGGTCGAGGTGCGGCTGACCGCGGACGCCGTCGAGGTGGCCGACCACGGCCCCGGGATGACTCCGGAGCAGGCTGCTCGGGTGTTCGAGCGGTTCTACCGGGCCGATCCGGCGCGTGGACCTGGCGGGAGTGGACTCGGGTTGTCGATCGTGGCGGCGCTGGTGGCGGCGCACGGCTGGCGGATCGAGCTGGACACCGCGCCCGGCGAGGGCGCGGTGTTCCGGGTGCTATTCGGGACGTGAGCGGTTCGGCCAGGTGCGCTCGTAGTGCTCC
Source organism: Lentzea sp. NPDC003310 (assembly GCF_040610935.1). Classification (NCBI taxonomy): domain Bacteria; kingdom Bacillati; phylum Actinomycetota; class Actinomycetes; order Pseudonocardiales; family Pseudonocardiaceae; genus Lentzea; species Lentzea sp. NPDC003310. The sequence continues at coordinate 249,286 of NZ_JBEXNC010000012.1, forward strand.
TCGGGGAAGTCGCTCGGGCTCGACCCCGTCTCGTGCGCCCGTCGGATCTCCTGCGCGTACCGGTCGTTGCGCGGGCAGGAGGGCGCGGCCGGGATGTACATGACGTTGCCCCAGCCCTTCTGGTCCTCGACCGGCGCGACGCTGTGGATCATGTCGCAGTGCCACCAGACCGAGTCGCCGGCCTTGACGTCCGGGATTCCGCTGAGCGCCTCGATCAGCAGCTCGTGGTACTTCGGGTTGACCGGGAAGACCTGGTTGACGGTGACGCCGCACACCTCGTCCTCGGGAACGTCGTCGAGCAGCGGGCGCAGCATCAGGTACGCCATGGCGCCGGGGATCGGGACGGTGTGCAGGACGCCCTGGTCGTGGTCCATGTCCGAGAGCGCGGTCCAGCCCTGGAAGGTGCGGAACACCGAGCACATCGTGGTTCCCGGGTACTGCGGGCCGGTGGTGCGGTGGGCGGCGTCCCACGGGTCGTACTGCTCCGGGGTGCCGTCGAAGAGGTGCCGGAACGCCTGCTGGTACTCGGCCGTCATCCACAGGTCGAGGGTGCCGGGGTCGAGGTGGGTGCCCAGGCCGTTCGAGTTGGCGCCGGGCGGGCGGCGGCGGATGCGGTCCGGGTAGCCGACGTCGGTGGCCGGGTCGAACCAGCCGTCGTGGCGCCACAGGCCGTTGAGGAAGCGCTGGACGGTGGCCATGCGCGCGTGCTTCCTGGCCTCGGTCTGCGCGGGTGACCAGTAGATCGGGTAGATCTCGGGCTTCGACCCGACGCTGCCGAAGAAGTCGTCGCCGGGGCCGCGGTAGTTCTCGAAGAACTGGTTGCTCTCGACGTAGTCCACAATGGATCCGTCCCAGGCAAGGGCCTGCTCGCGGTCGAAGTGGCCCCGCACCACCAGGCAGCCGCGGCGTTTCACCAGCTCGGCGTCGGCGGTGCCGTTCTCGATGTCCGCGTAGTCGATCACCGGCCAGGCCTGGCCCGCCTTGACATCGTCGACCTCGCGCCGGATCTGCTGCTCGACGACCGCGAACACCTCCTCGACGGTGCGGCCGGACGCCTCGATGTTCGCGCGGATGGCCCGCTTGACCTCACGGATGGCTTTCGGCAGGTCAGCGGGTGTCGTGTCCCAGTTCGGCAGCATGTCGATCCCTTCCAGTAAGGCCTCCTAACTTGGAACTGTAAGCGTGTCGCGCGGTTGTAGGCAAGACCCCTAACTAGAATCCGCCCCCGTGACCAAGCCGTCCCAGGAGTTGCTGCGCTCGATCTCGGACGAGCACGTGCTGCGCGCGCTGATGGCCGAGCGCAAGCTGACGCGGGCCGAACTGGCCGCGCTGACGGGCCTGTCGAAGCCGACGGTGAGCGAGAGCGTGCGGCGGCTCGTGGAGTCCGGGCTCGTCGCCGACACCGGCGAACGGACGCCGGGCGGGCGCGGCAAGGGCCGGGTCGGCTCGTTCTACTCGCTGGCGGACGTCGGCGTCGCACTGGTGGTGACGATCGCGCCGGACGGCGTCACGGCGGAGTGCGTCGACGCCTACGGGGACGTCGTGGAGAGGGTGCACCGGCCGATCTCCGACCCCGGCGAGGTGGGCGCGGTACTGCCGGTTGTCGCAGCGAAAACCGTTGCGGCGCACCACGTCCGGCTCTGTGCGGTGAGCGCGGCCGATCCCGTGGACCGGGCCACCGGCAGGCTCGTGCAGCTGCCCGACTCGCCGTTCCTCGTGGGCGAGCTGGACCCGGTCGCGGTGCTCGGACCGCTGCTGCACGGCCAGGTCGTGGTGGACAACGACGTGAACTGGGCGGCCCGCGCCGAACAAGCCGTGCTGGAGGTCGCGGACTTCGCCTACCTGTTCCTCGGCGAGGGCCTGGGGTGCGCGGTCGTGCTGGACGGCGAGGTGCGGCGCGGGCGGTCGGGACTCGCCGGCGAGATCTCGCACGTGATCACGGAGGGACCGTCGGGTGCCACGCCGTTCATCGAGGTGTTCGGCGAGCTCGGGCTGCGGCGGCCGGGAACGACCGCGATCGACGTGGCACGGGTGGGCGCCGCGGACCCCGCCGTGCTGGCGCGGGCGATCGGCGGCGTCGTCACGGCCCTGGTGACGCTGGCCGACCCCGAGGTCGTCGTGGTCGGCGGGTCGTGGGGGCCGTCGCTGCTGGACGCGATCCGGGCGGAGTGCGCGCGCTCGCCCCGCCGGGTGGACGTGGTGGCGGCGTCGGTCTCGGCGCCGTCGCTGGCCGGGGCGCGCGCGTTCGCCCTGGAGTCGCTGCGGACGGCACTCGTCGACGCGGCGCGCTAACGGGCCTTGCGCGCCGCCCACACCTTGCGTTCGGTGCGCAGGGCGAGGTCTTCGCGGCGCAGGGTCTTCTCCAGCACGTCCGGGTCGAGCTGCCTGCCCAGGACGATGCGGGCGTAGCGTTCGACGGCCTCCGACCGTTCGATGTGGACGGTGACGGTGCGCTCGCCCTCGACGGTGAACCCGGCCTCGGTGAGCATCGGCGCCCAGTCCGCGCCGCGGTGCGGGAGGCGTTCGTCGTGGCCGTCCGGGGCCTGTTCGGGCAGGAACCGCGGCATGCCCGACAGTTCGACCACGGCGAGCAGGCCGCCGGGGGCGAGGGCGTCGTGCAGGCCGCGCAGGGTGCGGACCGGGTCGGCCAGGTGGTGCAGGGAGGCCGAGGCCCAGATCAGGTCCGGGGCGCCGATGTCGGGGACGTCGGTGTCGAGGTCGGCGAGGACGGTGTGGACGCGGTCGGCGACGCCCCGTTCGCCCGCCTTGGTGCGCAGGCGCTGGAGGTGGTCGACGGAGGCGTCGACGGCGGTGACGTGGGCCTCCGGGAAGCGGGTCAGGAGGGCGAACGTGCCCGCGCCGGTGCCGGCGCCGAGGTCGGTGACGCGGCGGGCGGTGGCGGTCGGGAGCCAGTCGATCACGGCGGCGGTGTGGTCGGCCAGGAGTTCGGCGTCGAGGTCGAGGACCTCCGCCTGGTCGTGGTCGGTGTACCCGTGGCCGTGAGTGGCGCCGTGGTTGTGACCGTGCCCGTGCCCGTGGTGACCGCCGTGGCCGTGGTTGTGGCCGTGCCCGCCACCGTGTCCGTGTTCGCTCATGAACCCCAAGGTAGAGCCGCCGTGCGCGAGATGCACGGCGGCTTGCGCTTTTGGCAAGAAGGTCGAGCCCGAAGCGGCCCGGCGCGCAACCTCAGGCGTCGAGCAGCAGGTCGACGAGCTTCTGCGGGGCGTCGTCGCCGAACAGGCTCTGCAGCGTGATCCCGTCGTCGGCGACGGTCTTCGCGGTGCGCTCGAACATCTCCTGTTCGAACGACGCCAGCGCGGTCTCGACGTCGGCGTGCCGGGCCAGGGCCAGCGCCAGTTCGGCGCCGTCGAGCATGGCCAGGTTGGCACCTTCGCCGTTGGGCGGCAACAGGTGTGCGGCGTCGCCGACCAGCGTCACGCCCGGCACGCGGTCCCAGCGGTGGCCGTCGGGCAGGGTGTGGTGGGCGCGCAGCACGGGGGTGGTGTCGGTGTCGGTGATCAGCGCGGTCAGCTCGGGCGCCCAGCCCTCGAAGTGGCGGGCGACGGCGGCCGGGTCGGTGACGTCGAACGTGTCGAACCAGTCGAGCGGTTTGCTGAACTCCACGTAGGTGTGAAGGGTGTCGCCGGCCTCGCGGTGCGCGAAGATGCCCATGCTCTTGCCCGGCACCATGAGCGAGCCGCCGCCGACCGCGCGGGCCGCCTCCGGGTGCCGCGTGTCGGCGTCGTAGAGGTAGGTCTCGACGAACGAGGATCCCGCGTAGGCCGGGCGCGCGTCGCTGAGCACCGGACGGACGCGCGACCACGCGCCGTCGGCGCCGACCAGCACCTCGGCCTCCACCGTGCCGCCGTCGGCGAACGTCACCGTGCGGCCCGACACGGCGGTCACCTTGCTCCCCCAGCGGACGGTTCCCGCAGGCAACGAGTCGAGGAGCATCCGCCGTAGGTCGGCGCGCAGGGCCTCGGGGCGGCCGCCCGTGCCGTCGTCCGCCTGCTCGTGCAGCACCGCGCCGGTGGAGTCGAGGATCCGCATCGCCTCGCGGCCGGGCAGGACGATGGCGCGGAACTCGTCCATCAGGCCCGCCGCCTCGAGGGCGAGCTGGCCGTTGTAGTCGTGGATGTCGAGCATGCCGCCCTGGGCCCGCGAGGTGGGCGACTCCTCCGCCTCGTGGACGGTGGACGGGATGCCGTGTACGTGCAGCACGCGAGCCAGCGTGAGACCGCCGAGACCGGCACCGATGATCGTGACGTGCATGTGGGAACTCCCCTGGTCGAAGCCGCCTCCCTGACGGCCACGACCAGGCTCGTCCCGCCCGCTGGCACCACCCGCTCAGCTCACTGGCAGCGGCTGGCAGCCGCTGTCACCACTCGGCGAACGACCCGTCGTCGTGCCGCCAGATCGGCGACCGCCAGGCGTGCCCGACCTCGGCCGCCCGCCGCACCGCCGCCTCGTCGACCTCGACGCCCAGGCCCGGTCCGGTCGGCCGCGCGATCCAGCCGTCCACGACCCGCACCGGCGCCATGTCCACCAGGTACGACGGGTCGGTGCCGTGGTAGTGCATGCCCGCGCTCTGCTCCTGGATCAGGAAGTTCGGCGTGGTGAACGCGACCTGCAACGACGCCGCCAGCGAGATCGGCCCGAGCGGGCAGTGCGGCGCGATCGACGCCCCGTACACCTCGGCGAGCGACCCGATGCGGCGCAGTTCGGAGATGCCGCCCGCGTGCGACGGGTCGGGCTGCACGACCGCGACCCCGGCCTCCAGCACGGGTTTGAACTCCCAGCGCGAGAACAGCCGCTCCCCCGTCGCGATCGGCACGGTCGAGGCCTGCACGACCGACTGCAACACCTCCGCCGGGAGCTCGGGCAGCACCGGTTCCTCGACGAACATCGGCTGCACCTCCTCGAGCATCCGCACGAGCCGGCGCGCCATCGCGGGCGACACGCGGCCGTGGAAGTCGATCGCGAGCTCTCCCCGCGGCCCCAGGGCTTCCCGCGCCTCGCGGGCCCTGACCAGCACCGCTTCGGCCTCGGCGGGCGAGGCGATCGGGCGCATCTCCGCGGTGGCGTTCATCTTCACGGCGCTGAAGCCCGCCTCCACCTGCCGCGCCACCGCGTCGTGCACGCCGTCCGGCCGGTCTCCGCCGACCCACGAGTACGCGCGCACGCGGTCGCGGACCGGGCCGCCGAGCAGTTCGTGCACCGGCAGGCCACGCGCTTTGCCTGCTATGTCCCAGAAAGCGTGGTCGTAGCCCGAGAGCGCCGACGACAGCACGGGGCCGCCGCGGTAGAAGCCGCCGCGGCGCAGGACCTGCCAGAGGTCCTCGACGCGCAGCGGGTCCTGGCCGACGACCAGCTCGGACAGCTCGTGGACGGCGGCGCGGACCGTCTCGGCCCTGCCCTCCACGACCGGTTCGCCCCAGCCGGTCACGCCCTCGTCGGTGCTCACCTTGAGGAACAGCCAGCGGGGCTCGACCAGGAACGTCTCGACCGCCGTCACCTTCATGAAGAATCCTTCGCCGCGGACCAGCCGCCGTCGACCACGAGCTCCGCGCCCGTCACGAACGACGCCGCCGGAGACAGGAGGAAACCGATCACCGAGGCCACCTCGGCCGGATCGCCGAGGCGGCCCGCCGGGGTGGCTCGGGCACTGCGTTCCCGGTCCTCGGGCGAGACCCGGTCCCACGCCGCCGTCAGCACGGGACCGGGCAACACCGCGTTGACCCGGACGGCCGGCGCGTACTCGACGGCGAGCTGGCGGGTCAGCGCCACCAGCCCGCCTTTCGAGGCCGCGTACGCGCCGTGGCCGGGGATGCCGAAGTGCGCGTGCACCGACGAGACGAGCACGACCGCGCCGCGGCGTTCCCGCAGCGACGGCAGGCAGGCCCGCACACCGTGGAACGCGCCGCCGAGGTTGACCGCGAGCTGGCGGTCCCACTCGGCCGGGTCCGTGGCGTCCAAGGGCTTCACGGTGACCGTGAAGGCGTTGCTCACCAACGCGTCCACGCCGCCGAACTCCGCGGCCTTCTTCACGACCCGCTGCCACGTGGCCGGGTCGCTCACGTCGCCCTTGACCGCGACGTCACCGGCGAGGTCGACGCCGATCACCGCGTAGCCGTTGTCCGCCAGGTGCTTCGCCGTGGCGGCACCGATCCCCGCCGCCGCACCCGACACCACCGCGCACTTCATGCACGTTCCCCCTAGAGCTTCTGCCGGTAGACCTTGTCGTCCGGCCCGCGCACGACCGTCCACGCGGAACCGTCCGCACCAGCAGTAGCACCGACGGCGCCGACGAGCGAGTTGCTCGGGAACTCGGGACGGTGGAACCAGCCGCCCCAGACACCGGCGGAGCTGTTGATCTGCCAGAGCGTGTAGTCGCCGGCCCGCGCGAACAGGTAGATCCGGTCCTGGAACTCGACCAGGGTCGGGCTGCCGGAGATCACGCCTCCGAGTGACGTCCACTCACCGCCGGCGACCGGCCGGACCCACACGCTGTCCGCGGCCGTGCGCACGGCCACCTGGCCGCCGGCCACGCTGGGCCTGCCGTAGACCGGCTCACCGCCGGGCGCGCCGAGCGACGACCACGAGCCTCCCCGGTACGACCAGACCAGGCCGTCCGAGCCCCGTGCCACGATCGTGCCGTCGGCCGAGACCGAGGGTGCGTCGGTGAGCTTGCCGCCCAGCGATTTCCACGTGCTCCAGCGTCCGTTGTGGAGGGTGCGCTGCCAGGCCCTGTCGTCGGTGCCGCGGACGGTCACCTCGACGTCCGCGCCGACCGTGCGGACGGCGGGCTGCCCCTGGATCGCCTTGCCGAGACTCGACCACTTGCCGCCGCGCAGCATCCTCAGTTCGCCACCGGTGCTCCGGCTGAACACCACGGCCTCGTCCCCGACGCGGGCGATCGCGGGCGACGCGGTGGCGTCGGACCCGACGGCCTCGCCGGGCACGAGGTCCGTGCCGCGCAGTTTGAGCATCGCGGTGCCGTGCGGCGGGACGGTGACGGTGTACCGGTCGGTCGCGGTGCCGCGGTCGGCGCGAGCGCGCAGGTCGCGCACCGAGACGGTGCCCTTCAGACCGGCGGACGCGAACTCGACCGTCATCTCGGCGGGGACGTCGCGGCGGTTGAGCAGCACGACGGAGCGTTCGCCCTTGCGGGACAACACCTTGCTGTAGACGTCGGTGTCGCCGGTCGTGGCGACGCGGACGCCCTGGATCGCCAGCGGGTCCTGGTCGACCGCGATGATCTCCGGGTTCTTCAGGGTGGCGATCATCGACGGCGGCAGCGTGCGCGGGTCGGAGCCGATGATCAGCGGCGAGGCCATCTGCGCCCACATGACGAACTGCGAGGTCGACTCCTCCTCGTTCAGCTCGTACGTGCCCTGCTGCGTCTTGCGCATCGGGATCAGGTAGTCGGGGTCGTTGTAGTGGCCGGGACCGTTGGCCTCGGGGTGCGCGGCGTTGCGGTCCATGTTGCGCAGCACGTCGCGCCAGATTCCCTCGTACGGTGTGCCGAACGCGATGTCCGTGGTGGTGCGCCACGAGTCGCCGTGCAGCGGGCCGAAGGTGTAAGAGATGTCGGCGGTCTGGTCGGGGGTGTGCGGGACGCCCCACTCGCCGGTGACCGGGTTGCAGATGTTGAGGACCATCGGCCGCCCGGCCTTGCGCAACGCCTTGCTGAAGTCGGCGTAGGCCTGCGCGGGCTTGAGGTTCGCGGCGATGCCGCACAGGAAGTCGACCTTCACGGCGTCGAACTTCCAGTCGGCGAACCGCTTCGTGTCCTTCTCGTAGAACCCGCCGCCGCTGCCGGCCGCGCAGTTCTTGCCGTCGGACGGGCCGGCGTCGGTGTAGATGCCCGCCTTGAAGCCCTGCGCGTGCAGGTCGCTGACGAGCTTCTTGATGCCGCTGGGGAACTTCGCCGGGTCCTCCTGGAGGTCGCCCCGGGCGTCCCTCGGGGTCGGCGCGGTCCAGCCGCCGTCGATCCACAGGAGCCGGTACCCGGCGTCGCGCATCCCGCTGCTCGCGAGGAAGCCGGCGATGCTCCGGATCTCCTTCTCGCTCGGCGCACCGAGTCCGTAGTAGGTGTTCCAGCCCATGTACGGGGTCTTCGCGACACCACTGTCGTAGTAGGTGGGCGCTCCCTGGTCGTCACCCGCTTGGGCGGGTGTCGCCACCAAGGACATCAACGCGATGGCCAACGCGACTCTGCGAACCGACATGCTCGTGAGCCTTCCCCTTGCCCGTCGTCAGTGTCAAGAATAATTCGTAATTTATGTGTAGTAGGCTGGCGGGCGTGAGCTACCGCTACGAGATCACCCAGGCGGTCGTGCGGCAGGGCATCATCGCGATCGTCCGCACCGCCGACGCCGCCTCCGCCGTGAAGGCCGCGGTTCCCCTGCTGGACGCCGGCGTCACGTCGCTCGAACTGCCGCTGACCAACCCCGGCGCGCTGGAGGCGATCGGGCGGCTGCGCGCGGACTACCCGGCGGCCGTCATCGGCGCGGGGTCAGTGCTGGACGAGGCCTCCGCCGTCGCCTCGGTGCGGGCCGGGGCGCGGTTCCTGGTGGCGCCCAACCTGAACGAGGCGGTGATCCGGACCGGGCACCGCTACGGCGCGGCCGTGCTGCCGGGCGCCGGATCGGTGTCCGAGGTCGTGCAGGCGCTGGAGGCCGGGGCGGACGCGGTGAAGGTGTTCCCCGCGCCCACGCCCCGGTGGGTGCAGGACGTGCTCGCCGTGCTGCCGTACGCACCGCTCGTGCCCACCGGAGGCGTCGCGCCCGCGGACGTCCCGGCCTGGCTCGAGGCCGGGGCGGTGGCGTGCGGGGTCGGGTCGGCCCTGGCCCGCACGCCCGTCGAGGAGATCAAGGCGTTGCTGAAGGCCTGAGCACGACCACGTCGGCGTCGTTCTCCCGGGTCCAGGAGAACGGCAGCCCGACGTGGATCAGGTGCGCGGCCGAGTACACCTGCCCCTGTTCGTCCACGTAGGACTGCGCGGACAAGCCCCGGAGCCTCACCCGCGACGACTGGCCCGGCACCACCGGCACGCCGGTGAGCGGTCCCGTGTTCCAGGCCAGCACGACGACCCGGTCCTCGCCGCTGTACTGGATCCCGTCCTCCGCCAGCACGTGAGCCCGGCCGCCGTGCACGACGTCGCGGATCTCCTTGTAGCGCGCGATCAGCGACGCCGCCTCGGCGCGTTCCTCCGCGGACCAGTGCCGCACGTCCGCGCCGATGCCCAGCACGCCCGCCATCGCGAGCACGAACCGGAACTTCAGCGACCGCGGGCGCGCGTCGAAGAAGCCCGGTGCGTCGGTGACCCACGACGACATCAGGTGCGGGGCGTGCATGTGCAGGAAGCCGTGCTGGATCCTCAGGCGGTCGAGTGGTGCCGTGTTGTCGCTGGGCCACACCACGTCGACCATGCGTGTCGTCGCGAGGTCCGTGCGGCCCCCACCGCCCGCGCAACCCTCGACGAGGACGTGCGGGTGCTTCTGGCGCAGGTGGTCGAGCACCCGCCAGTAGTTGCGGACGTGGGCGTCGTCGAGCTCCGGCGGCCGTTCGGTGGCCGGGCGGTTCATGTCCCACTTGAGGTAGCTGATCCGGTGCTCGGTCAGCAGCCTGTCCAAAGTGGAGACGACGAACTCGTACACCTCGGGCAGCCCCAGGTCGAGGAGCATCTGGTTGCGGATCAACGTGGGCTCACGACCGTCGATGCGGTAGATCCAGTCGGGGTGCTCGGCGTAGAGCCGTGACTTCGGGCTGACGGACTCCGGCTCGACCCACAGGCCGAAGTCAAGCCCCGTCGCCCGCACCTCCTCGATGAACGCGCCGAAGTCCGGCGACTCCGGGTACCAGTCGCCGAGGCCGCCGGTGTCGTCGTGGCGACCCTCGAACCAGCCGTCGTCCACGACGAACAGCTCGGCGCCGAGGTCCGCGGCGATCCGCGCCAGGTCGAGCTGCTTCGGCAGGTCGACCTCGAACCCCGTGGCCTCCCAGGAGTTGTAGAGGACCGGCCTGCGCGCGGGCCGCGAACGTGACCGGTCGTAGGCGTGCCAGACGCCAGGCAGGTCGTCGACCGAGAAGGCCAGTGCGAGTTCGGGGGTCGTGAAGGTCTCCCCCGGCCCGACCACGACCGGGCCGAGCATCCCGGCGCGCACGCGGGTGAGCCCGGACGGTTCGACGTCAGCCGTGATCTCCCACGAACCGGACCACGCGAGCGACACGCCCCACGTGCCGTCGATGGTGAGCCAGGGCGCGTAGTTGTGCCCGGGAACGCCGTAGGAGCTGCCGATGCGGAACCCGCCCGCGGGCAGCGTGACGTGGTCCAGCTGGAACTCGCGCGACCACTCCCCGTGCAGGAACGACAGCCGCGGCTCCCGCACGGGCAGGCACACGCCCGCCGACCCGATCCTGGTGAGGCGTCGCGGTTCGGCGCGCAGGTTGGTGACCTCGACCCAGCGCGCGAGGACGTCGGTCCCGGGTTCGGGGCGGTAGCAGAGCACGGTGCGCAGGCCGGCCACCGAGTCGGCGAACGCCAGCCGCAGCACGCCGCCGGCCTCGACGGCCTCCTCGAAGGTGAGCCACGAGTCGCCGTCCACCTCCAGGTCGGCGCCGGTGAACGGGCGCTCGCCGCGCGGCGCGTACTCGACCGGCGCCGCGTCGGCCTCGGTGATGAAGTGGACGTCGCCGAGGTTCTTCAGCGGCGACGGCCCCTCCTCCACCCCGTGCGGACCCCACGCCACGAGTTCGGCCCAGCGTCCGCCGGGTTCGACGGCCACCGTGTAGGACGTGGTCGCCATCCGAAGGGTCCACCGGGTCATTTCACCGCTCCCACCGCGAGTCCGGAGATGAAGTGCCGCTGGAACCGCAGGAACACCGCCACGGTCGGGATCGCCGCGATCACCGACCCCGCCGCGATCACGTTCCAGTTCGACACGTACTGGCCCTGCAGGGCGAGCAGCGCCGGGGTCACCGGCATGACGGTCGACGACCGCAGCACGGTGATGGCCCACAGCAGGTCGTTGAAGATCCAGGTGAACGCGAGGGCGGCGAGCGCGGCCAGCGCGGGCCTGGTCATCGGCAGCACGATCCGCCAGTAGATCTGCACGGGACCGGCGCCGTCGATGGTGGCGGCCTCCTGCACCTCGTTCGGCATCGCGCGCATGAAGCCCTGCAGCACGAACGTGTAGAAGCCGAGCCCGAACCCGACCTGCACGACGATCAGCGCGAACAGCGTGTCGTAGATGCCGAGGACCTCGGTCAGCTTCGACACCGGCACCAGCAGGATCTGCGGGGGCAGCAGGTTGCCCGCGAGCATCAGCAGGACGATCGTGCGCCGGCCGGGGATCGCGAAGCGGCTGAGCGCGTACGCGGCGGCCGAGGCCAGTGCGAGCGACAGGAACACGGTCGGGACCGTGACCACGACGCTGTTCCACATCGCGCCCGCGCCGCCGTTCGTCCACGCGTCGGTGAACCCGGCGAGCGTGAACGACCGGGGGACGGACGCGAGGCCGTTCGCGGCGATGTCGTCGAAGGAGCGGACGGCGGTGACGAGCACGGCCGCGATCGGCAGCAGCCAGAGCACGGAGATGGTGCCCGCCACGGCGTGGAAAACGCGGTTGGACATCTCAGTTCTCCCGGAAGGCGCGGACGAGGTAGGTCACGATCACGCCGAACGCCAGCAAGAAGATGACGACGGCGAGCGCACTCGCGTAGCCGAGCTTCAAGGACTGGAAAGCGGTCGAGTACATGTAGGTGCTGAGCAGCTCGGACGAGTGGTACGGGCCGCCGCGCGTCATCGACCACACCACGTCGAACGACCGCAGCGAGTCGATCACGATCACCGACAGCACCACCGAGTTCACGCTCGACAGCTGCGGCCAGGTGATGTGGCGGAACCTCTGCCACGCCGTGGCACCGTCCAAAGTGGCCGCCTCGTACAGTCCGGGGTCGATGCCCTTGAGGCCCGCCAGGTACAGCACCATCACGTAGCCGACCTGCCGCCACAGCGCCGGCACGAGCACCGCGTAGATCGCGGTGTCGGGATCGGCGAGCGGGCTGCTGTCGAAGATCCCGCCGGGCTGGTAGAGCACCTGCCAGATCAGCGAGGTGGCGACGAGCGAGAACACCACCGGCACGAACAGCGCGGCCCGGTAGACGCCGACGCCGCGCCGTTCCTTCTGCAGCAGCACGGCCATGCCGAGGCCGCCGACCGCGGACAGGCCGCCGAAGAGCACGAGCCAGATCGCGGTGTTGGTGACGGCGGTGTGGAAGACCGGGTCGTCGATCATCCTGGCGTAGTTGTCGAGCCCGACGAACTGGGGCGCCGAGACGCCGTCCCAGTTCGTCAGCGCGAGCCAGAACCCCTGCAGCGCGGGCCAGAAGACCCAGAACCCCTCCACCACCAGCGGAACGAGCACGAACAGCAGCAGGATCGGAGGGACCCTGGTGAGGCTCCTGGTCATGGTCAGCTCGACCACACCTGCTCGGCGGCCTTCTGCCACGTCGACAGGATCGTGTCCAGCTGGTCGGGCTGCTGGAGGAACTTGACCAGCGCGGCGTCCGCCGTGGGCTGCAACGCGTCGCTGGAGTCGCGGTTGAAGAACTGGGTGATCTCCGCGGCCTCCTCGAGGTGCGCGCGACCCTTCGTGACGAGCGGTGTTCCGGCGTCCTTGGCGTTCGGGTGCGTCGGCAGGACCGTGCCGGACGAGGCCTTGATGTAGACCTCCTGCCCCTCCGCCGTCGCCGCGTAGGTCAGGAACTCCTTGAGCTCCTTGACGTGCGGGGACTTGGCGCTCGCGAAGAACCCGTCGGTCGGGCCCTCCTCCGCCAGCGGCACGGTCGGGTCGATGATCGGGAACCGGAAGAAGTCGATGTCGTCGAGAGCGTCCTTCGGTGCCGCGTCGGCGAAGAACGCGCCGGTGAGCAGCATGCCCGTGCGGCCCTGCAGCATCGCGGTCGTGGCCTCCTGGAAGCCGATGGCGGTGCCGTTCGGGTCGGTGTGAGGCAGTACCTCGCGCCACTGCGCGAAGATCGCCTTGACCTTCGGGTCGTCGAAGCGCTGCTTGCCCGCGAGCAACTCGCGGTGGAACGGCGCGCCGTTGATCCGGATGTTGAAGTAGTCGAACCAGGCGGAGGCGGTCCACGGCGAGTCCGCGCCCGCGCCCATGCCGAGCGGGATCACACCCTTGGCCTGCAGGACCTTGCACAGGTCGACGAACTCGGTCCAGGTCTTCGGCGGGGTGACGCCCCACTTCGCGAAGTTCGACTTGCGGTAGAAGAAGCCCCACCAGTAGTACGTCGTCGGCACGAACACCTTGCCGCTCAACGTCTTGAACGACTGCGGGTAGTCGCTCATCGTCTGCCAGACGTCGCTGATGTCGAGCAGCAGCCCCTTCTCCTCGTACCCCTTGAGCAGCGCGCCGGGGTACCAGGTGAAGAGGTCGGGCGGGGTGGCCGAGGTGAGGTAGCTGGGCAGCTGGGTGCGGAAGGTCTCCGAGGCCACGGTGTTGACCGAGGCCTGCGCGCCCTTCTTGTCGTTGAACGCCTTCACCAGTGCGTCGATCGCCGCTTTGGCAGCGGGCGCCGAGAGGTTCGACTGGATCGTGGCCGTGCCCGCGGTCTGGGTGACGGGGCCGGAGGACGCCGAGGTGGCGCAGGAGGCCGTGCCGCTGACCAGCAGCCCGGCTCCCGCGGCGGCGGTGACGCGGAGGAAGTGACGCCTGTCCATGGCTGGAAAGAGTGCGCCTGGGTCATGATCATGTCAAGAATAATTCATAATTTATGATGTGCCGTATGATCGCGGGCATGAACGAGAAGCGGCTGCGCGGCGTGCACGGCCAGACCGTCGAGGCCCTCGCGGGCCGCATCCTGGCCGGCGAGATCGGCGAGGGCGACACGCTCGACCTCCCGGCGCTGCGCGAGGAGCTCGACGTGTCGCTGACCGCGCTGCGCGAGGCCCTGAAGGTGCTGTCCGCCAAGGGCATGATCGACGCGCGGCAGAAGCGCGGCACGTTCGTCCAGCCGCGCTCGTCGTGGAACCTGCTCGACACCGACGTGATGCGCTGGCAGACCCAGGCGGGCTCCGACCACGGCCTGTTCGACGAGCTGACCGAGATGCGCGTGATCGTCGAGCCCGCCGCCGCCCGCCTGGCCGCCGAACGCGCGTCGGACGCCGACATCGAGGCGCTCGCGGGCGCCCTGGACCGGATGGCGGCGGCCCGCGACCTCGCCGCGACCGTCCGTGCCGACCTGGACTTCCACCGGTTGCTGATGGCCGCCACGCACAACACGTTCCTGACGCAGGTCGAGCGGATCATCGCGATCGGACTGGCCGAGCGGGACAAGCTCGTGCACGGGACCGTGGACGACGACCCGGTGCCGTCGCACCGCGCGGTGCTGGACGCTATCTCGGCGCGGGACCCCGAGGCGGCCTACGAGGCGATGCGGGCGCTCGTGGACAAGTCGGGCGCCGACCTCGACCGGCTGCGCTGAGTCCTGTGCGCTGAGTCTTAATCGATACGACACCATCGGGTACCGGTACGACGGTTGTGAAAGACATTCACGTCCGTCAGCATCGGGCCTCATGCGCCTGCTCACGCTCGTCGCCGCCGCGGCCCTGACGCTCACCGCCGCGCCCGCGGTCTCCGCCGCCCCCGCGCTGAAGATCGCGACGCACAACGTGTTCATGCTGTCGCGGAACCTCTACCCGAACTGGGGCCAGGTCGCCCGCGCCGACCTGATCGACAGCACCGGCGTGCTGGCCGGCCAGGACGTGGTGGTGCTACAGGAGGCGTTCGACAACACCGCCTCCGACCGGCTGCTCGCGAACCTGCGCGACACCTACCCGCACCAGACCCCGGTGCTCGGCCGCAGCCGCGCCGGGTGGGACGTCACGAGCGGGCGGTACAGCGACGCCACGCCCGAGGACGGCGGGGTCGCGGTGCTGAGCCGGTGGCCGATCACCACGCGGGTCCAGCACGTCTACGCCGACGCGTGCGGCGCGGACTGGTTCTCCAACAAAGGGTTCGCGTATGTGCGGATCGAGGCGCCGTCCGGGCCGGTGCACGTGATCGGCACGCACATGCAGGCCGAGGACTCGACGTGCACGAGCGCGCCGGGCGGGTACCGGGCGAAGCAGCGGGCCGAGATCAGGGCGTTCCTCGCCGCGCGGAACATCCCTTCCGGCGAACCCGTGTACGTGGCGGGCGACCTGAACGTGGTGGCGGCGAGCGCCGAGTTCCCCGCGATGGTGGCGGAGCTCGGCGCCCGCACGCCGGAGCTGGGCGGGCACCCGTTCTCGTGGGACTGCGCGGACAACAGCGTGTGCCGCGACCAGTACGGGCCGGAGTACGCGTCCGAGCAGCTCGACTACGTGCTGACCGTTCAGGGACCGGTGCTGCGCAACGAGACCCGGCGCGCGAAGAGTCCACAGTGGTCGATCTGGTCGTGGGGGCGCAAGTACACCTACACCGACTTCTCCGACCACTACCCCGTGTTCGCTAGCTGAGCGCGCTCACCAGCCTCCTGGCCTGCACGACGGCCTTGCTGGAACCCTTGCGGGCGGCGACCTCGGCGAGTCCGCCGATCTCGCCGCCCGGCTTGAGCTGCTGGGCGAGTTCGACGGCGAGCTCGACCAGGTCCGCGACCCTGTTGTGCGACCACGCCTTCGGCAGCGCGACGGCCACGAGGTCCCAGACCTGGGGCGCCGCACCGGACCTCGCGACGTCGCGCAGGGCCGGGACGACCCGGTTCAGCGGCAGGTCACCACGTTCCACCAGCAGGCCGACCAGCTCACCCAGCGCCTTGCCGTCGAACTGGCCACGCGCGGCGAGGATCAGCAACGCGTCCACGGCGTGGGCGCGGCCCACCGTCGCCTCGGCGCCCAGGCCGTAGGCGAACGCCAGGTGGGTGGCGACGCCGATAGGGCCGTGCGCCTCGGCGAGCATCGGCAGCAGAGCACCGTCGCCGCCCTTCGACTCGAGCCGGTGCGCGAGGTGCGGCACGAGGTGCGCGGCGACGACCTCGCGCTGCACGGGCAGGACCGCGGGCCACCACTCGATCATGGCGCCCCACTCGTTGTGGCCGTACCAGTGGTGCTCCGGCGCGGGCAGACCCGGCTCGAGCGTGACGAGCAGCCTGCTCTCCACCTTCGGGCTCGACCGCCTGCGTTCGACCAGCTCGGCCACGGGGTCTTCCATATCTGCCAGCCACTCGCGCAGCAACCGGGCCGAGGAGCTCTCGAGTGACGCGAAGTCCTCGGGCCGGGTGTCGCGCGGCAGCCGGTAGTAGGCGTGCCGGAGGTCGCGCGGCCACGGTTCCCAGCCGTCCGCCTCGGCCTTGGCGAGCCGGTCGAGCAGTGTCGCGGCGTCGAGCAGGCCGGACGTCTCGGTCGGCGTGGACACCAGCGCCGGGCGCGGCGAACCCGTGAGGCCCCGGGCGATCTCGTGCAGCCTCGTGGCGAGCTGGTGGCTCACCGAGCCCTCTTCGGCGCGCCGCAGCTGCCTCGCCCACGTCCGCGCGGCGTTGAGGATCGTGTCGATCGGGCCGAGTGGCGCCACGGGCGTGGAGACGGCGGCGATGATCGAGATGAAGATCGACCAGCTGTGCTGCCGGGCGAGGTCGGGGACGTTGTCGTAGGCGCTGCGGTGCTGGACCCACGGGTACTTCTCGTACAACGGCGTGAAGGCTCGCGCGACGGCTTCCCTGTCCTGCCAGGCGAACCGGACGACGGCCTCGATGATCCGCTCCCCGGTGACGGCGTCGAGCTGCCCGGAGTTGCGGCCGAACAGCGCGTGCACCTCACCGGTCAGCTCGTCCAGCGTGGCGATCGGGTCCGGGAACGGGGTCGGCGCGTACGGGGCGAGGGCGGGCGCCTCCTCCGCGGCGGTCTCGGCACCGAACTGGGCGGCGAGGTCGGCGGGCAGCTGCTCGGCGAGCCCCAGCAGTTCGGCGCGGGTGGTGGCGCTGATCTCGTTCGCGTGCTTGACGATCAGCTTCACGGCCTGGCCGCGCAGGTCGTCGGACTCGTGCGCGAACAGCTCCGCGGCGAGTAGCACGACCTCGTCCGGGTGCGCCTTCACATGCTTGCCGAGCCAGGCGAGCTGAGTGCGGACGAGCTTCTTCTCGGTGCGGCCGAAGACCCACCGGCTCGCCTCGGCGAGGAGGTCGAAGTCGAGCTTGCCCGCCTCGTCCACGCGCTTGAGCTGCTGCTGCGCGAGACCGGCCACGGTGGACCGGGAGTCCGGCAGCATCGCCACGTAGTCGCGCACGTGCTCGACGGTCTCGTCCAGCGTGACGCCGATGGCCGCGTGCAGCTCCAGGAACCCGGTCACCTCGTTCTGCGGGCCGCCCTGCTGGAGTCGCGCGAGGCAGCCGTCGAGGAGCAGTCGCCGGTCCATCCGCGCGCACAGGAAGGCCTGGACCGACCGCGCGTCGCCGAAGAACGCGCCCGCGCCGGGCACGTGCAGCAGCCGCGGGAACAGCACGTCGAAGCCAGGGCGCCAGCGGTCGTGGGCGCTGTAGGCCAGCAGGTGCAGCAGGAACCCGTCGTCGTCCGGCGGGTCCTCCCCGCAGAACTCCAGGACGAAGTGGAGCAGGTCGTCGCGCCAGAGCTGGCGCGACGGCATCCTGGCCGCGATCCGGGCGGCGAGGTCCGGCAGCCACGCGGGGTCGCGCCGGCGGAGCACGTCCGTCGCGATCGCGAGCCCGTTCTCCGCTCCCCGGTATCCCTTGCTCAGCCGGTAGCGGACCAGCCACGGCGTGAGCGCCGAGGCGGTGGGCAGCAGCCCGGCGCCGGCGATGGCCAGGGCGTCGTGGTGGTGCCAGCTCCGGCCGCTCGCTCGGTGCTTCTTCTCGTACGCCACCAGGTCCGCCGCGCACCGCTTGCGCTCGTCCGGTGTCAGGTCCTTCAGCACCTCGCCGAGCGCGAGCAGCTGATCGGACTCGATCAGCGCCTGGATCCGTGTGAAACTCACGCTGCCCCTCCCAGGGCGTTCTGCAGGCGCTTGGCCTGCACGATCATCTTGCTGGTCCCCTTGCGCGCGGCGACCTCCGCGAGGCCTTCGACGTCACCGCCGGGCCGCAGCTGCTGCGCCAGTTCGACGGCGAGCTCGACCAGGTCCGCGACCCTGCCGTGGGTCCAGAGGCGGGGCAGCAACGCGGTGAGCGCGGCCCAGATCTGGTGTGCCGCACCGGACCGGGCGGCGTCGCGCAGGCCGGGCGCGACCCGGTTCAGCACGACGTCGCCGTGCTGCAACAACTTCGCGAGGAGGTCGCCGAGCAGCTCGCCGTCGAGCTGGTCGCGGGCGGCGAGGACGAGGATCGCGTCCACGGCGTAGGCGCGGTTGACGGTCAGCTCGGCGCCCAGCCCGTAGCCGAGGGCGAGGTGCACGGCAGGTCCAGCCGGTCCGTCCGCCTCGGCGAGCATCGGCAGCAACGGGCCGTCGCCGCCCTTGGACTGCGTGCGCGACCTCAGGTGCGGGACGAGGTGGGCCGCGACGAGCTCGCGCCGCGCGGGCAGCACCGTCGGCCACCACTCGATCATCGGCCCCCACTCGTCGTACATCCGCAGCTGCTCGTGCGGCTGCTCGAGGTCCGGGGTCACGACGGCGTAGAAGCCGGTGTCGGTGACGTGCTGGTAGTACGACGAGTACCGGAAGGTGCGCTGCTCGACGGTGACCACGGGGTCGGTCCTGGTGGCGAGCCACTCGCGCACCTGGTCCGCCGCCGTGCCGGTCAGCGCGGCGAACGGGCCGGCGTCGGTGTCGCGGGGCAGGCGGTCGAAGGCCTGCCGCAGGTCGCGCGGCCAGGGCTGCCAGCCCTCGGCTTCGGCGCGGGCGAGCCTCCCGGCGAGCACCGCGGGGTCGATCAGGCCCGACATCGCCGTCGGGGTGGAGACCAGGGCGGGCTTCGGCAGGTGGACGAGCCCCTTCGCGATCTCGTTCAGCCGCCGGGCGAGCCGGTGGGCGATCGCGCCGTCGTTCGCGCGCACCTTCATGTTGCGGGCGAAGTCCAGCTCCGTGTTCACGTGGGACGGCAGCGGCCGGCGCTTGCGCCGGGTGGCCAGGATGACCTCGATGAACTCGGAGCGCGGCGTGCGCTCCTCGCTGTCGCCGTGCTCCTCGCGGTGGGCGAGCCAGGTGTGCTTGTCGAACAGCGGTTGGATCGCCTCGGACAGCTTCTCCCTGTCCTCCCAGGAGAACCGGACCAGCGCCTCGACGATCCGTTCCGTGACCGGGGCCGCGAGGTGGCCGGCGTTGCGGCCGAACGCGCTCATCAGCTCGGCCGTCAGCTCGTCGAGGGTCGCGATCGGCTCGGGGAACGGCCTCGCCTCGAACGGGGCCAGCTCGGTGGCGTGCTCCTGCTCGGCCGTGACGCCGAGCTGCTGCGCCAGGTCGGCCGGCAGCTGCTCGGCGAGTGCGCGGACCTCGGCCCGCGTGCCCTCGGCCGTGGCACCGAGGTGCTTCACGATCAGCTTCACGGCGTGGCCGCGCAGGTCCGCGGACTCGTGCGCGAACAGCTCCGCGGCGGTCAGCACCACCTCGTCCGGGTGCGCCTTGGCGTGCTTGCCGAGCCACGAGAGCTGCGAGCGGACGAGCTTCTTCTCGGTGCGACCGAACACCCACCGGCTCGCGTCGGCGAGCAGGGCGAAGTCGAGCCTTCCGGCGTCGTCCAGCCACTTCAGCTGCTCCTGCGCGAGTCCCGCGACGGTCGACCGCGAGTCCGGCAGCATCGCGACGTAGTCCCGCGCGTGCTTCGCGGTCTCGTCCATGGTGACCTTGACGACCTCGTGCAGGACGAGGAACCCGTCCATCTCGCTCGCCGACCCGCCCTGCTGCAGGCGGGCGAGGCAGCCGTCGAGCAGCACCTGCCGGTCGGTCCGGTCGCGCAGGAACTCGGGCCAGCTGCCGCGCTGAACACCCAGCACCGCGCCGGAACCGACGGCCGCCAGCATCCGCGGGATCAGCGCGTCGAACGACGGCCGCCAGTCCGCGAGCGCCTCGGAGTCCATGAGGTGCAATAGGAATCCGTCCGCGTCCGGCGGCTCGTCCCCGCAGAACGCGACGATGATCGTCTTGAGGTCCTGGCGCCAGCGTTCGCGCGTCGGCATCTTGGCGGCCAGCTTCGCGAGCAGGTCCGGCATCCACGCCGGGTCGCGGTGCCGCAGCACGTCCAGGAGCACCTCGATGCCCTGGTCGTGCTCGGTCCGGTAGTGCATCCAGATGCGGTAGCGGACGAGCCACGGCGTGAGCGCGGTGGCCGTGGGCAGCAGGCCCGCGCCGGCGATGGCGAGCGTCTCCCCGTGGCTCCAGCGTTGTTCCGCGCGGTGCTTCCTCTCGTACGCGACCAGTTCTTTCGCACACGCCTTGCGCTCGTCTGGAGTGAGGCCCTTCAGCACCTCGCCGAGCGTGAGCTTCTGATCCGACTCGATCAGGTCCCGGATCCGGTCGAACGTCACGCCCCGCTCCTCACCATGTCCGCCGCCAGCACGTGCTTGCACTTGCCGCGGCCACCGCGGTACTCGGCCCACCACTGGCAGGTGCACGCCTCGCCGTTGACGCGGTAGGAGCCGACGACCGCGGTGTCGCCGTCCCAGCTGACGGCGTTCTGCGCGACGAGCGCCTTCGCGTTGCGCAGCCGGGGGTTCATGGCCTCGACGTCGATGCCGCCGTAGGGCAGTTCGCGGTGGAAGTACGACGCTTCCGCGAGGTCGTAGCCCACGCGCCCGGACGTGCCGAGCTGCGCCAGCGCGTCCTTGACCCGGGCCGGGGTGAGCCCGGAGCGGTCGGCGAGGTCGGCGACGTCCACGCGGGGCTCGAAGTCGAGCAGCGCGCCGATCAGCTCGGCGTCGGTGTCGGCGTCGCCCGCCGCGAGTCCGTCGAGAACCGCGCCCTCACCGGACAGGCCGCGCGTCACCTCGGGTGAGAGCACGAGCGTCAGGCGCTGCGAGCCGAGGTCGACCTCCCAGCCGCTCGCGACCGGCTTGCCGTCGGCGGGCGGGCCGTAGAGCCGGACGGCCTTCGCGAAGCGCAGCAACGGGATCAGCGTCTCGAGCCGGTTCGGCCCGGCCAGGCACACGGCGTGGGCGGAGGCGGTCCCGCTGAGCCGCAACGACTTCCCGGACGGCACCGCCCACACCGCCGCACGCCCCTTGGGCAGCGTCTTGAGGAACCGCTGGGCGTCCATCGGGGACAGTTCGGCCTTCAGGTCGAACTTCGAGGTGAGCACCTGGGTCTCGGCGAACCCGCGCAGCCAGCGCGGCGGCAGCGGCACCTTCTTCTCGACGACCGCGCCGTCGAGCGTGCCGACCTCGACCTGGTCGGGCCCGACCGTGAGGTGCAGCGGGTCGCCCTTCGTGACGCGGGCGAGGGCGCGCCGCAGCGGCTCGTTGACGTCGACGTTCGTGGTGCCGCGGTCGTGCACCTCGCCGTCGAGCGCGTCGCCGAGGACGTCCAGGCGCGCGTAGACACCACAGCAGCCGGAGAAGGACTCGAAGCGCAGCCGGTCGCCGTTGCAGGTGACGACCGGGTCGCGCAGGCGCTCGTTGGTGGGCTGGAAGTACCGGGTGCCGGCGATCTTGGCGATCGCGAGCAACGCCGTGGCGGCCTGCTGGGAGTCGGCGAGGAACCCGGTGAAGAAGCGCGGGTTCGGCGCCCTGCCGCCGGAGGTCTGCAGTCCGAGGGCGCGCCGCGTCTCGTCCAGCCGCGAGTCGGCCACGTAGGCGTACGAGTGCATCGCGCCACTCTAGGGAACAGACGTTCGACTCGGAGGCCGATTGATCAAACGTACCGGCGCAGCAGGTCCTCCTCGGTCTCCCGGCGCACGACCGGCCGCGCGACCCCTTGGTGGACCGCGATGACCGGCGGCCGGCACACCTGGTTGTAGTTGGAGGCCAAGGCGTGGTGGTAGGCGCCCGTGGCGGGCACGGCGAGCAGGTCACCGGCGTGCACGTCGCCTGGGAGCAGCACGTTCTCCGCGAGCACGTCGCCCGCCTCGCAGTGCCGCCCGACGACCGTGACGGTCTCGGGCCTGCCGCCGCGGCCGACCAGTCGCACCGCGTACCGGGCTCCGTAGAGGGCGGGGCGCGGGTTGTCGCTCATGCCGCCGTCCACGGCCACGAAGGTGCGTGTCGAGCGCTTGACCGCGCACACCCGATACAGCGTCACGCCGGCGTTCGCGACGATCGACCGTCCGGGTTCGACGAGCAGGCGCGGCGGCGGGACCCGGTGCACCGCGCACTCGTAGTTGAGGGCGCCCGTGATCCGGTGCGCGAAGCCCGCCAGGTCGAAGGCGGTGTCACCCGGCAGGTACGGCGCGCAGAAGCCGCCGCCGAGGTCGAGCTGCTCGATCCTGGTGCCGCAGGAGGCGATCAGGCCGACCATCCGGCGCACGGCCTCCTCGTAGCTCGCGACGTGCCGCAGCTGCGAGCCGAGGTGGCAGTGCAGGCCGGCGAGCCGGAGCGACGGTTGCTCGACGATCCGCAGAACCGCCTCCAGCGCGGCACCGGAGGCCAGCGAGAACCCGAACTTCTGGTCCTCCACGCCGGTCGCGATCTTGGCGTGGGTGTGTGCGTCGATCCCGGGCGTCACGCGGACCATGACCTCCTGGCCGTGCGTGGCCAGTGCCCCGAGCTGGGCGATCTCGTCGAAGGAGTCGACGACGATCCGCGACACCCCGTACTCCAGCGCGGCTTTGAGGTCCTCGGCGGTCTTCACGTTGCCGTGCATGATGATCCGGCTCGCCGGGAAGCCGGCGGCCCTGGCCAGCGCGAGCTCTCCCGCCGACGAGACGTCCAGCGACAGGCCCTCGCCGGCCATCCAGCGGTAGACCTCGGGACAGGGCAACGACTTCCCCGCGAACACGACCTCGGCGTGCGGGAGCGCGGTGTGGAACGCCCTGGCCCTGGCGCGGACCGTCCGTTCGTCCAGGACCTGGCAGGGGGTGCCGAAGCGCGCGGCCAGCTGCGTGGCGGGAACTCCACCGATCACCAGGTCCCCGCCGGCGAGACGCGAGCCGTCCGGCCAGAGACCCTCCTCCAGCACCGGTTCGGTGGAACATCCGATGCTGGGCACCAACTCCGCGAGTGTCATGGGTCCAGCACACGCCTGCCGCCGGGCCGTGCCCAGGTCCCGGACGAGACCCTGACACGGGCGGGCCCCGCCTTGACGCGATCCTGACGAGCGCGGTGGCGGGGGCCACATCAGTGCAGGCAGCCACCGGGGGTCGGCGGCACGTCGACCGGTTCCCGGGCGGCGGCCTCGATCTGCTCGAGGACGCGGGCGCGGTCCTGCGGTCCGAGGTAACGGCCGCGGCTGACGACGGCGTGGACGCGGCGGACGTTCCCGATGTCCCGCAGCGGGTTCGCGTCCAGCACGACCAGGTCGGCCTGCTTGCCCGGCGTGACCGTGCCGGTCTCGTGCTCCCGGCCGAGGCAGCGCGCGGCGTCGCTGGTGGCCGCTTTGAGGGCCTCGGCCGGAGTGAATCCCGCCTGGACCAGCAGGGCCAGTTCGTCGTGCAGGGAGAAGCCCGGGAAGACGTAGGCGAAGCCCGCGTCGGTGCCCGCGACCATGCCGACGCCCGCCTCGTGCATCTGCTTCAGCAGGCGCATCCGCGCGTCGCCGAACCGCTGCAGCTCGGCCACCTCCTCGGGCGTGCGGGGAGGGCGGCCGGACATGATCTGCTGCCACTGCGCGCGCAGGTCGACCGGGACGTAGCGCAGCCGGTCCAGCGCGACCGGGTCGTTCGTGATCGCCTCGGGCGAGCGGGACATGTTCCGTTCGACGAAGAGGGTCGGCGACTGCCAGGTGCCGCGCTCGGCCATCTCCGCGAACAGGCGGCGCGCCCGGTCCGGCGAGTAGGTGGCGACGGCGGCCCGTTCGATCCGGCCCGCGTGCCGGCCCCACCAGTTCGGGTCGGCCGGGTCGTCGGGCATGGCGCGGAGCTGGGCGTAGAGGGCGTCCGCGTTGTCCGAAGTGGACGTGAACAGGTTGTAGAGGTGTTCGTGCGTGTGCTGGGCCAGCGCGTCCTGCACCGGCACCCGCGCGGGCACGTGACCCGCGAACGGGATGCGCAGCCGGCGCGCCTCGTCGGCGATGGCGGCATGGCACTCCGGCGAGAGGAACGAGTAGACCTTGACGAAGTCCGCTTCCCCGTCCCTGGCCCTGCGCACGGCGGCACGGGCCTCCTCCGGCGTGCGGACGATCTCCGAACCCGGCCAGATGGAGCCCGGCCCGTCGACGATCGCACTGGCGATCACCATGCGCGGGCCGAGGATCTCACCGTCCTCGACGCGGCGGCGGGTGTCGTGCGTCTCGGGCATCCCCCACATCTCGCGGATGCCGGTGACACCTTGGACGACGTGCAACGGCGCGAGCGTGTCCGCGAAGAACGTCGCGTGCGTGTGCAGGTCCCACAACCCGGGGATCACGTACTTCCCGGTCACGTCGACCACCCGCACCCCGCGCGGCAACTCGCGCAACCGACCGGCGGCCAGGATCCGGTCGCCGGCGACCACGACGGTGGCGTCCCGCTCCGGCGGCCTGCCGGTGCCGTCGATCAACGTGGCCCCGCGCAGCGCGATCACCCCGCCTGCGTGCGCCGGTTGCCCGACCGCGGCCAGCGCCGCCGCCCCCAGTGCCCCCTTGCCCAGCCAGGACAGCACGTCCCGGCGTGCGAGATCCCCCACGGCCCCACCTTCCCCCGAAGTCCCTTCCACGCTAGCGACTCCGGGGAGGCGGGACAGTAGGGCCAGCCCTACGGGCGCGTCCAGACCGCGACGTAGTCCACGAGCATCGGCCGGCCGGGGGTCGTCTGCGCGGTCGGCGTCGTGCGCCCCGCCACGCCGTTCGGGAACGCCCCGCCCATCGCCACGTTCAGCAGGATGAAGTACCCCTGGTGCGAGGTCATGTTGTTCCACGACGTGGCGTCCATCTGGTTCTGCCGCACGGTGTGGAACTGCTGGCCGTCGACGTACCACCGCAGCTGGTTGGGACTGACCGACCGGTCCCACTCGAAGCGGTAGGTGTGGAACGCCGACTGACAACTGCTACCGGGACAAGCGCGCGACGCGCCGAGCCCGTTGGTCTCGTTGCACGGTCCGCCGGGGTTCACGCCGCAGTGCAGCACGCCCCAGACGCTGTTGATGCCGTTGACGTTCTCCATGACGTCGAACTCACCGATGCTCGGCCAGTTCCAGTAGTTGCCGCGGTAGGGCGAGCCCAGTGCCCAGAACGCGGGCCAGTAGCCGAGCGCGGGCGTGCCGGTGATGTTCGGCATCTGGATGCGTCCCTCGATGCGCAGCACCCCGCCCGCCGGAGCCTTGAAGTTGGCGCGGCGGGTCTCGATGCGCGCCGACGTCCACTCACCGCCGGCCGCCCTGAGCGGGGTGATCCGCAGGTTGCCGGAGCCGTCGAGGGCGAGGTTGGCGCGGTCGTTGGTGTAGCGCTGGATCTCGCCGGTGCCCCAGTTCCCGGGGCCGCCCGGGTAGCCGTGGCCGGTGTCGACGATCCAGTTGTTCGCGTTGGGGGCGCTGTTGTTCGCGCCGGTGAAGTCGTCGGACCAGGCCAGGGACCAGCCGGGCGGGGTGGGTGGGACCGCTGCCTGCGCTGTGCCGGAGAGCGGGAGGACCAGGGCCAGTCCCAGCAGGGCGCGCGTGAGTTTTCGAGCCACGACGATGACCTCTCTGTCACGATCGTGCGGCAGCGGACCTTCATGGAAGCGCTCTCATGGGGTGTTCGTCAACCGGCGGGTGGAAGGGGTGGGGGCGAAAGACTGGCTGAGGCGGCAGGTCGGGGCAGCCGGGTCGGGTCGGGGCAGCCGGGTCGGGGCGCGGGCGAGCGTTGATCTGGTGGCGGACCTGGAGTGGGGCGGGTGGCAGGAATCCGACGGGTGGCTGGGTCCCGGCGAGCGGCCGAGTCGCGACCCAGCCCCTCGCCCGCGCCCCTCACACCTCGAACCGGTACCCCATCCCCGGCTCCGTGATCAGATGCCGCGGATGCGCCGGATCCACCTCCAACTTCCGCCGCAACTGCGCGAAGTACACCCGCAGGTACTGCGACTCGTTGACGTGCATGGGCCCCCAAACCTCCTGCAACAACTGCTTCTGCGACACCAGCCGCCCGGGATTGCGCGCCAGGATCTCCACGAGCCCCCACTCGGTGGGCGTCAGGTGCACCTCGTGCCCGTCCCGCCGCACCTTCTTCACGGCCAGGTCCACCACGAACGACGACGTCTCGACGACCGGGTCGCCCGACCGGGCCACGTTGCGCCGCACCGCCGCGCGCAACCGGGCCAGCAGTTCGTCCATACCGAACGGCTTGGTCACGTAGTCGTCGGCGCCCGCGTCCAGGGCCTCTACCTTCGCGGACGAGTCGGTGCGCGCGGACAGGACGATGATCGGGATCGTGGACCAGCCGCGCAGGCCCGCTATCACGTCCACGCCGTCGAGGTCGGGGAGGCCTAGGTCGAGGACGACCACGTCCGGTTTGCCCTCCACGGCTATGCCGAGGGCCGACTTGCCGTCGTAGGCCGTCATCACGTCGTAGCCGCGGGCGGTGAGGTTGATCCTCAACGCGCGCACGATCTGCGGTTCGTCGTCGACCACCAGTACTGAGGTCATGGGTTCTCCTCGTGGGCGGGTAGCGAGATGACCACGGTCAAGCCGCCGCCCGGGGTGTCCTCGGCGCTGATCTCCCCGCCCATGGCGGCGGTGAAGCCCTTCGCGACGCTCAGGCCGAGGCCCAGGCCGGTCGAGCGGTCGTCCAGGCGCTGGAACGGCGCGAAGACCTTGTGGCCCGCCTTTTTCGGGAGGCCGGGGCCGTGGTCGACCACGCGCAACTCGACGGACGAGCGGTGGTGGCTCGCGCTGATCGTCACCGGGGACGGGCGGCCGTGGCGCAGGGCGTTGTCGACGACGTTGGCGATCACCCGTTCCAGCAGGCCCAGGTCCGCGAGCACAGGGGGCAGGTCCTCGTCGACCTGCACCGACACCTCTCCCCCGGTGCCGGCGAGCGCCCTCGCCACGACCTCGTAGTAGCCGACCGGGCGCAGCACGGGTTCCACCGAGCCGGTCGCCAGGCGGGACGAGTCGAGGAGGTTGTCCACGAGGCCGGTCAGGCGGTCCGCGGACTCCTCGACGGTCTCCATCAGTTCGGCGGTGTCCTCTTCGGACAGTGGTAGCGAGGTGTCGCGGAGGCTGCCGATCGCCGCCTTGATCGACGTCAGCGGGGTGCGCAGGTCGTGGCCGACCGCCGACAGCAGGGCGGTGCGCAGCTCGGCCGACTCCGCCTTCCGCTGCGCGCCCAAGGCTTCCGCGGCCATGCGCTGCTGGCGCAGTGCCATGAACGTCTGTCCGGCGGCGGCTTCCAGCACCCGCTGGTCGCTCGCGGGCAGCACGCGCCCGCACAGCTTCAGCCGCACGTCCTCCGTCACCGTCACCTCGGACTCCGGACCGCCGTCGCACCCGGCGCACTCGACCCGCGTCCACACCCCGTCGCGCCGTTCGAGCAGCGCGACCGACTCCAGGCCGAAGTTCTCCCGGATCTTCTCCAGCAGCCGGGCCAGCGGGTACGGCGACGTGAGCACGGTGCGCGAGTAGGAGGCCAGCAACGCGGCCTCGGTGCGGGCCCGCGCGCCCTGCTCGGCGAGCCGCGCCGCCCGGTCCACGGTCAGCGCGACCACGGTCGCGACGAAGACCATGGCCACCAGCGTGATCACGTTCTCCGGCGTCCGCACCGCGAGGCTGTAGTAGGGCTCGGTGAAGAAGTAGTTCAGCAGCCCGGCCCCGAGCACCGCGCAGAACAGCGCCGGCCCCAGTCCGCCCGCGATCGCCACTACGCACGTGACCAGCAGGAACGCCACCAGGTCCGTGGAGAAGTCCAGGTCGTCGCGCCACAGCATGCCGATCCCGGTGACGGCGGCGGGCAGCAGTAGCGCGAGCGCCCAGCCGATCGTCCTGCGCCGCAACGACAACGGGTCGGCGGCGGCCTTCCACCGCAGGCCGCGCCGCGACTCGTCGTGCGTGACCATGTGCACGTCGATCGCGCCGGACTCCTGGACCACCGCCGCGCCGATGCCCTCGTCGAACGCCCGCGCCACCCGCGACCGGCGCGAGGTGCCGAGCACGAGCTGCGTCGCGTTCACCCCGCGGGCGAACTCCAGCAACGCCGTCGGCACGTCGTCGCCGACCACGGAGTGGAACGTCGCGCCGACGTCCTCGGCCAGGACGCGGGACCGGGCGATGTGCTCGGGCGCGACGCCGGACAGGCCGTCGCCGCGCAGCACGTGCACCACCAGGAGCTCCGCGCCCGCCCGCGTCGCGATGCGGCGGGCGCGGCGGATCAGCGTCTCGCTCTCCGGTCCGCCGGTGATCGAGACGACGACGCGTTCCCTGGTCTCCCAGGTGTCGGTGATGTCCTTCTCGCTGCGGTAGCGCTGCAACGCGACGTCGACCTGGTCGGCCACCCACAGCAGCGCCAGCTCCCGCAACGCGGTCAGGTTGCCGAGCCGGAAGTAGTTGCCGAGCGCGGCGTCGATCCGGTGCGCCGGGTAGACGTTGCCGTGCGCGAGCCGGCGCCGCAACGCCTCGGGGGTGATGTCGACCAGCTCGACCTGCTCGGCACGGCGGACCACCTCGTCCGGCACGGTCTCCCGCTGCCGCGCGCCGGTGATCCGCTCGACGACGTCGTTCAGCGACTCCAGGTGCTGCACGTTCACCGTGGACAGGACGTCGATGCCCGCGTCGAGCAGCTCCTCGACATCCTGCCACCGCTTCTCGTTGCGCGAGCCCGGCGCGTTGGTGTGCGCGAGCTCGTCGACGACCGCGACCTCCGGCCGGCGGGCCAGGATCGCGTCCACGTCCATTTCGGACACTTCGAGGTCGCGGTGCCGCACCACCCTGCGCGGCACCACCTCCAGGTCGCGGAGCAGCGAGGCGGTCTTGTCGCGGCCGTGGGTCTCCACGAGCCCGACGACCACCTCCGTGCCGCGCTCCCGGCGCCGGTGAGCCTCGCCGAGCATGGCGAAGGTCTTGCCGACGCCGGGAGCGGCGCCGAGGTAGATCCTCAGCTCACCCCGGCGACCGTCAACGCCCATTGTTCCGGGAGGCGCTGTCGATGGCACGGTTCAGCGCTGTCACGTTGACGGTGGTGGTGAAGGTGCCCGAGGTGGCGGACACGACCAGCTCCCGGACCTCCTCCACCGGCAGCCCAGACGCGCGTGCCACGCGGGGCACCTGCAACGCGGCGTACTCCGGGCTGATGTGCGGGTCGAGACCCGAGGCCGACGCCGTCACCGCGTCCTGCGGCACCTCGCTCTCGGACACACCCTCGCGTTGCGCCACAACGGTCCTGCGCTCCGCGACGACCTTTGTGTAGTCCTCGTTGATCTCGCTCTTGTTCGACCCGCCGGACGCGGGCAGCGTCGCGGCGGACGGACGCGGCACGAAGTACCGATCGCCCTCGCGCGGGACGGCGACGAGCGTCGTGTCCACCGCCTCGGCGTTGGCGTGCAAGCCGGGCAGCCGCGACACCGCCCACACCGACAGCGGGTAGAGCACGCCGAGGAGCACCGTGAGGGCGAGCAGGACGCGCAGGCCCGCCCACGACTGCTTGAGGAAGTTGGTCATCAGCCGATCCCGGGGACGAGTCGAACGAGCAGGTCGATCAGCCAGATCCCGGCGAACGGCGTCACGACGCCGCCCAGGCCGTAGATCAGCAGGTTGCGCCGCAGCAGCGCGGACGCGCTGGACGGCCGGTACCGGACACCCTTGAGCGCCAGCGGGATCAGCGCGACGATGACCACCGCGTTGAAGATCACCGCCGACAGGATCGCGGACTGAGGCGTCGCCAGGCGCATGATGTTGAGCTTGTCGAGCGCCGGGTAGATCGCCGCGAACATGGCGGGCAGGATCGCGAAGTACTTCGCCAGGTCGTTCGCCACGGAGAACGTCGTCAGCGCGCCGCGGGTGATCAGCAGCTGCTTGCCGATCTCCACGATCTCGATGAGCTTCGTCGGGTCCGAGTCGAGGTCGACCATGTTGCCGGCCTCCTTCGCGGCCGACGTGCCGGTGTTCATCGCGACGCCGACGTCCGCCTGGGCCAGCGCGGGCGCGTCGTTTGTGCCGTCACCGGTCATCGCGACGAGCCGGCCGCCCTCCTGCTCCCGGCGGATCAGGGCCATCTTGTCCTCGGGCTTGGCCTCGGCGAGGAAGTCGTCGACGCCTGCCTGCTCCGCGATGGCCTTGGCGGTCAACGGGTTGTCGCCGGTGACCATGACCGTGCGGATGCCCATCGCGCGCAGCTCGGCGAAGCGCTCCTTCATGCCGGGCTTCACCACGTCGGAGAGGCGGATGATGCCGAGCACGCGGCCGTTCTCGGCGACGACGAGCGGGGTGCCGCCCTGCGCGCTGATCTCGTCCACGACCTCCCGAGCCGTGTCGCTCAGGTCGAACGCGGACGCGGCGCCCTTGCGGATCACCCGCTCGCCGAGGTCGATGCCCGACATGCGGGTCTGCGCCGTGAACGGCACGTTGCGAACCTCACCGACAAGTTCATCGGTGCTCACCTGCGGTGCGAGACCATACTTCTCACCGCAGAACTCAAGGATACTGCGGCCTTCGGGAGTCTCATCGGCCAGGCTCGCAAGCCTGGCCACGACAGCGAGCTCCTGCTCCGAGGCCGGGCCGACCGGGATGAACTCGGTGGCGCGGCGGTTGCCCCAGGTGATCGTGCCGGTCTTGTCGAGCAGCAACGTGTCGATGTCGCCCGCGGCCTCCACGGCCTTGCCCGAGGTGGCGAGCACGTTGCGCTGCACCAGCCGGTCCATGCCCGCGATGCCGATCGCGGACAGCAGCGCCCCGATCGTCGTTGGGATCAGGCAGACCAGCAACGCGGTCAGCACGACCACGGACTGCTCGCCGCCCGAGTAGATCGCGAACGGCTGCAGCGCCACGACGGCCAGCAGGAAGATGATCGTCAGCGTCGAGAGCAGGATCGTCAGCGCGATCTCGTTCGGCGTCTTCTGCCGCTCGGCGCCCTCGACGAGCGCGATCATCCGGTCCACGAAGGACTCACCGGGCTTCGTCGTGATCCGCACGACGATCCGGTCGGACAGCACGGTCGTGCCGCCCGTGACCGCGCACCGGTCGCCGCCGGACTCGCGGATGACGGGCGCGGACTCGCCGGTGATGGCCGACTCGTCCACGGTCGCGATGCCCTCGACCACGTCGCCGTCGCCGGGGATCACCTCGCCCGCCTCCACGACGACCAGGTCCCCGATCTTGAGCTCGGTGCCGGGCACGACGCTGCCGTTGACCAGGCGGGCGACGGCGTCCTTCTTGGTCTGGCGCAACGAGTCCGCCTGCGCCTTGCCGCGTCCCTCCGCGACGGCCTCGGCGAGGTTCGCGAACAGCACGGTGAACCACAGCCAGGCCGCGACGGCGATGGTGAACACACTGGGCTCGGTCACGGCGAAGGCGGTGACGAGCAGCGAGCCCACCCAGACGACGAACATGACGGGGCTGCGCAGCTGGTGGCGCGGGTGGAGCTTGCGCAACGCTTCGGGGAGCGCGGCGGCGAGGCCGGGCTTGGCGGCCTTCTCCCCCACCACGGCCGGTTTCTGGAGGGTGGTGGTCACAGCAGGGCCTCCGCGATGGGACCGAGAGCGAGAGCGGGGACGAACGTCAGCGCGGCGACCAGCACGATCGAACCGGTCAGCAGCGTCGCGAAGAGCGGTCCGGTGGTGGGCAGCGTGCCCGCCGTGACCGGCACCTTCCGCTGCGCCGCCAGGGATCCGGCCAGCGCCAGCACCGCGACGATCGGCACGAACCGGCCGAAGAGCATGCACAGGCCGAGCGACGACTGGAACCAGTCGCTGGTCACCGTGATGCCCGCGAAGGCGCTGCCGTTGTTGTTCGACGCCGACGCGTAGGCGTAGAGGATCTCGGACAGGCCGTGCTCGCCCGGGTTGTTGAGCGCCGCCTGGGTGCTCGGCAGGACCGCGGCGATGCCGGCGCCGACCAGCAGCACGGTGGGCATGGCGAGGATGGAGACCGCGGCGGCCGTGACCTCCTTGCGCCCCAGCTTCTTGCCGAGGTACTCGGGCGTGCGGCCGACCATCAGCCCCGCCAGGAACATCGCGATGATCGCCATCACGAGGATGCTGTAGAGGCCGGTGCCGACGCCGCCCGGCGTCATCTCGCCGAAGAGCATGTTGAGCAATGCCGCGCCGCCGCCGAGCCCGGTGTAGCTGTCGTGCAGCGAGTTGACCGCGCCGGTGGACGTGCCGGTGGTGGCGTCGGCGAAGATCGCGCTGCCGGGGATGCCGAAGCGGAGTTCCTTGCCCTCCAACGGCCTGACGCCGTTCGCCTCGGCGGCCCAGATGACCGCGAGCATCGCCGACCAGAGGAAGCCCATGACGCCCAGCAGGACGTACCCCTGCTTGCGGTTGCCGACGAGCTGTCCGAACGTGCGGGTGAGCGCGACCGGGACGACGAGGATCAGGAAGATCTCGATCAGGTTCGTCCACTCGTTCGGGTTCTCGAACGGGTGGGCGGAGTTCGCGTTGAGGATGCCGCCACCGTTGGTGCCGAGCTCCTTGATGGCCTCCTGGGAGGCGACAGGCGCGTTGGCCACGGTCTGGCCGTCGACGTCCACACCGGACTTGAGCGACATCGTGACGCCCAGCGCGACCAGCACGACGGCGCCCAGGAACGCGATCGGCAGCAGGATCCGCACGGTGCCGCGGACGAGGTCGACCCAGAAGTTGCCGAGCCGATCCGTCTGGTGGCGCACGAACCCGCGCACGAGCGCGATCGCCACGGCCAGGCCGACCGCCGCCGACACGAAGTTCTGCACCGTGAGGCCGATCAGCTGGACCGCGTGGCCCATGACCGCCTCCGGCACGTACGACTGCCAGTTCGTGTTGGCCACGAAGCTGATCGCCGTGTTGAACGCCATGCCGGGACCGATGTCGCCGCGGCCGAAGTCGAACGGCAGCAACGACTGCAGGCGTTGGACCACGTACAGGAACACGATGCCGACGAAGGAGAAGCCCAGCACGCCGTACGCGTAGGTGCTCCACTTCTGCTCGGCGTCGGGGTTGATCCGCGCGAAGCGGTAGACGACGCGTTCGGCTTTTAAGTGGCCCTTGGCGGTGAACACGCGGGCCATGTAGTCGCCGAGGGGCCGGTACACGGCCGCGAGGGCCGCGAAGAGGATGCCGACCTGGATCAGGCCGGCCACGAGAGGTGACATCAGAACTTCTCCGGCCTGACGAGCGCGACGAACAGGTAGACGATCAGCCCGAGGGCGAGGACGCCGGCGACGGCGTTCGCGACGAGTCCCGTGCTCACAACTTCTCCAGTCCGCGCACCGTCAGTCCCAGCACGACGAAACTCCCGATCAGCAGCAACGCGTAGGCCAGGTCGGCCATGACGCCGCTCCCTTCAACGACTTGGTCTTCTTGATGACGCCCGGAAGCGTGCATCACGAAATCCCTGATCAGGGGGTGCCTGACAACGTCCTTACGGGTGCGGGCCCGGCTTTTACGCGTTCTTGAGGCCGGGGAGACCTGGGTCTCATCCGAAAGGGCCCGTCGCGGTCACGCCGTGTGAGATGGTCGGTGCCGTGGAGATCAACGAGGTCGCCGACCTGCTGCCGCCGCGGGGCCTCGTCGCGGTCGACGGGGTGGACGGCGCGGGCAAGACGACGTTCTGCGACGCGCTGGCCGGGGTGCTGCGCGCGGACGGCCGCGAGGTCGTGCGGGCGTCCGTCGACGACTTCCACCACCCGAGCGCGATCCGGTGGCGGCGCGGGAGGACCTCGCCCGAGGGCTTCTTCCTGGACAGCTTCGACTACGGGCGGTTCGTCGGGCACCTGCTCGCGCCGTTCGCGGCCGGGGAGCCGTTCCGCCGGGCGAGCCACGACCTGGAGACCGACGCGTACGCCGACCCGCCGGCCGAGGTCGCGTCGCCGGACGCGCTGCTGCTCGTGGACGGGATCTTCCTGCACCGCGACGAGGTCGTGGCGCACTGGGACTTCTCGGTGTTCCTGGACGTGGACTTCGCGGTGTCGGTGGCGCGGATGGCCGGGCGCGACGGCAGCCCGCCCGATCCGGGCGACCCCCGCAACCGCCGGTACGTCGAGGGGCAGCGGCTGTACCTGAGGTCGTGCGATCCGGCCGCGCGGGCCTCGCTGGTGATCGACCACAACGGGCACCGACCCCCAAATCGTTACCTAGCGTGATAACGCCTGGTCGCCTTCGGACGACGTATCGGCCACAGCGTCCGAACGGCGTAACGAGGAGGTCCCCATGGCGACCACGTTCTGGGCTTGGATCGTGTCCGCTGCCGTCATCGTGCTGCTCGCGGTGGTGGTCCCCAGCCGTCTCGGCACGCAGAACGTGCTGCGGGACGCGCGCGGCCGCTACAGCCTCTCGCGGGTGCAGGTGATGCTGTGGACGGTCGTGCTGCTGTCGCTCATCAGCGGCATGGCGTTCGGCCGGTTCGCGGCGGGGCAGGTGGACGTGGCCGGCTTCCAGATCCCGGACCAGGTGCTGTGGCTGCTCGGCATCTCGGTCGGCTCCGGGGTGGTGGCGGTGGCGGTCAAGGTCGCGAAGAGCACGACCAGGCCCGAGTCGGTGGCGGCGTACCCGCTCGGCGCCGAGGGCGGGCGGTTCTGGGAGATGCTGACCGTCGAGGAGGGGGCGTCGGCGGGCAAGTCGATCGACCTCGCGAAGTTCCAGAACTTCGTCATCACCGTGCTGCTCGTGCTGCTCTACGTCGCGCAGGCGGTGTCGGCGCTCAAGGCGGTGGACAACCCCGCGGGCATCGCCGGGTTGCCCGCGTTCTCCGACGCGTTCCTGGTGCTGCTCGGCGTGAGCCACGCCGGGTACCTGCTGGGCAAGGTGCCCTCGCCCGCGGGAACGCCGGAGGGCGGCACGATGGCGCAGCGGCTCGCGGCCGTCGCGGCGGAGGCGGATGTGGTGAAGGCGGCTCCGGGAGCACAGCCCGCGTGATATCCACTCACGGGTGATCACCCCCGTGACCCGTGGTGAGACGTGGCACCGGCCTGCCAGGAGCGGCTACCCGGACCCGCTGAAGATGCTGGGCCACGTGTGGCCGAAGGTCGAGGAGCTGCGCGGCACGCCCCGCGAGCGGTGGCCGGCGCCGGACGCGCTCGCCGACCACCTGGTGGAGCTGGCCCAGTACTTCGAGGAGGCCGGGTGGGACGACTTCGCCCTGCGGACCCACCACGAGGTGCTGGAGTTCCGGCGGGAGTTCGGCGGGCCGGAGCAGCTGCGAGTGGTGCTGACCTCGTTGCGCGACAACCTCATGCGGCAGGAGCGGTACGAGGAGGCGCTGGCGGTCACGCAGGAGGAGCTGCCGCTGGCGCTGAGCCTCGCCGTGCGGGGTGAGTCGAACACCGGGATCGCCAACACGGCCCGGTACTGGGTCACCAACCTGCTCGGCAGGCTCGGCCGGCACGAGGAAGCCGCCGAGAACGCGCGGCTGGCCGTCGCCGAACTCGACGGCCAGGGGCCGGTGCCGTACGAGCCGGAGGGCTACCAGCTCGCGCACGCGTGGAAGGAGTACGCCCGCCGGCTCGCGAGGATCGGCGACTACGAGCAGGCGGCCGAGTTCATGGCCCTGAGCGCGGTGTTCTGGCGCGATCGCGACCGCATCGGCCGCAACATCAACTGCCACGACTCGTTCGAAGAGCTCTTCTTCCTGCAGCTCCGGCTGGGCAGACTGGCGGAGGCCCGCGTGTCCGCGGACGAGGCGCTGGCCGTGCTCCGCAAGCACGCGGACGAGGAGGGCGACCGGCAGTCGCTCGACGACCTCGCGGGCGGGGTCCACAACCACAGCAACCGCATGCTCGACCTCGGACTGCGGGAGGAGGCGGTCGAGGCCGCGCGCGAGGCGGTCGGCCGCTACCGGGCGATGCTCGCCGAGGCGGAACGCCGTCCCCAGGTCCTGAGGGCGGAGGTGCGGCTCGCCCTCTCGCTCGTCAGTCTCGGCAGCAGGCTGCACGACGTCGGGGCGCTCGACGAGTCGCTCGCCGCGAACGACGAGGCCGTCGCCCTCGCGAGCAAGCACGAGGACCGCGACCTCGGCCGCAGGGAACTCGCGCGGGCGTTGAACAACCGCGCGAGCCTCCTGATCTCCCGCCGCGCGTACGCCGAGGCGGCGGCAGCGGCGGCGCGGAGCATCGAGCTGTACTCGACCGAGAGCGGCAAAGCCATGTCTCGCAACACCTTCGCGCTCGCCTCCGCCCACGCGGGCGCACTGGACGCCGCGCTGGAACCGTCGCTGTGGTCGGTCGCCCACTACCGGGCGCTGCACGCGGAGGACCCGTACGAGCACGGCTACCTGCTGGCCGACGCGCTCACCGACCACGCCGTGATCCGCACGCTGCGCTCCGAACGCGCCGAGGCCGAGGCCGCGATCGCCGAGGCGCTGCCGATGTTCGAGGCCCTCGCCGCACACAACCCCGGGCGCTACCAACGGGAACTCGACCACGCGCGGGCGGTGGCCGCCGCGATCTAGAGATTCGCGGCGAAGAACTCCGCCACCCGGTCCGTCACCTGCGGCACGTACCGGTCGTAGAGGTCGACGTGCGTCGCGCCCTCGACCCAGTGGAACTCCTTGGGGCCGTTCAGGTTCTGGAACGCCTCGACGCTCATCCACGACGTCACCGCCTCCCGGCCCGCCACGAACAGCACCGGCCGGTCCGCGACCAGGCCCGCCGTGCGGAACGCGTCGAACGCGGCGATGCGGCCGACGCTGTTCCAGGTGAGCGTCTGCGCCGACCTCGGGTGCTCGCCGCGCGGGGTGCGGTAGTACTCCCAGCCCTCGAAGACGTGCGGCCCACCGGCGCGGGCCTGCTCCTCGTCCGCCGGGAACAGCGGGAACGAGCCGTCCAGGTCGTGCGCCAGCAGTCCTTGCAGCACAGCGGGGTCCTGGGTGCCGTCCGCGCCGAAGCGGAACTGGCGGGAGATGTCGGCGAGGCTCACGGCCGCGAACGCCTTGATCCGCGGGTCGGAGCCGGTGGCGGCGAGGCCGTAGCCACCCGAGGCGCAAATCCCGAGCACGCCCACGCGCTCCTCGCCGAGGAACGTCACGGCGGCGCGGATGTCCTCGACCCGTTGGGCAGGGTCTTCCAGGCCGCGCGGCAGGCCCGCGCTCTCACCCTGGTACGCGGCGTCGAAGGCGAGCGTCACGAAGCCCTGCTCGGCGAGCCGCCGCGCGTACTCCCCCGCCGTCTGCTCCTTCACCGCCGTGCCGGGGTGGCCGACGACGATCGCGCCGCGCGGGGCGCCCAGCGGCCGGTGGAGGTGGCCGGCGATCTCGAGTCCGTTGCTGAGGAAGGTCACGTTGTCCATGTCCACCACGGTCGTCCCGGGGAGGTCCTCGCAGCCAGGGAGGACTCAGCCTATGCAGACCAGTACCAGGCACGCGCCGCCGCGGACGCGGACACTGGAGGCATGACCGAACTGGGCGACTTCCTCCGCACCCGCCGCTCCGCCGTGGACCCGGCGCGCGCGGGCTTCCCCGACGACGGGCGGCAGCGCCGGGTGCCGGGCCTGCGCCGCGAGGAACTGGCCCAGCTCGCCCACGTCAGCGTCGACTACGTCGTCCGGCTCGAACAGGGCCGCACGCAACGGGTCTCGCGCACCGTCCTCGACGCGCTGGCCGACGCGCTGCGGCTCGCCCCGGACGAACGCGACTACCTGTTCCGGGTCGCGGACGTAGCCCCGGACCGGCGGCCCGCCACCCCCGAGGTCGCGGCGCGGCTGCAGCAGCTGCTGGACGGCATGCCGGACATCCCGGCGATGGTGCTGCACCGCCGCATGGACGTGCTGGCGTGGAACAAGGGCGCGGCCGCCCTGCTGACGGACTTCGCGGCTCTGTCCACAGCGGACCGCAACCTGATCCGCCTGACGTTCCTCGACCCGTCGTTCCGCGCCCTCTACGGCGACTGGGAACGCTCGGCGAAGGAGTGCGTGGCGGTGCTGCGGATGGAGGCCGGGCGCACGCCCCACGACACGGCGCTGAGCTCGCTGGTCGGCGAGCTCAGCGTGAAGGACCGGGACTTCCGGCACTGGTGGGCCACGCACGAGGTGCGCGGCCCGCGCCAGTTGGTGAAGACCTACCGGCACCCCGTGGCGGGCGAGCTCGTGCTCGACGTGCAGCAGTTCACCGTGGACACCCACCCGGACCAGCTGCTCGTCGCCTACACCGCGACGGACGACGCGTCACGGGAGGGCCTGCGCTTCCTCTTGCTGTCGGCGCAGGCCCTCCCGTCGGGTCACTTGCCGGCGCGGTAGGCCGTTGCTCTGGTAGCGCTCGGCCTGCTGCAGCACGAACCGGAAGCGCTCGTGGCCCGAGCTGCCGGGACGGCCGCGCTCCGACGTTTTCACACAGTACGAACGTCGTGAGCCGGAAGGCCGCTCCACCACCGTGCGTAACGCTTGTACACCTGCGGTTCGCGGTCTCCCAGGAGCTTGCGCAGCGCCGCCGCCTCCTCGGCCAACCCGGCCCATTGCCCCTCGTCAAAGGCGTGGAAGGCGGTCACCTCGACGCCGCCGTCCTCGGTCGGGCGCCACACCCCGGCCACGTACCCGTCGACGAGCACGGTCGGCAGGGTGTCACCGTTGTTGCGGATGACCAGCTTGCGGTATTCGTCCGGAATGACGCGGCTGCGGTCGGCGTAGGCGAGCAACGTGCTGTCCCACATGGCCATCAGCCGGGGCGGCGCGGGGGTGTCCTCGTCCGGGACCGTCCGATCGGGAACGTCGTAGTAGCCGCCGTCCTCGACGACGTCGAGCAGCGCCAGCGCCTCGCGGATCGTGGTGCGCGGCAGCATGCTGAACTGGTTCATGTCGAGCACGGTCGCCGGGCCGAACCCGGTGAGGTAGCGGCGGAGCATCTCGGCGACGGCGGCGAGGCGTTCGCGCGGTTCCGTCGCGACGGACTGGTAGGACGGTCGCAGCCCGAACGACCACGGCCCGCCCGTCGGCGCGTGCACGAGCCCGCCGTAGGTCCGCAGCGCCCACCAGACGCCGGGCTCGCCGACGTCGCCGACGTGCGCGTGCAGCAGTTCCTCGATCTCCGCCTTCTGCCGGGGTGTCGCGGCGAACTCCAGCAGGTGCGGGAGCAGCGCGTCGGCCTGCTCGACCGTGAGGTCCATGGACTTGAACCGCTTGTCGTACAGGCGCGACGCCCTCAGCGCGGGCAGCATCGCGTGGTGGAACACCTCGTGGTCGGCCGCCGTCACGGCGTGCAGGGTGATCCGCATCAGCGACGCCTTGCGGACCGCCCCGCTCGCGAACGCCTCGTCCAGCTCGGCCGGGTCGAAGCCCTCGACCCGGTTCCACAGCGCGATGTACGGCGACGCCGGCTCCTGCGCCTGGATCGCCACGACCCGCTCCACGGCCGTCAGCGACCCCACCTCTTCCCGGCGCAGCAGCATCTGCCGGTCGAGGGTGGCGCGGTTGAGCTGACGGGCCGTGGAGGTCATGCCGGAATCCTGGCTCACCGCAGCTTCGACGGCCACCAGATTCGCCCGCCGATGTCCACCGACAGCGCGGGCACGAGCAACGACCGCACCAGCAGCGTGTCCAGCAGGACGCCGAACGCGACGATGAACGCGATCTGGGTGAGGAACAGGATCGGCAGCACCGCCAGCGCTGCGAACGTCGCCGCCAGCACCACACCCGCCGACGTGATCACGCCACCGGTCAGGCTGAGGCCGCGCAACGTCCCCTCGACCGTGCCGAGCCGCTGGGTCTCCTCGCGGACGCGGGTCATCAGGAAGATGTTGTAGTCGATGCCCAGCGCGACCAGGAACACGAACCCGAACAACGGCACCACCGGGTCGGAACCCGGGAAGTCGAAGACGTGGTTGAACACCAGCGCCGAGACGCCCATCGTGGCCGCGAACGACAGCACGACGGTCGCGATCAGCAGCAACGGCGCGAGCAGCGACCGCAGCAGCACCGTCAGGATCAGGAAGATCACCAGCAGCACGATCGGGATGATCAGCGTCCGGTCGTGCTCGGACGTGTTCCTGGTGTCGAGCAAC
Source organism: Lentzea sp. NPDC003310 (assembly GCF_040610935.1). Taxonomy (NCBI): domain Bacteria; kingdom Bacillati; phylum Actinomycetota; class Actinomycetes; order Pseudonocardiales; family Pseudonocardiaceae; genus Lentzea; species Lentzea sp. NPDC003310. Next base: position 289,380 of record NZ_JBEXNC010000012.1, read on the forward strand.
GTCGCTGTGGGGCCGCCGACCTTGGTGCCGTCGATCCCGTCGACCGCCGCGCGCAGGCGCTCGACCGTCGCCACCGCCGCGTCGGAGTCCGGCGCGTCCTTCAGCGTGGCCTCGATGCGCACGAGCCCGTCGGCGGTGCCGGACGGCCGCACGTCCGCGACACCGTCCACCTTGGCCTTCTGCACGACCTCGGCGGTGGCGCCCTCGTTCGCGATGATCACGGTCGGCGACCCGGTGCCGCCGGGGAAGTGCCGCGACAGCACCTCCTGGCCCGCGACGGACTCGACCGGGGTGAGGAACACGTCGGACTGCGCGGTGCCGGACGCCTTGAGCTGTGGCAGGAACGCGGCTCCGACGAGCAGCACGAGCGTGGTGCCGATCCAGAGCGCGCGGGGCTTGCGGCGCACCAGGTTCGCGACGCGGCCCCAGAGACCGCTCGTCTCGGGGTGCGGGGAGCCGAACTTCGGCGCGAACGGCCAGAAGGCGCCGCGGCCGAGCAGCGCGAGGACCGCGGGCAGGAACGTCATCGTGGTGATCAGGGCGGCGGCGATGCCGATGGCGGCGACCGGGCCGAGGCCCTTGTTCGAGTCGAGGTCGCTGAACAGCAGGCACAGCAGGCCGAGGATGACCGTGCCGGCCGATGCCGCGATCGGTTCGATCGTCCCGCGCCAGGCCGTCTTCACGGCCGCGAGCTTGTCCTCGGTGTCGCGGAGCTCCTCGCGGAACCTCGACACCAGCAGCAACGCGTAGTCGGTCGCGGCGCCGACGACGAGGATCGACAGGATGCCCTGGCTCTGCCCGTTCAGCGCGAGGACGTCGTTCTTCGCGAGCAGGTAGACGACGAAGCTCGCGAGGCCGAGCGCGAACACCGCCGACACCAGCACGACGACCGGCAGCAGCGGACTGCGGTACACCACGAGGAGGATCAGCGCGACCACCGCGCCCGCGACGACGAGCAGCAGCCCGTCGATCCCGCCGAACGCCTCGACGAGGTCCGCGACCTGCGCGGCCGGGCCCGTGACCAGCACCGTCAGGCCCTCCGGAGCGCCGCGCGTGCCGTCGCGGAGCTCGAAGACCGCGTCCTTGACGTCCTTCGCCGGGTCGAGCAGCACGATGGCCTGCGCGGCCTTCCCGTCCTGCGCGGGGATGACAGGCGACGCCTTGAAGCCCTGGACCTCGTCGGCGAGGTACTTCGTGTCCTCCGGGGTCAGTCCGCCGGGGCGTTCGACCACGACGATCGCCGGGATCGCGTTCTCCTGCTGGAACTTCTTCTGCAGTTCGGCGACCTGGGTGGACTCGGCGGAGTTCGGGAGGAACGCGCTGTTGTCGTTCTCCGCCACCTCCGAGAGCTTGCCCGCGTACGGCCCGGTGAAGCCACCCAGGGCCAGCCAGACGACGAGCAGGACCCCGGCTAGGACTCGCATCAGCTTTTCCTTCGATCGTCGAACGTTTCGATGGTCGAAACAGTAAGCTGTGATCGTGAGCGATGCAACCGACTACGACCTGAGCATGATGCTGCGCACACTCGTCATGGAGTCGAACCGATTCCTCGAGATCTTCAGCGCCGCCCACGAGTTGCATCCCACGGACATGACAGCGCTGAACCTCATCATGACGGCTCCCATGACACCCGGCACGCTGGCGAAGGCGCTGAACCTCAGCGCGTCCGCGACGACGTCCGTCCTCGACCGGCTGGAGAGGGCCGGGCACGTCGAGCGCGACCGCGACCCCGGCGACCGCCGCCGCGTCGAGCTGCGGGTGCTCGACACGGCGACGGAGCTCGCGGCGACGTTCTTCCAGCCCCTCGCGCGCGGCTACGCGGCCGCGTGGGGCTCGATGAGCGCCGAGGAACGCCAGGTCGTCGCCCGGTTCCTCGCCTCGACGATCGAGGCGACGGAGCGGGTGCGCGAAGAGGTCAGCTGACCCTGCCCGGTGGCAGCGTCCGGCCGCAGACCAGCAGCAACAGGTCCTGGGCGAGCCCGCGCACCGGCCGGCCCTCGCCGAACGACCAGTCCATGTCGGTGGCCTCCAGCCGCTTGCCGTCGAGGTCGGAGCCGAAGTACTTGACGTGCTTCGGGGACAGTTCGCCCAGGACGATCCGCAACCGGTCGTGCGGGACGACGCGGTCGAGGCCGAGCCCGACGGTCATGTCGAGGCCGTGGATGACGTCGTGCGACAGCGCGCCGGCCGGACCGCCGCCCGGTGGCGTCCACGGGTGGTCGATGTTGTTCTTCAGCGCGCCGAGCAGGTCGCTCGCGGGCAGCCGGGCGTCCTTTCGGGCCATGCGGTCGGACGCGTGGTTGAAGCGGCCGCCCGACTTGGCCATCTCCCACAGGACGCGCCTCATCGACGAGCGGTACGGCAGGGTCGTGTGGGCGAGGACGTGCTTCACGGTCCAGCCCGCGCACAGGCTCGGCGCGTCCCACTGGTCGCCGGTGAGGCCGCTGAGGAGTTCTGCCTGGTCACGCCGTTCGGCCGCCACCGCGGCACGGATTTCTTCGGTCATGTCCGGATGTACGGATCGGCCGTCGGAAACTCATCGGTCCGCGTAGGGTCGGTCCCGTGATCGACGCGCTGGAGCCGTTCCGGGTCGAGTTGACCGGCTACTGCTACCGCATGCTCGGCTCCGGTTTCGAGGCCGAGGACGCCGTGCAGGAGACGCTCGTGCGCGCGTGGAAGGCGTACGACAGCTATGACTCCGCACGGGCGTCGGTGCGGACGTGGCTCTACCGGATCGCCACGAACATCTGCGTCGACATGCAGCGCAGCGCCCAGCGGCGCGCGCTCTCGGTCGACCTGGGACCGTCCGGCGGTGAGATCGGCGCTCCCCTGCTGGAGAACGCCTTCGTGCAGCCCGTGCCGGACGCACTGGTGCTGCCCGAGGACCAGGCGATCCGCCGCGAGACCGTGCGACTCGCGTTCGTGGCCGCGTTGCAGCACCTGCCGCCGCGGCAACGAGCGGTGCTGATCCTGCGGGACGTGCTGGCGTGGCAGGCGTCCGAGGTGGCCGCGCTGCTCGACATCTCGGTGGCGGCGGCGAACAGCGCGTTGCAACGGGCGCGGGCGACGCTGCGGGTCGTCGACCCCGGTGACCCGCTCGACCCCGTCGACGCGGAGCAGCGGTCGTTGCTGAGCCGGTACTGCGAGGCGTTCGAGCGGCACGACGTGCGGACGCTGGTGTCGTTGCTGCACGAGGACGCGACGATGTCGATGCCGCCGTTCAGCTGGTGGCTGCGCGGACGCCCGGCGATCTCCCTGGCGTTGCACGATCCGCAGGCCTCGTGCGCCGGCGCGTGGCTGGAGCCGGTGCGCGCCAACGGGTCCCCAGCGTACTGGCAGATGCGGCCGGGGATGGACCGGCCGTTCGGCCTGGTGTTCCTCGACGTGCGGGACGGGCTGGTGACAGGCAGCACGACGTTCCTGAACGTGGAGGAGCTCTTGCCGTTGTTCGGAGGGGTCTCGTGATCCGGATCGTGCCGTCGGACGAGGTGCCGTGGGAGGACGTCGAGGCGATCTTCGACAGCTCCGAGCCCTCGAAGTGCCACTGCCAGCGCTACAAGGTGAAGGGCTGGATCTGGCGCGACTCCACGGTGGACGAACGGGTCGAGGCGCACGAGTCGCAGTCCGCGTCCGGGAGCGGGCTGGTGGCCTACGTGGACGGCGAACCCGCCGGGTGGGTGGCGGTCGAGCCGCGCGTGAACTACGCGAAGCTGCTCGGGATGCCCGTTCCCTGGAAGGGCCGCGCCGAGGACAAGGACGACGACGGCGTGTGGGCCGTGACGTGTTTCGTGGTGCGCAAGGGGTTCCGCCGCAAGGGCCTCACGTACGAGCTGGCGGCCGCGACCGTCGAGCACGCCCGGTCGCACGGGGCCCGTGCGGTCGAGGCGTACCCGATGGTCGCCGATCCCGCGAACACGATCACGTGGGGCGAGCTGCACGTCGGCGCACGGCAGGTGTTCGAGGAGGCCGGGTTCGCGCAGGTCACGCACCCGACCAAGCGGCGGTTCGTGATGAGGGTGGACTTCTAGCGAGCGCCGACCAGGTCGCGGCGCCGGGCCGGTTCCACCTGCTTGCGGATCCGGCCCCACGGCTTGAACACCGACAGCACGTAGGCGAACAGCAAGAGCGTCGGCGCGACCACGACCGGGTGCAGGATGCCGGACGGGATCACCGCGTCCGGGTCGCCCGCGAGCATCCGCTCACCGATCCGCGCCGCCTCCGTCACTCCGGGCCGCAGCGCGAACGCGATCAGCAGCGACATGCCGACGTTCAGGACCAGCTTGGTCGCGACCCACCAGTACCGCACCAGCCCGTACTTGCTGCCCAGGCCGAGCACGGCGCCGGAGACCAGGCAGACGACGCTGGCGCCGAACATCGGCCAGATCGCGAACAGGTCCACCGCCTGGATCGCGATGCCCGCGGTGGCGGTGTCCTCAGTGGACAGCGCGACCACGACGAGGATGCCGAGCGCGAGGTCGATGCCGAGCCAGGCCGCCGCCGACAGGACGTGCACGAGCAGGACGGCCTTGCGGGCGCGGCCGCTGAGCTTGCGGGTGCTGGTCATCGCGATGCACTCCTTCTCCCGTGGTGTCGCGTCCTACTCTCGTCACCACGGGCGGGTGCATCATCCGCTCACGTTCTGATCTCCCGTACGTCAGATTGCGTAGGCGCTAACCGCCTGGCGTGACGATGCCTCTCTCGTAGGCGAACACCACGGCGTGCGTGCGGTCGCGGAGGTTGAGCTTGGTGAGCACGCGGGAGACGTGCGTCTTCACCGTGGTCTCCCCCAGGAACAGCGTTGCGGCGATCTCCGCGTTCGACGCGCCCTTGGCCAGTTCGACGAGCACTTCGAACTCACGGTCCGTGAGCTCTGGCGGCCTCGTGCGTTCCCTCGCGGCCGTGCTGAAGCGAGCGATCACACGGCGCGTGACCTCGGGCGAGAGCAACGCGTCTCCGCGTGCGACGACACGCACGGACTCCACGAGGTCTTCCGGGGAGGCGTTCTTGAGCAGGAAGCCGCTGGCCCCCGCCTGCAGCGCCTCGAAGAGGTAGTCCTCGCGGTCGAACGTGGTCAGGATGACGACGCGGGTGCCGTGGCCCGCCGACAGGATGTGCCGGGTGGCTTCGAGGCCGTCCATGCGCGGCATCTGGACGTCCATCAGGACGACGTCCGGGCGCAGCTCGGCCACCAGTTCCACGGCCTGGGCACCGTCGCCCGCCTCGCCGACCACCTCGATGCCGGGCTCGGTGCCGAGGATGACCCGGAAGCCGGCTCTGACCAGGTCCTGGTCGTCGGCCAGCACGACTCGCAAACTCACGCCTTCTCCTCCAACGCGGTCGGCAGCGACGCACGGACCAGATAGCCCGCACCACGCCGTGGACCTGCTTCGAGCGAACCTCCGTGCACGGCAAGGCGTTCGCGCATGCCGACGAGGCCGAACCCTGGGCTCGTGGACGTCGAACGGCCGCGGCCGTCGTCGGTGATCTCCAGTTCCAGCGCGCTGTCCAGGTAGCGCATCCGCACGTCGACATGGCGGGCATCGGCGTGCTTGACGACGTTCGTCAGTGCTTCCTGCACGACCCGATAGGCCGACAACGCGACGCCGGACGGCACCTCTCGTGCGTCCCCGTAGACCTTGTGCGCGACGTCCAGACCGGTCGCGCGGGCGTTCTCGAACAGTTCAGGCAGGTCGTCGAGCCCCGGCGCGGCCTTCAGGTCGGTGTCGGCGTCCGCGCGGAGCACGCCCAGCAGGCCGCGCAGCTCGCTGATCGCGGTGCGGGCGGTCTGCTCGACGGTCTGCAGCGCGTCCCGGGCCAGGACGGGATCGGAGTCGAGGACGCGGCGTGCGGCGCCGGCCTGGATGCCCATCACCGACACGTGGTGCGCCACGACGTCGTGCAGGTCGCGGGCGATGCGCATGCGTTCGGCGGCGATGGCGCCCTTCGTGTTCTGCTCCTGCGACCGCCGGAGCTCGTCGGCCTGGTACTCGAGCTGCGCCTGCCGCCGCGCGCCGGACCACGCCATCTCCCCCACCACGTAGGCGAAGAGGAAGAAGAAGATGTTGAACTCCAGTCCGTAGAGGACGGACGCGAGCACCGGGTCGAGCGGCCCGGCGGCGTCCTCGAACTCGCCCTTCGGCCCGAGCAGGGCGCGCACGAGGTTGAACCCCAGCCACAGGAACATCGCGGCGATCACGCCGATGCGCGACCAGCGCGCGAGGAGCCGGTTCTGCTCCCAGGCACCGACCGTGTGGATCGCGAGGAACAGGATCGCGGACGGCACGAGCGTGTCGGCGGCCTCGTTGACCTGCGCGGCGATGAACAGCGCGGAGATCACCAGCATGACCGGGATCGGGTGGCGGCGGCGCACGACCAGCGGCACCGACAGCGCCACCATCCACAGCAGCTGCTCGAGGAGCCCGGGAGGGTTCTTGAAGACGTAGGCGCCCATGCTGTTGACCAGCGTCGTGACCTCGATCGCGCACAGCAGGACGATCACGGCGATGCCGATGTCGCGCCGCCGTTGCGCGGCGGTCGGTCCCGGCCGCCGCCACTCGTTCCACACGGGCTCTTCCACGCCGATCAAGGTACCCGCCGCCCGTGGCCGAAGTGGCCGTCCCGAGGGTGGCGGTGGCCTACCGTTGGACGATGGACCTCGGCCTCACCGTCCTCGGCTGCGCGACCCCGTACCCGAGCGCGGACACCCCGTGCTCCGGCTACCTCGTCTCGCACGGCGACACTCGCGTGTGGATGGACGCCGGCACCGGCACGCTCGGCCCCCTGCAACGCCACACGCGGCTGGAGGACCTGGACGCGATCTGGATCTCCCACCTGCACGCCGACCACAGCGCCGACCTGCTCACGGCCTACTACGCCCTGCTCTTCGCGGACGTCGAGCGCTCGCCCGTGCCGCTGTACGGCCCGCCCGGCATCGCCGACCGCCTGGCGGGCTTCCTCACCAACGGCCCGGTGCGCAGCCCGGTCGAACGCGCCTTTGCCGTCACCGAGCTGCACGACGGCCACGAGGCCGAGGTCGGGTCGCTCCGCCTCACCACCGCCGCGGTCGAGCACGGCCTGCCCGCGTTCGCGGTGCGGATCGAGGCGGAGGGCCGCTCCCTCACCTACTCCGGCGACACGGCGCCGTGCGCGAGCCTGGAAGCACTGGCGCGGGACACCGACCTGCTGCTGTGCGAGGCCGAGAGCGCGGTCCGGGCGCAGGACGCGGTCCACCACACGCCCGAGGACGCGGGGGCGACGGCGGCCGCGGCCGGTGCGGGACGGCTGGTCGTCACGCACGTGGGCCGGTTCCTCACGATGGAGGAGGCCGTCGCCCGCGCGGCCGAGCGGTACGCGGGGCCTGTCGACCCTGCCGTGCCCGGGACGACGGTCAGAGCTGGTTGATGCGGACCAGGTTGCCGGCCGGGTCGCGGAACGAGCAGTCGCGCACGCCCCACGGCTGGTCCTCCGGCTCCTGCAGCACCTCGCCGGAACCCGAGGACTCGACCCACTCCCGGGCGCGGTCGAAGGTGCCCTGCAGGTCCTTGGTGGCGAGTGAGAGGGCCGTGTAGACGCCCTTCGCCATGAGCACGGCGATGGTGCGGCGCTCCTCGTCGCTCACGCCGGGGTCGGCGGCGGGCGGGTGCAGCACGATGCCCGTCTCGGGCTGACCGGGCGGGCCCACGGTGATCCAGCGCATGGTGCCCTGGCCGACGTCCTGGCGGACCTCGAAGCCCAGCGCGTCGCGGAAGAAGCCGAGCGAGGCCTCCGGGTCGTCTGCCGGCAGGAACGCCGCGGCGATGATGACTGACATGGCGGTCAACCTAATCGGACGGACCGGCCGCCGCTTCTCGATTCCTGATCGGCCTCATCACGGCCTTCGCCAGGCAGTTCGGAATGCCCTGGCCGTCGGTGGCCGCGACCTTGCGGTACTGGCTCGGCGACATGCCGACGAGTTCGGAGAAGCGGGTGCTGAACGTGCCGAGCGAGGTGCAGCCGACCTCGAAGCAGACCTCGGTGACGGACATGTCGCCGCGGCGCAGCAACGTCATCGCCCGCTCGATGCGCCGGGTCATGAGGTAGCTGTACGGCGACTCGCCGAAGGCGGCGCGGAAGGCGCGCGAGAGGTGGCCAGCGGACAGGTGCACCCCGCGGGCGAGCGCCGCGACGTCCAGCGGTTGCCGGTACTCGCGGTCGATCCTGTCGCGCACCTTGCGCAGCAGCTTGAGCTCCTGCAGGCGCGGGTCCTGGGCGGTCACAGCCGACAGCCTAGGCCCCGCGCCTGACAGATCCCTGACTCCTAGCAGGCGCCCTGGTCGCGCCAGACGCCCCACTCACCGGTGGTGCCGGGCTCCTCGCCCGTCGTCCACCACTGGGCCCGCCACTTGCGGCCCTTGTGCGAGACCTCGTTGCCGCCGGTGTAGACCTTGCCGCGGTCCCAGGCGGGCAGCGAGCAGGTCTGCGGGGTCGTGGTCGTCGTCGTGGTGGTCGTAGTGGTGGTGGTCGTGGTCGACGTCGTGGTCGACGTGGACGTCGTCGTGGAGGTCGGGGTGGTGCCCCCGCCGATCCGCGGGAAGTCCGCGCTGATCGCGTACGACTGGCCGCCGAAGGTGAACACGAAGTTCGACGGCGTGGCGATCGGCAGCTGGTAGCTGACGGTCACCTCGATCGACGCGCCCGGCGCGAGCGACTGCCACGACGGCAGCGTGAGCTCCGCCTTCTGGAAGTCGCCCTTCAGGCCTCCGACGTTCGGCCCGCTGTGCCCCTTGGACACGACCTTCAGGCCGAAGCCGGACTGGTCGGCCATGCTGCCCGGCGCACTGGTGCCGTAGTCGAACGCGATCTTCGTGCCACCGGGGATGGTGACCGTCGACCGGTTCGTGAACTTGATCTTCGGCGTGATCGGGTAGTTGTTGTCGCCCAGCGCGAAGCCGTACACGTCGACGTCCACGGCCAGCGACTGCGTCTGCTGCGTCGAGGCCTTCAGGTTGCCGTACGGCGCGGCGCCGTTCAGGCCGGTGTTGATGGTCGACAGCAGCGTGTCGCCCATGAACCACTCGTTCTTGGCGGAGTTGAACCCGTAGTCGCCCGCGAGCTCCCAGATCATGATGCCGCCGAGGCCCTTGTCCTTGACGTACTTGGCCTTCTCCGCGATCGACTGCTCGGTCTCGGTGGAGAGGAACACCTTCTTGTCGTTGTTCCACAGCCACGGCGACTTCAGCGTCGAGTCGTAGTGCGGCGTGTACGTGCCGGTGAGGCGGTCGGTCGGGTCGTTGACCGGGTCCAGGCCGTACTGCGAGAGGTACGACGGCGTGATCTTGGCTTCGAGGTTCTTGGTGTGCCACAACGGGTTGGCGCCCGACGGCACCTCGGCGCTGCCGGCCGTGACGTCGTGCCAGACGTTGTCGATGCCGACCGCGCCGTTGCCGCACGGCGTGGTGGAGCCGACCGACGACCCGGTGCCGGGCGGGCACTGGGACTGGTTCGGCAGCGGGGCCTTGCCCCACAACCCGTTCGTGCCACCGGTGACGCCCTGCCAGCCGCGCGAGTAGAACGGCACGCCGATGTTGATGCGCCCGGCCTGCATCGCGCCGCGGAAGTAGTGGTACGCCCAGTCGGTGTTGAGGTAGCCCATGCCCTCGTACTGCCCGGCGCCGTACACGCCGCCGGCCGCGAGCTCCGCGTCCTTGCCGTCGTCGTAGAGCGCCGCGTTCGGGCCGACGAACTGGTTCCACGAGCCGTGCAGGTCGTAGCTCATGATGTTCACGTAGTCGAGGTACCGGGTGACCTGGTAGGCCTCCTGGCCGCGCAGCAGCCAGCCCGAGGCGGGCACGGCGGCGGTCAGCAGGTAGTGCTTGCCGTCGGCGGCGCCGGCGCGGTCGAGCTTCTCGCGCAGCGTCTTCATGATCTTCTCGTAGCCCGCCCACAGCGTGCCGCGGTTGGCGTTGGAGATCCAGAAGTCGTCCGGGTTGCCGGCGTGGTTGTTCGACGTCGCGTACTCGTAGTCGATGTCGGCGCCGTTGAAGCCGTACTTGCGCAGGAACTCGACGGTGCTGTCGGCGAACGTGTCGATCGCGGCCTGGTTCTGGCCGAGCTTGTAGAAGCCGCCCGACGCGTTGCGCGTGCCGTCGGCGTTGAAGAAGCCGCCGGTCTCCGCCCAGCCGCCGACCGAGATCAGCGTCTTGACGTTCGGGTTCGCCTTCTTGAGCTTCGTGAGCTGGTTGAAGTGCCCCTTGTAGGGCAGCGACGGGTCCATCTCGGCGCCGGCGACGCCCGGCCACTCCATGCCGATGGACGAGTTGTTCGCGTTGTCGGCGCCCACGGAGATCTTGTTCTGGGCGTCGATGTGCGCGAACGCGTAGTTCAGGTGCGTGACCTTGTTCCAGGGGATGTCCTTGGCGAGGTACCCCGGCTGACCGTTCTTGCCGGTCCGCCAGCTGGTGAAGTACCCGATGACGCGTCTGGACTTGTCCCCCATCTTCTCGCGCCCGGCGGTGTCGTAGGCCGTGCAGTACGGCGATTCCACACCCGGCGTCTTGTACAGCCCGTCCGGCCGGCAGTCCTCGTGGGCCGCGGCGGCGGTCGGTGCGTTGGTCACGGCTATCACGGTCCCGGCTAGCAGGGCTAGCACCGGGACCACTCTGGCGAGCAGTCGCAAGGGAAAGGACCTCCTGGCTAGGGCGGCGGCCACTGCCGGGAACCGTAAAATGGTCCAGACCTTTAGGTCAACGCTTCGATCACCGACAACGTTGACCCGTTATGCGAGCTTTATCCGGCCCGCAACCGGTTCCAGACCGTTGACCTGCATTTTTCTTCATCACTGACACAACCTGTCAGTGATGACCCCTAGCGTGACGGCCATGAGTTCCAGCGACTTCGACTTCCTCCACGGGCGGTGGCGGGTGGCCAACCGCAAGATCGCCGACATCGTCGGACGCGGCACCGAGTGGACCGAGTTCGACGCCACCGCGGAGGCCAGACCACTGCTCGGCGGCGCGGCGATCATCGACAGCTTCTTCGCGGACGACTGGGAGGGCATGACCCTGCGCCAGTACGACCCCGCCGAGGACGTCTGGCGCATCTGGTGGGCCTCCACCCGCGCCCCCGGCCACCTCGACCCGCCGCTCGAGGGCCGGTTCACCGACGGGCACGGGGTGTTCCTCGGCGACGACGTGGTCGGCGGGCACGCGGTGAAGGTCCGGTTCGACTGGACGACCGGCGACGAACCCGTCTGGCGCCAGCAGTTCTCCTACGACGGCGGCGAGACCTGGGAGCCGAACTGGGAGATGCGGTTCAGCCGGGCCTGACTCAGTGGTGGTGCTGGTGGACCACGGCGTGACCCTTGCCGCGCGCGATCATCCAGCGGTTCACCGGCACCGTCACCACGAACGCGACGGCCAGCGAGAACGCGAGCGCGGCCCAGAACACCCAGTTCGCGAGCCCCGCGTCCATCGCGCCGGGCACGAGCAGCATGACCGCGTTGTCGACGACCTCCATGACGGCGATCGACACGGTGTCCGCCGCCAGCGCCACGCCCAGCGCCGCCTTGAAGGCGAGGCCCGACCGCAGCACCGGGCGGATCGTGAGCGAGTAGCCGAACACGAACGCGAGCGCCACGGCCAGCGCGATCGTGGCGAGGTTGCCCCAGCCCAGCGCGGTACCGATGACCATGCCGAGCACCTCGCCGATCGCGCAGCCGGTGAGGCAGTGCAGCGTCGCGGAGATCGCCTGCCTGGTCAGGCTCACGGGAGCCTGGTGGTGACCGTGGTCCATGTCGTCCTCCTCGGGAGCGGATCGAGCCGAACCATACCCCTAGGGGGTATCCGTATCAAGGCATACCCCCGTAGGGTGTGCCACATGACGAGGCGCCGGCTCACCCAGTGGGTGCTGCTGTGCGCGCTCGTCTTCTCCGTCGTCGGAATGCACCACGTCGCCGCGGCGGAAACACCGCACGCCGGGCACGCGGTCTCCCACCACCAGGAACAGCCGCACGAACACGACCTGCTGCACCTGTGCCTCGCGGTCCTGGTCGCCGCCGCCGTGGTCGTGCTGGGCTGGTTCCTGGTCCGGACGGCACCTCCCCTGCTCGTGGCGCTCGCGGACGAGCCGCCGCCGAGCACCCCTCAACGTCCGCCACCGGGCGGAAGACAGCTCCTCACGACTCTCTGCGTGCTGCGGACCTGAGTTCCCGGGGTCCACCCGGCACTGTCCACAAGACGCAGAGAGAAGAAGAAAACCGTGATGAAGTCCCTCATCGGGGCTGTCGTCGGCGTGCTCGTCCTGAGCGCCTGCGGCGGTCCCGCGCACAACGCTGCCGACGTCACCTTCGCGCAGAGCATGGTCCCGCACCACGAGCAGGCGCTGGACATGGCGGAGCTGGTGCCGTCGCGCAGCAGCGACGAGAAGGTCCGCGACCTGGCCCAGCGCATCGAAAAGGCGCAGGGCCCCGAGATCGCCCAGATGAACGAGTGGCTCCGGAAGTGGGGCGAGGACGGGAAGTCCGAGCACACCGGCCACGACATGGCCGGGATGATGAGCGGCGACGACATGGCGAAGCTGGAGAAGGCGAGTGGCCAGGAGTTCGACCGGCTCTGGCTCACCATGATGATCGAGCACCACGAGGGCGCGGTCGAGATGGCGAAGACCGAGCTCGCCGACGGTGAGGACCCGGACGCCAAGAAGGTCGCCCAGGCCATTCTCGACGGCCAGCAGCGCGAGATCACCGAGATGAAAGCCCTCTTGGGCTAGGCGATCTGGGTGAGCGCGAGCCCGCCGGCCATCAGCACGGCGCACGCCAGGCCGTGCACGACGGGGTTGCGGACCAGGAGCGCCACGAACTCCCGCAGGAACGCGCTGGGCACGAAGTACCACGCCGTCGGCGCGCCGATGACCTGCAACCGCAGGCCCTGCTTGCGGGAGAGCACGGCGGTGCGGAACACGTGGTAGTTGTTCGTGACCGCGACGACCCGGCCGTTGAGGCCCCGCTCGGCGAGCAGAGCCTTGCTGTAGCGGAGGTTCTCCTCGGTCGTGGTCGCCTGGTCCTCCATCACGACGTCGTCGGCGGGCACGTCGCGCTCGAGCAGGTACCGGCGCATCGCGTACGCCTCGGACACCTGCTCGTCCGCGCCCTGCCCGCCGGACACGACGATCACGGGCTCGCGGCCCGCCTCGCGGTCGCGCCGGTACAGCCGCATCGCGCGGTCGAGCCGGTTCGCGAGCAGCTTCGGCACGCGGTCGCCGATCAGGCCCGCGCCGAGCACGACGATGCCGTCGAACCCGTGCCGGCGGCCCGTGCGGCCGTAGATCACGGAGTACAGCAGCAGGCTCACGAACAGGAACGCGATGTACGCGGACACCAGGAACAACCCGATCGCGGACCCGCGGATCCAGTCGTTGGGCTGGGCGATGCCCCAGAAGAAGTAGACCATCTCGCCGAGCAGCGCGAGGCCCGCGAGCAACGACAACAGGTTGCCCAGCGAACGGCCCTCGCGGCGGACCATCACCAGTCCGTTGGCGAGCAGGGCGAGCGGGAGCAACAGCAGGCCCACCACCGCGAGCACGAACCCGAGCAGCAGCGGCAGGCTCACCACCGGGTTGTCGCGACCGGCCTCGGCCAGCAGCAGGAGCAGCATCACGAGCGTGATGCCGAGCCAGACGGCGTTGCTGAGCCTCCGGCGGTCGCGGACGACCCCGATGACGAAGAAGGTGGCGGGGATGAGGAAGAGCAGCCCGGCTAGCACCGGGTCAGGGTAGTACCGGTGATCACTCGGTGCTGTCGGTGCTCTCCGGTCGAGGAGCGGGCTTCGGCCGCGGCCTCAGGCGGACCGCGCCCGCCGTGAGGTCGAGCGGCCCGGTCTCCTCGTAGTCCTCACCGGTGCCCGCGTCCGTCGCCTCGCGGCGGACCTTGGGGCCGGGGAACAACTCGCCCAACTGTCCCATGCCCCCGACCCTACCCTCAGAACAGCGCGATGAGCAGCAGGATCACGCCGAGCGCGATCGCGACCAGGATCCACGTCGACCCGGCCGGCCTGCGGTAGTGGCTGCGGACCGTCGTCGTGCGGAAGAAGCTGTACGGGGCGCTGCGGCGGTGGCGGCGAACCCAGGGCATCTCGTCCTCCTCGGCGAAGTGGCTGTCAGCGGTGGGATACCCGCGTTCCCAGCCTCTGCACTACTCCGGCCAGACCAACCTCCGCCATCTCGTGGTCGCCGATGTCGTTGCCGTACAGGACCTCGTGCCACGGACCCAGCCGGTGCCAGGTCAGCGCGCGCTCCCTCAATTCGGGCGTGACCCCGTACGTGTCGGCGACCGCGGCGGCGAACGCGGGCGGGGTGGAGTGCAGTGCCCACGCGAGGTCGATGGCCGCGTCGCCGACGTGCAGGTCGCCGAAGTCGATCACTCCGGTGAGGACGCCGTCGCGGCCGAGCACGTGCTCGGGGCCGAGGTCGCCGTGCACGAGCGTGTCGGCGGGCAGGTCGTCGAGCCGCGCCAGCAGCTCCTCCGCGCCGGGCACCCGCACCTCGGCGCGGAAGCGGTCCACCGGCAGGGTCAGCGGGCCAACGCCCCGTGCGGCGGCCTCGGCGACGGGAGCGGCGTGCAGGGCGCGCAGGAACTCGCCGAGCTGACGGCCCTGCGCGGCGGTCAGGTTCTCGATCTCCTGTCCCGGCACCAGCTCGTGGCGGACCACCACCGGGTCGAGCGACACGACCTCCGGCACCGGCACGGGCAGCGGCAGCCGGGGAGCGAGCCACGGCATGACCGCGGTCTCGCGCAGCAGCTGCGGCCCGATCTCCGGACGGCGCGGCCGCCGCTGCACCCAGCGCCCGTCCACCAGCACGGCGGTGCTGTCCCAGCCTTCACCGAGGTACGTCACCCACCCAGTGTCACCGGCGGGTGCCGGACAGGCTGTTCTCACCCGAACGGGGCAGAATCGCGGCGTGGCCGCCACCGTCTCCTCCAAGCTGCTGTCGCTGCTCGGCACGTTCGACGGCCGGCACCGGCGCCAGACCCTGAGCGGCATCGCGCGGCGCAGCGGCCTGCCGATCAGCACCACGCACCGGCTGCTCGCGGAGCTCGCCGAGTGGGGCGCGGTGCGGCGGCTCGACTCCGGCGAGTACGTGATCGGGCGGCGGATCTGGCGGCTCGGGCTGCTGGCGGCGGGCGAGGTGGAGCTCAGCCGGGTCGCGGAGCCGTTCCTGCACGACATCCACGCGGCGACGCGCGCCGTGGTGCACCTGGCCGTGCGAGAGGGCACCGAGGTGCTCTACCTCGACCGGGTGTCCGGGCACGCGTCCGTGCCGATCGTGAGCACGACCGGCAGCCGGTTGCCGTTGCACGCCACGGGGGTCGGGAAGGTGTTGCTGGCGCACGCGCCCAAGGAGGTGCAGGAGGAGGTGCTGCTGCACGGGCTGACGCGGCTCACGGCGTTCACGATCACCGAGCCCGCGCGGTTGCGCGCCCAGCTGCACCGGGTCCGGCGCGACGGGTACGCGCAGACGTTCGAGGAGATGACGCTCGGCGCGTGCAGCGTCGGGGTGCCGGTCGAGGTGGAGGGGCACGTCGTGGCGGCGCTCGGGATCGTCGTGCCGGACCTGCGCGCCGTGCGCGCCCGGCTGGTGGCGGCGTTGCAGGTCGCGGCCCGCGGCATCGCGCGGATGTTGGAGCCCAGTTTCCATCCACCGGAAGCCGGCCTTGGATGATCCGCCGGGCTGCGACTTAGATCTCGGTCGTGGCAACCGACAAGCGTGAGCTCCTCATCGGCGGCGACAGCGTTCCCGCGCTGGACGGCCGCACCACCGACGACCTCAACCCGTTCACCGGCGAGGTGCACGCGGTCGTCGCGGCGGCCTCGCCCGCGGACGTGACGCGGGCCGTCGACGCGGCCGAGCGGGCGTTCCCGGACTGGGCGGCGACGTCGCCGTCCGCGCGGCGCGGCATCCTGCTGCGCGCGGCCGACGGCCTGGAGGCGCGGACACCCGAGGTCGTGGCGCTGATGGCCGCCGAGGTCGGTGGCGTCGGCGGCTGGGCCGGTTTCAACGTGGTGCTCGCGGCCAACATCCTGCGCGAGGCGGCCGCCGCGGTGACGCAGCCGGTCGGCGAGGTGCTGACGACCGAGGTGCCGGGCCAGCTGTCGCTCGCGCTGCGGGAGCCGCTCGGCGTGGTGGCGGCGTTCGCGCCGTGGAACGCGCCGGTCATCCTCGGCACGCGGGCCGTGGCCGCGCCGCTCGCCGCCGGCAACACCGTGGTGCTCAAGCCGAGCGAGGACGCGCCGATCGCGGCCGGGCTGCTCATCGCCGACGTGCTGGCCGAGGCCGGGCTGCCCGCGGGCGTGCTCAACGTCGTGACGAACGCGCCGGAGGACGCCGCCGCCGTCGCCGAGGCGCTGATCACCGACCCGCGCGTGCGCGCCGTGAACTTCACCGGCTCCACCGAGGTCGGCCGGATCGTCGGCACCCTCGCCGCCCAGCACCTCAAGCCCGCCGTGCTCGAGCTCGGCGGCAAGAACTCGTTGCTGGTGCTCGACGACGCCGACCTCGACCACGCGGTCAACGCGGCGACGTTCGGCTCGTTCCACAACGCGGGCCAGATCTGCATGTCGACCGACCGCATCCTGGTGCACCGCTCGGTCGCCGAGGAGTTCACCGCGAAGCTCGCCGCCAAGGTCGGCTCCCTGCCGCACGGCGACCCCGCCGACCCCGGCACGGTGATCGGCCCGGTGATCAGCCCGCGCGCGGCGGCCCGCGTCGCCGCCATGGTGGAGGACGCGGTCGCGAACGGCGCGCGGGTGCGGGCGGGCGGCACCGGCGGCGCGACCGTGCTCGACGGCGTCACGCCGCAGATGCGCGTGTTCCACGAGGAGATCTTCGGACCGGCCGTGGTGGTCGTGCCGGTCGACAGCGACGACGAGGCCGTGGCCATCGCGAACGACACCGACCACGGCCTCACCGCGGGCATCCTCACCGAGGACTCGCAGCGCGGCCTCGCGCTCGCGCGGCGGATCCGCACCGGCATCGTGCACGTCGGCAACCAGACGGTGGACGACGAGCCGCAGGCGCCGTTCGGGGGCGTGAAGTCCAGCGGGTACGGCCGGTTCGGCGGCCGCTGGGGCATCGAGGCGTTCTCGGCGACGCGGTGGGTGACCGTGGCGAGCGAGCACGGCCACTTCCCGTTCTAGCAACGGGTTCCTAGGAGCTCAGGCCCGCCTCGTGGGCCACGATGGCCGCCTGGACGCGGTTCTCCGCGCCCAGGCGGCTCAGGATCGCGCTCACGTGCCCCTTCACCGTGCCCTCGACGAGGTCGAGGCGCCGGGCGATCTGCGCGTTCGACAGGCCCTCGCCGAGCAGCGCCAGCACGTCCCGTTCGCGCGCGGTCAGCGACTCGACCCGCGCGCGTGCCTGCCCGACCCGGCCACCGCGGAACCGCGTGATCATCCGGGCCGCCACCTTCGGTGCCAGGTACGCGCCGCCGGACGCGAGCGCGTGCACGCCCGCGATGAGCTCGCGCGGGTCACCGGACTTCAGCAGGAACCCGCGCGCGCCGCCGTCGAGCGCCCGTTCCAGGTAGCCGTCGTCGTTGAACGTCGTCAGCATCGCCACGCCGAAGCCGAGCCGCGCCAGTTCGCGCGCGGCCTCCAGCCCGTCGAGGCGGGGCATCCGGATGTCCATCAGCACGACGTCGGGCCGGTGCTTCAGGGCTAGGTCGACCGCCTCGCGTCCGTCCGCCGCCTCGGCGACGACCTCCATCTCGGGGTCGGAGCCGAGGATGGCGCGCACACCCGCGCGCACCAGCGCCTCGTCGTCGGCGAGCAGTACCCGGATCACAGCTCCCCCGTGTGCGGCAGCGTCGCGACCAGCTCGAACCTGCCGTCGTCGCGACCGACCCGGAGCGTACCGCCCGCGATCCGCACCCGTTCCCGCAACGCGATCAGGCCGAGCCTGCTGCCCGCACCCCGGCGCAGCCCCGCCTCGTTGACGACCTCGACGACGGTGCTGCCGTCGGCCGACGTCACCTTCACCTCCACCGCGGACCTCGGCGCGTGCTTCGCCGCGTTCGTCAGCGCCTCCTGCACGACCCGGTGCACCGTCCGTTCCACTGTGGACGGCATCTCTCCGTCCACGGTGAACTCGACGCGCATGCCGGCCTTGGTCGCGCGGTCCACGAGGTCGCGCAGGTCGGCCACTGCGGGCGGTTCGCCGTCACGCAGCAGGAACACCAGCGCCGACAACCGTTCCGTGGCGTCGGAGGCGGTGACGCGGAGCTGGGCCGCGGCTTCCCGGTGCTCGGGTGGCAGAGTCATCTCGAGCGCGCCGGCCTGCAGCGCGATCAGGCTGAGCTCGTGCCCGAGGGTGTCGTGCACCTCGTGCGCGATCCGGGTGCGTTCGCGCAGGTGGGCGGCCTCGACCTCGGCGGCGGCCAGTGCGGCCTGCTGTCCCGCGACCCGGCCGAGGAACCACGGCAGCGCGACCGCGAGCCCCACCACGATCAGCTGGGTCAACCCGATGAACCCCGCGGCGGCGAACATGATCGCGGGCCAGCCGGGCGCCATCCGGCGGCCGAGCAGGAACGCCGCGACGAACAACCCGGCGCACACCACGATCGTCCACGGCGGCACGTTCCGGTCCATCACGTAGGACAGCGCGAAAGCGGTGGCCACGCAGGCCCCGAGCGCCACGACCCTCATCGCACCCACCTCACGACCGCCACTCCCGCGTTCACCGCACCCGACACGCCCAACCACACCACAAGCGGCAGCGAGTAGTGCGCCAACTGGAAGAACGTGATGTCGCGCCCACCGCCGTAGAGCAGCCCCAGCAACGTCGGCAACGCCAGCAGCAAGCCCAGCGGCACGAACCGGAACACCTGCCACGCCTTGGGGAACCGGCGTGGGCGCCGCACCGCGCGGATGCCCAGTCCCACCGAGAGCAGCGTCAGCCCGGCCAGCACCAGGTCGACGAGCAGCCGGTACGACTCCGGGTCCGGCGCCTCGCGGCCGTCGAGGACGTCGGCGATCCCGTTCTCCAGCGCGTACGTGCCCTCGTTGCCGAGCGTGACACCGCTGTTGGACATCACCGCGATGCCGTAGCCGGACTCCGTGAGCAGCTGCCCGGCCGTGCCGGTGAACCAGATCCCGCTGTGCCGCAACCGTCCCTGCTCGTCCGCCCGCCAGCCCATCCCGTCCCGCGGCCGCAGCCGCGGCTGCGCGGCCAGCCACTTCGCCATGTCCGCGGCGGTGGTGACCACCCCGTCCGAGCCCGTGACGAACCGGTCGGGCTCGGTCAGCGGCACCGAGAACCCGTAGGCGTAGCCGAACCCCCTGCGGTAGTCCGCCGGCAGGTCGCGCGGCGTCACGTCGATCGCGATGGTGTCCTTCATGCCCAACGGCTCGAAGACGTGCTTCTCCAGGTAGGCGTTGAAGTTCTCGCCGGACGCCTCCTCGACGAGCCGCGCGAGCAGGTGGTAGTTGGTGTTGGTGTAGCGGAACTCGTCGTCGGGCACCGCTTCGCGCAACGCCTCGCGCGCCCGTTCGACGGCCCCCTCGGCGTTGTCCGGCTGTGGCAGGCTCTTCTCCGGCAGCGTCCGGTCGCTGATCCCGGACTTGTGCGCGAGCAGCTGCCTCGGCGTGACGCGCGAGCCGAACACCGGCCGGTCGAGGTCGATCTTCCCGCCGTCCGCGAGCTGCCGCACCGCCAGCGCCGTGAACGACTTGCTGACCGAGGCGATCGTCATCTTCGAGTGCTCGGTGACGGGTGCGCCGGACGAGTCGTGGCCGAAGCCCTGTGTCGCGATCACCTGGTCCCCCTTGGTGATCGCGACGGCGACGCCCGGCAGGGACGCCTCCCCCATGTACGTGGACACCAGCAGCGTGAGCGCCGCTCCCCAGGAGATCATGGGGATGAAGTTAGGGATCGGGAGGCCGGGGAGCCCGACCTGAAAGGCAGGCCGGCCCCCTGACGAAAGTCAGGGATCATGGGTGGCGTGACCGACAAGTGGGCGGAGAAGCACTGGCTGAACGTGCCCGGCCCGTTCTACACGGGGCAGACCGACAACTGCTGGACCGGGAGGCTGCACGCGCCACGCCACGTCCTGTACGGCGGCGACTTCTACAACGAGTTCATCTACCGCCAGCCCAGGACCAAGGCCGAGATCGAGAGCGTGCACGTGGCCGCCGCGCAGGACCCCTTCGACGGGTACGCGGACGACGGCAACGAGCGGTGGACGCCCGACGCCGTCCGCGCCTGGTGGGCCGGACGAGACGAGGTCGAGGACCACGTCTCGGCGCTGCTCGGCGAGTGGACCGCCACCGGCGAACCGCAGCGACTCGAGGCCGCCGAGGGTGCCCGCGACTTCCTCGCCTACCTCGCGGGTGATCTGAAGACCGATCTCCGCGCGTACGTCTTCCGCCTGGAGCGCGGCTACTACCCCGGCCCCGGCGACCAGCTC
This sequence comes from Lentzea sp. NPDC003310, assembly GCF_040610935.1. NCBI lineage: Bacteria > Bacillati > Actinomycetota > Actinomycetes > Pseudonocardiales > Pseudonocardiaceae > Lentzea > Lentzea sp. NPDC003310. The sequence continues at coordinate 309,814 of NZ_JBEXNC010000012.1, forward strand.
CCTGCGCTCTAAAGCGTCGAGGCCACCGACCACGCGGATCGGGGGCCTCGACGACGGGTGACTCAGTGACCCGCGGCCATCTCCGCCGCCAGCCGGTCGTCCCCGCTCGTCTCCTTGAGCGGCTTCTCCTTGATGAACAGCACCGCGAGCAGCGCGAGCACCGCGAACGGCACGCCCACCAGGAAGATCTCCGCCGTCGCCGTCGCGTAGATGTCGGCGATCACGGCCTTGATCTCGGGCGGCAGGATCGAGAGGTCCGGCACGGTGTGCGAGGACGCCTCGCCGCCGGGCAGCGCGCCGAACTTCTCCTCCGTCAGGGACGCGACCTTGTTGGCGAGCACCGCGCCCAGCGCCGAGACGCCGATCGCGCCGCCGAGCGAGCGGAAGAACGTCAGCGTGGACGTGGTGGCGCCGAGGTCCTTGGCCGGCACGTCGTTCTGCGCCGCCAGCACCAGGTTCTGCATCATCATGCCGACGCCGACGCCGAGCAGGAACATGTGCACGGACACCATGACCACGGACGTCTGGGCGCTGATCGTGGACAGCAGCAGCATGCCGCCGACCATGAACACACCGCCGGAGACCAGGAACGCCTTCCACTTGCCGTACTTCGTGATCAGCTGGCCCGCCACGGTGGACGAGACCAGCAGGCCGAAGATCAGCGGCAGGCCCAGCAGACCGGCCTGGGTCGGCGTCTTGCCCAGCGAGAGCTGGAAGTACTGCGACAGGAACACCGTGCCGCCGAACATCGCGATGCCGACCAGGGCGCTGGCGACGGTCGCGAGCGAGACGGTGCGGTTGCGGAAGATCGACAGGGGCACGATCGGGTCGTGCGCCTTGGACTCGACGAACACAGCGGCCACGAGCAGCAGCACGCCCAGGCTGACCAGGCCCGCCGTCCAGGTGGAGGCCCACTCGAACTTCTGCCCGGCGAGCGAGGACCAGATCAGCAGCGTCGAGACGCCGGAGACGATCAGGAACGCGCCCAGGTAGTCGATCTTCGTCTGCTCGTTGCGCACGACCGGCAGGTTCAGGGTGCGCTGCAGCATGTAGATCGCGGCGAGGGTGAACGGGATGCCGATGAAGAAGCACCAGCGCCAGCCGAGCCACGACGTGTCGACCAGGAGACCGCCGATCAGCGGGCCCGCGACGGTGCCGACGCCGAACACCGCGCCGAACATGCCGGAGTACTTGCCGAGCTCGCGCGGCGGGATCATCGCGGCCATCACGATCGTCGCGAGCGCCGTGACGCCACCGGCGCCGAGGCCCTGCACGACGCGGCTGACGATGAGCATCTCGACGTTCTGCGAGAAGCCCGCGATCAGCGAGCCGACGACGAACAGGCTGAGCGACGCCTGGATCAGCAGCTTGCGGCTGTAGAGGTCGGCGAGCTTGCCCCACAGCGGCACGGTCGCGGTCATCGCGAGCAGTTCGGCCGTCACGATCCACGCGAAGATCGACTGCGAGCCCTTGAGCTCGGCGACGATGCGCGGCAGCGCGTTCGACACGATCGTGCTGGCCAGGATGGACACGAACATGCCCATCATCAGGCCCCACATGGCCTGCGTGACGTCGCGTCTGCTGTGGACCGGCGTCACTTCTGCGTCGGTGGTGGTCATGATCCCCCCTCAGTGGTTGCTCGGTGCGTGAGCCAGGCCGGTGCCGAACATGTCCAGCGCCTCGCCGACGAGATCGCCCAGCGCGACGCCGTCGTCCTGCGCCCACCGCGTGACGGCGCAGCGGAACGCGGCGCTGCCGGCGGCGACGATCAGCCGCGGGTACGTGTGGGACTCGGGCAGTCCCGCCCGCCGCGCCACCGCCGCAGCCAGCAGCTGCTCGGACTCCGCGCTGGTGGCGAACGCCCTGACCAGCAGGTCCGGCCGCTGCATCAGCACGTCCTTGCGCAGCAGCCACAGGTCGCGGGCGTTGTTCAGCTCGTCGGTGATCTCCGCGAGCACCGTCCGCCGGTACGCCTCGAACGGCGGCACGTCGGCGGGGAAGGCGAGGACGCGCTCGGCCGCGCGCGGAGCCATCTCGGGATCCGCGCCGATGAGCGCCTCGTCCTTGCTCGCGAAGTAGTTGAAGAACGTGCGCACCGAGACGTCGGCCGCGGCGGCGATCTCCTCCACCGTGACGTGGTCGTACCCGCGTTCGGCGGCCAGGGTCACGGTCGCCCGTTCGAGCGCGGCCCGCGTCTGGCGCTTCTTGCGGTCGCGCAGGCTCTCCCCCGGCTGGTTCACGAGGCAAGCGTACAGGATCGTTTTGCAGTCACTGCAAGTTTGCAGTGTGTGAAGTAGGACTCGCTCGGAGTGGCTACGACCAGGGGGTCTCCGGCTTCTCCTGGAGCTCGCCGTCGACGAAGAGGTCGACCTTCTCACTGAAGAAGCACGCCATCCCAGCGATTTTCTGGCTCTCGGGCAGCGGCGACCGGTAGATCCACACCAGGTCCTCGTGCAGCACGCCGTTCACCTCGACCGACCAGTACGAGGAGGTCCCCTTGTACGGGCACTGCGTCTCGGTCGCCGACGGTGTCAGCAGATCGAACCGGACGTCGCTCAACGGCAGGTAGTAGCGCGGTGGAAGGCTCGTCTCGAACAGGATCCGCGGCTGGGACGACGCCGCGAGCGTCACCCCGCCGAGCGCGACCCGCACGTGCCGCGAGCTGTTCAGCACGTCGACCCGCTTGTACGGGTCGCGCGGGTGGACGTAGATCGGCTCGTCCTCCTCCAGCCACTCGTCCATGGCCGCGAAGTCGAACCGGACCAGGTCAGCGAGCTGTGCGGAGTCCGGGTAGGTCGTCGCGGCCGCGGCAGCCGTGCCACCGCGGGTCACGACGTCGTGCACCTGGACGCCGTCCCTCGTCTCCCCCGCCGGCCTCAGCTCGGCCCGCACCGAGGAGCGCGGCAGGTAGTAGGCCGGGTAGTGCGGGATCTCCCAGACCAGGCGCGGCGCGGTCGTGTCCGCGACCAGCTCGCCACCGAAGTACGCGCGGACCCGCTTCGCGGATCGCTCCACTCGCATGTCGCCCATGCCTCATGGCAACACGGAACGGGCGCGCCTGCTTCCCTACGCGTTGCCGTCGAACAGGCTCGTCACCGAGCCGTCCTCGAAGACCTCCTGGATCGCCCGCGCGATCAGCGGCGCGATGCTCAGCACCGTCAGCCCCGGGAACCGCCTCTCGTGCGGGATCGGCAGCGTGTCGGTGAGGATCACCTCGCGCGCCTTGCTCGCCATCAGCCGGTCGTAGGCCTCGCCGGAGAGCACGCCGTGCGTCGCCACGAGGACCACGTCCTTCGCGCCCTGCTCCAGCAGCTGGCGGGCGGCGGACGTGCTCGTCATCGCGGTGTCGATCATGTCGTCGACCACGACGCAGGTGCGGCCCTCGACGTCGCCGACGACGCGGTTGGCCATGACCTCGTTGGGGCGCAACGGGTCGCGGGTCTTGTGGATGAACGCGATCGGGCAGCCGCCGAGCAGGTCCGCCCACTTCTCGGCGAGCCGGGTGCGGCCGGCGTCCGGGGAGACGATCGTGAGGTCCTCGCCCTGGTAGCGACCCGCGACGTGGTCGCAGAGCAGCCACATGGCGTGCAGGTGGTCGACCGGGCCGTCGAAGAAGCCCTGCGCCTGCGCGGTGTGCAGGTCGACCGTGACGATGCGGTCGGCGCCCGCGGTCTTGAACATGTCCGCGACCAGGCGGGCGGACACCGGTTCGCGGCCCGCGTACTTGCGGTCCTGGCGCGCGTACGGGTACGAGGGCACGACGGCGGTGATGCGCTTGGCCGAGGCCCGCTTCAGCGCGTCGACCATGAGCAGCTGCTCCATCAGCCAGTCGTTGATGGGCGCGCTGTGGCTCTGCATGACGAACGCGTCCGCGCCGCGCACCGACTCCTCGAAGCGGACGAAGATCTCGCCGTTGGCGAAGTCGTAGGCGGCCTGCGGGGTGATGGCGACGCCCAGGTCCTTCGCCACGGCCTCCGCGAGCTCGGGGTGCGCCCGGCCGGTGAGGAGGATGAGCTGCCGCTTGGCGATGCCCGGCTTGCCGCTGACCATCGTCACGCTCCACGTTCGCCCGAGGTACCACCCCGATCGTTCAGCATCGTCGCGAGATCACGCAAACACCGCGTCCGGCCGGTGAGATTCCACGTTGCCGAGCAATTCGAGTTAACTCCATCGGGGGCACCCACAGGGGGTCCCGTAGCAGGGTTCGGCCCCCACGCTGGGTATAGATCGGGCGATGCCGATTCACCTCTTGGGGTACGAGTGTGGTGATTCCTTGATCAGCGTCCTTGAAGGGTCAATGACCATCCCTACGCTCCCCCCATGCCTGAAAACCAGGACACACCTGCGGCAACACCTCAAACACCGCCGGCGAGCCCGATCGTGATGAGCACGCCCATCCACGACCAGATCGCCGACAGCCTCGGGGTTCGCCAAAAGCATCGACGACCGGAGCACGCGCCGCTATGAACTGACGGATGAGACTCGTCGTCCTCAGCGCGGTGCTGTCGCTCGTCGTCCCGCTCGGACCGGCCGCCCAGGCGGCGGAGGCGCCGATCCGGTGGGCCTCGTGCGGCCCCGAGCGGCCGGGGTTCGAGTGCGGCGCGCTCACCGTGCCGCTCGACCACGACGACCCCGGCGGCGCGACCACGACGGTGGCGGTGACGCGCAGACCCGCCACCGACCGGGCGCACCGCGTCGGATCGCTGTTCTTCAACCCCGGCGGGCCCGGCGCGTCGGGGATCGACTACGTGTGGGCGTGGGGCGAGAGGATGGCGGCCGGCGTGCGGGGCCGGTTCGACGTCGTGGGCTTCGACCCGCGTGGGGTCGGCCGGTCGGAACCGCTGCGCTGCTTCGCCTCCGACCGCGAGCGCGCGGAGTTCCTCGCCGCCGGTCCGGTGTTCCCGTACGAGCGCGCGCAGGAACGGCCGTTCTTCGACCGCTACCGCTCCCTCGCGGCCCGCTGCGACCAGCGGATCGCCCGGCACATGAGCACCGCCGACGTGGCGCGCGACCTCGACCTGCTGCGGCGCGCGGTCGGTGACCGCGCGCTCACCTACTTCGGCCACTCCTACGGCTCCTACCTCGGCACGACCTACGCGAACCTGTTCCCCGGCAAGGTCCGCGCGCTCGCGATCGACGGTGTGCTGGACCCCGTGCTGTGGTCGAGCGGGCGGCAGATCTCGTCGGACCGCGTCGCCACCGCCGAGGTGCTCGACGAGTTCTTCCGCCTGTGCGACGAGGCCGCGTGCGCGTTCGGGCCGGACTCGAAGCAGCGCTGGCGGGCGCTGCTGGCGTCCGTGCGCGCCCGCCCGATCACGCTCGGCGGACAGGTGTGGACCTACGACCGGGTGGTCGAGCAGGCGCTGTTCGCCGGGTTCGCCTCGGAGGCCTGGACGGACGTCGCGACCGTACTCGACCAACTGTCCGACGCGGCCGAGGGCGCGTCCGTCCCCACGGCGCGCCGGGCCGATCCGGAGTACGACAACTTCTTCGACGCGAACCTCGGCGTGATGTGCGCGGACACGGAGTTCCCGCGCACCTTCGAGGCGTACCGCGCCGTGGGCCGCTACGCCGAGGCCGGCTCGGAGTTCGGGCCGTACTGGTGGTGGAGCACCAGCGCCTGCTCCGGCTGGCCGGTCGCCGAGGACCGCCACACCGGCCCGTGGCGCGCCCGCACGTCCGCTCCGGTGCTGGTGGTGGGCACCCGCTACGACGGCTCGACGGACTTCCGCGGCGCGCAGGCGGTCGCGCGGCTGTTGCCGAACAGCAGGCTGCTCGAGTACGCCGGCTGGGGGCACATCGCGTACCGCCGCAGCCAGTGCGCGGTCGACCACGTCCACGCCTACCTGCTGTCCGGCGCGCTGCCCGCCACCGGCACCGTGTGCCCGGCCAACCCCAACCCGTTCTCCGCCACCGCGTCTCTACTGGACGATCACGACTTTCGGCGGTCGACGGCCCCGGTGCCGAGCCGATAGGAAGAGCCCTTCTTCGGACCAGAGGGGAGCCCGTTGATGCGTCTCACCGTGCTGGCCGCCGCGGCCGCACTCATGATCACCGGCACGCCCGCCGTGCAGGCCTCGGGCTCGGGAGGTGTGCCGCGGATCGACTGGGCGGCCTGCGGACCCGAGCACCCCGGCTTCGAGTGCGCCTCGGTGAAGGTGCCGCTCGACCACGACGACCCGCGCGGCGCGAAGACCACCATCGCGCTCGCGCGCAAGCCCGCGACCGACCCCGCCCGCCGGATCGGGTCGCTCTTCCTCAACCCCGGCGGCCCCGGCGGTTCGGGCGTGGACTTCGCGCTCGGCGCCGGCAACACCCTGTCGGCGAACCTCCAGGGGCGGTTCGACATCGTCGGCTTCGACCCGCGCGGCATCGGCCGGTCGGACCCGTTGCACTGCTTCGCGAGCGGGCAGGCCCTCGACGAGTTCTTCGAGGGCCTGCCCGGCTTCCCGTACCAGTCGAAGCAGGAGCGCCCGTACTACGACCGCTACCGCTCGCTCGGCCCGGAGTGCCGCGACGACCAGCGGATCGCCCGGCACATGAGCACCGCCGACGTCGCACGGGACATGGACCTGCTGCGCCGCGCCGTCGGTGACCGCAAGATCAGCTACCTGGGCTTCTCGTACGGGTCGTTCCTGGGCGCGACGTACGCGAACCTGTTCCCGAACAACATCCGCGCGCTCGTGATCGACGGCGTGCTCGACCCCGAGCTGTGGTCGAGCGGCCGGCAGATCAAGTCGGACCGGATCGCGACCAAGGAGGAGTTCCGCGAGTTCCTGCGCAACTGCGACGAGGCGAACTGCGTCTTCGGCCCGCAGTCGGAGAAGCGCTGGAACGCGCTGCTGAAGTCGGTGCGCGCCAAGCCGATCGAGCTCGGCGGCCAGACGTTCACCTACGACACGGTGATCGGCGCGGCCGTCGGCGCGATGTACTCGCCGAGCGACTGGCCCGACACCGCCGCGTTCCTCGACCAGCTCTCGGACGCGGCCGCCGGCACCCTGTCCTCCGGCACGCTGTCCGCCACCGCGGAACCGGACTACCCCAACGGTTTCGACGCCTACAACGGCAACGTGTGCGCGGACATCGAGTTCCCGCGCGACTTCGCCGCCTACCGGGCGACGGCCCGGTACGCCGAGGCGGGTTCGGAGTTCGGCCCGTTCTGGTGGTGGAGCAACGCCGCGTGCGCGAACTGGCCGGTGAACCCCGACCGCTACGCCGGCCCGTGGCGCACCCGCACGAACGCGCCGGTCCTGGTGGTGGGCAACTACTTCGACGGCGTGACGGACTTCCGGGGCGCGCAGGCGGCGAACCGGTTGATCGGCGGCAGCCGGTTGCTGGCCTACGCGGGCTGGGGTCACACGGCGTACGGCGTGAGCAAGTGCGCGACCGACCACACGAACGCGTACCTGCTCAACGGCACGTTGCCGGCCGTCGGGACGGTGTGCCCGGCGAACCCGAACCCGTTCCTGCCGTCGGTGGCGGCGGCGGAGCCGCTGTTCAAGCCGACGCGGAGGTGAGCAGGTGGCGTGGGCCGCGCCCGTGCCGGGCCCCCCCCCACGGCCGGGGTGGGAGAAACACCCCGACGGCCCGTGGCGCGCGCCCGGGGGGCGGCAGGGGCCGGTCGACGGCGGCCCCCCCC